>DATMYF010000153.1:0-21895 GCA_035561075.1 Bryobacteraceae bacterium
GGATTTGCCCCAACGGGGATGTGGCCCGGTTCTTGCTCCTTCGAACCGGTCCTAATCTCAACTCGGAGGTGTGTTTTGGCAGACCAGCGCTTGGAGCAACTCAAACAGAAGTATCAGTCGGTACTAAACACCATTCAGCAGACCGGCGTGCGATTGCAGAACGTGCACGTTGAAAACGACAAGCTGTTCATCCGTGGGGAGGCGCCCTCCCAGGAAGTCAAAAACCGCATTTGGGATCAGATCAAGCTCGTGGACCCGAACTATTCCGACCTGACCGCCGACATCAGTGTTTCGGGAGGCCAGACCCAGGCCGCCGGAGCAGCCACCGGAGGCGGCCAGCAAACCCGCACCTACACCGTGCAGGCCGGCGATAGCCTTTCCAAGATCGCCCGCCAGTTCTACGGTAATGCGAACGACTACATGCGGATCTACGACGCCAACCGGGACCAGATCAAAGACCCCAACAAGATTCAGCCCGGCCAGCAGCTCGTGATCCCCTAGGCGGCGGCGCCGGATGCCGGGCCGCCCGGTCAGCGGACGAAGCGAAACACTTCGAAAATCCGCCGTCCGTGGCGGTCCGGCACTACGTGCAGAAATTCCGGCCGGAAACCCAGGCCGGCTGCCGTATCGAGGAGATTCTTCCTTGACCCAGTAAAGAATTCGTTCCCCTCCGTATGGCCGATGAAAATGTGACCGGGATCCGATACCCAGGTCCGCACGACTTCGCGGTCGGCATCATTGAGGGCGGGCTTCGAAACCGGGTCGCTCCCCACTGCCAGGGGCAGGGTGCCGCGGCTAAGAAGCCGGAGGGTATCGAGTATGCCCCAGTCGGTGACGTAAACTCGCCGCGCGGGCAGATTGTTGGCGTATCTCGCCAGGGGGTAGACGGCCTCGGTCCAGTTCAGCCCGCCGCCGTTCCGAACCATCTGGGCATAATGCTGGTTCGTAACCAGGAGGCTGGATCCGGCCAGTATCGCGGTAACCCCCGCAAGCGCGATCGCGCCCCCCCGAAAGTGCCTGGATGCGGTGCCGAAGGCGAGTGCAATCACCAGATGCGGTGCCGGCCAGAGCAGAACTACGTGGTGGATGGCGCCGCCGGCGTTTTGCGTCAACGCCATCTGGATCCACGCTACGCCAAGGAAGACCAGCGTCGCGGCCAGCATCCGGACCTCGCCCTTCCACCCCTGCCGCCACCATAGCCAGGCCGTTAACGCGAGCGCGATCAGGAAGCCGTAGGACAGCAGGTTGCGGCGCGGTTGCCCGGCGGCCGTGCTAAGCCACGCGGAAGCCCGCGCCACGACCGTGCCGGGCGGCTGTGGCGATGGTGCCTCATAGTCTTCCGCCACCAGCCAGCCGAATAAGGCGCTGCCTTCCAGGCTGTAGCGCACCAGGTTCGCTTTTCCGCGCAGGTCGCTGGTGGAGTACGAGGCATTCGACCGGAACGTCTCGAAACGATGGTGCGCGTTCAGGTTGAAGAGCAGCAGCGGCAGGGCACCGAGGCAGAATCCCAGCACCGCCACGGCGCAGCGCCAGGGCGTGAACAGGCGGAGGATTTCCCGGGGATAGATCACTAGCAGCGCCACCGCCAGACCGCCGAGCAGCCAAAAGAAAAGCGCTTTGTCCCATGCCCCGGCGCCGAAGAGGAAAGCGGCGCCCGCCAGCGCCTGCCACCACCGGTTTTGTGCAAACACAACCAGCAGAAGCACCCCGCCGACCAGCATGAGGTGCTGCAGCGCCACCGGGCCCCAATCGAATGTAGTGGTCAGGAGGTAGCTGGTGTCGGCGGCCAGCAGCACACATCCGGCCACCGCCGTTCGTTCGGAGGCGATTCGCCGCAGCAACAGGAAGAACAGCCACACTGTTAATCCGCCGGCCGCGACAACGGGTATCCGGATGGACCACTGTGTGGGCTCCCAGACACGGAATATGGCCGCGTAGACCCAGCACTTGAGCGCCCCCAGGTAACTCATCAGCATGATCGGTACGTCATGCCCAAAGGCGCGTCGGTGATACAGCAGGCCGGCCGGATCCCATAGCCCGGCGGCGAACAGGGCTTCGTCGTTCTGAATGCCAAGATGGGGCACGAAGGCGGCACCGAGCAGAACGAAAAAAATACATGCGAGCGCGGCGGCCGCTGAGGGTGCGGTGCGGATAGAGTTCTCCGATCGGTTTTCCGATCCTTGGACCGGTTCCAAACGGAAATAGTAGCACTCCCGCCCGGAGGGTGACGGGCTTGGAACTTTTTCTCACATTGCGGAGTCTAATTGTTGACCCTCAGTTTGGCACACCGATTGCTTGGTTAAGGTCTCGTTGGTGGATTCATAGAGGATGCCTGGCTGTATTTGCGGTGGCGCCCTTAGGTTTTAATGGAACTTTTTCTTAACGAACTCGTCTAGTTAATTCCGATAAGGAGAGGATGAGACGAAGCTAGGAAGACAACGCACAAATAGAGGCGGAAGAAGGAGATAGCAAATGAACAAGACCGAACTCGAAAAATATAAAGCGATGCTGCTCGCCAAGCAGGCCGAACTCTCCAAAGGCCTGGCGAACCGGGAAGACATCGCTATTCAGAAAAGCCCGGACGCCCTGGACGAGGTGCAACTAGCCGGTGAGCGTGAGCTCGCAATCCGCAACCTGGATCGTGAATCGAGCCTGCTGCGCAACGTGAAAGCCGCGCTGATGCGGATCAACGACGGCAGCTACGGCACGTGCATGCATTGCGAAGAGGAGATTAAACCGAAGCGCCTCGAAGCTGTGCCGTGGACCCCGTATTGCATTCGCTGCCAGGAAGCGGCAGACCGCAACGAGTTTGAGTCGCCGGAATCCTTGGACGAGCTGTTGGCGAACGCCGCTTAGGGCGGCGGCGAACGTCGGATTCTGCGACTCCGCGAGGGCGCGAGCTACGGCTCGCGCCCTTCGTGTTTATGGAAGGACCGCAATTTACGAGAAGAGGCGTGAAAAACGAGAATCGGGCCGGATCATGGTTTGGTTCCGTTCCGGTCCGGTGGAAATACAGCCAACCTCTACACCTGTTCGTTCCGCAATGAAACGCAGGTAATCGCGCGCGGCGGCCGGCAGTGCGTCGAAGGATGCGACACGGGTGGAAGCCTTCCAGCCCGGCAGGCACTCGTATACCGGTTCCAGCTTGGCGATCTCCGCGGCATTGGGAGGCATTTCGGAAACTTCTGTTTTGCCTGCCCGATAGGCTACGCAGACCGGAATGCTGTCAAGTTCGTCGAGCACGTCGAGCTTGGTGACGACCAGGCTGTCGAAACCGTTGATCAGGGCCGTATACCGCAGCAGCGGCACGTCGAACCAGCCGCAGCGCCGGGGACGGCCGGTGACCGAGCCGAATTCATTCCCCCGGTTGCGGATCTGGTCGCCGGCGCCATCGTGGGCTTCGGTCGGGAAAGGTCCGCCGCCCACGCGCGTGATGTATGCCTTGGAGATTCCCACCACGCCGTCGATCCGGGTGGGCGGAACGCCGGTGCCGGTACATGCGCCGCCGGCACTGGCACTTGACGAAGTGACGAACGGATAAGTGCCGTGGTCGATATCCAGCATGGTGCCCTGGGCGCCTTCAAAGAGCACCTTCCGGCCATCCCGGATCGCCTGGTTCAGCAGCACGGCGGTGTCGCAGACCATGGGGCGAATGCGTTCTGCAAAAAGCTCGTATTCGTCCCGGATGGCGTCCAGATCGAGTTCCTCCGCGATGCCCAGCGCCCGCGCGATCACCATCTTTTCCGCGGCCAGCGCATCGTAACGCTCCCGGAACAGGCGGCGGTCAAGCAGCTCGGCCATGCGTATGCCGCGACGGCCGATCTTATCTTCATAGCAGGGGCCGATGCCGCGAGAGGTGGTGCCGATGGAGACGCGGCCGGGCCGGCCCTCCGACATCTTCTCCATCATGCGGTGCTCGGGCAGCAGTACGTGCGCGCGGTTGCTGATGAACAGGTTCCCGGCTACTTCCACGCCGAGCGAAGCGAGCATCTCGATCTCGGCCAGCAGCGCGGCAGGGTCGATCACCAGGCCGTTGCCGATAACCGCCTGCTTGCCCGGCCGCAGAATGCCGCTCGGCACCAGTTTGAGGACGAACTTGCGGTCTCCGATCAGCACGGTGTGACCGGCGTTATGGCCCCCCTGATAACGTGCGACGATATCGAAGCGGTCGGAGAAAAGATCGACGATCTTGCCCTTACCTTCGTCTCCCCACTGGGCGCCTAAAATGATGACATTGCTCATGCGAACCAAACTTAACAATTCTACCGCACGCCGTAGGATCGCCGCGCGGTTCCCGCTCCGGTAATTTCAGACCCGCGAACCCTGATCAATCCGGCACGCACCCGTGTTAACCTGTTATTTTAATGCAGCTCTGTGACTTATTCCTGAAGCTGGGTCAGGATGGTTTCGGCCAGCTCGTGCGTAGCGTGTCGATCGGGAAGCTGAAAACGTTTCAGCTTTACGAAGGCTTCAAGGCCAGCGCGCATCTGATCAAAGTAAATACGGAGTCTTTGCGCAAATCCACGCCGCGCTTCTGGAGCCGGATTGAGCAGCGCGAGGAAGATTTTGCCAGAGACCTGGGGCAGGCGGTGCTCGTCTCGCAGCTCGAGATGATCGTCGCGGTGCTGGATTTCATCGGCATTCCCCACGAGAACGGATTTTTCAGCAAGGACCTCGACCCCAAGCCGTACCTCGGCGACGGGTGGCAGGCCCGCACATTCGAGAAATTTCGCGGCACTTACCCCGAACCACTACTGCTCTTCTACATCAACCACTTGGGGTGGGAGTTGGCCGGCGCCGAAGAAGCGTACGTGCCCGCGCCGGCCCAGGGATCCTGACCGTTTAGGTCCCTGGCGTGCAATACTGATGTACGAAGCATGACAGTTTTCCGTAAGAACCAAGGCCAGGGAGCGGATGCGGATACCCGCCGGGATGTCTTGGATCCGCGGACCGGAATGCGGCACTTGGTACCAAACTCTTCCGCATCAGTAACATTCGCCCGGAACGCGGAGCGCTTCGGAAGTTCCGGGGCGAACGGGAGCTTTCGCGGCCTTCGCGAAGGCCGCCTGATAAGGGGACGGCGTCTTGGGGCATTTGACCCAAATTCCGACGCACACCTCCCAGAACGCCCGATAAGGAAGACTGAGCCTGTCGTGCGAGGGTGCCTGATATGAACCAGTGCGATTTTCATTATTCCCATCTTTTGCCGCATAAGCCCGGTATTCTTCCGTTGGACGAGACTATCGTAAAGCAGTGCCGGCGGTGTGGAGCAACGTTCACTACCAAGTCACGGATCCGCAAGCGTTGCGACGCCTGCCAGGAGGTTGTGTCGCTGGAGAAGCAGAAGAAGGCGAATGCACGGCTGAAGGCGCGCCGCGCCGCCAAAAGACGGGCCGCACTGGCTCCCAGCACCAACTGATTCCGAACGCGCGGTGGCCGCCTTCTACGGGCCACAAGGCGCGAAACCGTCCTTTTGCGCGATCCCGGCGCACCTCCCGTCGAACCAGCACGGAGGGCGCCGGCGCGCAGCCATTCCCCCCACACCTGCTAAAATAGATTTCTTTCCCACATGCTCGAACAACAGCTCACAGAGCTGCGGTCCGGCGCCTTGGCCCGGATCGCGGCGGCCGAGACACCGGAGCAGCTTGAACCCGTGCGCATTGAAGTGCTGGGTCGCAAGGGCACCCTCGCCCACATCAGCAAGGACATGGGCAAACTGGCCCCCGCGGAACGGGCCCAGGCCGGCAAGCTGCTGAACGCCGCCAAGCAGGCCCTCGAAGAGGCGCTGGAGGCCAAAAAGAAGCAGTTTGACGACGCTGCCCTGCGCGCCCGCCTGGATGCCGAGTGGGTCGATCTCACCCTGCCAGCGCCCGGTATCCGTCCCGGCAAACTCCACCCCCTTACGCAGATCCAGACGGAGATCGAGCAGCTTTTCGTCTCCCTCGGCTTCACCGTGCTGGACGGTCCGGAAGTGGAGGACGAGTATCATAATTTCGACGCCCTGAACCTGCCGCCGGACCACCCCGCGCGCGACATGCAGGACACTTTCTGGCTGGCCGACGGCAACCTGCTGCGCACCCATACCTCGCCCGTGCAGGTGCGGGGCATGGAAAAGCTGGGTCCACCGCTGCGCATGATCGCGCCCGGCCGCGTCTTCCGCAATGAAAGCGTGGACGCCTCCCACGAGCACACCTTTTACCAGCTCGAAGGGATGATGATCGACCGCGACGTTTCCGTGGCGCACCTGTTGTACTTCATGAAGACGCTGCTGACTGCCATCTTCAAGCGCGACGTCACGGTGCGGCTGCGGCCGGGTTACTTCCCGTTCGTCGAGCCGGGTTTCGAGTTGGACATCCAGTGCCTCATCTGCGGCGGCTCGGGCTGCCCGGTGTGCAAACAGGGCGGCTGGGTGGAATTGCTGCCGTGTGGCCTGGTGAACCCCCATGTGCTGCGAACGAGCGGCATCGACCCGGAGGAGTGGGGCGGTTTCGCCTTCGGGCTGGGCCTGACGCGGCTGGTGATGATGCGTTACGGCATCGACGATATCCGGCTGCTGCAAGGCGGGGATCTGCGGTTCCTGGGACAGTTCTAAAAGGGATTTTGGGCCGCCATTCAACCATATGAAGTTCTCCTACAACTGGATTCGCGAGTTCGTCGAAAACCTGGATACGCCGGCCGCGCCGCTCGAACGGCTCATCACCATGAAGACGGCCGAGTGCGAGGGCATCGAGAGCGCCGGCGAGCTGCTGGATTCCGCGGTGGCGGCGCGCATCGAATCGGTGGAGTTCATCGAGGGCAGCCACAACGTAAAGGCCGTGGTCGAGACGGGCCGCTATGGCGTGAAGACCGTCGTCTGCGGCGCGCCCAACTGTCGCGCCGGCCGGGTAACCGCGTATGTGCCGGTGGGGAAGAAGCTCGTCAGCGGCATCGAGAGCGACGGCATGCTGGCCTCCGGAGCGGAGCTGGGGATCAACCGGGAAAGCTCCGGGATTATCGAGCTCTCGAGCCAGGTCGGGGCGCCGCTGGCGGGCTGCGTGCGCGATTACGTCATCGAGATCGACAACAAATCCATCACCCACCGGCCGGACCTGTGGGGGCACCTCGGCATGGCGCGGGAAGTGGCCGCGATTCTGGGGCGCCGGCTGTGCGATCCGGTAAAGATGCACCTGCTGCCGGACAGTCCCTCGCCGGTGAAGATCGAGATTCCGGATCTGGACGTCTGCCCGCGGTACTCCGCGCTGGTGATCGAGAATGTGACGGTAAAGCCGTCGCCGCTGTGGCTGCAATGCCGGTTGACGGCCATCGGGCTGAACCCCATCAACAACCTGGTGGACCTGACGAACTACATTATGGCGGAGCTGGCCCAGCCCATGCACGCCTTCGACCGCGACCTGCTGAAGGGCGATACCATTTGGGCGCGGCCCGCCAGGCACGGGGAGCGCTTCACGGCGCTGAACGAGGAAGAGTACACGCTGGGGCCGCAAAACGTGGCCATCGCGGATGCCGGCGGCCCGATTGCACTGGGCGGCGTAATCGGGGGCCTCGAAAGCGCGATCAGTGAGAAGACCACCCGGATTGTCCTCGAGAGCGCCAATTTTCAGGGGTCCAGCATCCGGAAGACTTCCTCGGCGCTGAAGCTGCGCACGGACGCATCCATGCGGTTCGAGAAGTCTCAGGATCCGCGCAACACGGTGCGCGCTCTGGCGCGGGCCGTCGAGCTGCTGGAGCTTGTGGCGCCGGGCTTCCGCATCGTGGGCGGACTGGCGGACACCGGGCGGGAGATCCGGGTGCCGCCGCCGATCGAGTTGCCGATGGACTGGCTGGTCCGCAAACTGGGCCGCGACGTGTCCGAGGCCGAGGTGCGGGACATCCTGGAACGCCTGGAGTTCGGGGTTTCCGAAGTACGTCCGCGGGTGCTGTCCGTAACGGTGCCCTCCTGGCGCGCCACCCGAGACATTGCCGTGAAGGACGACCTGGTGGAAGAGGTCGGACGCATGGTGGGGTACGATTCGATCACCCCTAAGGCCCCCCTGGTAGCTACAAATGTACCGCCCTCCAATGAGGAGCGGGCCTTTCATCACGCCGTGCGGGACATCTGCGCGGCCCAGGGCTTCACTGAGGTCTACAACTACTCTTTCGTGAGTGAGGAGCAGGCGCGCGCCTTCCACCTGGACCCGGCGGCGCACCTGGCCGTGGCCAATCCTATCGCGTCGGACCAGGGGCTGTTGCGGATGTCGTTGATCCCGGGAATCTGGAGCAACATCGTCGAGAACAGCAAGCAGACGGATCAGTTCCGGCTGTTTGAGATCGGCCGCGAGATCCACAAATGCGACGCGGGGCTGCCGGAGGAGATACCGCACCTGGCGGCGGCGGTTTACGCACGCCACGGCGACGGCACGGCGGGATTGTTCGAGGCCAAGCGCGCCGCCGAGTGCCTGATGGACGGCGTGGAGGCGCGTCCGGCCGAGGCGCGGGCGTACGAGCATCCGGCCCGCACGGCGGAGTTGGTGTGGCGCGGCCGCGTGGTAGGGCGCCTCTTCGAGTTGCACCCGTCCATGGTGGAAGGGCGCGCGGCGGTGCTCGATATCAACCTGAATGTCATGCGGGAACTGAGCGCGCGGGAAAAGCGCTACACGCCCATCCGGCGCTTCCCCTCCATCGGCTTCGACCTTTCCGTGCTGGCCGGGAAACGCGAACTGGTGGCCGGATTGAGGGACAAGCTCGCGGGCTTCGCCGGACCCATGCTGGAATCCATCGAATACGTCCGGCAGTATTCCGGGCCGCCGCTCGCCGACGACGTCAAGAGCGTGTCGTTCCGGCTGACACTGGGCTCGCCCGAGCGCACCCTGGCCTCCGACGAGGCGGGCCGGATCCGCGCGGCCATTATCGACGGGATGCGCGGCCTGGGCTACGAACTCCGGGTGTGAGCACCCGCCGCGCCAGTCCCGGCGGACGTGTGGACCGGAAGGAGCACCCGCGCGTCTGCCGGCACTGCGGAGAGGCCGTTCCCAAGGGCCGCTATACCTTTTGTTCAGAGGCCTGCGTGCACGCCTGGAAGCTGCGGACCGACCCAGGCTATCTGCGGGAACAGGTCTTCAAGCGCGATAAGGGCGTGTGCGCGGCGTGCGGCCTCAACACCGAAATCCTGCGGAAAGATAAGCGCAAGCTGGATTACGCCGCCCGCCGGATATTCGAGCGCGATTGGGGCTCACGCCGCCACCTCTGGGATGCCGACCACATCGTGCCGGTAGCCGAAGGCGGCGGCGAGTGCGACCTCTCCAACATGCGCACTCTCTGCCTGAAGTGTCACCGCGAAGCCACCGCGGCGCTGCGCGAGCGTCTGGCGGCGAAGAAAGCGGATCAGTCGCCCGCCCGCTCCATCAAGAAGAAAACATAGCCGTAGTAGTCCGAGTATCGGCGGAACATCTCGATTTCCTGTTCGGCCCCGCTGGTTATGGAGAGCGCGGGCTCTCCGGGGTACTTCTCCCGGAACGGGCCGAGGCTCCTCTGCAAAGGGGTGTAGTAGTCGTCCCACCAGGCGGAAGCGGGGAGGGCAAAATGGCCGGCGCAACGATAGCCGCAGCCGGCGATTTTGGCCAGCATGGCGTCGGCGTCGAAGACACCGCGCGGGCAGAGACCGTTGAGGTAGTCGGTGCACTCGCGCGGAACATCGGGCTTCAGCCAGCACAAATCGCTCACCGCGAGGTAGCCGCGCGGCTTGAGCAAGGGGCGCCAGTCCCGAAGACCCTGTTCAAACCCAACGATGAAGATCGATCCCTCGGACCAGATGAGATCGAACGACCCAGGCGCAAAATCGAGGTGCGCCATATCGGCCACATGGGCTTGGAGACGGCCATCGAACCCCTCGGCCGCGGCCTTCCGGTTCAGCTTCCGGACGAGCGGCTCGTAGATGTCGATGGCGGTAATCCGGGCATCGGTGAGCCGGGCCAGCTCGACGGTCTGGACCCCGCTCCCGCAGCCGACGTCGAGCACGCGAGCACCGGAGGACAGCGGCGGGACGAGTGAGAACGCCTGACGCGTGGCGGCGGGGCAGCCGGGTCCCTGCCTGGGCAGTCCCGAGAAGAGTTCGAAAAGGAGCTGGGTAGCGAGGTCTGTATTCATGAAGGTGAGCCGGGGGGATTGTAGCACGCCCAGGCCTGTTCTCCCTTTCGTTGGTGTAGTAAACTGGAATTTAATATACGCGTAAGCACATCAGGAGGACCTCATGAAGTTCCGTAACCTCGCCTTGGCCGCGATGGGTATTCTGTTCCTGGCTTGTCCCTCTTTCGCCCAGACTTCGTCGCTCGAAGGCGATGTGAAGGGCCCGGACGGTCAACCCCTGAAAGGCGCGCTGGTGAAGATCGAGCGCAAAGACATCAAGGGCAACTACAAAGTCAAGACAGACAAGAAGGGCCACTATTTTCATGCCGGGCTGCCGCTCGGCACGTACAAGCTGACGGTGGAAGTGGACGGCAAGGATGTCGATTCCATGGACAATGTCCGCACCCGCCTGGGAGACCCGACGCCCGTCAACTTCGACCTGCAGGCACTCCGGCAGAGACAGGAAGCCATGCAGCGCGCCGCCGAAACCGGTCAGCTCACCAAAGAACAGGCGCGTGACATGACGCCCGAGCAGAAGGCGGCGCTCGAAAAGAGCATGAAGGCGCGGGAAGAGGCGCTGAAAAAGAACAAGGCACTCAGCGACTCGTTCAATGAAGGCATGAACGCCTTGCAGGCCAAGAACTATGACGCGGCTGTGGCAGCCTTCGAGAAGGCCATGGAGCTTGACCCCAAACAGCACGTCGTCTACGCGCAGCTTGCCGAAGCTTACGTCGGGCAGTCCGGCAACAAGACCGGCCCGGAACGCGACGCTGTCATGGAGAAGGGCTTGGCCACCTACGTGAAGGCGATCGAGCTGAAGCCCGACGATGCGGCGTATTACAACAACTACGCCCTGGCGCTGGTGAAGGCTAAGAAACTGGACGAGGCACAGGCCCAACTGACCAAGGCGGCCCAGATCAACCCCGCGGGCGCCGGTCAGTACTTCTACAATCTGGGCGCGGTGCTCACCAACTCGGGGCAGTCCGAGGCCGCCAGCCAAGCCTTTAAGAAGGCCATCGAAGCGGACCCGAACTATGCCGAGGCCTATTACCAGTACGGCGTGAGCCTGATGGCGAAGGCGCAGATCGACGCCGCCGGCAAGGTGACCCCTGCCCCTGGCACGCGTGAAGCGCTGGAGAAGTATTTGGCGCTCAAAGCGGACGGGCCCAACGCCGAGTCGGCGAAGGGCATGCTCGCGATGATGGACGCCAAGTTGGACACGCAGTACAAGAATCCCGACGCTCCGGCCGCCAAGAAGGGCAAGAAGAAGTAAGCGCGACGCGGCGTCAAGCGGTATAGTGGGGATAGGGGCGGTGCCTCTATCCCCCCAAAACATGCTCAGGCTTTTTCTAATCCGTTTTATCCTTCCCCTGATCGCCTTTCTGGTGATCCGCTACATTCTGAAGAACCTACTCGGCTCCTCTGGATCTTCGGTTCCCGCCGCCCGGGACGGGAAAGAAGACGAGGTCCACGCCGGTGGTGAGTTGAAGCGGGACCCGGTCTGCGGCACGTACGTAGCGGTGAACTCCGCGGTCACAAAGAAAGTGGACGGCCGCGAAATACACTTTTGCTCGGTCGCCTGCCGCGACAAGTACAGCGTGGCGTAATTCTCCGCACCTTTCGGGCACCCTCCACCGCAACAGATTATCTGTCTGCGCATTGTAGACTGGTAGACAGCATGATGCGCAAACTCCTGTTAGCAGCTATTTTCCTCACGTGCACAACGGCGGCTACCGCACAAGTGGCGGAGTTCTCGGTCAGCGGCGGTGTCTCCAGTTTCAGCGGGGCCCTGATTAACAACCCCGAGGTCACGCTCGGCGACGGGTTCCGGCTGAATCTCCGCTTTACGCTGAATACCTATCGGTTTTTCGGCCACGAGATCGGTTACGCCTACAACCGCAGCAAAGCCGAGATCGCCGGCCCGGAGGGCGGTGAAATCGGCATGCCGGTGCACCAGGGAACTTACGCCTTTCTGGCGTACGCTACGCCGGAAGGCTCCCGCATTCGTCCGTTTGCGGCCGGCGGCATTCATTTCAGCAGCTTCTTTCCCCCGGGATCTTCGGCGTATTATGGCAACCAGGTGACCAAGTTCGGCTTCAACTATGGCGGCGGGATCAAGGCGCGCCTGACTGACGTGTGGGGCGTGCGGTTCGACATTCGCCAGTACAATACGGGCAAACCGGACCTGTTCCAGACCACCGAAGCGCCAAGCGGCAGGCTCAGGCAGACCGAGGTCTCCGCGGGCATCTCCTTCAATCTTTAAGCGGGATCCGGATCAACACCCAGGCAATGGCGGCGAAGGCCGCGAGCGATAGCCAGCCGCCCCAGGCGGCGTAAAAAGGCAGCGCCTCGCGGCCCGTCACCAAGTGCGTGATGGACGCTACTCCCGAAAGGAACGTAACCGCCAGCAGGATCCCCATAATCGCCTCCCCGGCGATCAAGCCGGACGCCAGCAGGGTACCGCGGTCTTCGGCGCGGCGCGCGCGCTCGGCCCCATACCGCGCGGCAATGCGGTCCGCGACCCACTTCACCATCCCGCCCACGAAGATTGCCGATACGGTGTCGAAGGGAATATACATCCCCACCGCGATGAGCATGGGGGCGCGCGCTCCGCATAGAATGAGGGCGATCCCGAAGGCCGCGCCGGCGCCGATCAACCCCCAGGCCATCTGCCCCCCTACAATGCCTTTCGCAAGCTGGGCCATCAGGCCCGCCTGGGGCGCCGGAAGGGCGCGTCCGCCGATCCCGCCGGTGGCAAGATTGGCCTCGTGCAGGGCGATGATGGGGAGCATAAGGAACAGCGAGAGCACCACTACCGCCAGGATTTCAGCCACCTGCATTTTCCACGGGGTGCCTCCCAGCAACTGCCCGGCCTTGAGGTCCTGAATCAGGGATCCCGAAACCGAGCACGCGCAGGCGACCACGGAGGCGACCCCCAGCACCGCCGCCACGCCGGAAATCCCGGTGGCCCCCACCGCCAGCATCACCAGCGCGGAGAGCACCAGGGCGGAAAGCGTCAGTCCCGAGAGCGGCTGGTTGGAACTGCCCACCAGGCCGACGAGATAACCGCCCACAGCGGAGAGCAGGAAACCCGCGACCCCCATCACAATGGCGGCCAGGACCGCCGCCGCCACGCTTCCCGTGAAGTAATAGTAGATGGCGGTAATCGCCACCGTCAGGACTATGGTGCCGAAAGCCAGCCAGCGGAAGGGGATGTCGCGGTCGGTGCGCTCGGTGTGGACCGTTCCGCTGGCGGCGCGCGCCGACGCACCAAACGCGCCGGTGACGGAGCGCCGGATGGAGGAACGCATCGAAAACAGCGTATAGCAGGCGGCCACCAGCATGGTCCCGACGGCAACCGGCCGCACCACGTTGTACCAGACCGAATAGGCCGCTACGTCCCAGGCGGCCGGCGGCGCACCGGCAGGCGCCAGGCGCGCGGGCAGTTGGGGGTCGAAGAACAGCAGCAGGGGGATCAGCATCCACCAGGCGATCAGCCCTCCAGCCATGTTGATCGCCGCCAGCTTCGGCCCGATGATGTAGCCGATGCCCAACAGTGCCGGCGAGAGCGCGGGAGTGGACCACCATATGCCGCCCGCATGCACTACGTCGCCGATCGGCCGTTTCTGAAAATCGAAGTGCTGCACCAGCGAGCGCGGGAATGCCAGGAACCCTTCGGTGTACTCCCGGAATACCTGGACGCCCTTGTCCGACTTGAGCACCTGGATGAGCGCGCCGAACCCCATGGCGCCGAAGACATAGCGCGGCGCGTCGCTGCCCGCCTCCCCTGCCTTCACTACTTCCGCGCTGGCCACGCTCTCCGGGAACGGCAGGTCCGACTCCGCGACCAGAGGGCGCCGCAGCACGATGATGAAGAAGACGCCAATGAGCCCGCCCACCAGCAGGATGAGCACGGATTCCCAGTAGTGCGTACGCAGGTCCGCCCAGAGCCGCACCCCATTGATCTCCACCATCATGAAAGCGGGAATGGTGAAGATGGCGGCAGCCACCAGGGCCTCCCCCACCGATGCCGCGGTGCGCGCGATATTCTGCTCCAGTACGCCGCCGCGAAATGCCGGCAGCCGGAAGACCGCGATGGCGATGACGGCCGCGGGAATGGTGGCCGCGATGGTCTGGCCCGCGCGCATCCCGAGATAGGCATTCGCCGAGCCGAACACCAGCGCCAGGAAGAGCCCCAGGCCAATCGCTTTCCAGGTCAGCTCGCGGGGCTCCGCGGGGTTGGTGCCCATATGGGGGCGATAGTAGCACGGCTCAGGAGGCCGGCTCGATTTCGAACTGCCTTTCGGGGAGCGCGCGCACCAGATAGAGCGCGTGAAAGCCCTCTTCGAGGCGCGGCGGCTGGAGGCGCTTGAGGGTCCCCAGCACCCCACGTACGGGGATCGCCTGGCGCCCTTCCCGCGCCTGGTTACGCGCGATGGAGCCGCGAGCGTCGGGCACGAAGAAATAGCCCGTCACCCGGAAGCCCGCGGCCCTGGCCGGAACGATATAGACCGCCCGCTCGGACGCCAGCACGTTGGTGTTGTCGACCACGAAGGGCTGCTGTGCACGCAGGCAGGCTTCAAAGAGGATGCGCTCGCGTGTGCGCGTCCGCAGCATGTCCAGGCTGATGCGGACGTGCGTGTCGAAGAAGCGCTCGCGGTAAAAGGTGCTCTTGCCTGCGCCCTGGATTCCAACGAAGAGAACCGCGTCCATCGCGCCCGCTACTTCGCCGTGTTCAGGATGCGCCAGAGTGTGCCGCCGAAGATGTTGGCCTGGGACTCCTTCGATACCCCGCAGGCATCCAGCATTTTGCGATGGCGGTCAAGCGCGCGATCGAACTCCTCCAGTTCGCCATCGAAAACGTCCGAACCGAAGACGATCTTCTCGAAGGCGCTGGGGCCGCCCTTTGGCGTGTGGGGACTGACTATGCTCGACCACCAGAAGATGGACTTGAAATAGGGGTAGTCCTCCTGCTTCTTGATGAGGGTGGAACCGGAGAGGTCGAAGAACAGGTTGGGATGCCATCGCGCGATTTCGCCGGCCTGCTCGTACTCCGGGTTGCCCAGGTGCGCCCCGATGATGGTTAGCTTGGGGAAGCGCCGGGCGATGGCGTCGAGCAGCAGCGGCCGCATGCGATCGACGCTGACGTCCTCCGGGATGTCCGGATTCCGGCGGCTGACGATACCGGTGTGGAACAGCGCGATCATCCGGTATTTCTCCGCGCGCTCGTAGAGCGGCCAGTAGCCGCGGTCGTCGTAGTTCTTCAACGGCCGGAGGAGTTCCCCGATGCCTCGGAATCCGGCGGCATGGAAGCGGTCGATCTGGGTGGCGGCGTCCGGGTCGTCGAGGTTGATCTGGCCGAAGCCGACAAGGCGGTTGGGATGGGAGGCGATGTAGTCCTTGGCACCTTCGAGGTGCTTGGGGGTGACCAGCACGAATGCCATGCCATCGACGGCGTCGAGCCGCGCGACCAGTTTACGTAGAAAGGCCGTATCGCCATTGTAGTGCACATGCGCATCGATCACCTTGGGCGCCTTCTGCTGCGCGGCCAGGTTCGCGGTTCCCATAGCGAGGCCGAAAAGACAGAACACGGGCAGTACGTTTCTCATGGCCATTCCACAAGAGTAGAACAGATGAATCGGGGGCGCGAGCGCGAAGCCGGATCGCGGCACCGCCCTGTTCGCCCGCCAGATGTACGATTGAGCACGGAAACGCCGACGGATAAAGGGCGACAATACTATCCGGAACTCCCGGAGGATTGCCGGATGGACGACGTCGCGCTGCTTTCGCGCATTCAATTCGCCCTCACCATCATGTTTCACTACCTCTTCCCTCCCCTGACCATCGGGATGGGGGTGGTGATGGTGTATCTCGAAGCCATGTACCTGAAGCGGCGCGAACCGATCTACGAATCGGCCGCGCGGTTCTGGACCGGCCTGTTCGCCGTGAGCTTCGCCATCGGGGTGGCCACCGGAATCGTCATGGAATTCGAGTTCGGCACCAACTGGGCGCCCTACTCGCGCTTCGTGGGGGATGTCTTCGGCTCGGCGCTGGCAGCCGAAGGCATTTTCGCCTTCTTCCTGGAATCCGGTTTCCTGGCGGTGCTGGTCTTCGGCTGGGACAAAGTGAGTGCCGGCTTCCACTTCTTCGCCACCCTGATGGTGTCACTGGGTTCCATGTTCTCGGCCGTCTGGATCATCGTCGCCAACAGTTGGCAGCAGACGCCGCAGGGGCATCACATCGTCTCGATGATGCGGGACGGTAAGCCCTGGCTGGTGAACGGAGAACCGATGATGCGGGCGGAGGTGATGGACTTCTGGCAGGTGCTGCTCAACCCGTCCACAGTCAACCGCCTTACCCACACGCTCATCGGCGCATACATCCTGGGCGCGTTCTTCATCATGAGCATCTCGGCGTTCTACTTGTTGAAGGGGCGGCACCGCGATTTCGCCATGCGGTCATTCACCGGCGCCCTGATTTTCGCCACTATCTTCAGCCTGGTCCAGATAGTCTCGGGAGATTTCAACGGACGCATGGTAGCGCGGCACCAGCCCGCCAAACTGGCAGCCTTCGAAGGCCACTTCGAGACGGGGCGCGGCGACTTGAGCCTCTTCGGATACGTCGATGAAGAGCAGCGCCGGCTGCGCTTCAGCCCGGCGATACCGGGAGGCCTCAGCTTCCTGGTGCATCGCGATTTCAACGCACCCGTGATCGGCCTCGACCGCTTCCGCCGCGAGGACTGGCCGCCCCTGAACCCCTCCTACGCGAGCTTCCACATTATGGTTGGGCTGGGGATGTTCTTCGCGGCCATCACGGTCTATGCCTCCGTGCTGCGGTTGCGCGGTACGCTCTTCGACAAGCGCTGGCTGATGTGGATCTTCGTCGTCTCGGTAATCGGGCCGTTCGTGGCGAACGAACTCGGGTGGATGGCGGCGGAGGTGGGGCGGCAGCCATGGATCGTGCACCCAAGGGTGATAACGGACGCCACCGGCGGGTTCATCCTCGACCCGGCGGGGATGGTGCAGTATCGCCTCGAGGAAGGGCTGCGTACCGCCTCCGCCGTTTCCGAAAACATCACCGCGGGGCAGGTGAAGGGGGCTATCGCGGGCTATAGCCTGATCTACGTGCTGCTGTTTTGGGTCTGGCTTTTCGTGCTGAACCACAAGATTCAGGCCGGACCCGTGCCGGTCGCCATGCCACCCCACACGACCGCGCGCGGCTTCGACGCGACCGCCGCGGCCCGCATCCTGCACGAGGACTCCATGTCCGAAGCCAAGGAGCCGAACCGGGAGGAGGAAAGCTAAGCCATGCCTGATCTGTGTCTGTTGTGGTTCCTCCTGCTCGGGGTACTGCTCACGGGCTATGCGGTGCTCGACGGGTTCGACTTGGGGGTGGGAATCCTGCACCCCATCGCGCGCCGCGACGAGGAGCGCCGCACGTTCCTGAACGCCATCGGCCCCATCTGGGACGGCAACGAGGTCTGGCTCGTCACCTTCGGGGGCGCTCTGTTCGCGGCCTTCCCGATGGCGTATGCCACGGTCTTCTCGGGCTTCTACGTGCCGTTCACGCTGCTGCTGTTCGCCTTGATTTTCCGCGCCGTGTCGATCGAGTTCCGGAGCAAAATGGAATCGCGACCCTGGCGGCACATGTGGGATTACGGGTTCTTCCTGTCGAGTCTGCTGGCGTCATTCCTGTTCGGCGTCGCGGCAGGAAACGCCCTGATGGGCATTCCGCTCGACGAGCGTGGAGTTTACCTCGGCGGCGTGCTCGATCTGTTGCACCCATACCCCCTGTTGGCGGGCCTCACAGTGGTAGCGATGTTCGCCATGCACGGCGCCATATACCTCTACCTGAAGACGCCTGAGGGCGAACTGCTGACGCGCCTGCGCAACTGGATGTGGCACACGTGGGGGCTGTTCCTGGTGCTGTATCTGCTTGGCACGATGTACACCCTGGTGGCGATTCCACGCGCCACCGCGAACTTCGCGCACTTCCCGTGGGCCGTCGTGGTGGTGGTCATCAGTGTGCTTGCGATTGCCAATATTCCGCGGTCGATCTACGCGGGCAGGCCGGGGTGGGCATTCGCTTCCTCGTCGGTGGCGATGATCACGCTCATCGCGCTGTTCGCCATCGCGCTCTGGCCGAACATGGTGACGGCCAGCAACAACCCGGAGAACAGCCTCACCATCTATCGCGCCGCTTCGAGCCCCAAGACCCTGACCATTATGGCTATCATCGCGGCCATCGGGATGCCCTTCGTGCTGGTTTACAATGCGGTGATCTACTGGACCTTCCGCGGCAAAGTCGAGACGGGCGGCGGGTACTAAAGAGCATCGCGCCGGGCGTCAGCCTTTCGCTTCGGCCACCAGGAGTATGCGCCCGCCGCCGCTGCCAACACTATTGCGAGGACGAGCATGTGCCGCTGCGAAGACGTGCGGCTCCAGGGACTACATCCCCGCCGCATAGGCAGTGAGGTGGCGTACGCCGGGAACGTAGTACCCGAACGTGAGCGCCCAGCGCCCCACGCGCTCGAACCAGTCATGCGCCTTCGCGATGCGCTCCCCGGTGAGGTGAACGTAGCGCTCATAGCGGCAGATCAGCCCTATCCCGAGGGTGCGCCCCAGGATATAGCTGGCAGTGATCCCGGTTCGTGTAAATGAGGTAGCCGACAAACGTGAGCAGCGTCTCGTCGGGCACCGGCAGTCCGATGATGCCGAGCACCAGCAAGCCGAAGATTGCGGGATAGCCGTGCTGCGTAATCCAGCTGAAAACAGCCTCTTCCATGGCAAACGAATCGTAAACTCAGACCAGTTCGCGGATCCGGTCCACCAGCACGGTGCGCGCGATTTTAGAGGCATCGGCCTCCCCGCGAGCAAGCGATTCGGCGAAATGCCTCGCCTGCTCCATATTGACTTTCGGGGGCATGGGAGGCTCGAACGGATCGACCAGCGCCTGGACCAGCACCGGCCCCGGTGTCGCGAGCGCCTGATCCAGCACCTTCCCGCAGTCGCGTGGATCCTCAACAGTGAGACCGGCGCCTCCGCATGCCTGAGCCGCGGCGGCAAAGTCGATGGGCTGCAGGTCGCAACCGTACTCTGGATTGCCAAGGAACACCATTTGCTCCCACTTGATCTGGCCCAGGGTGTTGTTCTTGACCACGAATACTTTGATGGGCAGCTTGTACTTTACCGCGGTGGCGAACTCTGCCATAAGCATGGAAAACGCGCCATCGCCCACAAACGCCACGGACTGCCGCTCCGGCCAGGCCAACTGCGCCGCGATCGCGTAGGGGAGCCCGCAGGCCATGCTGGCCAGGTTGCCGGAGCAGGAGTACATCTGCCCCGGCCGCGCCGGCATGTACCGCGCCCACCAACTGGTCACCGTTCCGGAGTCGCAGGAAACAATCGCATCGGGGGCCAGACGCTTGCCGAGTTCCCTGGCCAGCACCTGCGGCTTCATGGGGGTATCCATGACGCTCGCGCTCTCCTCAAGCATCATCCACCAGTCCCGCACCCCGACTTGGGCCTGCCCAAGGAAATCGCGGTTCGGGTTGCGCTTGAGCAACGGCAACAGGTGTTCGAGCGTGCGTTTGCTGTCCCCCACAAGCCCGACCTCCACCGGGTAGCGCAGCCCGATGCGCGCCGGGTCCAGATCGATCTGCACGGCGCGTGCGGCATCCGGCTTGGGATAGAACTCGATGTACGGGAATGAGGTGCCCACCATCAGCAGGGTATCGCAGCTTTCCATAACTTCCTGCGATGGCTTGGTACCGAGCAGTCCGATGCCGCCGGTGCAATAGGGGCTGTCGTCGGGGACCGCCGCCTTTCCGAGCAGGGCTTTGATGATCGGGGCGCCGAGGGTCTCCGCCGCCTGCTCCAACTCCGATCTGGCAGTGAGCGCACCGCGCCCGGCCAGGATGGCGACTTTGCTGCCGGCGTTCAAGACTTCGGCGGCGCGCTCGAGATCCTGGCGGCGGGGCAGGTGCGCGGGCGCGGCCCACACCCCGGAGGTCTCATGGTGCTTCACGCGCTTGGGGGCGTCCTTTTTGGAAACCTCCTCTTCCTGAAGGTCGACGGGGAAGGCGATATGCGCCACACCTCGATAGCTGAGGGCGGTCCGGCAGGCGAGGTCCGTCAGCGGCGCCACGTGATTGGGACCCATGACGCGCTGGTTAAAGACCGCCACATCCATGAAGAGCTTATCGAGTTCCACGTCCTGCTGGGCGCGGGTGCCGATCAGGTCGTGGTAGTGCATGCCCGTGATGGCCAGCACCGGTTGACCGTCAAGCTTCGCGTCGTAGAGCCCATTCAGCAGATGGATGCCGCCCGGGCCGGAGGTCGCGAGACAGACGCCCAGCCTCCCAGTGTATTTCGCGTAGCCGCAGGCCATGAAGGCGGCCGCCTCCTCGTGCCGCACCTGGATGAAGCGGATTTTGTCCTGGCGCGTACGCAGCGCCTCCATAATGCCGTTTATGCCGTCGCCGGGTAGCCCGAACACAATCTCCACGCCCCAATCCATGAGGGTTTCTATGAGAGCATCGCTGCCAGTCTGCGCCATGGTTCCTTTCCTCTCCACCATGGTTCCACGCGGGGCTGGACGCGCGTTGCGCGTTGGCTTACGGTTCGCGGCCGCCGGTGTGACGGCCGTGACACTCGTCCGGCTGGGTCGCGATCCGGCTATACTGTCGCATAATGCAATCTTCTAAGACGCTCACTTCGCGCCGGGGCTTCCTGGCCCTGGTTGCCGCCGCCGGCGCCGGCTGCAAACGCTCAAACAAGAAGGTGATCGGGGTGGTTCCGCAGGGCCAGTCGCACATCTTCTGGCAGAGCATCCACGCGGGTGCTGTAGCGGCATCCCAGGAACTGAACGTGGACGTCATCTGGAATGGCCCACCCACCGAAGGCGACTTCAACGGCCAGTTGAAGGTCTTGGATGCCATGATCAACCGCCGGGTGGACGCGCTGGCCTTCGCGCCCGCCGATACCAATGCCATGGTCGGGGTGGTGGAGCGCGCCGTGCGCGAGAAGATTCCGGTAATCATTTTCGATACCGGCCTGGAGACGGACCTGTACACCGCACACATCGCCACCGACAATTACTCCGCCGGTGTGATGGCTGCCCGCCGCATGGGCCAGATCCTCAACGGCAAGGGGGGTGTCGTGATGGTGGCGGTGCAGCCCGGTATCGCCTCCACGATGGCGCGCGAAAAGGGTTTCGAGGACACCATCAAAAAGGAATTTCCCGGCCTGCAGCTTCTCGATAAACGCTACGGCATGGCGGACTTCGCCAAGTCGCTCCAGGTGACGGAGAACATGCTCACGGCACACCCGGCGCTCGACGGCATCTTTGCCTCCAATGAATCGAGCACCGTTGGCGCGGCGCAGGCGCTCAAGCCGCGACAGGGCAAAATCAAGATGGTGGGGTTCGACTGGAGTCCCACGCTCGGTGAAGCGCTGAAAGACGGGGTGATCGATTCCCTGGTTGTGCAGGACCCGTTCCGGATCGGCTACCAGACCGTGAAGTCCGCGGTGGAGAAGATCAACGGCGGGACGCCCGAAAAAATTCAGAGCCTGCCGCCGCTGCTGGTGACCAAAGAGAACCTGAACGATCCGGCGGTGCAGAAGCAGCTCAATCCGGACCTGAAAAAGTATCTCTAGCAGGCTGCTGATAAACTCGCGCGTGGCCGCGCAGCAAGGAACTGCGTTCGTCAGCGAGGCGCGAGGAGGAGGCGATGCGGGCTCATCGTTGACGACGAGAAACGATGCTGGCGAACGCAAACCCTTGCTGCCCGGAG
>DATMYF010000154.1:0-16330 GCA_035561075.1 Bryobacteraceae bacterium
CTTGACAGGCCCGTGGTGTTTGGCTTACCATCTTGTCTAGACAGGAATGGAACGGCTGCAAGGTTTAGGCGGCCCCTTCGACGTGATCGTCGCCGGAGGAGGCATTATCGGAGCAGGGATCGCGCGCGATGCCGCGCTACGAGGGTTGAGTGTCGCGCTGGTCGAAAAGGCCGATTACGGCGGTGCCACCACCTCGGGGTCGACGCGCCTCATCCACGGCGGCCTGCGCTATCTCGAGATGCTGGATTTCCGGCTGGTCCGTATGGACCTGCGGGAGCGCGAGACGCTGCTGCGCATCGCCCCCCACCTGGTGAAGCCGCTCGAATTTCTGGTGCCGATCTACAGCCGCAGCGCTTATTACCGTGCCCGCCTGCGCGCCGGCATGGTGCTCTACGACGCCCTCAGTTTCGACAAAAGTCTGCCGCACCACCGTTTCCTTTCGGCCTCCGAGATGCGCCGCGCCGAACCGCACATGGAGACGAGCGGACTGCAGGGTGCGGCCTCCTACTGGGACGCGCAGGTCAATTCGCCGGAACGCCTCTGCCTGGAAAACGTGCTCGACGCCCGCGCACGGGGCGCCGTGGCGCTCAACTACGCCGAAGTCACCGGTGCGATCCATGAAGCCGGCCGGGTGGCGGGGGTAAAGGTGCGCGACACGCTCCATGGCGGGGAAGCGGAACTGCGTGCGCGCGTGGTAGTGAACGCCTCCGGCCCCTGGTTCGACCACCTGGCCGCGCGCCTGGCTCCGCCGCACCCGCGCCGCCTGATCCGCACCACTAAGGGGGTCCACCTGGCCTGCGCGCCGGTGAGCCGCCACGCCACCGTGCTGTTCGCGCGCGAGGACGGCCGCCTGTTTTTCGTCATCCCGTGGATGGGCTATAGCTGGGTGGGCACCACCGATACGGATTTCACCGCAGACCCGGCCTCCGCACGCGCCACCCCCGAGGATGCCCGTTACCTGCTCGACTCCGCTGGCGTGCACTTCCCAGGGCTGTGCGACGGTGAGGTCTACTGGTCAAACGCCGGGGTTCGGGCGCTGGTGACACGCCCTGGCGACGAATCCTCGGTTTCCCGGCTTCACGGCATCCGCACGGACATTCCGGGGCTGGTCTCGGTGTTGGGCGGCAAGATCACGGGCTACAGGGCCATCGCGGAAGATGCTGTGGACGCCGTCTGCCGCGAACTGAAGCACAACCGGCCCGCCTCCACCGCCTCGACGCCACTCCCCGGCGCGACCTCCGCGGCTCCGCAGGACCATCTGGACACCCTCTACGGCACACGCGCTGGCGAGGTCCGGCGGTTGGCCGAGGAGCGTCCCGCGCTTGGGGAACGGCTGGCCCCGGAGTACCCGGATCTTGCCGCGCAGGTGGTGTTCGCGGTCCGGCGGGAGCAGTGCGCGCGACTCTCCGATTTCCTCTTGCGCCGCACGGTAATGGGTTTCAGCCGCGACCAGGGGATGGCGGCGGTAAACCGGACGGCAGCGTTGCTGGCGGCGGAACTGGGGTGGTCCGCCGCCCGGCTCAACGAAGAGTGCGAGGCCTACCGGCGCTGGGTGCGGGAATCGAGGGCGTTTCGCGCCACCGTGCCGGAACCCGTGGTCTGATCGGCCTTGCGCGTCTCCACGCGAATCGTACCCGAAGCCGCGAACTGCGGGTTGTCCATGTTGGTGAGCCACGCTTCCACCTGGTAGACGCCGTCCGCGAGCCTGCCGCCGGGCACCTCGGCGTCGATGGTGAAGGCGCGTTCCCCCACGATCTCCTCATCCTCCCGGATCACAGGGAGGAAGGCGCGTCCCTCGGACCAGCGGTATACCACGCGGTGCGCGCCGTCGCGGATCACCAGTTCGTAGGGCTGCGAAGACGAGTAGCGCAGCCGCACCGGCTCCATACCGAAGAGTGAGATCCGCAGCGTCGCCTGGAAGCGCAACGCGTCCGAATCTGCGGCGCGCGCGATGACGGGCGGCTCGAATGTCAAACGCGCGAGCGCGGCGGGTGCCGCGGCGAAACTCCATTTCCCCACCCGCGCCGCGATCAGTTCGTAGGTCCGGGGACCCGCGAAGGTGGTGACGGTACGGCGCACCAGTCCGATATTTTCGAGGTAGAGGTCCTGCTCGAAACCGGTGTCGGCGCAGTTGACCGGCTGGTAGCGGATTTCGAGCGCGGACGAGAAACTCCCGGCGGGTCCGTCATAGGCGACCGGCTTGGCGCTCACTTCTGCGCCCAGCGCACAGCCGCCGTCGGTGATCTGATAGGGCGACCCAGGGTTACCAAAACGCGCTAGCGGTTGTTCGCGTCCAGCCTCTTCGTCAAGCCACACCAGATCGCCGTCCTCGGCCTGCCTCACCAGCAGGCGCGGCGTCGCGTAGCCGTTGAGCATGTAGTACGTCTGCCCGCCAATGGCGAAGGGCAGTCCGACTGAAACGGTGAAAGTCTCCTGACCGCGTGTGGAGCGGTAGGTCCAATAGTTGCCGGTCTCGAGCGGCAGGAACGTGTGGGCCGCCGCTGCCTGGGAAAGCATCAGCGCGGCGGCGAAAGCGATGGTGATCGTGTGCATACTCCTCCTCCAGTTTACGCGCGAAAAAGCGCCGAAACAGATCACAAACAATAGAATAGTAGGACTATGTTCGCGACCACGAAAGACATACCCGCAACCATCCTGGCGCTGGAGCGCGCCGCGCTCGACCGCTCGGACAGGGGCGACGCCATCGGCTTTCTTGAGATCTCCGACCCCGGCGTGACGTACTTCGACCCCTTCCTGGAACAGCCGATCCACAGCCTTGAAGAACTCCGCGCCTATTACCTGCGCGGCTTCAGTGCCGATGAGCCATACGCGGGCGAAATGCGGAATGCCAAGGTCCAGGTGGCCGGCGAAACCGCCGTCCTGACTTTCAACTACATATCGAAGGGACAGCGCAGTGGGCGCGAGGTCCGCTGGAACGCGACGGAGGTGTACCACCGGACAGAAGCCGGCTGGCGCATCATCCACACGCATTGGGCCTTCCTGAAACCGCAGGTCTGAAAGACGATGGGCCGCGAATGAACGCATGAACGCAAATAACGAAAAGACCGGTTAGTCTTATTCGCGTTCATTCGCGTTCATTCGCGGCCATGATTGGTACTACAATGCTGGAATGTTTCGTGACTCTCGCATTGCCGGCGCCAACGATCGGATCAACCTGGGCCTGATCGGCGCAGGCGGACGCGGCACCGGGGTGATGGGGATTTTCCAGAAGTTCCCGCAGGTGCGGGTGCGGGCCGTGTGCGATGTCTACGGTGCGCGGTTGCGGCGGGCGCAAGAGCGCGCCCAGGGCGCCGAGGGCTTCGGCGACCATCGCAAGCTGCTCGAATTGAAGGACGTCGATGCGGTCCTGATCGGCACGCCCGATCACTGGCACGCCGCCATCGCGATCGACGCCATGCGCGCGGGCAAAGATGTGTACGTCGAGAAGCCCCTGACCTTGCGGATCGAGGAAGGCCCCGCCATCATCAAGGTGGCGCGCGAGACCGGGCGCATTTGCCAGGTGGGAATGCAGCAGCGTTCCGGGGCGCACTACATGCGCGCCCGCGATGAGTACGTGCGGGCCGGCAAACTGGGCAAGATCACGCTGGCGCGCACATGGTGGCACGGCAACGGCGCCCACCTCATCAAGGTGCGGCCGGATTTGCGCGCCCAGCCCCCGGACCTCGACTGGGCACGCTTCGTGGGGCCGGTGAAGTGGCGCGACTGGGATCCGCAGCAGTTCTTCAACTTCCGCGCGTATCTCGATTTCGGCGGCGGCCAGATCACCGATCTCTTCACCCACTGGATCGACGCCGTCCACATGATGGTGGGGGAGGACGTGCCCATGTCGGCCGTGGCGGCCGGCGGGGTTTACCACTACAAGGACGGCCGCACGGCGCCCGACACCATCCAGACGCTGCTCGAATATCCGGGAGAGTGGACCGCCACGTTCGAGGGCACCCTGGCGCCGGGAATCACCGGCGCGGGCATCGAAATCTGCGGCTCGAAGGGCAAGCTCAACATCGGCCGAGGCGGCTTCACCTTCACGCCGGCGGAAAACGGCGCCCCGCCCGAGAGCGTGAAGGCCGAACGAGACCTCACCGAGGCACACGTCGAGAACTTCCTCGATTGCATGAAGTCGCGCAAACTGCCGAATGGCGACGTGCTGGCGGGCCATCGTTCGGCGCAAGCCTCACACCTGGGCAATATCGCCTATGTGCAGAAGCGGCGAATCAAGTTCGACACCCGCCGGGAGGAGATCCTACCGCTGTAGGTAGCGCTGCTATACTAGCCCTTGCGCTGGATAATCCTGCTGCTCGGACTGGGGGGTGTCCTGTGTGCCGAGCCCGCCAAAGTCGAGACGAAAACGGCAATCGGGAGGGCCTTCGTCCGGCTGTACAACTGGGATTTCAAAGGCACCCACGCCATCGTGGATGAGCATGCGCGCGAGGATCCCGGGGACCCCATGGTGCCCTCCGTGCGGGCAGCGGCCTACATGTTCAGCGAACTCCACCGCCTCAAAATCCTGGAGTTGGATTTCTTCGCCGACAATACCCACGTTATTGACCGCAAAACCCTGGTGCCGGACCCCGCTCTCAAGGCGGCGTTCTTCCGCTCCGTCGAAGACGCCAAGAAACTCGCGCAGGCGCGGCTGGCCGCGCATCCAGGGGACCGCGAGTCGCTCTTTGCCCTCTGCATGGTCACCGGCCTGGTCACCGACTATGCCGCACTGGTCGAGCGACGACGCTTCGGCAGCTTTTCGCTTTCCCGGCAGAACCAGGTGTGGGCACGCCAACTGCTGGCTCTCGATCCGCCGTACTACGACGCCTACCTGACCTATGGGGCGCTCGAGTATGTGGTCGGCAGCATGCCGTTCTTCCTGCGCTGGCTGGTGCGGTTCGAGCAGGTGGAGGGCAGCAAGGAAAAGGCCATCGAGAATTTGGAGAAGGTGGCCTCCAGGGGCAAGTACTACGGCCCGTTCGCCCGAATCCTGCTTTCCGTCATCCACATGCGCGAGAAACGGCCCTGGAAGGCGGAAAGCCTGCTTGCCGGGCTGGCGCAGGACTTTCCGGAAAACCCGCTTCTCCGCGAACAACTGGCCCGCGCGGTAGCCATGACCCACCGGCAGGGCAGCGGCCACTGACCTTACGCGCGCCCGGGATGGCACGCGCAGCCCGGGAAATTCGGTGAAGTGGGCCCCTGGTTGGGACGCGGCACCAGCCGTCCGTTGCTGACGTAGGCTTCGCCGCGCGGCGCGAGGTGTTCCACCATGCGGGCGCGCCACATGCGGACACGGTCCCCGGCGGCGGAGTCGGAGGCCAGGTCGTTCAACTCGTGCGGGTCTTTGCGCAGGTCGAAGAACTGCTCGCCTCCGGCGAAGGCGTGGTAGATGTACTTCTCGCGCCCGTCGGTGAGCGCGTTCCAATGGTTCTCCGGGCTGTAGCAGACGCCGTGCTCGAGGTCCAGCCAGGGGCGCCAGCCTTCGGTCTTTCCGGCGGCCAGCGGGAGCATGCTGCGGCCATCGAGTTCGCTACGGGCGCCCTGCCCGGCGGCTTCGAGGAACGTGGGAAGGATGTCGCGCAGCTCCACCGTCTGTTCCACGACCCTCCCGCGCCTCCCTGAGACCAGGCCTGTGGGCCAGCGCATCAGCATGGGGATGCGGGCGGAAGGCTGATAGGGGTAGGACTTGCGCCAGAGATGGTGGTCGCCGGTCATGTCGCCGTGGTCGGAGGTGAAGACAATCAGGGTGTCGTCCAGCATCCGGCGCTTTTCAAGGGATTCGAGAATGCGCCCGATCTGCTCGTCCACGTAGCTGATGGAGCCGTAGTAGCCCTGGCGGGAGGTGCGCACCTGAGCGGCACCGAGGTCGCCGTGCCAGATGTCGTCCTTGGGGCCACTGCGGGGGGCATACTTCTGAGCCCATTTGCCCACCTGCGCGCGGGGCAGGTCCGCATCGGCGTAACGGCGGAAGAAACGCTCCGGCGGGTCGTAGGGGCTGTGGGGACGGGCGAAGGACACCTTCAGGAAGAAGGACTCGGGGCGGTTGTAGCCCTCGATGAAGTTGACGGCCGTCCGGGCGGTCCAGAAAGTCGGGTGCAGGTGCTCCGGAAGGGCGTAGGGCCGCGCCGGATAGTCGTTCCAGCCGATGCCTGTGGCGTCGGGGTTCAGGTGGGGAGCCTCGGACCAGAACCAGCCGCGATAGTCGCCGCGGTACTCGGGTGATTCGATGCGGCCGGATTCGTCGAGCACCACGTGGTGGAAGCCGTGCAGATTGCGCTGCGGATGATAGTGCATCTTCCCGATGCCCATCGTGTAGTAGCCCGCATCGCGCAGCATTCGCGGCTTCTCGAGCGGGTAGCGGTCGGCCATCCGGACCATCCGGAGCATGCCGTGGTTCCAGGGGGCCAGGCCCGTGAGCAGGCCGGACCGTGCCGGCGTGCAGGTGGGGGCGGAGGAGTAAGCGCAGCGGAACCGGGCGCCCTCGCTCGCAATGCGGTCCAGGTTGGGGGTGGAAACGGCGCGGTTGCCGTCAGAGGCCAGGCAATCGCCGCGCATCTGGTCCGCCATCAGCAGCAGGATGTGGGGACGGCGGGCGGTCTGCGGTCGCAGCGGTGAGGCGGCCGCGGCGGCGCTTTGGAGAACGGTCCTTCGGCTGATTTCCATACGGCTTCCGACAGAATATCAGGCGCGCTTGAAGGTTGGGGCCTCGGGCGTGCATGATAGTTCCATGCTGCGAATCTCAATCGCGCTTCTTGCTGCACTCGCCGCGGTGCCCGCCCACGGAGCCGGACGCTTCGAAAAAATGGCTGCGTACCGCGGGCTGGGGGGACTGGTCGCCTCGGCTGTCGGGCCCGGTCCGGTGGAGGGCAGCCAGCGCCTCTACCTGAGTTACCTGTATCTGGACAACACCATCGACGTCGTAGCGGTGGATCCGGCGACCGGCGCGCACCAGGTGTTCAAGAACCCCGCCGCGGGTGAGTGCGGAGCCCGGACCATGGTGGTGGCGCCGGACGGCAAGATCTACCTCGGCACGCTGCCGCGGGCGCACATCCTGCAACTCGACCCCCGGAAAGGGACGCTCGTTGACCTTGGGCGTCCGAGCGAAACCGAGCAATACATCTGGGCCCTCGGCGTGGGTGCCGATAACAAGATCTACGGCGCAACCTATCCGCAATCGAAGCTGGTGCGGTACGACCCGGGGACGGGAAAGCTCGACGACCTGGGGCGCATGGATCCCGTGGAACAGTACGGGCGCTCCGTGGCGGGCGATAAGGACGGCTTCGTCTACGTGGGGATCGGGACCAGCAAGGCCAACATCGCAGCCTACGAGATCGCCACCGGCAAACATCGCCTGATCATGCCGCCGGAGTTCCAGACGGTGGGGACTGCCACTGTCTACAAGGGTGAGGACGGCGCGGTCTACGCGCGGCACGGCAAGCAGCATTTCAAGCTGAAGGGGTGGAACGCCACGCCGGTCGAGGCGTCAGGTGCGGCTCCGGAGGCGCGGCAGAACCGGCTGGCGGACGGCCGTACGGTGGAGGCCTCCGGCCGCACCATCAAGGTGAGCAATCCGCGGACTGGGAAAGTTGATGAGCGGAGCTTCGATTACAAGGGCAACGGCCTGCCCCTGTTTCGGATCGGGCTGGGGCCGGACAAGGTGATCTACGGCAGCGCCGTGCTGCCTATTCATTTCGTGCGGCTGGACGAGAAGAGCGGCACCGTGCCGGAGATTGGCGACATCGGGGGCGGTGAGGTCTATACCTTCCTGAGGCATCGTTCGAAGCTGCTGATGGCGGCGTATTCCGCCTTCGCGCCGCTGCTCGTGTGGGACCCGTCGCGGCCGTTCCATCAGGGCGAGGGGGAGAAGAACCCCGCGCTGGTGGAGTTCGAAGGCTCCGACCATGGCTGGCGGCCCGAGGCGCTGATCGAGGGCCCCGGCGGCCTAGTGTACATCGGCGCGATGGCGGGCTATGGCAAGCTGGGCGGTCCGCTCAGCGTCTGGGACGTGGAGCGCGGCACCGTGCAGCAGTACCACCACCTGATTAAGGACCAGAGCGTGATCTCGCTGGCCGTGTGGAAGGGCCTGATCGTGGGCGGCACCACGATTGGGGGTGGCGGCGGCAGCCATCCGACGCAGAAGGAGGCGCGCCTTTTCGTGTGGGATCCGAAGACGCGCACCAAGCTGTGGGAGGGTCCCGGGGTACCGGAAGCGCGGGGGGTGAATGACCTGATCACCGCGCCCAACGGGATTGTGTACGGGATCTCCTCGGGTAAGCTGTTCCGCTTCAACCCGGAGACGCACGAGGTCACGGTGGGGCAGCAGTTGCCCTTCCGCAGGGCCCTCAGTAACAGCGTGGCAATGGGGCCGGACGGGCGCATCTGGGGGCTGGCGGCGGAGGGCATCTTCGCCATCGACACCAACACCAATGAGGCAGCTATAGTAGCGGCGCCGCCCAGCCGCATCACCGCCGGTTTTGCGTTGGACGGCAAGACCATCTGGTTCGTCTGCGGGCCGGAGGTGTGGCGCTACGTGATGGAGTAGTTATTCGCCACGGCGCAGCGCGCGCAGGTCGATCCCGAGCTGCTGGCACTTCTTGTAGAGGTGGCTGCGCTCCAGACCCAGCGCGCGCGCCGTGTCCACCATGCGCTGGTTGCGCTTGAGTTCCGTGAGGATCACCTCGCGCTCGAAACGCTCGGTGCGCGCGGACAGTGGGCCCGAACCGGTGTCCCCGGCTTCGGCCGGTGCGGAAGCGGCCTGCGGAAGCGCCAGCCGAACGGCGGCCGCGTCCACCACGGAACCGGAGAGCAGCAGCAGCCTCTCCACTACATTCCGCAGTTCCCGGACGTTGCCGGGCCACCCGTAGCGGCACAACATTTCGAGGGCTTCGGGCGTGAACGGCTTCGGCTTCCACCCGTTTTGCGCGGAGATCTGGGTGGCGAAGTGTTCGGCCAGGGTGGGGATGTCCTCGGTGCGCTCGCGCAGCGGCGGCAGGCGCAGGGGGAAGACGTAGATGCGGTGGTAGAGGTCCTGGCGGAAGCCGCCCTCGCGCACCAGTTCTTCCAAATTGCGGTGCGTGGCGACGATCACCCGCACGTCCACATTGGTGGGACGGTCGCCGCCCACGCGCTCGATCTGCCCGCCCTCCAGCACCCGCAGGAGCTTGGCCTGCATCATCACCGGCATGTCGCCGATCTCGTCCAGGAAGAGCGTGCCTTTGTGCGCCTGCTCGAACTTGCCGGTGTGCCGCACGGTAGCGCCGGTGAAGGAACCCTTCTCGTGGCCGAAGAGCTCGGACTCGATAAGCTCGGCCGGGACGGCGGCGCAGTTGAGGGTCACGAAGGGGCCTTCACGGCGGGGGCTGCGGTCGTGCAGGGCGCGGGCGATCAGTTCCTTGCCCGTCCCCGTCTCCCCCAGGATGCAGACCCGCGTTTCACCGGCGGCTACGCGGTCCACCTGGGCCATGACGGCGCGCATGGTATCCCCCGCGAAGACGATTTCGTGCTTGCCCACGCGCTGGCGGAGCTGGCGGTTCTCGTCCTCCAGGCGCTTCACCCGCAAAACGTTTTCGACGGTGAGCAGCAGCTTGTCTGTAGAGAGCGGCTTTTCGAGAAAGTCGAAGGCGCCCAGGCGCGTGGCCCGCACGGCCATCTCGATGTTGGCCTGCCCGGAGATCATGATCACCGGTACCGGACTGCCCATGCCCCGCAGATCTTCGAGCAACTGGATGCCGTTGCGGCCGGGCATCACGACATCGGAGAAGACTAGGTCGAAAGCCTCGGTGCGGACCAGTTCCAGCGCCCTCGCGGCGTTGTCGCAGACCGTGGCTTCATGGCCGGCGAGACGGAAGGCGCGGGAGAGCGAGGCGAGCGTGTTGAGGTCGTCGTCAACAATCAGAAGGTGGGCCAAAGACCATATTATCAGCGGGAAGGCGGTGCCGGGCCGCATGTTAAAATATTGCCCTACACACTTATTCGCATGAAGCCGATACACGTCCTGATGCTATCCCTGGCGGCCGCCGCAGCCTGGGCCCAGACCGCCGCCCCGAAGCCGGCTCCCTCCGCGGAGCCCGATCCCTCGACAGTCATCGCCACCTTCGACGATGGCAAGCAGCTCACCTACGGGGAGATGAAGCTCCTCGTGGCCAGCATGCCGCCCCAGAATCAGAAGGCGGCCATGCAGGACCGCAAAGCGTTCGCGAAGCAGTTCGCGCTTCTCCGCAAGCTCACCCAGATGGCGGTCGAGAACGGACTCGATCAGCAGAGCCCTACGAAAGAGGCGATCGAACTCCAACGCATGCAGTTGCTGGCCGGAGCGCAGGTGAACTACGCCATGGACCACTTGGTCAAGGTCGCGCCCGAGGAGGTCGAGAAGAAATATCAGGCTACCAAGGACCGCTACCAGCAGGTGCAGGTGAAGGCCATCTACATTTCCTTCTCTACCGGCGCGGCTCCCGCGGGTGGGAAAAAGGTGCTCACCGAGGCTGCGGCGCGGATCAAGGCGGAGAAACTGTTGAAGGAGATTCGCGGCGGCGCGGACTTCGTGAAAGTGGTGAAGCTCCACTCCGAAGACCAGAGCTCCGCCGCGAAAGACGGCGATTTCGGCAACATCCGGCGCAGCGACAAGCTGCCGGACGCCGTGCGGGATGCCATCTTTGCACTCAAACAGGGGGAAGTGAGCGAGCCGGTGCGGCAGCCCAACGGCTACTACCTGTTCCGTGCCGAAAAGCTGGGCGTCCAGCCGTTCGAGCAGGTGCGGGACGAGCTCTTCAACGAGGTGAAGCAGGAGCGCTTCCGGCAGTGGATGGACGCCACCCAGGCCGGCGTGAAGGTGACGATCGCCGGCGAGACGCCGGCCGCGGCGTTCCCGGCTACAAAGTAACCCGGCTTCGGAAGCCGAATTGCATACAGCCAGTGTCCGAGCGCAATCCGTGTATTTGTTGCTCCCGGTCACCGGCATATGACGGCCAAAGCCAAAGACGGTCACAAGAACGGGCGCCAGCGCTACCGCCGGCACGGTCCCCACAACTTCCTCTTCGCCACGGGAATCGAGAACAGCTATCCCGTGGTGGCGGGACCCGACGGGCGCGACCTGCGCGTGGACGAGATGGAGAAGTGCTTCCACTACCAGCGGTGGCGGGAGGACTTCCAACTGGTGCGCGATCTGGGGCTCGAATACCTGAGGTACGGTACGCCGTACTACCGCGTGCACCGCGCTCCCGGCAAGTATGACTGGGAGTTCACGGACGAAACCTTCGCCGAACTGAAACGGCTGAAGATCCAGCCCATCGCGGACCTCTGCCATTTCGGTGTGCCGGACTGGGCAGGCAACTTCCAGAACCCCGAGTGGCCGCGCCTGTTCGCCGAGTACGCGGGGGCGTTTGCGCGGCGGTTCCCGTGGGTGCGGTTCTACACCCCTGTGAACGAGATCTTCGTGTGCGCCACTTTTTCCGGCCAGTACGGCTGGTGGAATGAGCGGCTGGCATCGGACGCCGGTTTCGTGACCGCGCTGAAGACCCTGGCCAAGGCAAACCTCCTGGCGGAAGAAGCCATCCTGAAGGTGCAGCCGTCGGCGCTGTTCATCCAGAGCGAGTCGAGCGAGTACTTTCACCCGGCGGATCCGGCGGCGCAAATGCGCGCGGCCATGCTCAACCACAAGCGGTTCCTCTCGCTTGACCTCTCCTATGGCCACGACGTGCGTGGCGTGATGTACGAATACCTGATGGACAACGGGATGAGCCGAGAGGAATACCACTGGTTTATGGAGAAGGCGCGCCGCCTGCGGCCGTACTGCGTCATGGGCAACGACTACTACATCACCAACGAGCACCTGGTGCGGGAAGAGGGCCACGTGCGGGGGGCAGGGGAGATCTTCGGCTATTACGTGATCACCCGCCAGTACTTCGAGCGGTATCATCTGCCCGTGATGCACACCGAAACCAACCTGGGAGACAGCGAACGGGCGCCGGCGTGGCTTTGGAAGGAATGGGCCAATATGGTGCGGCTGAAGGAGGACGGGGTGCCCATCCTGGGTTTCACCTGGTACAGCCTCACCGACCAGGTGGATTGGGATACCGCGCTGCGCCAGCAGAACGGAAACGTCAATCCGCTAGGCCTGTACGACCTCGACCGCCGCATCCGTCCCGTCGGGGAGGCCTACCGCTCGATGGTGGAGCAGTGGCGCGGCATGCTGCCAACCGAGAGCATCTGCCTGCATCCCATCGACCCGGAGGAGATGGAATTGGTGGAGCCGTCCGGCCTCCCCTGGGGCGAGAGTTAGGTCACTTCCCGAATTGGATTTTGATGGGGAAGCTCTGGCCGGTTTCCGTCGACGAGATTGCCGCGGCGACGGAGGCCGGCGGCTTGGTCTTGCCCGGCCGGTAGCGGAACACGACCGTGGCTTGTTTGCCTCCCGGGATCGTCGGTTCGGCGATCTGAATCTCCAGACCCGGAATGCTTGGGTTGGAGATGCTTACCGTGACAGGTCCGGACAACGGGTTGGTTACCGTCACCTGGTCCGAAGACGGGGCGTTGAGTTTGAGTGCTACCGCGGTCTTGTCCACCTTGACCTGCTGTACCATCCGGATGGCATCCGCTTCGCTGGGCAGCGCCGGGAGCTTGCCGTCTCCGGTGGCGGGGACGGTCCCGGCCTTCATCTTGCCGAAGGGGGTCTGGCCGATCGAATCCTTGTCGATGTACCAGACCCACTGGCCGTTCTCCACTTTCCAGCGGCTGGGGGTAGGGACCGGCAGGGGTTTACCGGTGAAGCCGGGCACCATCACGTATCGTTGGCAGACGACCGTGACCTTGGCTTTAGTGAACTCGTCCGACCACTCGATGCGGTCGATTTCGAAGCTCACGTACTTCGGCTTGTTCATGGAGTAGAACATTTCTTTCGACTCTTCGGCCACCAGCGCCTCGGCCTGCCGGAATTTGCCGTCCACGTGAAGCTGATAGAACTCCTTGATGCGCGCGCGCAAGGCCTCTTCCACAGCGGGTGGGGCTTTCTGGAAAACGTCCGTGGTGAGTTGCGCGGCGAGGGCCGGAGCCAACAGCAAAACGGCGGCAAACCTGGTCATGTGGCTATTTTAGCTTGCCGCGGCTTGGGCGCACCGGGGCTAACCCTTGTTTTCGAGGATGAAGGTGGGGGTGAGGCCGGCGGCGGATGAGAAGCCCGAGCCTCCAGCCGAAACCCAGCTCGAACAGCTCAGCACCTTGCCCAGGTAGGCGTGAGGATGGAGGTCCACCTGCATTTCCCGGAACTCCAGATGGCCCCAGTTCGAAAGCGGGAAGACCGCGCGCACCGGCTCCACCCGTTGCTGCACGACATAAGGGAAGCGCAACGCCTGTTTCAGGGCGCGCTCCCAGCCGGAGGCGTTCAACTCCCAGCCGAAGAAGATGTGCTGGTCGCTGTAATCGTCGTTGGGCTTGAGCACCAGCTTTTCGCGGTTCTCAAGGATGTACTCGGGCAGATCGATCACCTGGTCCTGCCAGGTGGTTTTAGTCTGTTCCACCAGACGCGTCCACGGCACATGCTCGCGGATGGCTTTGCGCTCCACATTGGGGAACTTGGCCGTCAGGGTCTCGTCGGTGAGCAGCCCGAACATGGCCTTCTTATGCGCCAGTTCGGAGCGGAAGCTATTCACCACGCAGACGGCATGCTCCCGGTAAGCCTGTACCAGCGGGTGCGAAAGGTCGAAACGCATCAGGAATTCCTGCACGCTGACGCGGCGGTAGACCAATTGGATTTCGTAGCTGCCCTTGCGCAGAATGCGGTTGCGGTACTCGAGCTGGTCCGGGGAGACGATCTCCACATTGCAGCCCTCCTCCTGGAAGGCATCGCGGAAGATCTCGTATTCGCTGCGCCCGGAACGGTGCGGCGGACGGAACTCCACGATGGCGATGTTCGGCTTGCTGTGACCGCCAAATTGCTTATAGGCTTTGAGCAGCGCGGTGAGCAGGTGCTTCCTGCCGCCCACGCGCGTGAGGCTATAGCGCTTGCGGAATTCCTTCATCGGCGGGCTGTCGAAGAAGATGTCGCCCAGAGCCTCGGCGTATCCGGCGCCGCTCGGCGAATCGGCATTGTACTGCACGAAGTGAAGCGAACCGTTGCAAAGATGAGAATCGAGGCGCGACGCCACTTCAAGCGCGTCATAGCCGGGATTGATGCCGGCCAGCATCTTTTCGGCGGGAAGGAGTTCGAGCCGCGCCAGCAGTGCCGGATTGCTCAGCACCATGCGCTCCATCCGGTCGATGGCGCCGATCAGCACCTCGCCCGCCTTCACAAGGGAATCGTATTGCCGGCGGGTGATGAAATTCGGCCGCAGGAACGGACAAATCAAGCGTCCCCCCGCAGACAGCTTTTCGCTCTCCATGCGTTGCTGCAGGGCGTCGGCCCAGGACAAATCCTGGTTCTCTAATAGCTTGTGATAACGGGCAACCGCATCGTCCAACTGCGACATTATTGGTTCTATAATGAGTATCGCACAGCACTGTGCCCGCAGCATAGAAGCGCCGCCCGATAAGCCCGCCAAAGTTCTTGAAAAATAACCACTTAATGCGTGTCAAGGAGATTTTTCGCGAGACCCCCGCAGGCGGGGCTACAATCAATCGTCGACGGGAATTCGTCTTTTTGCGGCATTTTCCCGATTGAACCCGGACGCGCAGGATTCGGGAGTTACGCCTGATGAGCTTTATCATGATCCTCTTTGCCGCTATGTCCGCCGTGGCCCAGCCTTCAGCGGACCTGATTCTCTTGAATGGGAAAATTTGGACCGTCAACCCCGCCCAGCCGCAGGCCGAGGCGGTAGCGGTCCGCGCGGGGCGCATCGCCGCGGTGGGGAGCACAGACGAAATCCGGCGGTGGGCAGGACCGGCCACCCAGGTGATCGACCTTGGCGGGAAGCTGGTTGTTCCGGGCTTCAACGACGCCCATGTGCACTTCTGCTCGGGCGGGAGCAGCCTTGCCTCGGTGCAACTCAGGGACGCACGGTCGCAGGCCGAATTCCGCGACCGTATCCGCGCTTTCGCCGAGAAGCAGCGCGCCGGACGGTGGATCACCGGGGGCGAATGGGACCACGAAAACTGGAAGCCGGCCGAAACGCCCACGCGGCAACTGATCGACGCCGTAACTCCGGAGCACCCGGTGATGGTGAGCCGGCTCGATGGCCATATGGCGCTGGTGAATTCGCGCGCGCTCATGCTGGCGGGGATCGACCGTACCACGCCGGATCCTCCCGGCGGCTCCATCGTGCGGGACGCTTCGGGCGAGCCTACCGGCATTTTGAAAGACGCCGCCATGGGGCTGGTGGAGCGCAAAATTCCGGCGCCCACGGAGGAGGAGCTTGCGGAAGCGGTGCGCGCGGCCATGCGGTATGCCGCGGAGAACGGCGTCACCAGCGTGCAGGATATGTCGGCCTCGCCGGAGATCCTGCGGGTTTATCAGCAACTGCTCCAGCGCGGTGAACTGACTGTGCGGATTTACGGCGCGCAGCCGCTAGGCTCGTGGCCGCGGCTGGCGGCGGTGGGGGTGCGCGCCGGTTTCGGAGGCGAAAAGCTCAAAATCGGTGCTCTGAAGGCGTTCTCCGACGGTTCTCTGGGCTCCACGACGGCGCTGTTCTTCGAGCCCTATGCGGACGCGCCGGAAACCGCTGGTCTGGCCGCGGACGAGATGATCCCGGAGAGCCGGCTGCGGGACCACATTGCAGGCGCGGATGCCGCGGGGCTGCAGGTAATGGTGCACGCCATCGGGGACAAGGCCAACCACACGGTCCTGGGGATGTTCGAAGCCGTCATGATGCGCAACGGCCTGGGCGACCGCCGCTTCCGCATCGAGCATGCCCAGCACCTCGCCCCGGACGATATCGCGCGATTCGGGAAACTGGGGGTGATCGCGTCCATGCAGCCGTATCACGTGATCGACGACGGGCGCTGGGCGGAGAAACGCATAGGGCCGAAGCGGGCCAAGGGGAGCTATGCTTTCCGCAGCCTGCTCGACAGCGGAGCGGTGGTGGCCTTCGGCTCGGATTGGCCGGTAGCGCCCATGCAGCCGCTGATGGGCATCTACGGCGCGGTGACCCGGGCGACGCTCGACGACCTGCGCCCGGAGGGCTGGATTCCGGAACAGAAGATCACCGCGGCGGAGGCGATCCGCGCGTTCACCCTGGGTGCGGCTTACGCCAGTTTCGAAGAGAAGCTCAAGGGTTCGATCGAGCCGGGCAAACTGGCGGACCTGGTGGTGCTGTCGCGGGATATCCTGGCCATCAGCCCAGCGGAAATTGCGCGGGTGAGGGTGGAAACGACGGTGTTCGACGGAAAGGTGATCTACAGGCGG
>DATMYF010000155.1:0-2101 GCA_035561075.1 Bryobacteraceae bacterium
CGGCCTCGGCGCGCAGGGCCTTGGGCACCTCTACCCCGGCCTTCCGGAGTAAGGCTTCCGCGCTCGGCACCATTCTGTCGATGCACGCGCTGACCTCTCTCGGCACGGCGTCGTCTTCGACCGTGCCGCTCCCAGCGGATACCCCGGCGGGCTCGATGTCTGTTTTTGCTCCTAAGTCGTTGGAGTTATTGGCTTGATGCCCGACGGGCTCGCCGCTGGGCTTTTCGGCCACGGGCGGATACTCGCCAAGCACCCAAGCCAGCGCAATGGCATCTTTCTTGCGCCCAAGCGTCTCCAGGATAGTCTTTGTCATGCGGATTTCGGACTCACTCCTCACGATTTCTGTTCCTTCCCCGCCTCGGCGCGCAGGGCGGCTTCAATCGCCTTGGCGCATGCGATCAAGCCTGCCCAATAGAGTGGCCCCGGACATCCGGATGTTGGCTCCCCCTGTGTGAAGGTGTGCGCGATCTCAATGGCCAGCTCTATCCCCTGCCGCCAGCCCTCGCGCCGGATGTTCGTGGCGTAGTCGGGGGCGGGGGTGGTAGATGCGAGGGCTCGGTCTGCGGCTTGCAGCTCCTCTTGCCAGTTGGTTTGGTGCCCGCCGAACCCGCCTAGATGTATCCCGATGATGCCACGCAATCTTTGAAGCGCCTCCCTCAGTCGCGCCACCTCTGCCAGCACGGGGTTGTCGTGGGTGGGGGAGAGGGCAGCGCGCACATTCCGCAGCGCCTCAAGCGCCCAGTCTTCATATGCTCGGTCCAGGGTCGTTTCGTAAGGGCGCTCTGAGCGTGGGTCTGCTATGTCGGTGAGCGCGCGCGCGGCCAACTCCAGCGCCCCCACCAACTCGGCCTCGCGCTGCTCCAGGTCGGCGATGCGCTTGTGTAGTTTCGTCCGCTGTTTCTTAAGCAGCCACCTACCCTCCCATAGGTCCTTGTAGGTGATGCCATTTCCGCTCTTGGAGTCCTCAGGTTTAAGCTCATAGACAAGAGCCTCGCCAAGATAGCGCTTTCCTTCGGCACCGTGGATCTCTTCCGCCGCAGCGCGGGACTCGGGGGTGTGGTCAGGCATCCCGCCCCCGCAATTGCGACACTCGCGGCCAGTACAGGACCGGTCGCCCTTTCCCTTTCGCGAGCACCTCCACTAGGTATGTTTCATGGTTGCGGCATATGCCTCCGCCGTACTGAAACCGATGCGTCAGTTCGTATCTGCGCAGGACTTCCGAGATATAGCTACCGGCTGGCAGAACCTCCACGATAGTGCCGCTCTTGCTGGTCGCGCTGCCGCCGCTTTGGCTAGTCCACGTAACCCTGCTTCCGAGTTTCATATCTCCTCCTGCAACTCCCCCACCCGCAGCGCAGCCGGCTCAACCGGCACGAGAGAGTAGGGTACGTGCTTTCCGCACTCCAAACAGACGGTATAACTGCGCGTGATCCCCTTGGCATCCGGCAGCGTCCAGGGGCGGCTCTGGTTTGCGTGCCGGCAGCCGAAAAGGAGGTCTAGGGCGCGGGCTAGCATTTCACTGGCCCCAGCGCCTCGTCAAGCCTGCGCATGTACTCCCACCAGGAGCGGTCGCATTGAGCCTCCCAGCACAATTGGCATTGGCCTTCGTCCCCCATCAGGGACTCGCGTGGGTCGAAGGGCTTGCCGCAATCCACGCACGTGTGAACTTGTAAGTCTTTGGCTGCCGCCTCCACTCGTGCCTCGATCTCGGCCAGGCGGGTGAGGTTGGGGGTCATGCGGACACCTTGATGGCGACCACAACCGCCAGAAGTGTCAGCACGATGGCAAGCGGAATCCATAGCGGTGCCAACACCCACCACCACGACCAGTTGATGTATCCGGTGAGCTTCAGGCCGATAAATAGGACCGTGAGTAGACCACTGAATCCGATTCCGCTACTGCTTGAACTTGAGCTATTCGCCATACTCTCCTTTGCCTGCTCGGGCCTTCCGTCCACTTCGTGGGCGGCCTGGATACCGCCGTGGTGCGGCGGCGTCCAGGACGATTCCTTATACGCACAGCCCCGTATCTATCGGGCGCCCATGCTGCCGGAGTGATGCGTCGATAGCGGCATCCTGCTCCGGGTTTATGCCCTCGATGC
>DATMYF010000156.1:0-36338 GCA_035561075.1 Bryobacteraceae bacterium
TTCACTTCGAACACGGATGATCCTGCTGGCGATCCGGCGCACCCGAATGAGACGGCGGATTTCCTTCGCGACCGGATCTGGTCGTATTGCCAGGACGTGATCTCGTACGTGCGCGCGTCCCACCCGGCTGCGCTGTTCGAGCCTGTGGCCTCTCGATGCGAACCAGGGAAAACCGGGCGCGGGCACTTACCGGAGGCTGCTGATGCACGTCAACCTGCCGCGCGAGTGGCAGAACTCCTCGTACGGCATCAAGTACTTCCGATGCGAGGGATTCGACTATGACATCTGGCAGAAGAACGCGACGTTGATGGGCCAGACCATTCGCTTCGCGGCGCAGACGCTGGGGCGGCCGGCGAGCGAGTGCATTGTACCTCGCGGGCCTCTACGGGCCTCCCGACCCGCCGATGGCGCAGGCGTACGGCATGTGGGTGCAAGTCCCCGTTCTATTCCATGTCCTTCTGGGCGTTTGATCAGTTCTGCCTCAACAGCAGGCCGGTCCCTCTGGAGATTTGGGTGCAGGCGGTGTCGGCGGCATATCACAAGCCGCGCGCCGCCCGCGCACTGGAGGTCGCTCGCGTGGTGGAGATCGTCACGCCCGCTGGCCGGGCACTCAACCGCTTCAAGTTGAACGAGAGGAAGCTCAATGGCTAACTATCCTGGAGCAATCGACAGCGCCGCCAGCATGTACTCGCCGGTCGATGCATTCTCCGCGAAGCCCCTGGAGACTACGACCACGGGCGCGGTACTGGCTGGCGACTCCACGATCAACGTGGCGTCCACGTCCGGAGGCTTCGCCGCCACGTACGGCATACTCTCAATTGACGACGAACTGATCGTGTACACCGGCAAGACCGGGACGCAGTTCACCGGGTGCCAGCGTGGAGCGTTCGGGACCGCCACCGTAGGCCACGGCAACGGCGTGGCGGTGAAGGCGAACATGGTCGCGGGCTTCATCACCGCACTCCAGTCGGCGGTCGTGGCCGTCGAGACGGAGTTGGACACCGCCGCCGCGCGCAATTACATCCGGAAGGATGGCGCGGTCACTGTCACCGGCCTCAAAACGTTCCAGGACGGCGCGGAGTTCGGCGCGGGCACGAAGTCGAGCACCGGCCTGGTGCGCCTGCCCAACGCTGGCGCGGTCAAGTGGAGGAAGCAGGACAACTCCGGCGACCTCGGCATCGTGTTGAACGCGAGCAACCACCTCGCGATGGACGCCATCATCGACTTCGCGGCGGGCCAGACGTTCGGCGCGAGCACGGTTCCGGACGCGACGACGCTCGCCAAGGGCGTCGTACAGATCGATCCGGTGGGCGGCATCAACGTCGCGGCGGGCGCGATCTCGCTCTCGACCTCCGGCGTCGGGCCTGGCACCTATACGAAGCTCACCGTGGACGCATGGGGTCGCGCCACGGCTGGTACGACGCTCGCGGCCGGCGATCTGCCCGCCCACACGCATGTGGCCTCCGATATCGTCTCCGGCGCGCTTCCGTTCACCATCCAGAACAACGGCGCGGCGGTCGGCACCCGGCGCGCGTTGAACCTGATCCAAGGCGCGAGCATCGGCTTGACGTTCCTGGACGTACCCGCCAGCGACCGCGTGAACGTCACGATCGCGCTCGGCGCGCACACCCACGCGCAGGCCGACGTGACCAGCCTCACGACCGATCTGGCGGGCAAGGCACCGCTCTCCCACACGCACGCCGAAGCAGACGTGACCGGCCTCGTTAGCGATCTGGCGGGCAAGGCTGCGTCGGTCCACTCGCACACGTCCTCGCAGATCAGCGGTGCGACCGCCGCCGCGACAGCGAGCACGGTGCTCCTCCGCGACGGGGACGGCGGCGCGAACTTCACGTACGCCGCCGTCAACAACCTGTGGGCGTTCGAGGACTCGCATCTCCAGTCTGTCGAGTGCGGCGCGTTCGGCGGGCCGTACGAGAACATGGCGAAGTACTCCGAAGACTTCAGCGTCGGGACGTGGGACAAGAACGGCGGGTCCTGCTCGGTGAGCGCGAACGCCGCCGCCGCGCCGGATGGCAACACGACCGCTGACCAGATAGCGGCCAGCACCGCCACGCCGGTCGTCCAGCAGAACGTGGCGGGCCTGGTGGACGGCGGCACGTACACGTTCTATGTCTGGGCGCGCGTGGCCTCCGGCACAAAGAACGTCTCGGTCGCAATCGTGAACAATGCGTACGGCGCGTACCTCGCGGGTCCGGCGCAGGTGACGCTCACGACGGCGTGGCAGCGTTTCCGGATCACCGGTACGCTAGCGGGCGGGCAGACCGGCCTCTGGATCGTCGTGCGACAGTTCGACGGCAACGGCGATACCTCCCGGGGTGTTGCCCTTACGTTCGGGACAGTACTCGAACATCCTTGTTCTTCGGGTATACTGTTCCAAACGTAAGGAGGGGAAAGCTGAAGCCGCAGAGCGACCTCAGCCGGCTCGCGTCATGACCATCCTTGTCGCTGCTGACCTGCCGGCGGGCTCGATCGAGAAAATCCGCCGCGCGGCGGGCAATCACAACGTGGTCGTCTCTCCGTGTGCCGGCCCGGAGGAACTTGCTCCAAGCATACCCGCCGGGACGGAAGTGCTGCTTTCGCCTTACCTGCCGACCCCGGATACGGTGCCTGCGCTCCAATGGGTGCAGACCTTCGGCGCGGGCATCGACCACCTGCTCGATCATCCGCTCTGCGGTCGGGTGAGAATTACAACCTCTAGCGGCATTCATGCCGCAGGCATGGCGGAGTTGGTGTTCGCCTTTATCCTTTCATTCCAGCGCAACATGCGCAAAATTCATGAATACCGGGATGCCCGCAAATGGCCGGTCGGCGGCGAACTGTTTCGTTTCTTCGACCGTCCGACTCTGCCGGGCCAGACGTTGGGGCTCGTAGGGTTCGGCTCTGTGGGTGGGGAGATCGGGCGCCTGGGCGACGCTTTTGGCATGCGTGTCCTCGCCGTGCGGCGCGACCCGGCGCTCGAAACGCGGAGGTTTTCGCTGAACAGCCGACCGCCCGTCTCCCCGCACGCGCTTTACGGGCCCGAGGCTCTACCCGAAGTCGCTGCGCAAGCCGACTATCTCGTGGTTACGCTGCCGCTGACGCCGGAGACCCGCCACGCCATCAATGCCGACATCATCTGCCGGATGAAGCCATCTTCGGTGCTGATCAACGTCGGCCGTGGCGCCGTGGTGGACGAAGCGGCGCTGATCGAAGCGCTTCGGCAACGACGCATAGCCGGCGCCGCGCTGGACGTCTTCGAGCAGGAGCCCCTTCCACCCGACCACCCTTTCTATGGCATGGATCACGTGCTGCTCTCCCCGCATGTCGGCGGTGCGCGCGCGGACTACGGTGCACAGGTCGCGGAGGTGTTTGCCGCAAACCTTAAACGTTACTGTGCGGGCGAGCCGTTGCTGAATGAGGTGGACTGGGCGCGGCGGTACTGATGGAACAGAACGGAAACGCCGAAGCCGGGCTGCGCCGAGGCCTTGGTCTCTTCGATGCGACGATGCTGGTGGCCGGCACCATCATCGGCTCCGGCATTTTTCTCGTCTCCTCCGACATCGCGCGCCAGGTGGGTTCACCCGGCTGGCTGCTGATCGTGTGGGTGATCGGGGCCGTTCTGACGATGAGCGCCGCGCTGAGCTACGGCGAACTCGCGGCGATGATGCCGCGCGCGGGCGGCCAGTACGTATACCTCCGCGAAGCCTGGGGACCCGTCACCGGGTTCCTGTACGGCTGGACGCCGTTCCTGGTCATCCAAACCGGCAGTATCGCGGCGGTTGCGGTGGCATTCGCCAGGTATTTGGGCGTCCTCGTACCTTGGGTTTCGAGCAGGCCGCTGTTGGGTCCGATCTCCGCGCAACACCTGGTGGCACTCGCGCTGATCGGTACGCTTACGGCGGTGAACCTGCGCGGCATCCGCGCGGGAAAGCGCGTGCAGAACCTGTTCACGCTGGCCAAACTCGCCGCGCTCGCCTTTCTAATCGTGCTGGGAATCCTTTACGGTTCCCGGGAGCCCGTGGCCGGCTCGGGCGATTTCTGGGCGACGCCCGTTGGCTGGCCGGCCTTCCTGCCGCTGCTGGCCGTGGCTATGGTCGGGGCGCTGTTCGCTTACGATGCCTGGAACAACATCACGTTCACGGCCGGTGAGGTCGTCAACCCGCGGCGCAACCTGCCAGCGAGCCTGCTGCTGGGCACGGGACTCGTCGCGGCGGTTTACATCCTGATCAATGTCGCCTACGTGCTGAATTTGCCGATCAGCGCTATTCAGCATGCGCCGGGAGACCGCATCGCCACTGCTGTGGCGCACCGTATCCTGGGCGAGCCCGCCGAAGCGTTCATGGCGATTGCGATTCTGATCGCGACAGTGGGTTCGGACAACGGGATGATTCTGGCAGGTTCGCGCGTCTATTACGCCATGGCCCGTGACGGCGTGTTCTTCGAGCGCACCGGTCGTCTGAACCGCCACAGCGTGCCCGGGTACAGCCTCGCGTTGCAAGCCTGCTGGGCGGGCCTGCTGACGCTCTCGGGCACTTACAGCGACCTCGTAGATTACGTGATCTTTGCGGCGTTGCTGTTCTACTTGATGACAGTGGCGGCCGTCTTCCGCCTGCGACGCATTCGTCCGGACGAGCCGCGGCCGTACCGCGCGCTCGGTTATCCGGTCCTGCCGGCCGTCTACATCGGCGCGGCCTGCCTGATCCTCGTCAGCCTGCTCTTCCAGAAGCCGCAGTACACGGTGCGAGGGCTGGCTATAGTGCTGGCGGGCCTGCCCGCGTACGCGATGTGGACCCGCGCTAAGGTTGGCCGTCGACCGAATTCGCGGTAAGCGATTGTTGCGCGCGTTCACAGTGTTGCCGGACCAATTCCCTCAAACGCGCGTGATCGCGCGCTTCGAGCGCCTTGAGAATACCGAGGTGCTCGCTCGTGGAATGCCGGTGCCCGTGCGGCGTGAGTAGATAGCGGGAGCGCAGGCGCTGGATATCGCGCCAGAGTTGGTCGATCATCTCCACCAGCGTGTCGTTGCCCGATGCCGAGTAGATCACGTAGTGGAACTTGCGGTTCTTATCCAGGATTTTCTCCAGGTCGCGCTCGGGGTCGAGCGCTTCCATCTCCGTGATCAGTTTGCGGAGCCCGGTCAAATCCTTGGCGTTCAGATGATCGATGGCCAGTTCGGCCGCAAAAGCCTCCAATTGTCCACGGATCTGGTAGATCTCTCGGACCTTCTTCAAGGGGAGTTCCGCGACCACCGCGCCCTTGCGTGGACTGGATGTGACCAGCCCCTCGGCCTGAAGGCGCCGGATGGCTTCGCGCACGGGCGTTCGGCTCACGCCGAGCCGCTCCGTGATGTCTTCCTGGCGTAGCGGGTCGCCCGGCCGCAAGGCCCCGCGGAGGATGTCCCCGTGCAGCCGCTCGAACACGATCTGGTTCAGAGGCTTGTATGCGATTACTTCGTCCCGCGCATTGTGGTCCATGGAATGGTGAGATCCGAACAGTATGTCATTGACAGGCCTCTACGGAATCGCTTAGAGTTGCCTCATTGAATCCTGGATCCAGGATATCAGAGAGCGCCAGGGAATTCCATGAAAGTTTCCGGGTTGCGCTGGTACATAGCGGGCCTGCTCTTCATCGAGACCATTCTGGCCTACCTTGATCTCCAGGTGCTTTCCGTCCTGGCCCCGGTCCTCAGTCGGGAACTTCACCTGACCAACGCCCAATATGCCGGCGTCACCCAGGCGTTCCTGATCGCGTATAGCATCACTTTCCTGCTCGGGGGACGCGTGATCGACCGTCTCGGCGTACGGCGTGGTCTGGCTCTGTCGCTGGTCTGGTGGTCGACAGCCAATATGGCGCACGCGCTCGCGACCAGCGCCGAGTGGCTGGCGGTGTTCCGTTTCCTGATGGGCCTGGGATATCCCGGCGCGTTTCTCGCAGCAGCCAAGGCGGTGTCGGAGTGGTATCCGCCGGAAGAGCGGGCGTTTGTTTACGGCATCTATGTTTCAGGCGCGACGCTCGGCGCCGTTATCGCGTATCCCCTGGTGGTGTCGATCTCGTTACGCCTGGGGTGGCAGGCGGCATTCGTGGTCACGGGCGGTGCCGGGCTGGTCTTCGTCATCGTCTGGCTGCTGCTCTACCACAGTCCGGACCGGCATCCCTGGATCACCCCTGCCGAACTGGCGCACGTCAGCCGGGGCAAAGTAGCGGGTGAGGCGGCACCTTCCCTGATGCGCGCGTGGAAGACGGTCGTGAAGGAACGCCGCTTCTGGACCGTCGCGATCGGCCGCCTGCTGGCTGACAGTCCCTGGATGTTTTACGTGCTCTGGCTCCCCAAGTTCCTGACCGCGGAGCAGGGGCTTTCGATGCAGACCATTGGGAGGTTCGGCTGGATTCCGTTCATCTTCGCCGACATAGGCAGCATCGGCGGCGGGTGGCTTTCAGGCGGTCTCATCCGGCGCGGCGTGCCGAATCTGGAGGCACGGCTGCGTGTGCTCACGGTGGCGGCATGCGTCGTGAGTCTGGCGTTTCTGCTGGCGTTCCCGTATCCCACGCCGGTGCTCTTCGCGCTGCTCTGCCTATTCATGATGTGTCAGACGGCGTGGACCGTGAATCTGAATGTGATTACCGTGGACACCTTCCCTTCGAGGCTCGTGGCTACGGCGTCCGGACTGACCACTTGCTTCGGCACGACGGGCAGCGTGTTCTTCACGGCGGCCGTGGGCTGGATCGTTCAGCGCTACACGTATGACCCGGTGTTCTTCCTGATGTCGGCCTTGAGCGCAGGGGCTTACCTTGCCGTTCGGCTGATCCTTAAAGGCGCCCCGCAGCCCGCGCTGGAAGCCAGGGAGGGCAGCACGCCATGACGCAAAGCTGGTGGACAGGCGCGGCGCGCTCGCTCGTAACCACTATGGCTGCGCGCGGCATGGTCGTCGCCGAACATGCGCTCGCATCCGAAGCCGGCCTCGACGCGCTTCGCCGCGGCGGCCACGCCGTAGACGCTGCTGTTGCCGTTTCGGCGACGCTCTCGGTGGTCGCCCCGTATATGATCGGGCCCGCCGGCGTGGGATACATGCTTGTGTACGATGCGGCTCAGCGCAAAACCGATGCGCTCGACTTCATAGGCCGCACCCCGGGGGCGGCACCCGCGGCCTTGTACTCGCTAACCCGCGGAGATCTCTATCGCGGCGCGCGCGGGGCCGTGGTTCCCGGCTCTGCCGCGGGCTGGGTCGAAGCACACCGCAAGTACGGACGCCTCCCGCTCCATTCTCTTTTCACCGACGCCATCCACCACGCCCGCCACGGGTTCCCCATCGCGCCGCGAGTCACGGAGTACTTCGAGCGCTGTTCGCCGGCGCTTTCGCGCTGCGAAAACGCATCGGCCGTTTACCTGAGCGGCGGCAGCGCCCCGCGCTCTGGTCAACTGTTTAAGCAGCAACGTCTCGCAGACACGCTGGCCGCCATCGCCGAAAACGGCGACGAGCCGTTCTACCGGGGCGATATAGCCCGCCGAATCATCGCGCATGTGCGCGCGAACGGCGGCTTCATTGATGAACGCGACATGACCGGCTATCGCCCGCGCTGGCATGAACCCAAAGCCGCGCCGTACCGGGGACTGCAGATCCACTCGATCGCCCCTCCGGGGAGCGGTATTCAGATTCTGGAGACTCTGCGCATTCTGGAGCAATTCGATCTGCGCGCCGCGGGCCCCGCCGACTTCTGGCACCTGCTGATAGAGGCGATCAAGATCGCGGTGGAGGACCGCATCCGGGCGACCTGGTCCGATGCTTCTGAAATCGAACTCCTGCTTTCGGAGGATTACGCCCGTGACGCTGCCGCAAAAATCCGAAGGAATCGCGCCGCTTCAAGTGCCGGCGACCGCTTCCACACCCGGCACCGCGCGCACGGCCATACGACGTACTTCTGCGTGGTGGACGCGGAAGGCAATGCCGTCTCATCCACACAGACCCTCGGCAATCTCTTCGGATGCGGCGAGATTGCGGGCGATACCGGCGTGCTCCTGAACAATTGGATGTACTGGTGGGATCTCGACGAGCAAAGCCCCAACCGCCTTCAGGACCGCCCTGGGCCGCCGTCCTGTGTCGTACCGGCGCTGGCCACCGATTCTAGCGGCCTCCGCTTTGCCGTGGGCTCGCCCGGCAGCTTCGGCATACTCCAGATCGTGCCCCAGGTCATCGTGAATCTTGTCGATTTCGAAATGCGGCCGCAAGCCGCGGTGGAGGCGCCGCGCGTCATCAGCCTCGGCGCATCGGGGGAGCTTTACCTGGAAGCCAACCCTGGCTTCGGCAACCTGTTCTGGCTTGCGGTGGAGGACCGCATCGCGCCGGAGGTGCGCGGCGAACTCGAACAGCGCGGGCACCTCCTTTGGACGCAGGGTCCGTATATGAACCTTATGGGCTGTGCGGGTGCAATCACACGCGACCCCGCCAACGGCGCACTCGAAGGCGGCGCCGATCCCCGCCGGGACAGCCACATTTCGTGCTGGTGAGACATGTTTTCACGCGAGGAGTTCGAGAACCGCTGTTCGCGGCTGCTTGCGAGCATGGCAAGCGAACGGCTGGATGCCCTGGTGATCTTCTCCGGCAAACCTGACACCGGGTACGTCCGCTACTACACCGGATACGAGCCGCAACTCGGCATTCAGGACTGCTGCTTTTTGCTGGCCGGTACCTGCTGGACCCTGTTCACAAACGCGTTTTGGGACGAGCCGGATTTCGAAGACGTAGTCGTAACGTCCGCATTTGCGCGCGAGGTCTCGTCGCGGCTACCCGCGCAGGCGCGACGCGTCGGCATTGCACCTTGGCGAAGCTTCCCCGCACCGGTATACGAAACACTGCACCCGGGGCGCGAGTTGGTGGACGTCACGGGTCTGCTGCTCGACTTACGCGCCGTGAAGAGCCCCGCGGAAATCGAGCTGTTGCGCCGGATCGCCGGCATCGCGGACAGCTCTGCCGAAGTGCTGCGGCGCACCGCGCGGACCGGAGCCACCGAACTCGATATTGCGGCGGAAGTGGAATACGCATTGCGCCGTGCCGGTTCGGGACCACTGGTCTTCTCCACTATCCTGTGCTCGGGCCCTCGCACCGCCCGCTTTATTGCACTGCCGTCGTCGCGCCGGGTCGAACCCGGGGACATCGTGCAACTCGATTGTGGACCGTCGCTGGAGGGCTACCACGGCGATTTCTCGCGGGTGATCACAGCAGGGTCCGCGGATCGCGATTCGGAGCGCCTGATGGAGGCCACCGCCGCCCTGTACGAGACCTGCCTGGCAGCGCTTCGGCCCGGCATCGGGGCGGACCACGTGGCCTGCGAGGTGTTGAGCATGGCCGCAGAACTCGGATACGGTCCGGAGGGCCTCTACGAATCGCCGAACGTCAAGTCCGGGTTTGTGGGACACGGGATCGGGCTGGCCAACCCGGACGTCCCGCAGCTCAGTCCGGAGGACCACACAACCATCAAGGAGGGTATGGTGATCAACATCGAGACCATTCTGCGGAACCCTGGCAGAGCGGCTGCGCGCATCGAGGACGCGGCCGTGATCCGCCGGGACGGAGCTGAACGTCTTTCAGCCGCGGCGGTGCGGCTATGGGAGACTTGACCGTGTTCACGCCCGGGGAATACCGTTCACGAGTGGAGCGCACGCTGGCGGCGATGCGACGCGAGGGTGTGGACGCTCTCATCGCGTTCGCAAACAAAGTGATGCCGGGACATGTTCGCTGGCTCAGCGGTTACGAAACGCGGCATGGGATCCATGATTGGAGTTTCTGCGTTCTCTCCAACGCCCGCGACCCGGCCCTGTTGACGAATGTAAGTTGGGAAGACCTCTGTAGCTTCACGCCGTTCCCGGATGTCGCCATCGTTGGTTTGCGCGAGGTGGCGCAGCGCCTGGTCGAGCGCGTCCCGCGCGCCGCGCGGAAGATCGGAATTGCCGGGTTCGACGCGCTGCCGGCGCCGGTCTACTGCGATCTGGCGAGGGCGCTGCCCGACGCCGAGATCACCGACGCCTCGCGGCTGGTGCTCGAACAGCGCGCCGTGAAAAGCCCGGCGGAAATCGCCGCCCTTCGGGAGTGCGCCCGCATTACCGATGCTGGCGGCGCCGCTTTCATCGACGGGGCGCGCGAAGGTGCCAGCGAACGCGAGGTTCTGGTCGAGGTGGAGAGCGCGATGAAAAGCAGCGGCTCCGACGAGGTCTCGTTCACCACTCAGGTGGGCGCCGGCGTGAGAACAGCGGTGGTCTGTCCATACGCGACTGATCTCCGGCTGTCACGCGGCGACCTGGTGCAGCTCGATTGCGGCGCTACGTATCAGGGCTATCGCGGCGATCTCTCGCGCGTAGTCGCAATCGGCACGGTCCCGGCGCGGCAAAGCGAATTGCTCGACGCCACGGCGGAGATGTATGACCGCATGGTAGCCGCGCTGCGGCCCGGCGTGCGCGCTTCCGCGGTGGCGCGGGCCGGCATTGAAGTGGCCGAGCGGCGCGGGCTGGGCGATCTGCTTTACCGTTCGCCGAATCACCAGGCAGGATTCGTCGGGCACGGGATCGGTTGCAGCTATACCGAACCTCCCGAGATCGAGCCGCGCAACGATGCCGAAATCCTTGAAAACATGGTCGTCGTGATCGAGCCGATCATCGCCGAGCCGGGCGTAGGCGGAGTGAAGCTCGAAGACGCGGTACTTGTGACCGCATCCGGGGCCGAGCGGCTCTCTACGCTGCCGTTCCGGTTATGGTGAGCCCAATGAGACGCAGGAACTTTCTGGCCATGGCGGCGGCACTCGCCGCCCCGCGCGACCGCGCCGCGCGCCTTCACCGCGAATCGATCATCATCAATTGCCACGATCACATGCGCCGCGCACGCGATTTTGAAGACATGCGCACCGGCGGTGTGACGGCAAAGATCTATAAGCCGCTCGCCGACGGCATCTACTGGGACGACTCCAACCGTCGCGTCTTTCCGCCCGACCCCTTCGACTGGACCGGCAAGTACCTCGAGCTGATCTCGGGCGTTGAACGTCTGGAAGGCAAGGTCCTGATCGCCCGTACCGTCGCGGACATCGAGCGCGCGAAAGAAACGGGGCAGGTGGCCGCGATCTTCGGCAACGAGGGATCGTTGCCGCTTGGCGGCGATCTGCGCCGGCTTGAAAACCTGTACACCCGCGGGCTGCGTGAGTTGGCGCCTTTCTGGCCGGCCGGTAATCACACCTCGCACATTCTCGAGCCGGACGGCGGCCTCACCCAGTTCGCGCGCAAGCTCATCGCTGCTGCGAATGAGATGGGAATCGTGCTCGACAGTTCGCACCTCGCCGGCGGCCCGGCTTTCGGCCAGATGGTGCAGGAGAGCCGCAAGCCCCTGATTCACACGCACGGCGCGCCGCGATATCCCCGCACGCGCAAGCTGCTCGAGGGCGACCTGGAAGACGACCAGATCCGGGCTGTCTCCGGCAGCGGCGGCGTGATCGGCCTGCACTTCTGCACTTACATCAAAAACCCGAACGGCTGGAACTGGCAGCCCACGCTCGACGACCTGCTGGACCATGTCGAACACCTGCGGCGCGTCGGAGGGATCGCGTGCATCGGCATCGGGGCGGACCATTTCCCATACAACCGCAGACCCGTGCGGAAGCCGTTCGACCGCGTCGGCAATAACGAAATCGAAGACCGCGATTGGAGCCGCACCTTCGTCGAAGGTCTCGAAAACATTTCGGCGATGCCGCGTTTCACCGAGGGGCTGGTGCAGCGGGGCTTCTCCGACGACGAAATCGTGAGCATTCTCGGAGGTAACGTGCTTCGGGTGCTGAAGGAGGTTTGGAAATGATGATCACCAGGCGCGGGTTTATAGCGGCCACCGCCGGCGCGGCCGCGGCCCAGGAGACCATTCGCGGGTTGCGCGGCCCTTTCCGCGTCATCGACGTACACGCCCATACGATCAACACGGCGCATCCCGGCCTTTCCGAAGGCGCGCGACGATATCACAAGCCAGATGGCACCATCGAGGCCCTCGTGCGCGCCATGGACCAGGCCGAAGTATCCCACGCTTTCCTGCTCACCTACAGCGCGGAAGACCTTGCCGCGGAGATTCGCTGGCGCAAGTCTAACCCGGTCGACCTGAAACCGGTGGTCAATCGCGCCTACCAGCTGCGAGCGTGGCGCGCGCATCGCGACCGCTTCTGGTTATTCGTTAATCATTCGAACCCGTTGCGGGAGACCTTTCTCGAAGACCTGGAGCGCGATTTCGACGAGGGCGCGGTGGGCTGGAAGATCATGCCGCTCTTCTACGGCTTCCTGGCGGACAACCCCGGCTTCATGCCCGCATACGAGCTGTGTGCCCGGCGCAAATGCGCCGTGATTCTCGACCTGTCGAACTGGCACATCGGCCAGTACCCGCTTTACAACGAGGTGGCGGAACGCCAGGGTATCGTGAAGCGGTTCGAGGACTACGGCCGGCTGCTCGATCCCTTATTTGAGCGGTTCCGCGAAACCCCCATCTGCCTCGCGCACATCGGTACGCCGAAGGACGACGCCGACCGCGAGGCGGTGCTGGCGTTCGTCGCGCGGCATCCCAACGCGCTCCTCGATACCTCCCCGCACATGGTGAAAACCCCCGAACTCTACCGTCACATCGTGACCGAGGTAGGCGCGCGCAAGCTAATGTGGGGCACGGATTTTCCGTTTGCTCCGATGGATACCTGGCGCATGGTGACCGACCAATGCGATTTCCTTTCGCCGGCCGACAGGCGGCTAATTGTGACGGGAAACGCACAGCGGTTCGTTCAGGGGCGCGTTTAGGCGTTGACACGGCGAAACGTCCGCCCTAAGATCTGGATACTGGATCCAGTATCCGAACAGTCTGGATCGGAGGGGCAATATGGGGCCTTGGAACACCCGCTTCGTGTTTCTGGCCGCTTCGGGGTTGCTAAGCCTCGCACCGCTGATAGCACAGGAGGCTTTGCTCAGCAACATCCGTGGAGTGGTCCTCGATCAAAAGAACGCCGTGATCAGTGGCGCGGTCGTCCGCCTTCGGAACCAGAACACCGGGCTCGAACGGGCCTCCCGGACGGATGACACGGGCAACTACCTGTTCAACAATATCGTCCCCGGCATGTACGCGGTTACGGCCGAATTTCCGGGCTTTAAGCGGTACTCTCAAACGGATATCGACCTTACCGCATCGCGTACCGTCCGCGTGGACATCACGCTGGAAGTCGGTGAGTTAACCCAGACGGTGGAAGTCTCGGGCGTGGCTCCCGTGATCGAAACGGAGACGCCAACTGTCTCGTTCTCCGCTCGCAACGATATTATGAACCGCGTGCCCACGGCCGGCTCGGTGCAGGGCGGGCGCATACCGTACGCCTTCTTCTACATGGTCCCCGGCAATGTCATGAGCGTTGGCTCAGCCTCGTTCAACGGACTGCCTTCCGCGGCCGGCGCGACCCGCCTGACGCTGGATGGCGTTCGTGTGGCGGAATCCTGCTGCCAGATCGTGCCCACACTCGAGATGCTGGACGAGATGAAAGTGGTGACGCACAACGCTTCGGCGGAGTATGCGACACCTTCCACGGTCCAGATGGTCACACGCCAGGGGACGAACGCCTTTCACGGTGACGCCTGGTGGCTGTTCGACGACAAGTCGCTCCAGGCCCGCAACCCGTTCCTGACGGAGAAGCAGGTTTTCCACGGTCACACGTTTGTGTGGAGCGTGGGTGGTCCGATCGTCAAGAATAAGCTGTTTTTTTACCATGGCTTTGAAGGTGTCCGGCTTAACAACATTTCGGTCACCGCCTCGCCGTTTACCCCCAACAACCTGCCCACGCCGGCGATGCAGCGCGGGGATTTCTCGGAACTCCTGGACCCGTCTTTCGTCAATCAGTTCAATCGCGGGCAGACGGTCACGGTGCGGGACCCTCTCACCGGAACGCCGTTTTCCAATAACGTGATTCCGTCGAATCGCATCAGTTCGGTCTCTAACGCGTTCATTGAGCGCTTCTGGACAGCTCCCACCGGGGCGGGGATCGTTAACAACCAGTTCACCAACGCGCTGCGCCCGTTCCGCCGCGACAAGGCCGACATCCGCGTCGATTACAACATCTCGCCACGTCACACCGTGTTCGGGCGTTACGGCCATACGTACCTGACCGTGGCGTTGCCGACCACGCCGTTCACGCAGGAGAACTCCTCCAACCTTAGCCAAATTTTTCCGGGCCGCAGCGTGAGCATTTCTGACACGTTCGTTGTCAACCCACGGATCACCAATGAATTCCGCTTCGGTTTCACTCGGACGCGCCTGGCCTTCAGCAGCCCGTTCGAACGGGAAGACGTCATGGCCGCCGCGGGGCTGCAAGGGACGCTCGGAATCACCGGGCTGCCCGGCCTGAACTTCACCGGTTCGGGCGCCTTCACAGGCATTGCCGCCCGCAGCTTTACCCAGAGCACGAACCAGGTTACCGGCGTAACGGATCACATCTCGGTATTCAGCGGCGCCCACAGTATCAAGGCAGGAATCCAGTTCAACCGCGCGCAGATCTTCAGCAACAACCTCATCGGCCCACCGGCTTTCACGTTCGACGGCCGGTTGAGCGGCTGGAGCTTCGCGGATTTCCTGCTCGGCTATCCTTCGACGGCGACGCGACAGCTTGCGCCCAACGTCTTCTACCTGTTCCAGAACGAGTGGGGGTTCTTCGTGCAGGATGAAATCCGGTTGAACCAGCAACTCACCCTCACCGCCGGTCTCCGTTACCAAATCTGGCCCTTTGTGCACGAAAAGTACGACAAACTAGCCGTTTTTGACGTCCAAAACCGCCAAATCGTGATTCCAAGCGAAGAGGCGCGGCGCTTCATCGTTCCGAATTTCCCGCAATCAACTATTCCGGTGCGTACGGCGGAGGAAGCCAATTACGCGGCAAAGAACCGGGAGCTTATCAAAACCTACTACGGCGCGATCGCGCCGCGTTTCGGATTCGCGTGGCGCCCGTTCAACCGGGGCAACACGGTCATCCGCGGCGGCTACGGAATCTACTACTACAACACCACTGGCGCCACGGGCGTGTCTCCCACCGGCTCGGTGTTCCTGGGCAGCCAGACGGTCACCCAGCAGCTAGGCACCGCCGGCACCTTGACGCCAACGATCGCGTTCCCCAACCCGTTCACGGGATTTGGCGCGGTGGGTTCGCTAAACCCGGAAACGCTGGGCTTCGGAGCGACCGTTGCTAATCTGCGAAACCCCATGGTCCAGGAGTACAGCGTCTCGATCGAGCGTGAATTCCGCGGCTGGGGCGTGCGCGGCTCGTATCTCGGCTTTCTGCAGACCCGCATTCCCATCGTGGTCAACTACAACGAGGCCCCGCCCAGCAATCAGCCCTTCAGCCAGAGCCGCCGGCCGGTGCCGCTGGTGCGCGATATCAATCTGACCAATAATGGCGGATTCACGCGCAACAACGGTCTCCAGTTCGAGTTGAAGCGCCCCACGGTGTACGGCTTCTTCCTGAGTGCAGGCTACACATACATGAAAGCGCTCACGGACGTGAATGCCGATTTCGGCGGCAATACTCCATTCGTGCCCCTGGTCGGCACTGGGGGGAACTATGGCCGGCGCGAGCGGTTCACGAGCAACCCGAATTTCACCCCGCGGCAGCAGCTTATTCTTACTTACTCGTATGAGCTGCCGTTCGGCCGCGGGAAGCGATTCGGCAGCCGATGGCATCCGTTCGTGAACGGAGCGTTGGGCGGCTGGCGAACGGTAGGGGTCACGATGCTCCAGTCCGGCCGGTATCTCACTCCGTTTTACGTTGGCGTGGACCCGGCCGGCAGCACGCCCGGAACGGCATCGCACTTGCCGGACCGCATCGGCGACGGAAATCTGCCCCGCGAGGACCGCGGCGCTTTCACGGGAATGCCGTTCTTTGACACCGGCGCTTTCGCCTGTCCCGGAGGCAGTTCGATCAACGGCCAAGCCAACCTGCTGACCGCAGGCTGCCCTCTGAGCACGCCGGAGAACGTGGGCCGCTATGGCAACTCCTCGCCGACGATCATCCAGGGGCCAGGCATCAACACGTGGAACCTCTCTGTGATCAAGGAATTCGTCCTTCCGCGGGAGGGTACCAGCATCGAGTTCGCAGCGCAAATCGCGAATCCATGGAACCACCCTAGCTGGGAGGCCTCGCCGAATATGAACCTGTCCTCGCCCGCTACCGTGGGGCGTTACGCGAGCACCCGTAACGACTTCATCGAGCCGTTCTCGTATGGCAACCGCAAAATCACGCTCCAGTTCCGCTTCAACTTCTAAGCGGTTGATGGTTGCGATTCTGATCTGGGCGCCACTTGCCGGCGCCCAGCCGGCTTCGCCGCCCCGCGCCGATCACGTGCCGCTGGAACCGGATTGCTCCTGCGCCGAGGCGTCCGATCAGCCGCCGGGCTCGTATGAAATCAAACTAACGTCGGAACAGGAACGCCGTGCGCAGGCGGTCTGGCGCCGCTCCATCAGCATCGTGGCGCACGACCACTGCTTTCATGCTGATGATTTCCGCCAGCAGCAAGCGGCGGGCATCACCGTGCGCACCATCAAGCCCACGGTGGATGGCGTTTACTGGCAGGGCAAGAAGCGCTTCACTATCGAAAGCGAAGTCGATGGCTGGGAAGAGCGTGGAAGAAGGGCGCTCGCTATTCTTGACCGGGAGGTTGCGCGCCACGGAAACACGATCGTGGTGCGGTCCGTCGCAGATATTCGCCGTGCCAAGCAGGAAAACAAACAGGGCGTAATCTACAGCTTCGAAGGCGCTCGGCCGCTCGCGGGAAAGCTGGACAACGTGAAGATGTTTTACGGTCTGGGGCTGCGCGATTTGCAGCTCTATTGGGCCGTTCCCAGCCCCCTCAAGAACCGTGACGGTTCGCTCAGCGACTTCGGCCAGGCAGTCCTTCGCGAATTGAACCGCGTTGGCATTGTGGCGGACCTTTCCCACATGTCGGACGCTGCCTTCAGCCAGGCGCTGGACATCACGACTAAACCCATCGTGGTTTCGCATTGCGGTGTGGCCGCGGCTTCCGGCAAGCCGCCGCGTGGGTCCGACGACCTCAGCGACGAGTTCATCCGCCGCATCGCGCGCAACGGCGGCGCCATTTGCCTTCACTTCTATGAGGGTTACATCAAGCCGCGGCACGGTCAGCGCGCGACGCTTGAAGACCTGCTGGACCACATGGACCACATCAAGAAAGTGGCGGGCATAGATTCAATCGCTCTCGGCGTCGATTACTTCCCGGAAATGGGCTGGCGTTGGATCGAGGGCGCCGAACGCATGACGGGCATGCCGAACGTCGTCCGCGAGATGGTGCGGCGCGGCTACACAGACGAAGAAATCGAAAAGGTGCTGGGCGGCAACCTGATGCGCGTATATCAGGCAGTTTGGGGCAGGTAGCATGCACTACGAATCCGCCGCGCAGGGCTTCGATCCGCGAACGCTTGTCAGTCGACGTGTCCTCGAGCCATTGCTGGTGGGTTCCCGGATCGTAGATGCGCGCGTGGAGGAATTGGTGCGTGAAGGGCGGCATGTGCTCGAGTTGCGGCCCTACCCGCATCGGGCGATGCCCCCGCACGTGCTCCAGGCGGTGGAACGCGCCGCGCGCAGCCCGGTGAATCCACCCTCTCGCGGATTGCTGGAATTACGGCAAGCCATCTGCGATACGGTAGGCGCGGAAATTGGCACGGCGATCGACCCGGCAAGCGAGGTCCTGGTAACGTGCGGCGCAATGCACGCGTTATGGCTCATCTTTCACGCGGTGCTCGATCCCGGAGACGAGGTGCTGGTGCCCTCCCCGTGTTACTTCCTGGAAGGGATAATCCAGCCGCTCGGCGCACGAATTGTGTATGTGCCGATGGACGAACGGGACGAGTACCGGTGGGATTTCGGACAGCTCGAGCGCGCCGCGGGACCACATACGAAGTGCCTCTTCCTGAACACGCCCATCAACCCCACCGGGCGGGTGCTCTCCGAGGACGAACTGGCCGCAGCAGCGGACCTGGCTGAACGTCACAACTTGCTTGTTGTCGCCGACGAGTCGTACAACAAGATGATCTACGACGGACTCCGACACCGCAGCATTGCGGGATTCCCCGGGATGCGCAGGCGGACGGTGCTGGTCCGCAGCTTTACGAAGAGCTATGCCATGCCGAGTTGGCGCGTTGGATTTGCCATCGCTCCCGCCGGACTGACAGGTCCCATACTGCATCTTCTCGAGTGGAACCTGCTGTTCGGCAGCCACGTGAACCAGGCCGCCGCCGCGGCGGCCATGCTCGGCCCCTCGCAGTGGTTGGAGGACGTGGCGGCCGAATTCCAGCGAAACCGCGACCTCTTGTGGCCCGCCATCCAGCGCACCCGGACGCTGCACTGCGTCCGCCCGGGCGGCGGCCCGTTCTTCTTCCTGAACGTCTCGCAGTTGCGTGGAACTTGCCAGGACGTCTCACGCGGTTTGCTGGAACGTTATGGCGTGCCGGTCACGCCGGGCGTGAACTTCCATGAAGAACAGCACGTCCGGATGGCGTTCGGCGGGGACCCGGAAATCTTGAACGAAACCAGGCGGCGGCTTGAAACGGCTGCCAGCGAAATGAAGAGTTGAGGAGAAAGCATGCGTCGACGTGAGTTCATGGCCCTCGCGGCAGGCGCCGCGCTCGCCCAACAGCCCAAACGTTATCGCGTGATCGACGTCCACGTGCATGTATTTAACAGCAAGATCCAGGGCACGAACGGCATTCCGAAGTATTACCCCGATTCCACCGTCGAATACACAATCGAGATGATGGACCGCGGCGGCATTGATAAAGCGTTCCTGATCAGCTACAACGCCGAGGACGTGTCGTCTGAGATGCGCGGGCGCGGCCAGAATCCGGTGGAACTGACGGAGGTGGCCAACAAGCAGTATCAATTCAATTCATGGAAGGCGCACAAGGACCGATTCTGGTGGTTCCCGGACCATATCTATCCGCTCCGTGAAGGCTATCTCGAGACACTCGAACAGGACCTTCGCAAGGGCGCGTCCGGAATAAAGATGCTGCCGATCTTTCATGGGCTGCTTCCGGACCACAAGAGCTGGATCCCGGTATACGAGATGTGCCGCAAGCACAAAAAGCCGATCATCCTGGACCTCTCGTGGTGGTATTTCGGGCGTTATCCGATTTTCAATGAAAGCCGCGACCGCCAGAACATGGCCGCTGCTTTCAAGACCTTCGCCGATTACGCGAAGCTGATCACGCCACTGTTCCAGCAGTTCAAGGGAGTGCCCTGGTCCCTCGCGCACTGCGGCACTGCGAAGGTGAAAGAGGACTACCGATACATTTTTGACACCATCGCAAGCAATCCGAATGTGTCGTGCGACGTGGCTGCCGTGATGGAGTTCAGCCCCGCGTTCATTCAGGAACTGGTGAAAGCGGTGGGTTCAAAGAAGGTGATGTACGGCACCGATACCCCATACTGGTTCAAGGGCCCGGACAGCTATCGCACCGGATCGCGGCGCTGGAGCATCATTTCGGAAGAGTGCCCGGCGCTGAGCGACGCCGACAAACAAGCCATTCTGGCCGGCAACGCAGAGCGTTTTGCCCGAAACGAAGTGCCCGCTTGAGGTCCACTATGGTATTCCGTCTGGTGGGATTGCTTTGCTGCGCGCTGGCCGCCGCCGGCGAGGAGGGTTGGACCCCGCTGTTCAACGGACGCGACCTGAGCGGCTGGTACACCTTTCTTCCCTCCACGGGGAAGAACAACGACCCCAAGCGGGTGTTCAAAGTCGCGAACGGGATGATCCACATCCTCGACGTGCCGGTGACCTCCGAGAAGCAGGAGTTCGGCTACATGGCCACGGAGCGTGAGTACTCCAACTGCCGTATCCGACTCCAGTACAAATGGGGGACGAAACGTTTTGCTCCGCGCGCGACGGAAAAGCGCGACAGCGGCATTCTGTATTTCTTTGTCGGCCCTGACAAGGTTTGGCCGCGCTCGGTGGAGTGCCAGATCCAGGAAGGCGATACGGGCGATTTCTGGCTGGTGGACGGCACCGCCGTGACCACCACCGTTGGCGTCCCGGAAAACCCGACGTACGCGGAGAAAGGCGTGCCTCACACGCAGAAGAACGGTCGCATTATCAAGAGCGCGGAATACGAGTACCCGGGCGACTGGAACACCGTGGAGGTCGTTCTCGATGGGGACCACGTGACTCACATCGTCAACGGCAAGGTGAACAACCGCGGCTGGAAATTCCTTCAGCCGGACCCTGCCGGCTCGGGCGAGATGGTTCCCTTGAATAAGGGCCGTCTCCTGTTGCAAGCGGAGGGTGCGGAGGTATTCTATCGCCGGGTGGAAATGAGACCGCTGCCTTGAAGATAGACGATTGGAAGAACGAGTTGCTGCGATTTGCGCAGGGCGAAGACGATTCGCCACTCGCCCGCGAGGAACGGGAACGCGTGGCCGCCGCACTGGCCGTCATCGATGAGGCGACCCTCGACGCGATGACAGAACCGTGTTGCCATGATAACCGAGGCTAAGGGCGAGCCTTGCCTGCTCACCATAGTCGAAGCCGCAGAACGCATCCGCGCCGGGAACCTCACCGCGGTGGAACTCACGCGTTCGGTGCTGGCCCGGATCGAGAAGCTTGAACCCGACATCCGTGCATGGGCCCGGGTGCAGGGGGACCAGGCGCTTCGCGACGCCACTCGCCTCGATATGCTACTCCGATCGGGGACGTGGATCGGCCAGTTGCATGGAATTCCGGTCGGCATCAAGGACGTCTTCTGGACGGCGGGCATTGAGACTTGCGCGGGTTCCCCTGTCCTCCGTGGTTTCGTGCCGGAGCGGGACTCCGATGCGGTGCGGCGCGTTCGTGAGGCAGGGGCCATAATTCTGGGCAAGACCGAAACCACGGAATTCGCGGCATACGATCCGGCGCCTACGCGCAATCCACACGACCTGCGGCACACGCCCGGGGGTTCCAGCAGCGGTTCGGCAGCGGCGGTGGCGGCGCATATGTGCCTGGGTGCGCTAGGAACCCAGACGGCGGGGTCGATCCTGCGGCCCGCCGCGTATTGCGGGGTGGTCGGCCTGAAGCCAACCTATGGCGTTGTCAGCCGCGAAGGCATCTTCCCGTTGGCATGGTCGCTCGACCATGCCGGGCCGCTGGCCAAGACTGTCGCCGATGCGGCATTGCTGTTCAGCGCTGTTGCGCAGCATCGCCCCCAAAGCGAAGCCGTACCCACCCACAACTGCCGGGTTGGCGTGCCGAACCGGTATTTTACATCGGCGGACGAAGAAACACTTGCGGCGTACGCCGAGGCTGTCAGGACTCTTGGACAGCTCGGCGCGAAGGTCGTCGAAGTGACATTGCCGGATTCATTTGAGGCGGCCGTTGCGGCGGGGACCATTATCCTGCGGGTCGAGGCCGCGGCCTTTCACGCCCGGTGGTTCGACTCCCACAAGCAACAGTACGGTCGAAAACTTCGCTGTCTCATCGAAGCCGGCCGTCGGATTCCGGGGCCATCGTATGTGCGGGCGCAGCAGATCCGTCGCAGGGCCATGGAGCAAATTTCCCGACTGTTCGAGGAGGTTGACGTTCTGGCGACACCGGCCACGCCGAGCGCGGCGCCCTGCGATCTCTCGACGACGGGTGATGCAGCGTTCAACACTCCGTTCTCGGTGCTGGGCGTGCCGGCCATCACCGTCCCGATGCCGCGCCAGAGTGGTCAGATGCCGTTGGGACTGCAACTGTCCGGGCGCTACCATGCCGAAACTACTTTATTCGCGCTTGCGCTCGCTTATGAACAGCACGCCCCCAGGGCGACTGCCGCGGCACGGTTGTAGGGTCCTCGCGGCGGTTCACTCAAACAGATGGTTCACTCAAACAGATAAGGAAAGGAGCAAGTTGTGGCATTTACGACTACGAGGGATCTGATGCTCCCCGCTACGGTGACCGGCTCGTGGCCCCGCCCCCGCTGGTACACCCAAAGTCTATGGGGACGACCGCTGGACACGGCCATGATGGACCCGTGGTTTCGCGAGCAGTTTACTGACGCGCACGCCGTCGTGGTTTCCGACCAGGCGCGCGCCGGTCTCGACATCCTCACGACCGGAGACTATCACTTGGACGAGGATGTCGCCGGGCGTTCCTGACACCACTATCCGCTCCAACGCTGGAAAGGGCTGGAGCACGAGGAACTTCAGACCGAAAGAAGCCGCTCGCCGCTGCTCTCATACCCGGTCGGGACCATGCTCGATTCTATCTATAAGACATGGCGCTGGCCGCGGGTGGTCGGCAAGGTTGAGCACGACCCTAAGAATCCGCTTGAGTACGCGAAGATATGGCGGATCACCCAGCAAGCGGCAGCGGCCGCGGGTCGGCCAGTGAAGTTCGGCACCTGCTCTGCCCAGGTGCTGGCATTCTTCCTGGACAGCTATACCAACGAGTATGGACTGGACGACAAGCAAAAGCTGATTTGGGACATGGCCGAGGCAATGAACAAAGAATTGCGACAGCTTGCTGCTGCCGGGTGCCAGGCGATCCAGATCGAGGAACCCACGCTGCATTTCATGGCCCGCTATAATCCGCAGCAAAAAGAGTTCATCAGCTTTCTGGTTGAGGCATTTAACCGGGAGGTCGAGGGGCTCGATAATGTCGAGATCTGGATCCACACCTGCTGGGGCAACCCCAACATGCAAAAGGTATTCAAGGACGAGTCGTACGCGAACTCGTTGGAGATTTACCTGGAGCGCCTCAAGGGTGACGTGTGGACGATCGAAGCTACGGAGAACGATCTCAAAGAGCTACCGCTGTTCAAGCAATACAAGAATTCACTAAGGAAGAAAATTGCCGTCGGCGTGGTCAGCCACCGCACGCTGCAGGCCGACTTCCCGGATGTTATAGCCGAGCGTATCCGGCGCTGCCTAAATTTCATCCCGGCTGACAAACTCGTACTTTCGACCGACTGCGGGTTCGGACGGCAGGGCTTCAACCGTCATTTGGCCTTCTTTAAAACGGTAGGAATCCCGATGGCCCGCAATATTGTTCTGAAAGAACTCGGATTTGAACCGCGCTATGTACCGGCAGCCGATGAGAGACTGGCCTGGGATCAGCTCCCGGACTACGAGCCGCTCACTCACTTCAAATTCTTGCGATAAATCAGTTGGCCCGGCCGCAGAATTCTGTATGATCAGGCCTGTTCGGCGGCCACCCGCGGTTTACGTAGGAACGGGCGCAGCGCCAGGTTCACCAGAATCATCACTACGCAGAATGCCGGCAGCAGATATAAGGCCTCAGCCAAGCGGGCCGGGTCATCGCCGGCAATGGCGCCAATGATGCGCGAACTGACAGCTAAGCCGACCCACCCCGAAGTGATCACAATTCCGATGGCTGTGCTGGTCCCACGTTCAAAAACCCCGCCGGCCAGGGCGACAATATTGGGGAACACGGGAGCCATGGCGAAACCTGCAAGGAACACGGCCACCCACACCAGCGCCGGATCATTCGTCTGCAAGACGCAGAACAGGGCATCGTCTTGGGGGGCATGGACAGGTTCGAGATTTGTGAGGAGGAGGGAATCGCCTACAGGTACGTGGAGAGGGACTTCGCCGATTACGATGAGGCGCGAGAGTGGATTCTGCGTGAACAGGTTGGCCAACGCAATTTGGGCAAAGACCAGAAAGCCGCAGCCCAATACCTGCTCACGGAACCGCTGCTTCTTGCATCACGCCCCGAACGCGCGCGTAAGGGTGGAATCGCTGGCGGGCGTGGCCGGGGAAGTAGCTCGGAGGCCCACGGGGGCCACCCAGCTACGGACGTGCCCGAAGTCAAGACGCGGCTGTGGGCCTTGGCCGCGCGGGAGGCAAGTGTATCGCAGAAGGCAATGCGCCGGGTTCAGAAGATTGCAAAGCAGAACCGCGACTTGGTGTTTCAAATCCTGCACGGATCTTCGATCAAAGCGGCTGAGCAGGAGCTTCGGGAGGAAACGTACGACGCGCAGGCGGAACAGGCGCTGCGCGAATACCCAGAGGGCGGCAATATCCACACCGGTGATATGGGTTTGCTGAACGATCTCGTCCCCGACGCCACCGCCGATATGGTCATGACCGACCCCGTCTACGGCGACGTGCAATTGTACGGGCGAGTAGCCGAGTTGGCGCAGAGGAAGTTGAAGGTCGGCGGGCTGTGCGCCTGCTATGTGGGGCATCGGAACAAGCGGCTGATCCAGAGGGAGATGAAAAAGTACCTCGACGAGCACGTCGAGGTCCTGGTGCTCCACAGTGGGGCTTGCACCCGCCTCTACGAGCTTGAAGGTCTACTGCAAGTGCAAGTTCATCCTGCTCTACGAGAAACGCCCGAAGCTTCCGAAAGCTACACACCGCTGGATTCCTGATGTATTGGACGGTGGCGTTGCCGACAAGCGATATCACCGATGGGGACAGCCCGTGAGCGAGGCGGAGTACCTGATTGAGTACCTCAGCGAACCGGGCGGGCTGATTGTTGACCCCTGCGCCGGGGCTGGCACCGTCGCCGTCGCGGCGATCCGCACTACGCGCAGGTACATCGCGACCGAGATCGATGCCGGAACTGCGGCGGTGGCGCGGGCGCGCTGCGCGGAAGAACAGGCAGCACTCACAGGGTGACGGATGGGGCGGCGAAAACCAGCCTGGAAGAACGTTGCCGGTGGATACGCGAGCGGACGGGGACTGAGATGCCGGTCGAGCAGCACCATCATATTAGCCGCAACGGGGCGGCATGGCACCCGAACGGTTCGACCGTGCCGTAACACGTCCCGGGTCGGACGGGGCTGCCAATATGAACGGGCGTAGAGAGCCGGAACCACAGGACGAATCGGTGGGTCCAGGGGCGCGGTGCGAGGCTCCAGGCCCGATCCACGCGCGCCGCTCCAGGCCCTCACCCGACTGTCACTTCCGGCCTGTGTGTTACCGGAAACTTCACCGAGTTCGCGATGAAGCACATCCGGTGTGCCTGGTCGTGGATCGCGATAGCATCATCCACCCGGCTCGGGTCCGTGATCGTCATTCCGCGGGTTCAGCGTTACCTCCGTGAAGTGCCCCGAGCCATCCGGCTCCAACTTCATCGTTCCGGTGGCCCGGTCGGAGTACGCCGTCACGGCAATCCCGGCCTCGGCGCATAGGTGCAGTGCCCAGAGCATGTGGCAGCCGGATAGCGATGCCACCAACAACTCCTCGGGGTTATACCGCGCGGCGTCGCCGCGGAACGACGGATCAGACGAGCAGGCGACAGCCGCTTTCCCCGGCACGCGGACTTCGTGGTTGCGCGAGTACGCGCGGTAGTTCGAGGTGCCGGGACTCAGGTTGCCCGTCCAGTGGACTTCGATCTCGTAGCGATGCGTCGCCTCAGCCATGAAGAGAATGATAACTGGGGGGACGGGGGAACGCGACGGGTACGTTGGACGGCCGTTCGGGCGTAATCAGCTTGCCGATCTGATTGCGTCGCACTGTACTAAGGCGGTATCCAGACCTCGGGTTGGATCGGCGGCACCTCGCCTGCCCCGAATCACCCGACTGATGGCGCTCGCTATCAAGTTCCAGGACATGGTGGACAGTGGAGACGTCGATGACTATGCGGATCTGGCCCGCCTCGGCTACGTGACCCGAGCCCGAATCACGCAGGGTCATGAACCTGCTATTGCTGGCACCGGACATCCAGGAGAGAATCTTGCTCGGTCTCGGTCGCGGTCCCCACGATATCCTTTCCGAACGCCACATCAGAGCCGCTCTGAGAAACGTGGAATGGGACCGACAGCGGCGTGCCGTGGAACTTTTGTAGCCGTGTGCTGCCTTCCGATCCGCCAGGACATTCAAAATCAATGGCTTACGCAGTATGTGGCCTGGTCAATTTTACAATGATTGACGTTCTTTTACATTCATGGCGCGTATTCACCTGATCTAACATAGATTGACGCCAGTTTACGCTTATGGCAATCGATATCGCGGGCTGGCGGAACGGTCGCCCGGCTCCACGCATTATCGTCGTGCCCGGAAGCTAGGAATTGAGGTCCGCGACCGCGTACCGCTCGGATTCGTGCGACTGATATTCGACAGCACTGTACCAACCCGATCCGCTTCGGCACCCCGCTCACTCTTCAACAAGTCGATTCAGATCTTCCAAGAAGCCGCCGTCGAGACCGGGGACGAGGTGCTGGCCCGGGTGGATCTGATGCCCGGCAGGTCGGGCAGCGACGAAGTGATTCGCAGCCTTGCCACCTGGTACCAGTGGATCGCAATCGGTACGACCGAAGGACGCGTGCACGTCATCGACTTCGAAGGGAGGCTGCTGATGAGTTCTTGTGTCGGGCGTGGGCCCGTTTCTGCACTCGTTGCGGATCATCGCGGGCTGAGGGCGCCGTACTGCGCCGGACTGCTCACTACCTTCGAGGACAATGACATCAGCGGATGTTGTAAAACTACCGGATTACTATGCGAACGTGACAGCGCACGTGGCTGGTGTGCTCGTTTGGCGCTGGAATACGGTTTGGGTTGTGAACAGCCGAGGTCGCGTGATCTGGAAGGCAGAATTCTCAAAAGTGGTCCGTAGCGTAATCCCCAACAATGTCGGTTTCACGGTCCTTGCTGGTCACCTCTTCTCGTTTCGCTACCTTCCTTCAACGGAACGAAGCTCACATTAGAACAGATTGCCGATCGGCAACAGGTTTTTAAGTGTGGTGAGGGGACGTTACGTATGCTCGGCCCTGAATACTGGGATGCTCTCAATAACGCCGTCTATTTGACTATGCCGGGTCGACGGCGCACGAGGCCTTCGAAGCGCTAGTGGACTGCCTGCAGTGGGCTGCCGCGGTAGAAGAGAATCCGGACGACGTGGAACTGCGTGCGAAATCGTGCTTCCAGATGCCCATACCAGTAAGTGCGGCGGTCAGGTGATCTACGAAGAACGTCTTGAGGACGTTTGGAATGAACGTGAGCAGGCGGATCGCCGCGAGCATCGCGGAATTCGGCTTCAATGCGCCGATCCTCGTGGATGGCAACGCGGGGATCATCGCGGGCCATGAACGGCTCTTGGCGGCACGGAAACTGGGTCTTGCCGAAGTGCCAGTGGTGGTGCTGGATCACCTCAGCGACACCCAGCGTCGAGCGTACATCATCGCGGACAACAAGCTTTCGGAGCTTGCCTGGTGGGACGAATCGCTGCTCGCCCAAGAACTGCGCGAACTTCGATGGACCTTGCCAAGCAACGCCATCTCCGAGTCGTCGGTCGGCTGTCCCGCCATCGTGCCCCAGCAGCCCCCGTCATGCAGAAAGCGCACCCCGCCGGGTACTTGTGCCGAATAGCAGCGGTGGGTTAAAACTCTACAAGCTGCCCCAGCGCGTCCCCGGCCAGTTGCCTAAGCATGCATCCGTGGGCGCGGGACAACAGGTCCGCGTCGTCTACCGAGCAGCCCCGTTGAGGCCAGCAGATCGAGTACGGTTCAGAGTTCTTTCCGCCCCGGTGCAGCACAGTGTCCCAGTCCCGCCAGCCAGCTCACACGCGAGAGATGCCGACCCTCCGAAGCACCGGCCACCACAACTGCTATTTCCGTGCCTATCGTACCGAACGGGCCTGCCCGCACGATCGTGGAGGTCCAGCCCGGCGCCCAGGAGTAGTGCATGACCGCCGGCGTGATCCCATCCTACTGGGCCGTTCAGCGAGACCCCGGCGCGCGCCTCCCCGGCTGCGACCAGCGCGAGACGGTACGGGATGCTCGGAACTGCCCGGAACCGCATCGGCGCGGCGAGGATAGCGTTAGCCTGCGCGTTGCGGTCGGAATGTTGCGAGATCAAGATCGTCTCCGGGGCATTGGCGCCTAGGATTGAAACGGCTTTCCCGTTTCTGTTGATCGGACCGGTGCCTTCGGCCCAGGTGAACCAATCCCCCGCGTCGTCCCGGGCACTTACGCGTAGACGACACCCAGAACCGGCCGCCCATCCCTCAGGAGCGCGATAGAAACCGATGCTCCCCGAAAGCCCTTTTCGGCAGCCGCCGTTCCGTCGTCCGGATCGACCAGCCACAGATGTCCGGCTGGATCTCCCGGAGGCGAAACGAACCCCAAATTCCTCCCCGTGATAGCCGTACTGCGGGAAGCCCACCGTCAGAATCTTCCGGATCTCCTCTTCAGCACGGCTATCGTCTGCCTCTCCGCGATGGAACGCCCGACGGAGCACTGCCCCCGCAGCGGCGGCCGCCCGCAAGGCGCAGTAGCCCATATCGCGTCACGTCCTCTCCTCCGAATGATCTCGGCGTGTGCCGTGTTTCTGCGCTTTTCCGCACTCCTTGGCCCGCTTCTTATGGACCGCCCGCAAATCGGCAAGGAGTTTCTCGCCGTGCTTGCGGTTTTCCGAGGTAATACACATGTGGTGGAAATGATACGCCGCGCTGACCTCCTCCGCGATTTCAATATCGGTATCATCCAAGCAGCGTTTCTTCGCCCAGGAAATCCAGCCCCATGTCAACGGCTGGCTCTTCTGGGCGCCAAAACCGCGGTTGTGCATCCTTGATAGGAACAGGCTGGCCATCTGGCTGCCAAAAAGCGCCATGTCCTCCAGTTCCGCTTTGTATTCGGAAAGGTTACGGCACGCCACATCATCCCCCGCTTCCGCAGCGATGAGATGAAAGTCCGCCGCCGCAAGCGCGTTGCGCTCGACACCATGACCGAGCCAGTGCATGGTGCCAATCTCGCATGATGCACCCGTGTAGCCCTGGACAGCAGCCTTGCTGAACCACTGGTAGGCTTCGGCATAATCCTGATCTACGCCGTCGCCGTGCAAATAGCGCTTGCCCAGGTTCCATTGCGCATCTGCTTTGCCCTGCTCGGCACTCTTTCGGTACCAGTGAACGGCTTGCGCCTTGTCCGGCTCGCAGCCGATGCCTCCCAGGAACATCGTCCCGAGATTGTTCTGTGCGTCCCGGTCGCCGAGCGCAGCGCCGCGGCTGTACCAGCGGAACGCCGTACCCCAGTCCTGGGAAACGACATCACCTGTCCTGTAATGATCCCCGAGGATGCATGCCGCGGCGCCATCCCCGGCCTGAGCCTGCTGTTCCAACTTCGATAAGGGAACTGGCGCCGAACCACGTTTCCGCTTCGATTTTTCGCTTGCTGATTTACTGGGGCCCAGCGGACTTGGCGATGCTTGCTTTTCTTTGCGTCCCACCGTGATCACTCTCTCCTTACCCACTCGTCCTTCTTCGCCCACCGATCCGTAGCTGAACAACACTATCAGTCGTCGTGTGACCCCTTCATGGCCGCTGCTTGGAACCCTGCGATCGCACGAACCCATTGACCCAAAACCCAGAAGTTGTACCAATTGAAATTGGAGATATCGTAGGCAATTGAGGTCCTCGGAGAGGGGAACGAGGAGGTTCGACATGCCGAAGAAGGGACACACCGAGGAGCAGATCATCGCCGCGCTGAAGGAGTATGAGGGAGGCGAGAAGACGCCGGACATCTGCCGCAAGCTGGGAGTCAGCCAGGCGACGTTTTACATGTGGAAGAAGCAGTATGCCGGGCTCGGAGTACAGGAGTTGCGGGAACTGCGGCAACTGCGCGATGAGAACGGCCGGCTGAAGCGGCTGGTGGCGGACCTCTCGCTGGACCGCCAGATTCTGCAGGAGATCGTCTCAAAAAAGCTGTGAAGCCGCGCCAGCGATGCCGGCTGGCGAGGTGGGCACAGGAGGCATATCAGATCGGGGCGCGCCGTTCGGCACGTCTGTTGAAGGTGCCGTGGACGACTTTGCTTTACAAAAGCCGGAAACAGACGGAGGAACCGCTCCGGCGCCGTCTACGCGAAATCGCAGCCACGCATGTGCGTTATGGCTATCGGCGTCTTACGGTGCTGTTGCGGCGCGAGGGATGGAAGGTCAATGCCAAACATATCTACCGGCTCTATGATGAGGAGAACCTGAAGGTTCGAAGCGTGGAACGGAAAAAGATTGCCCGACGTCAGCGAGTTCCGCAGGCGCAGGCGATGGGGTTGAATCACTGCTGGTCGGCGGATTTCGTGAGCGATAAGCTGGCCGATGGCCGCGGGATTCGGATCCTGACCGTGATCGATCAATTTACTCGCGAATGCGTGTGGCTGGAAGCGGATCGCTCGATGAGCGGGCCCAAAGTGGTGGCGGCACTCATGCGAGCAATTGCGGAACGCGGTGCCGCACCCCGCAGCATGACTCTCGATAATGGCAGCGAGTTCGCTGGGCGGGCGATGGAACTCTGGGCCATACAGACTGGCGTGCAGTTATGCTTCATCCGGCCGGGGCGGCCTGTGGAAAACGGTTTCATCGAGAGCTTCAACGGTCGACTGCGAGATGAATGCCTCAACGTGGAGTGGTTCACGTCACTCGACGAGGCCCGCGAGAAGCTGGCTGCATGGCGCGATCACTACAACCACCGGCGGCCCCACAGCGCACTGGATGATCGGGCGCCTGCGTCGTTTGCAGCCCTGCACTCCACCCGACCCGCGCGCTTCGCCCTTTCGACTTTGGATAAGGCAAACAGCGGACCGCGTCAAGGGTCCGCTTCGCCGGCTGCCGCCGCCCTTGACTCGGCCCGCCGTTTGCCTGAAGATACCTACGATAAGGGCGAAGCGCTTTTACGCATCGCGCAAACCCGGGACTCTCTACTGAGTCTCTGGAGTGATTTTCGGGCCCGTCAACCGGGCTCCGGAGGACCTTAGCCCTGCGGAATCCCAGGTTCGATTGGTACGAACTTCGGTAGCGGGTCATTGCTGGAAATCCTCAATTACGACTGGTAGAGAAAATGGGGGCAGGTCATCGCCTCCGTCGTCTATCCGACAAGGCGCAGCCGATTCTTCTCCAGATGCCGGGATCTGAACTCGTCCTCGCGTAGCAGCATTACCGAAGGCGCCAGCTCTCCAGGGGCGTAGCCAAGGTCACGCAGATGCGTCTCGATTAGCTCATTAAACAGTTCCGGACGCTCAAGCGGGATATCGGTTTCAGCGGGCTCTCGCAGTCGGTATCCCCGTCTTCCAAACTGAATAAAGAGGTACCGGCGCTGAGCGTCCGTAATAGTGCCCAACTCAAAGGCTCGCTGCACCAGCGCTGCCATTGAAACCTTCCATTGAGACTTCAGATCCATGAGTTTGGCAAAGGAGAGACCGTAAAGTGACGCCTTGATTTCCTTTCGGGGCATGAGAAACTCTGCGGCGAAGGTGTTGGCTTGGGCCTCCATCTTGGGATTTGGAAATCGGTGCATAACGACGTGCGCAACTTCATGAGCCAGCGTCAGTCGTAATCTGTCGCCCGTTATCTCGGAGTTTGAGTTGATGAGGAAGATTGGCGGAGATGGCTCTGCCCATTCACTGATTGCGTCCGCTTGACGAGTTTCGAAATCCATTGAAACCACAACACCCCCCGCATCCTCGATAGCAGCAATCATATTGCGAACTGGACCGGGCGGAATGCGCCAGGTAGAGCGGACGAGTTGCGCCACAACTTCAACTCTTCCGCCATATTCTTCTGGCTCGATCCGCTGGAAGCGGCAGGGGGTTGAGATATCAATCGAGCGCAGTAGCCTAGCAACCTGCATCCTCGTGAGGTTCATGTAGGCATGGAGTTTCCTGAGTGTGCGATCCGGCAGGCTTTGCCGCTTGCGGTGAAAAAACACTGAGGAGTTGAACCCGTACACCCGATCAGTTTGGCGGAATAGCGCAACCGGGTAATCCAGCGATGTCGCGAACCTCTCTTCTAACTCGGGAGATGGAATCATCACGCCTGATTCAACTTTTGAGATAGTCCCTTGCTGAACGCCTGCGGCGGCGGCAAGTTCTGATTGCGGCAATCCACGCGATTCCCTAGCGAGGATTAGCATCTCTGGGTTGAAATTGCTGCTCATGACAAGTCGGTCATCCTGATTTGCCGTGCCCCTTGCTTGATAGTGATACGAGGGCGACGAGGGCTCGCATCCCCCTGCCGTCCACCCGCAATCTGGGCGATAGTGGTGGCCTTGTTGATGTCGAAGTCGATATACCACGCCGGCTTTGCCCCGTGCCCCGCTGGCTTTGAGATGCTTACACGGCAAACCCTCTTCTCGTCTTGACTTAGCAGGTATCCCACCACCAGCAGAACGCATCCCGGAAACAGTCGGTGCTGGCCGCTAGCCTCCATGCGCTGCGCATGCGTTGTCGGATAAACTCGCAACTTTCGGGACCTATCCAGCTTCTTGAACCAGAGCAAGATCCCGTCCCCAATTTTCAAAAAGCGAAGGTGTTGGAGTTGGTCAGCTACAGGCTTCGTATCCGGAACTCCGTCGAAGGCGCTGACGACATGGGCGAATATTTCATCGTTCACGTTCGATGCTTGCGTGCTGCGGCGGTGGACTGTGCGGCGCGGATATTTGCGGTATGCCGCGTAGGCGGCAACCACTGCTTCACAAAGTCGTTGAACGTATGGGCTCAGAGCTTCCTGGGCTTGATCCTGAGTCATCCTATGGCATTCTCCGTATTTGCAAGTGTTGGCCCTCAAAGAGGATAGCGCCAGTTTTAGCGGAAATCAACAAAAAATATTCCTAAATCTATTCCCAATGTAATCAGGTGTTTACGTGCGTTTCAGAATAACTCCAGCTAGAACGGCAGCCAAACTCCCGGCCCGCTGCCCTGTTCGGCCTTCCAGTACCTTGACGAGGTCCGCGTAGGGCATTTCAGGCTGGCTCTCAGAAACTGAGTCGCGCTGCGAGTTGTCCCGTGCGCGGCGACCGTGCGCTGGAGACCGCGCCGAAAGCGGCGTCGCCCAGGGTGAAACCGGGGACGTTGAAAACCGCGTGGTTCAGAACGTTGTAGAATTCAGCGCGCACTTCGAGTCGAAGGTACTCAGTGATCGCGAAGCTCTTCTCAAGGGTCACATCCGTAGTGACTACAGGGGCGCCACGGAGGCCAGATCGCGGCGAATTTCCAAACGTGTACGGCGCGGGATTCACGAACGCCGTGGTGTCGAACCAGCGGGCGACGGTTCGCCGGCCGGAGGGCAGCGAAGGATCGTGCAGCAGGTCCGGCCGCAAAGCCCCGGCTGGAAAAGCGTTGGTGGTGTTCGCCGAAGTGGTGACGGTGAAGGCGGGGCCGGATTCGGCGGTTTCCAACACTCCCACTTTCCAGCCGCCGAGCACACGGTTGAGAACGCGATTCCGCTTGAAGCCGCGGAGCTCATATAACGCCTCGACCACCAGCCGATGCGGCACATCGCTTCCGCTGCGACCTTTATCGAGGCCGCGGTTGTAAGCATCCATGTAGCTGCCCGTCGTGCCGAATTCGTTAGCCGCCTCGACGTCGTCGAGGAACTTGGAGAACGTGTAGTGCGCCAGGAATGACAAACTCCCGCTCATGCGTTTTTCCGCCCGGACGAAACCGGCATGGTAGGTGGAGTTGCCGATCGAGGGATTGATCCAGGTTACGTTGCTGAATTGCGGAAATGGGCGGCGCAACTGCGAGTTGCCGGGACCCATCAGTTCCGGCGGGACCTGGTTCAGGCTGAGATCGTTGGCCGTGAGGTGATGGCTCACGTTGCCGATGAAGCCGATTTCGAGCAGCAGGTCGCGTGCCACCTCACGCTGAATGCCGAAGTTGTATTGGTACGAGACAGGGGCTACCTGTTCGGGATTGAAGAACGAAACGGCGGTATTGGGCTTCTGGCCGGGCGACACCGCTCCAAAACCCGGCGTAAGCGGCGGCCGCGTGTACGCGGGGAAGCCGTCGCGAAGCAGCAGCGCGGTCTGGGTTTCCGCCTGCGCTACAGAGTAACTGGCGGAAGTCGAAAAGCCCAGCGCCGCCACGTCGCCTATGGTGTTGCTGACGGTGGGCCCGTAGAACACGCCGGCGCCGCCGCGAATTACCGTCTCACGCTGTCCGGGGATGCGCCACGCGAACCCGAGGCGCGGGCCGATGTTGTTCCAATCCGTGCGGAAGGCGCGTTCGGGCGTGCCATTCGTCCCGGCGAACGTTACCACGCCAGGAGTTCCGGAGGCCGGGTTGATGGCCAGGGGATCGAAGGAATTCATCTTGTTCCCTAGGACGTAGCGCGGGAATTCCACTTCGTAGCGGAGACCGGCGTTGATGGTGAGGCGGTCGGTGATGCGCCAGTCGTCCTGCGCATAGAACGCCATGTAAGAGGCGCGCGAGCGGATCTTATCGGAAACCTGGCTGCTGGCCGCGTTCACATAACCCAGGAGGAAGCCGGCCAGCGCGTTCCCCGTAGTCGAAGCGGAGCCGGGCAAGGCAGTGATCAAGGGGCTGATGGTGAAGTTTCCGGCGGAGCCGCGGTCGCGAATCTCGTCGTTGGCGCCGGCGCGGTACTCCACGCCGAATTTCCAGGCGTGCTTCCCTTTAGACCAGGAAAGGGAATCTATAAATTGCTGGTCGACGATGGGAGTCTGGAAGCGGTAGACGGCGGTTGGGTTCCCGAGCGCCGCGCCGGTGTTCGGAACCGTGACATTGCCGGCCACGAAGCCCGCCGGAACGCCATAGCCGGGGATGGTGAAGGCCGGAAAGGCGGCGTCAGACACACCGGACAGGCCGATTTTGGCGGCGAGGTTTTCGCCGAACCCGGGCCGCCTGTCCAGGAACTTCCGGCGCAGGTACGTGTAACGGAATTCGTTCATTACGGCGGGGCTGAAGATGTGGGTGTAGGAGCCCAGGATGCTTTGAACCCGCACGTCGGTGATGTCCGCCAGGGGATCGGCGGCAGGAATGCCGTAGGTGCCGCTGTTGTTGGTATTGGCGTCGTTGATGTAGTAGCGCGCGGTGACGAGGTCGTTGGGGCGGAGCTGGTGGTCGAGGCGGCCGACGACTATGTTCCGGTTGAGGCTGTTGCGGCTGCTGCCGATGAAGTTGTTGGCGTTGGTTGCGGTGCCCGCACGGTTCGGCAACGGGAAGTAAGACATGGCGGCGAGGGCCACCGGGTCAAAGCGGTCCGCCGGAATAACGTTACCGGCGAAGGGCTGGCGCGTGGCGGCGGTGGAGCCTGTGGAGGGATCGTAAATGGGGACCAGTTGACCCGCAGGGTTACGCAGATCCGAGAAGTTGCCGCTTCGCTGCTGCAGCGTTGGAACGGTCGAGGTGGTGGCGAAACTGGCCAACTGCCGGGTCTGCTCCCAGGTGAGGAAGAAATGCGTTTTGTCCTTGCGGATGGGGCCGCCGAGGGTTGCGCCGTATTGGTTCAGGCGGACGGGCGAGCGGGTTGCGGAGAAGAAGTTGCGGGCGTTCAAGGCCTCGTTCTGAAGCGACTCGAACAGGCTGCCGTGATAGTCGTTGCTGCCCGATCGGGTGGACATGGTGACGATGCCCCCGGTGGAGTGTCCGAACTCGGCGGAGTAGTTGTTGGTGATGACCCGAAACTCCTGCATGGCATCCACGGGGAGGCTGGTGAGTTGCTGCGGGCGCGTGAGGCCAACGGCATTCGAAACGTTGCCTCCGTCCAGCGTGAAACTTTGATTGCGGGCGCGTCCGCCGGCGACGCTGAAGACCGGATAGTTTTCGGCCGTTCCCGCTCCGGTGTCGATCATGACGACGCCGGGGGCCAAGGCGGCGAGAGAGGACGCGGCACGGTTCGGCAGCGGCAAGCCCGCTAGCATCTGACGATTCACCACCTGACCGGCGCTGGAGGTTTGCGATTCCACCAGGGGCGCGGCTTCGGTGACGCTGATCATCTCGCTCGAATGCCCCAACTGCAACTCGAGATCGAGGGCAACCACCTTGGCAATCTCGAGGGTGACGGGGCCGCGGACGAGAGTCTGGAAGCCGTCCGCTTCCACTTCGAGCCGGTAGGGTCCGGGCACGAGCGAGCCCACACGAAACGTGCCGGCTTCATTGGTTACGGTGGCTTGCACGGCGCCGGATTGCTCGTTCACCACCTTGACGCGGGCGACCGGAATGGACGATCCGGTTGGGTCTGTGATGCGGCCGGTGAGGACGCTGGTGCCTCCCTGGCCGACGGCCAAAAGGGTGGTCAAGAAAAGGAAATAGACTGCGCGCATGTGGATGTCTCCTGAGATTTGGGAATTTTGCTGTACCAAAAGGCTGGACTACTGTGGGAGGCAACAACAGCGGGGGACGGCAAGCTGCGGGACGCGATAAGGCCGCATATTCTATAGAGATTAGGATGATATCCGGGCTAAGTCAAGACGGATGTCATCCGAAGCCCGTTCACACGCGGGCTGCGGCGTGTGGGCGGAGTGTGGACGTTCTTTGTTTTCATTGCGGTAAGGGCTTTCGAACAGGGGGCCGGCGAGGGCTTCGGGAAGCCGTTTTCCGGGGCGGACGGTGTAGGCTGAAGCCGTCATGTGGGATATCCAGGGCGG
>DATMYF010000157.1:0-68753 GCA_035561075.1 Bryobacteraceae bacterium
GCCGCCGCGGCCACCGGGATGCGCCGGGAGGACGAGGCGCTGCTGTTCCGCTTCACCCTGCGTCACAGCATCTTCCTCGCCGCCCTGATCGGCCTGGTCGTGGTCTTCTACGCATACGTGGCTCCGGGGTTGGTGCCGTGATCACCGAGATTTCGTCAGTCGTGTAGAAAACACTTCTTGTCGCCAGGCGATCGGGCCTTTACCCCGAACTCCTTCCCGGCACTTCTTCGAGTAGGCGACTACACGCTCATGTGGATGGCCGGAGCCTGGGGCGTTTCAGATTACTACTGGCCCGACCGGATGGTTTCATTCTGCGCCACTTACGGATTTTGCGCGGCATAAGGACGTCCGCCGGCCCGGTCAGCCGATTTTGCCGGCGGCAACCGGCTGCACTCTTTGACATCACGTCACTCGACACGATATCTTTTTGCCTGCCGAAACGGCGAGTCCCCGTACAGCAGGTATTGGACATTGCCGTTCATGACCGGACGAAACTCGCTCCAATTATCCGCAAGGGGTGCGAGCCAAACTTTGCCCCGAAGCTTTTCAACCGCGACTTCATACTTGCCTTCCTCCGTCGGCCAACCGGTAAAACGCCGGTAGGTATCCCGATGAAATACCGAATCGCAGAGATTCGTGATCATCCGGTCGTTCATCCACAGATAGACGTCCCAGCACTCTAGGGCCGCCTTGGCGATAGGTACGGCCGTCCAATGCGCCATCGTGGTCCGGTCAAACGGCGGCTGAATGGGGCCGCTGTTCACATGCGAAATCAGCCCTGCGCTACCTTCAAAGAATCCCAACTGAAATCGAGGATCGAACACGTCCCCCGAGATAAGTCCGTTCGCGACAAAGCCTGCGATATGCGGTGGCTCACCCAGGAACCGCCTCATCTCGCCTTGGCTCAGCACCCCGTCTAGCAGCTTCGACGGGGACAGCGGTACTCCTCCAGGTGTCTCGGGAAAAGGAACGTACTGCTTCGGACCGGGGCTTACACTATCCAACCCCATTGTGTAGAACCAGCGGCTGTCAGAATGGCGGTATACGCCGATAAGGTCTAGCCACACGGGCTGATACATAATGAACAGTTGAAGAACGAAGGCTTCGTCGTCGCGCAAGCGGCGCTTCATCGCCCACTCTCCCACGTCCAGGATTCCGGACTTGGATACCTGATCTGTAGAACACGAATACGCGCCGATGTCCACGCGAATGGACCGCAGAAGCTCCTGCTTCACCAGGATGCTGTACAGTCGGTCCTGCTGGGCCTTGACCTCCGCAAGCCTTGCTTCGGCCTTCGCTTGCGAGATTGCCTGTAATATGAGAATGTAGCTGGATGTCAGAGTCCCGGCACCGACAAGAAGAATCGCGATTTTCGACAGTCGGGGCCAATCGGCAAATCGCTGAATGCCCTTGTCTGTCACACTTTTCAAAACCGCTATCGCACCGGCAGCACCGGCAATGAACGTCGCGAGAATACCGAGAACAGTCCGAAGCATCGTGTTTACTCCGGTAGTCTACAGCATATCGCGTGCGAAAGCGGGCAACCGTTTTGCCGGAAGTGCCGCACCGGTTTTCGGTTTTGCGCCGAATACCCCGACCGCCTTCGAGATCGCTGACCGGCTAACGCGAATACGCGGAGCGGTTTCATCAACGACCAGATCATTCGAGTCATTGAGCTCTCCTAATACGCGGAACTAGGGCAATTCGGTGACAGCCACCGGAATCGCGGCATCGCGCGCGTCCGGCTGGTCGCGCCGCTGCATTTCGCGTCTGGTGTTTCGCCGCGTGTCGTCCTTTCGGGCAAGTCTGGCCGGATAAGGACGCAGGTCGGCAGGATCCCGCGTTACCACTTGGACGTATAACGCCCAAGCCGGATCTTGGGCACGCCAGCAGAGACACAAACGATGTAGCAATCCAGTATCCCTGGGCGTGATGTAGTCGATGTCTCCCCGAGTTTGACCAGAGCAGCGCCTGCCAGGTGCGGCTTCGAACCCACAAAGCACTCGCGTGGATTAAGAACCCCGCGGCATACCCCGCCAGCAGAGGTGCCGGAACGGCGAAGCGCACACCATTGCGAGGCCGTACTTCATTCCTGCTTAGAATGCCACAGCTAACTGACAAATCCCTGACAACCTGCCTTCACTCCCGTGACAGCCGGGCCGCCGGAGCGCGTTACCCTCCGGTCATGATCACTAGATTACTGCTGTTGTCCGGCCTTGCCGTTCTGCTTTCCGCGCAACCGCGGGCGGTGGAGGTGTACGCCCAGACAGGCGTCCTGGGTGGAGGAGGAGACGAAGGCTGGGCCGGACGCGCGGGGAGTTGGGGCGGCGCCCTCACCGTGCCGCTCGTCCCCAGGCTCGCGCTGGATCTCGATTTCCAGTCCGCGCGTTTCGCGCGCGATTTCGGGTCCCAGGGCAGCTACTTCCGCACGCGTCGATGGCTTATCAGCCCCGCGCTTCTGTACCGCTTCGGAAACGAGCGCGTCTACGGCTTCGCCGGCGGCGGACTCGGGGCTGAGCTTAACCGCAGCGTGAGCATCGAGAGCAATTTCCTGCCGGGCTACCAGCCGCCGGGTTGGCAGGAAATCAGCCCCGGGGTATGGAAGGCCACGCATTCCTCGCGAGACCGCACCGTGCACGCCCGCGGGGGCTTCGTAATCTCCCCGGTCCGGCATCTGGTGATACGGGTGGACGTTCACGCCGGCTGGGTCTACGTGCTGCCAAACCTTGGCGTGAAGGTCGGGGTGGGCTACAGGTTTTAGCCGAGCGCCACGTCGAGGATCATCATGACCGTGAAGCCGCCGAGCGTCCCGAGCGTCGCCAGGTCGGTATTGCCACCGCGCTGTGACTCTGGGATCAACTCCTCCACCACCACGAAGATCATGGCGCCGGCGGCGAAGGCCAGGGCATACGGAAGGATTGGTGTCGCCAGCAAGACCGCCGCTGCGCCGAGTACGCCCGCCACGGGCTCGACGGTGGCCGAAAGCTGTCCCCACCAGAAGCTCTTATGGCGCGACAGTCCTTCGCGCCTGAGGGGCATCGAGACGGCGAGCCCTTCGGGGAAGTTTTGGATGCCGATCCCTATGGCCAGCGCAATGGCGCCGGCGAGCGTGGCGCCTGGAAATCCCGAGCCGGCCGCGCCGAAGGCCACCCCTACTGCCAGCCCTTCGGGAAAGTTATGCAGCGTGATGGCCAGAACCAGCAGAACGCTGCGGCGCCATTGCGTCGGAATGCCTTCGGGCTCTTTGAGGTCGGGGTGCAGGTGGGGAAGCACCCTGTCGATGGCCCATAGCGTCGCGCCCCCCATCACGAAGCCCGCTGCTGCGGGAAACCACGCCCCATGCGACATCTCGATGGCCGGCGCGAGCAGGGACCAGTAGCTCGCCGCGATCATGACACCGGCGGCAAACCCCATCATGGTGTCGAGGACCCGCTTGTTGGTTCCGTCCCCGGCGCCATAGACCAGCGCAGCCCCGGCCGCCGTCATCAACCACGTGAAACCCGTGGCGATGAGCGCCTGAAGCACGGGATGAGCGTTGGCAAACCACGTCACGAACGCACCTCCACCCACACGAGCGCGGCCGCCCGAAGCCCGAGCACCACGTCGGAGCCCCCCACCGCGAGCGTCAACGTATCGTCCCAATTCCGGCCGCGCACCTGTAGCGAAGCGCCGGGCCGGAGGTGAAGCTGATCCAGGTGCTCCAGCAGCGCTCGATCCCGCTCATACACGCTCCGGATGGCGGCGCCGGTGCCGGCGGGGCACTCGGACAACGGAAGCCAGCCCCGGGCCCTCCTGCTCTCCGGCGAGTCTTTGCCCAGACGGTTGCCGTGCGGGCAAGAGTCGGGCTCGCCGAAACGGTCCCGCAGCTTGCGCTCGAAGTCGTCGGAAATGGCGTGCTCCAGGCGCTCGGCCTCGTCGTGGATCTTGTACCACTCGAAGTCGAACATCTCGACCAGCATGCGCTCGAGCAGGTGGTGGCGTCGCAGCAACCGGTCGGCGATGTCCCTGCCTTCGGCGGTAAGCCGGATGGTTCCGGTTTTGTCCAGATCCAGGAGGCCATCGCGTCGCAGCCGCTTCAGAGCCATTGAAACCGCTGGCGCGGAGACCTCCAGCCGCCGCACCAGCGCGGAGGGGGTTACGGATTCGCCTTCGGATTCGGCTTCGGCTACAGCTTTCAGATAGTCTTCCCGTGAAGTCGAAAGGGACATGAATGCCAAACAGCAGTTTAGCAGTATGCGGTAATGGGAGTTAAATCCGAAGTGTACGGTTAAACCCGCTGCTCGGGACGCTTGGCGGTGACGAAATCCAACTCCTCCTGCCGGGGGATGCCAGGTTCGAAGCACCGGCGGCAGCGCGCCTCGTATACATCGGAGGTGCCCACCACGATGAGGTCCTCGGAACCGCGCAGCCGCTGGGTGTGTTTGCCGGGGTTGCCGCAACGCACGCAGATGGCCAGGGTCTTGGTGATCGATTCGGCCAGGCAGAGCAGGTCTGGAATGGGGGCGAACGGCCGGCCCAGGTAGTCCGTGTCGAGCCCTGCGATGATGACCTGTTTGCCGCTATCGGCGAGCCGCTGGGCAATGTCCACCAGCTTGGGGCCCATGAAGTTGGCCTCGTCGATCCCCACCACTTCCGAGCGCCAGTCCAGCCGGTCGTGGATATCGGCCGCGGAATCCACCACTTCGGATCTCATGCGGAGGTCGCCGTGAGAGACGATCTCGGTGGCCGAGTAGCGGGTATCTATAGCCGGTTTGAAGACCTGGACGCGTTTACGGGCGATCATGGCTCTCCGCAACCGCCTGATGAGCTCCTCACTCTTGCCCGAAAACATAGGGCCACAGATCACTTCAATCCAGCCGATATTGCCGTTCAGAATATCCATTTGAACGTACAGGATGGCACAATTCCAGGGGCCGAATCCAGCGATCGGCTACAATCAGATCACATGCGCCGCATGGCTTTTGCCCTGCCGATCACGCTGGCGATTCTGCCTCTTCTGCACGCCGCGGAAAAGAAGCCGGTTACGGTCGAAGTGGCGGCATCGGCACCCGCCGCTGGCCCTGGTTTCGGCCCAATCGTCTGGGCGCCGGATGGCAAACGCTTCGTCTGGGCTGAAAAGCGCGTCTTGTGGATCTATGACATACCCTCGGCGCAGCGGAAGCAGGTCGCCGACCTCGCCAAACTGGACGCCCAAGCGGTCAAATACGACCCCCCAGAGGCTTTTAAGTGGCAAAATCGGGGCGTTAGCGAGGCAAATATCCAGTGGGCGGCATCCGGCGAGCGGATATTGATCCGCGCCGGGGGCGATCTGTTTTTTCTCAACACCGGAACAGGAACAGCCGAACAGCTCACCGCTACGGATTTCCCCGAAGGTGACCCCAAGCTCTCGCCCGACGGCCGCCGCGTATCCTTCCGTCGCGATCACGACCTCTACACCCTGGAGATCGCTTCGAAGAAGATCACCCGCCTGACGCGCGACGGCTCTCCGACGTTGCTGAACGGCGAACTCGACTGGGTTTATCCGGAGGAGTTGCAACTCGGCACCGCGCACTGGTGGTCCCCCGATTCCACACGCGTCGCCTACCTGCAATTCGATATCGGCCACGAATGGACCTACCCCCATGCGGATCTGCTGCCGATCCCGGCGCGCTTTGAGCCCCAGCGCTACCCAAAGGCCGGATCGCCAAATGCCGATGTGCGGCTCGGGGTTGTGGCGGCATCCGGCGGAGAGACCCGTTGGATGGACCTTGGGGACACGCGTGACGCCTTGCTGGCGCGCGTCGCGTGGTCGCCGGATTCGCGCGCATTGTTCGCCCAGAGGCTGAACCGCATCCAGAACCGGTTGGACCTGCTGAACGCCGATGCGCAATCCGGCATCGCACGCCAGGTGCTGCGGGAGCAGGACCGCTACTGGGTGAATCTCGACGACGTCTTCCGCTTCATCGGCGATGGCAGCCGGTTCCTATGGGGCAGCGAGCGCGACGGCTTCCGCCACCTCTATCTGTACGGCGCGGACGGGCGCCTCATCCGACAGCTCACCCGCGGTGAGTGGGAGGTGGACGGGATCGCGGGCGTGGACGCCGAGGCGCGTGAGGTGTACTTCACGGCGTCCGAAGCCGGGCCGCTCGAACGGCAGTTCTACCGCGTGGGCTTGGACGGCAAACGGCGGCAGCGGCTTACCAAGACGCCGGGCACTCACGCTATCTCGATGTCCTCGACCTGCGAGTACTTCATGGACACCGCTTCCAGCCTCACTGCGCCGCCTCGCCGTACCCTGCACGCGCAGGATGGCGCCGAAGCGGGAGTCTGGCAGGAATCGCCGGCCCAGGAATACGAAATCCTCCCCACCGAAATCGTGAACGTGAAGGCGGCGGATGGCACTCTGCTCTACGGGAGACTGATCCGCCCCAAGGGCTTCGAGCCCGGCAAGAAGTACCCCGTGGTGACGATTGTCTACGGTGGGCCGCACGCCCAGAACGTGCGCGACGCGTGGGCCGGCGCCACCTGGGAACAGGCGCTGGCGCAGCGCGGCTTCGTCGTCTGGCAGCTCGATAACCGTGGCACGGCGGGACGCGGCCATGCCTTCGAAGCCAAGGTGTTCCGCAACCTGGGCGCCGTGGAACTGGAAGACCAGCAGGCAGGCATCCGCCACCTGGTGGGAATGGGCGTCGCCGACCCCGCGCGCCTGGGCATCTACGGCTGGAGCTACGGCGGCTTCATGACGCTCTACACCCTCGCCAACGCGCCCGAGCTGTTCCGCGCGGGAATCGCGGGCGCCCCGGTCGCGGACTGGCGTAACTACGACACCATCTACACGGAGCGCTATATGGGGCTGCCGTCGGAGAACCCCGATGGCTATCGCCGCAGCGCCCCCGTCCACAAGGCGGCGGACATCACCGCGAGGGTTATGCTGGTGCACAACCTGGAGGACGACAACGTTCACTTCCAGAACACCATGCAGGTGGCCGATGCCCTCCAGCGCGCGAACAAGCGCTTCGAGATGATGATTTACAACCAGAAGACCCACGGGGTGGCTGGGACCCACCGGCGCCACATGCTGGAATCGATGACGGAGTTCTTCGAGCGGCATTTGAAGTGAAGCGCTAGAATCTTCTTGATGACCCGACGTGACTTTCTCGGTACAACCGCCGCGTTGCCGGCGGCAGCCCAGGTCCAGACGGCCGAAACCGGCTTTACTTCCCTCTTCGACGGGCAGAGCCTGCGCGGATGGGATATCGTGGATGGCCCCGAATCGGCGTTCTACGTGAAGGACGGCGCAATTGTGGTGCATGAAGGCACCGGTTTTCCGTGCTGGCTGCGGTCTGAGCGCGAGTACGAAAATTTCGATTTCCGGGGCCAGTACTTTATCAAAGGCTGGATGGACTCCGGCATCTACATCCACGCGCCGGAACACGGCCGGCCCATCTGGAACGGGATGCAGTTCCACATCTTCCACAACAACGTGGAGCAGCCCCAGATCAGTTCCAACGGTGCCATCCTGCCCGTGGTGCCGCCGCTCAAGATCAACGTCCGCAACAAGGAAGAGTGGAACGACTTCCGAATCCTCATGGACTGGCCGAGGTTCCAAGCCTGGACTAACGGGGAATTGGTGCAGGATATCGACCTCGAAAAGCACCCTGAACTGCGCTATCGCCTGCGCCGCGGCTTCCTGGGGTTCATGTCGCTCTCCTATCCGATCCGCTTCCGCAACCTGCAAATTCGCGAGCTGCCCGCCAAAGAGAAGTGGCAGGTGCTCTACGGCGGGCCCTCCGACTTCGACAAATGGACGCTGACGCAGGGCGGCAAGGCGAAGTACGAGCCGCTCGGCCGGGTGCTGCACTGCGACGGCAACGGCAGCCTGGCCACCCTTGAGAAGTTCAAGGATTTCGAGCTGCGCCTCTATGTCCGGCACGACTTCCAGCACAACAGCGGCGTTCTCTTCCGCACCGGCGGCGACGGTCTCAAGAGCAAGCACTACTACGAAATCCAATTGCACGACGTGGAGGGCTCCCACTACCCGACCGGCTCCCTCTACCATCACAAGCGTGCCACCTACCCGCGCATCGAGGCTTACCAGTGGTGGCCCATGCACCTGATCGTAAAGGGCCCGTACTGCATGGTGCGGATCAATGGCGAAACGGTGATGGAGTACGAGAAGCTGGACGTCCTCGAAGAAGGTCCGATCGAGCTTCAGGCGCACGCGCCCGGCCGGTGGACCGAGTTTAAGGACGTCCGGGTAAAGCGGCTGTAAACAGGCCGGCAACCAATCCCCCACCCGCCGCGGCGAGGAACGTCTGATTGACCCAGGGTAAACAATGAGATACAGAATCAGGCTCGTCACCGCCGCGGCTGCGGCACTTTTGATAGGCCACGGCTGTCTGCCGCGTGCCGCGATGGCGCAGGTCCGGATCACCTCGCCCGAGAGTTTCTTCGGATTCCAACTCGGCAGCGACCGGAAGATGGCGCGGTGGGACAGGATCGTGGAGTATTTCGGCGTACTCGAGAAAGAGAGCGCCGGCCGCATGAAGGTTGTCAACATGGGGCCCACCACGATGGGGAATCCGTTTCTCGCGGTGGTCATTTCGTCCGCCAATAACCTTGCCCGGCTGGACCGCCTGCGCGAGGTGAATGCACGACTCAGCGATCCGCGCGGCATCGCGGAGCAGGAGATCAGCAAGCTGGTGTCCGAGGGCCGGGCGGTGATCTGCCAGTCGATGAGCCTGCACGCCAGTGAGATCGGGGGTACCCAGATGGCCCCGGAGCTGGCCTACGACCTGCTCACGCGCGGTGACGAGGAGACCCGGCGGATCCTCGACGAAGTGATCTTTTTCATGGTGCCGTCCTTCAACCCGGACGGGAACATCATGGTCACGGACTGGTACAACAAGACCCTCGGCACGGAATACGAGGGTTCGAGCCTGCCGTGGCTCTTCCATAAGTACGTGGGTCACGACAACAACCGCGACGCTTTCCAGGCCAACATGGTGGAGTCGCAGTACATGGCCAAGCTGATCCTGCGGGACTGGGTCCCCCAGGCCTACGTGGACCACCACCACCAGTATTCCTACGGCGCCCGCATCTACCTTCCGCCGTACTCCGAGCCGGTGCGTCCTTACGCTGACCCGTTGCTGTGGCGCGAGATGAGCTGGTACGGCGCTCACATGGCCTACAAGCAGGAAGAGGCGGGTAAATCCGGGGCTCTCAACAATGCCAGTTATCCGGGCTGGGGGCACTTCGGTTTTCACTGGATGACAGCCTTCCACAACATTGCGGGAATGCTGACTGAATCGGCCCACGCGAAGATGGCCACCCCGATCTTCATTCACCCCGACCAGTTGAAGGGCGGGGGGCGGGGTATGCCTGTTTACGATGTCCAGACCAACTTCCCGAATCCGTGGCCGGGCGGCTGGTGGAGGCTGCGGGAGATCGTGGAGCGGCAGAAGATCGCCGCCTGGGCGGTGTTGGACCTGGCTGCCCGCAACAAAGATACGGTGCTGTGGAACGCGTACCTGAAGGCAAAGCACCAGACCGAGCGGGGGGCCGCCGGCAAGCCTGTGGCCTACGCGATCCCCGCCGTGCAGCACGATTCTCTGACCGCCGCCCTGATGGTGAACAAGTTGCTTGGGCAGGGCATCGAAGTCCACCAGGCTCCCCAGGGGTTCACTACCTCCGGCGGCATGACGTATCCTCCGGGCTCGTGGGTCGTTTCCATGGCGCAGCCCAAGATGGGAGTAATACGTTACCTACTGGGCCGTACCTTTTACCCGGATAACGACTGGACCCGGGCGCGCGACGGCTCGCCCCTCCTACCGTACGACCTGGCCACCGATACCATGTTCGAGTTCATGGGGGTGCGGGTGGACCCGCTCGATGAAGCCGTGGCGCCCACAGGTCTCCGCAAGCTGACCGGGCTCATCCGGCCCTCTGGAAAGGTGGTGCGCGGTAGTGGGGGTTATGTTTTCGACGGGCGACTGAACGACAGCTTCAAAGCCCTGAACCTGCTGTGGGCCAAAGGCGTGAAGGTGCAGCGGGTGACCGCTCCCCGCACAGGGCTGCGGCCGGGCGATCTTGTGCTTTCGGATGCTCCCCGGGAGTTGCTCATTGAAATTGCCGGCCAGACCGGCGTTGATTTTCGCCCCCTTGAGCGAGCGTCAGGGGCCACCGAACTCCGGCGTCTGCGCCTCGGTGTATTCCAGCGGTACCGCGGTGGCAGCACCGACGAGGGCTGGACGCGTTGGCTGCTGGAACACTACGGTTTCCCCTACACAACGCTGCTTGACGCGGAGATCCGGAAGGGCGGCCTGAACGAGCGTTACGACGTCGTGATTCTGCCCAACGACTCGCCATCTAACATCACGGGTGAGAGGAACGCACGGGAGGCCCTCGCCGACGAGGACTGGCCACCCGAGTACCGCAGCCATCTGGGCGGCGAAGGGATTGACGCACTGAAAGCGTTTGTCCAAAAGGGTGGAACGCTGGTTACCATGGGCGATGCCTGCGGATTCGCGGTGGATAAACTCGGGCTAGCCCTGCGCAACGTGACCGCCAACAAGAGTTCCAAGGAGTTCTGGTGCCCGGGTTCCACCTTGAAGGTGAAAGTGGATACGGCGCATCCACTGGCGTACGGGATGCCCGGTGACGCCCTGGCGACCTATCTCGGCGGCAACCCGGCCTTCGAGGTTATGCCGACCCAGCACAATGAGCGCTACGAAACGGTGGTGCGCTACGGCGACCGCGACCTTCTCCAGAGCGGCTCCCTGATTGGCGAGCAGACCCTGGCGAAGAAGGCGGCTATGGTGGCGGCCCAGTATGGAGAGGGACGCGTGATCCTGATCGGTTTCCGGCCTCAACACCGCGCGCAGACATACGGAACTTTCAAACTCCTGTTCAATGCGCTGGTGCGCTAGTTTTGTTCTGAAAATAACTGGACTTACACGTCTGGTGTTAGAACGCATTCCGCTGTAGACTGCTGGCATGGCACGGTCCTACACTCGATTGAACCGGCGGGCTTTGCTCGCCTGCGTTCCAGCGGCCGCGGCAGGCCTCTCCGCCGCTCAGAGCAGCATTCCGGGAGCGAAAGCGCCGCGCCCGTCCACCGGGAATCCCGGCACCCAGTTCTACGACGAGCAGGAGAGTCGCGAAGTCGCGGAGGCGCTCCGGTCGCGCACCCTGTTTCGCTGGTACGGGCCGTCCAAGCCGGAAAAGGTAGGCTCGTTCGAGAAGGCATTCGCCGAGTACATGGGCGCTAAGTACGCCCTGGCGGTCACCTCCGGGACGGCGGCGCTGCACTGCGCCCTAACCGCGCTCGGCGTCGGACCCGGCGACGAGGTGATCCTTCCCGCCTGGGCCTGGTATGCATGCTACAACACCATCCTGATGACGGGCGCGCTGCCGGTCTTCGCCGAGAACGATGAAACCCTGAACATCGATCCGGCGGACGTGGAGAAGAAGATCACGCCCCAGACCAAGGCCATCATGGTGCTGCACCTTTACGGCTGCGCGGCCGATATGGACAAGATCCTGGCCATCGCGCGCCGGCACAACGTCCGGGTGCTCGAAGACACCGCCCAGGGGCTCGGCGCACAGTACAAGGGCAAGCGGCTCGGCACGCTCGGCGACATAGGGATCTATAGCTTCCAGATCTCCAAAACCATTACCTCCGGCGAGGGTGGGGCGGTGGTCGCAAACGACCCGGCACTGTTCGAGCGTGCCGCGCGGTTTCATGACCTGGGACTGCTGCGGCCGCCGCACGAGGCGCTGCTCGGCGCGAAGTCAATGTCCGGGTTTGTAGGGGTGAATTACCGGATGAACGAACTGACCGGCGCGGTGATGTGCGCGCAATTGCGCAAACTCGACACGATCGTCGCCGCCTTCCGCCGGAACGCCCGGTACGTGCGCGACAACATCCAAGGCCTGCCCGGGCTCGAGTTGCGCCGCCTTCCGGATCCGGATGGTGAGATCGGCTCCGCTGTGTTCGTATTCCTCAAGAGCAAGCAGGCGCGCGATGCGTTCCTGAAGGCCATGCGGGCGGAGAAAGCCTCGGCCGGGGCGCCCGGGGCTTCGCTCTACCTGCCGGCTGTTCCGCATATCGAACAGAAGGTAGCCGTGCATCCGGCTTGGCCGTCGTTCAACACTCCGCGCGGCAAGGCAATCCGTTACGGCGCGGGGTGCTGCCCGCGAACGGTGGAGTTGTACGACCGCTGCGCCAGCATCCCCATCGGGCCCAAAGACACGCAGGAGAATCTGCAGGACCTGGTGGCCGCGATCAAGAAAGCCAGCCGGGCGGTGTGACGCTTACTTCCCGAGCACCCTCTGCCGCGCATTGAGGGTGCTACACTCCGGGGATGGGAACGTATCGGTTTGAACCCAAAGCGGCCAGCCGGCGCCGCCGCTTTGGCCTTGCTTCCATCTTGATCGCGTTCTTTGTGCTGCTGTTCAGCGCAAGGACCATCGCCGCGTACGTCATCGACTACCAGTGGTGGAAGGAGATGGGACAGGTCCCTACCTGGTTCGGCCTGCTCAGCTATAGCATCATTCCACTGGCTCTCGCCACCCTGTTGGCGTTTGCGGTGCTGTTCGCCGCCCATGCACGCGCGCTTAAGTTCGCAGGTGTGCGGTTGAGGGACGAACGCACCTACGCCAAGATCTCCACGCTTGCCCTGCTGGCGCTAGCCTATCTCGCCTCCACGGCCACAGTGAACACCTGGACCGTAGTTCGGTACGCGGGATCCCGGAACCTCGGCGCCGCGGCGAGCACGTGGGCCGATCCGGTGTTCCACCAGCCGCTCTCGTTCTACCTCTTCGACCTGCCGTTTCTCTCCATGCTGCGCAGTTATATCGTGGCGTTGGCCATCCTCTCCATCCTGGTCTACTGGGTGGCCGCGCGCGTCTGGCAACTGCGCTACCGCTTCAGCGAATTCCGGGAGATGCAGGAATTCGACCCCTCCCTCCTGAAGCTGGAAGGCGGCCTGGAGTCGCGTTTTCTGCGTGGCGCCGCGGTGGTCTTCATCCTCGCCCTGGCCTTCCGCTTCTTCCTGGCGCGCTACGAGATGGTTTACAACGAGCACGGCGCCTTCATGGTGGGGATCGATTACGTCAACCAGACCTTCGGGATCCCGTTGCTGTGGGCCGTGATTTCCGCCTGCGTGATCGCCGCGATTCTCGTCATGGTGGGCCGCTGGATGCTGGCCGCGGCCATGGCGCTGGTTCTGGTGGTGAATTTCGCGGTGCCTCAACTGGTTAGCGCGCTCTACGTGCGGCCGAATGAAATCAGCATCCAGCGGCCCTATATCAACACTCACATTCATGCTACGCGCGCCGCCTTCAACCTTGAGAACCGCATGCGCGAGATGGAGTTCGCGGGGCGGCAGGACGCCCCCATCAATGTCGCCGAGCACCGTGCCATCGTCGATAACGTGCGGCTGTGGGACTGGCGCGCTTTCCATGACACCATCAGCCAGATCCAGGCGCTGCGGCCGTACTACGTTTTCAATGACAGCGACGTGGACCGCTACACCATCGACGGCCAGTACCGTCAGGTGCTGCTCTCGCCACGCGAACTCGATCTGGCGAGACTGCCTGAAGCGCGCGCCCGGTGGATCAATCCGCATTTCATCTACACCCATGGCTACGGGCTGGTGATGGCCGAGGTGGCTCGCATCTCGCCCGACGGACTCCCGTATTTGATGGTGCAGGATGCGCCGCCCGAGGTGCGAACCCCCAGCCTGAAGATCACCCGTCCGGAGATCTATTACGGCGAAGTGACCCACGAGCCGGTTTTCGTAAAGACCGAGCAGGCTGAGTTCGACTACCCCTCCGGCGAGAAGAACGTGCAGTCGCATTACAAGGGCAACGGCGGATTCCCCGTTAAGCCGTTCGCTACACGATTGGCGGCCGCAGTGCAACAGGGCGACGCGAACATTCTGCTCACCGGGATGCTGAACGATAACAGCCGCATGATGATCCGGCGCAGGGTTGCGGAGCGCATCCGCACGCTAGCGGCCTTCATCGACTGGGACGCCGACCCGTATCTGGTGGTCAGCGCCTCGGGCCACCTCATGTGGATCATCGACGGCTATACCACCTCCAGCGCGCACCCGTACTCGCGCAGCGTGAACGTGCAGGGGGTGGGAGAGGTGAACTATATCCGGAACTCGGTCAAAGCCACCATCGACGCCTACGACGGCTCCACCAATTTGTACATCTTTGCCCCGAACGATCCGATTATTCTGGCATACCGGAATCTCTTTCCCGGCCTGTTCAAGCCTGAGTCCGAGATGCCGGCGGACTTGCGTGCGCACGCCCGCTATCCCGAGGCCATGTTCCGGGTGCAGGCTGAAATCTACCGCACGTATCACATGCTGGACCCGCAGGCATTCTATAACAAAGAGGACCTTTGGGACTTCGCGCGCTATACGCCCTCGACCGGCGTGCAACCCCAGCCTGTGAGCCCGACTTATATCGTGGCCAGCATTCCAGGGCAGGACAAGCCCGAATTTCTGCTATTGCTGCCGTTCACGCCGAGAAACAAGGACAACCTGATCGGGCTGATGCTGGCGCGCTGTGACGGCGAAAGCCTCGGGGAAATTGTTGTGCTGCAGATGTCCAAGCAGGAGTTGATGTTCGGCCCCATGCAAATTGCCGCGCGCACCAGCCAGCACCAGGTGATCGCCAGGGACCTCAGCCTCTGGAATCAACAGGGCTCGCAAGTGCTGCGGGGGCAGATTCTGGTGCTGCCGGTAGGTGAGACCCTGATGTATGTGGACCCCATCTACATCCAGGCCACCGAAGCCCGCATGCCGCAGTTGAAAAAAGTGGTGCTGGCGGCGGGGAACCGGTTGGTATATGAGGACACTTATGAGGAGGCCCTGGCAGCCCTGAGTTCGGGTGCGGCTGCTCTAGCCCGGCAGGCTCTCGCGGCTGAACCTCCGGCGCCCGGTGCTCCAGGAGCAGCCGCCGCGCCTGCAGCGGCGCCGACAGCGAAGGCGCCCACCCCCCCCGGCACGGACCAGAAGCTCGAAACCATTCGGCAGCACCTGAAGCGCTACCGCGACTTCGCCGCGCAGGGGCGCTGGGCGGAGGCCGGTAAGGAACTGGAGGCTATTGAGGCGGCGGCGCGGTAATCGGCCCGCCGTGTTCCGTTCCGCGACGGCTCGCTAGCGCACTCCGAACCGCGCTCGCGAGCCGCTGCAACGTGTATGGTTTGGGGATAAATGGGAGGCCCTCCGGTAGTGAGCCTAAGCGGCGCGCCTCCTCCTGATTGTATCCGCTGGTAACCAGCACGGACACGTCAGGCCACCGCTTGCGTATCGTCCCCGCGACCTCTCCGCCGCCTATGACCGGCATCACCACATCCAATAGGACGAGATCGACAGATCCATTCTTTTCAAGCAGTTCGATGGCCCGCTGCCCATCTTCGGCGAGCAGAACCGTATGGCCGAGCCGCCCCAGCGCGGACTTCGCAAAGCTACGCACGGCGGGCTCATCGTCCACCACCAGTACGGTCAAGGCTTGCTCCGCGCCAGCAGCAGTGCCGTCTCCTGACGCGCCCTGTACAACGACGGCTATCGCCGGCAGGTAGACCGTAATGGTGCTTCCCTGGCCGGGGGCGCTCCGGACGGTAATGCCTCCCTTGTGCGAGCGCAGTATACCCTGAACGGCCGCCAGTCCGAGACCACGTCCGGTGAACTTGGTCGTGAAAAACGGGTCGAACATGCGGGCCCGCGTCGCTTCGTCGAGCCCGCAACCGCTGTCGCTCACCTCGACACACACGTACTGTCCCGGAGGGATCTGGAAGCCCGGTTCGGCGGGATGGTCCTGCCCCACGGTCCGGAGTCCCGCGGAGATCCTGACCGTGCCGTGCTTCGCTTCCCCGATCGCCTCGGCGGCATTGGTCACCAGGTTTATGATCACCTGCTGAAGCTGCACATTGTCGCCGCGCGTGGTCGGTAGATTGTCAGGTACGTCCAGGATGAGGTCCACGTTCTTGGGAATGGAGCCCCGGATCAGGTCGGCTGACGAACGGATGACGCGCGCGAGATCCAAATCGGCTATCTGAAACCGCCCCTTGCCGGCATACGCCAGGAGTTGGCGGGTAAGGGCGGCGGCTTTCTCAGCGGCGTCGATGATGCTCTCGATCTGCTCGACAATAGACGGCGGTGCCTCCAGCCGCGCGAGGCTGGCGTTGCCGAGGACGCTGGTCAACAAATTGTTGAAATCGTGCGCCACGCCACCGGCCAGGACCCCGATACTCTCCAATTTCTGAGCGTGCCGCAACTGCTCTTCGACGCGCTTCCGCTCTGTAACGTCTAATTGCAGCGCCATCGCGGCCGCAACGCGTCCGTTCTCGTCGCGCAACGGGACGTACTGGGTCCAGAGCACCAGTTCCCGGTCCTCCGTCTCGTATCCCGCGACCTCGCCTTTCAAGGCGCGGCGGAAACGCTCCGCGATCAGTTCGCATATCGCGGTCCGGTCGATCACCTCCTGAAGTACCCGGCCCTCAAGCTTTTCCCGGCTGGTGCCCAGCTTGGGCAGCAGGGTTCCTTCGGCGGCGACGATGCGCAGTTCGCGATCCACCACGTAGACCGCGCCGCCCGGGATCCCTCGCGCCACCGCACGGTAGAGGGCCTCGCTTTCGCGCAGGGCTTTCTCGACGCGAACGCGCTCCATGGCGATTGCGAAATGGTCCGTGACGGCCTGCATCAGCGACAGGTCCCCTTCGGAGAAGCGGGACTTTGTGCGACTGCCGAACGAGAGCGTGCCAATCACTTTATTCCCGGCAAGCAAGGGGTGACAGGCATAGGCCAGGATGCCCAAAGATTTCGCCAGAGTGGTTCGCGGATCGGTGCTCTGCGGGACATCCTCCTCAACGATCCGGCAGCCGTCCCGCGCCACGCGGCCCGCAATGGCTGTGCCGTACTCGATGGATTCGAGAATACGTGTGGCTTCTTCGTCGATGCCCGCGGATGCGTTCAGCCGGAGCCGTCCGTGCATGGGATCGACGAAGAAGTTGAAGAACACATCGCAGCCGACCTTACGCATTACCATGCGGCCAAGCTCGTTCACGATGCGCTGCGGTTCTTCGCTTGCTAGGAGGCGGCCGACCACCTCGGCCAGGATCTCCTGGCGATCTTTGGCCTCGGAAAGCTTCTGTTGAGCCTCCTTACGCAGGGTGATGTCCCGTACGATGCTGAGCAGCGTTCGTGTGCCTAGAATATCCGCCCCGTGCGAACTGACCTCCACCGGGAAGGTGCTGCCATCCTTGCGGCGGTGGACCGTCTCGAAAAGCAGCGTCCGGTTGTCCGCTTCGGCCAACTGCGTCGCAACCGTCGCGTGAGTACCCTCATCTCGCAGGTCGTAGATTGACAGCTCCAGCAATTCCTCGCGGCTGTACCGATACGCCGATATGGCGGCGGCATTGGCATCGAGGATGCGCCCGTCGCGCGCTACGAAGAGAATGATATCCCGGCTGTCCGCGACCAGCAATTCAAAACGGCGAAGTGCCTCGTCGGCAATCTTGCGTTCAGAAATGTCCTGGATGGTGCCGAAGGCGCCCACCGGCGTGCCATCGGGGCCGACTTCAAATTCCACTTTCGCCCGAACCCATTTGGTGCGGCCGGCCGCCGTGATGATCCGGTGCTCAAGATCGAACGGTTTACCTTCCAGTGCCGCCTTCGAGCAGCGTTCCACCAGATCTCGATCTTCCGGGTGGAGGGCCTCCTGAAATTCGGCATAGGAAAGACGGCCGCCCCTGGGGAGTTCGAAGATGCGGCGCATTTCGTCGGACCACTGCATGTCATGGCGCAGGAGGTCCAGGCGCCAACTCCCCGTATGCGCCACGGCCTGGGCGCGTTTCAGGTCGGCCTGGCTGCGACGCAGCGCCTCGTCCGCCCGCTTACGTTCCGTAGTATCAAGGAAAGCCCCCACGGCACCGCGAACTACACCCTGCGAGTCTTTGAGCGGTAAGGCGTTGCCCCAGGCGACACAGCGCGTGCCGTCGGAATGCAAAACGTCCACCTCCACGTTGCGCACCTCGCACCCCGTCGCCGCGGCGCGCTGCATGGGCAATTCGTCCGGGGACAGTTCCCGGCCTCCGCAGAAATACCGGTACCGCGGCGTCACCTCTCCCGGTTCGGGAGTCTGGGAGACGTTCACCTGCTTCGAGACGCGGTACAGATCATTGGCGGCCCGGTTCCCGACAATGTTCCGGCATTCCGAGTCACGGGACACCCACAGTGCGACGGGTGCCACCTCCATGATCGCTTCCAGTTCCTCCGCCTGGTTGCGCAACTGCTCTTCGACGCGCCTGTGTTCGGTGATGTCCACGACTATGCCGACCAGTCGGACAAGTGATCCACTCGGGTCGGGCTCGAATCTTGCGCACATCTCGATCCAACGCACTTCGCCGTCATTCCGGCGGCGGATCCGCCACGCCCGGGAGAATCGCTGGCCGGATTGATGCGCCGCGCGCACTGTTTCCTCGAAGACTGCGGCGTCATCGGGGTGTAGGACACTGGCACGGAATTCGGCGGCGCTGAGGACGCCATCCGCTTCGGAGCGTCCGAAGATCTCGTACATGCGCTTGTTCTGCCAGATGGACCGGTCGATCCGGGTGTCCCATTCGAAAATCCCGACCTCCGCCGAGGCGGCGGCCAGGCGATAGCGCTCCTCGTCCTCAGCCGTTTGCTTCTGAAGGGTGATGTCGCGGAAACGGACTGACGCGCCTCCGTCCCGGAAAGGCATGAGGCGAACGTCCAACCACCTCTGCGTTCCCGCGTCATGGAGTTCAAACGTTTGCGCGGAGCGCAGTTCCGCAAGTTGGCGGCAGTGCGTTTCGAAGGTCGTCCCGAGCGTGGCGCCCAGCACCTCCCATGGCGTCCGACCGGCCACGCCGGCCCATGTCACTCCGAGCAGATGCTCGCCGGCCGGGTTCAGGTAAATAAGACGAAACTGGTGGTCCAGCGCCGCCAACCCGTCCTCGACGGACTCGATCATCTCCCTGGCGAGCGCAGACCGGGCTGCGTCGTCGTCTAACGACATGGATGGTCTCCGAGAGCCTAAATGTGTTTGTATTGTATCTTACATTAAGGCTCCCGGACGGCCCTGGCTAGTGCCGCATGGCAGCCGCTAACGCGGCTACCTGGGGGGTGCACGTAATGGCTCCCTCGGAGGCCGAAGCGACCAGCGCGCAATACTTTGCGAATACCCCAGTAGTGTACCGGGGAGCGGGCGGAGTCCAGCCAAGGAGACGGTGCTCGATTTCCTCGGGCGCGACATCCAGATTCAATATGCCGGTCTGGGCGTCGATGGTGATCCGGTCGCCTTCCCGAACCGCTGCGATGGGACCGCCATTGTATGCCTCCGGTGCGACGTGCGCGACCATGAACCCGTGGGTGGCCCCGCTGAAACGGCCGTCGGTGAGGAGCGCCACGCTATCGGACAAGCCCGCGCCCACGATGGCGCCGGTAACCCCGAGCATCTCCCGCATGCCGGGGCCACCGCGCGGTCCCTCGTATCGAATTACCACCACGTCCCCGGGACGGATGTCGCCGCGGGTGACCGCCGCCATGGCGTCCTCCTCGCGGTCAAAGACCCGCGCCGGACCCGCATGGGTCATCCGGTCATGCCCGGCAAGTTTGATGATGCAGCCCTCCGGCGCCAGGGACCCGCGCAGGACGGTGATGCCGCCGCGCGGCTTGAGCGGGCGGTCGAGCGGGCGTACCACTTCCTGGCCGGGCGTCTCGTGCGCTTCGGCGGCCTCCTCGGCGTAGGTGCGGCCGGTGCAGGTCATGGTGGAGCCGTCCACATAGCCGCCGTCGAGCAGGCGCTTGGCGATTACCGGAATCCCGCCGGCCTTATCTACATCCACGGCCACGAAGCGGCCGCCCGGCTTGATATCCACCAGTACGGGGGTGCGGTCGCAGATGGCGCGGAAATCATCAATGGCCAGGGGAACACCGGCTTCCCGCGCCATGGCCAGCAGGTGCAGCACGGCATTAGTGGAACCGCCGGTGGCGGCCACCCCCGCAATGGCGTTGTCGATAGCGCGGCGGGTGACGATATCGCGCGGCCGGATGTTCTTCCGCACTGCGTCCATAATGACGCGCCCGCAACGCGCGCTCACATCTCCTTTGCGCGGGTCCACCTGGGGGACTGCGGCGGTGCCCATTGGCGCCAGGCCGATCAGTTCCATCACCGTAGCCATGGTGTTGGCGGTGAACTGGCCTCCGCAAGCACCGGCGCCAGGGCAGGCGTGGTCCTCGATTTCCTTTAGTTCCCGGTCCCCGATACGCCCCGCGGCGTGGGCGCCCACGGCTTCGAAAACGTCCTGAATGGTGATATCGCGTCCCGCGTGATGGCCGGGCATAATGGACCCGCCGTAGAGGATCACACCCGGCACGTTCAGGCGCAACAGCGCCATGGCCGCGCCGGGAATCGTCTTGTCGCAGGCCACCAGCGCCACGACACCGTCGAACATGTGGCCGCGGACGAGCAGTTCGATCGAGTCCGCGATCACCTCGCGGCTCACCAGCGACGCCTTCATGCCTTCCGTTCCCATGGTGACGCCGTCGCTGATGGCGATGGTATTGAACTCCATGGGGGTGCCTCCGGCCGCCCGGATGCCTTCCTTCACCTTGACCGCCAGTTCCCGCAGATTGTAGTTGCAGGGCATGGTTTCGATCCAGGTATTGGCTACCCCGATAATCGGCTTAGCCAGGTCCTCATCGGTGAAGCCGATGGCCTTGAGCATCGCGCGCGCCGGAGCCCGGTCGCGCCCCTGAGTGATGGTGTGGCTGGTGAGTTCCATAGGTGAATCTTACCGCTTAACGAAACCTGACCTTCACGTCGGGTTTGTTTTCCAGGTGGACGGTATCGACGAAGCGGACGCGCGCCGGTTGCAGGGTCATCACGATCGACTGCGTGCGGATGCCGTCGCCGAAGAAACGCACCCCCTGCAGCAGGTTGCCGTCGGTGACGCCGCAGCCGGCGAAAACCAGTTCGCGGCCCGGCGCGAGGTCCTGGGTCTGGTAGACACGCTCCGGGTCGCGGATCCCCATGGACTGCATACGCTCGCGCTGCGCTTCGTCGTTGACCAGCAGGCGGCCGAGGATTTCACCATTGAGGCAGCGCAGTGCGGCAGCCGTGAGCACGCCTTCGGGTGCGCCGCCCGAACCCATCACGGCATGCACGCCGGTGCCGGCAACCGCCGCGGCGATGCCCGCCGAGAGGTCGCCATCGGTGATCAGGCGGATGCGCGCGCCGGCCTCCCGGATATCGGCGATCAGCTTCTGGTGGCGCGGACGATCGAGCACCACCACGACGAGGTCGTCCACCCCGCGCTGGAGCCGCCGCGCGATGGCTTTCAGATTATGGCGGACGGGCGCGTCAAGTTCCACCGCGCCCTTGGCCGCGGGGCCCACAACGATCTTTTCCATGTAGCAGTCGGGGGCGTGCAGCAGTCCGCCGCGCTCGGAGGCGGCCAGCACCGTGATGGCCCCGCCGCTGCCGGTGGCGCACAGGTTGGTACCCTCCAGCGGGTCTACCGCTATGTCCACCTGGCGGGCGCCCTGGCCGTCGCGCGCCGAGCCGACGCGCTCCCCGATGTAGAGCATGGGGGCGGCATCGCGCTCGCCCTCCCCGATCACGATGGTGCCGTCGATGGCGGTCTCGTCCAGGGCATGGCGCATTGCCTCCACGGCCGCCCGGTCGGCCACTTCGCCATTTCCCATCCCCATGGTCCGGGCCGATGCGATGGCAGCCTCTTCCACCACGCGCAGCACTTCCAGCGAGAGATCGAACATGTGCTACATTCGCTCCTACATGGAGCATCATACAGTCCTGGTGCTGGCGGACCCTACTGAACCGCAACTGGCGATGTTAGAAGCATTACCTGATGGGACTGGGATCGCGGTCGGCAATCGGACGGACGCGTTTGTGCGGGCGGCCGAGGACGCTACCGTCATCCTGCAGTGGTCCGGGAGCAGGGAACTGCTGCGCGACACCCTGGCCATGGTCCCAGGTGTGCGGTGGGTGCACGTGCGTTCGGCCGGTCTCGACGGGGTGCTGTTTCCCGAACTGATCGAAAGCCGTGCCGTGCTCACCAATGGGCGCGGCGTGTTCAGCGCACCGTTGGGGGAGTTCGCCATTGGGGCGGCACTCTTCTTTGCCAAGGACTTCCGGCGCATGGTGAGGAATCAGGAGGCCGGCGCCTGGGAGCAGTTCGACGTCGGGGAGCTCGCCGGCAGCACCGTCGGGATTTTGGGATATGGCGATATCGGCCGCGCCGTGGCGTCCCGTGCTCGAGCCTTCGGGATGCGGATACTCGCATTGCGCCGCCGCCCGAAGATCTCCTCGGGCGACCCGCTGGTGGATGTGTCGCTCGGCCCGGCGGACCTGCCCGAGCTGCTGGCACAGTCGGACTATCTGGTGGCCGCCGCGCCCCTCACGCCGGAAACCCGCGGGATGATTGGGGATGCGGCGTTTGGCCTGATGAAGCCCGGAGCGGTACTCATCAACATCGGTCGCGGGCCTGTAGTGGATGAGGCCGCGCTGGTACGCGCCCTCCGCGCGCGCCGCATCCGCGGGGCCGCGCTAGATGTTTTCGAGAACGAGCCGCTGCCCGCCGGCCACCCGCTGTACAGTCTCGACAACGTGCTGCTCTCTCCCCACTGCGCCGACCACACCACCGATTGGCTGGAACGCGCCATGGGATTCTTCCTGGAGAATTTCAAGCGTTTCCGCGAGGCACGGCCGCTGCTGAATATTGTGGATAAGCGGCAGGGGTACTGACGCCGGTCAGGCGCTGGCTACTTTCTCGGCGTCAAGCACTTCCCGCACCTTGCAGGCGAGTACGTCGGGAAGGAACGGCTTCTGCAGGAAGGCCATGCCGGATTCGAGAATGCCATGCTGGACAATGGCCTCGTCCGTATAGCCGGAGATGTAGAGCAGTCGCGTCTCCCGCCGCAGCCGCGCAATTTCTACGCCCACTTCGGGACCGCTCATCTCGGGCATGACTACGTCGAGGATGGCCAGGTGAATCGGGCTGTCGTACGCTTCGGCAAAACGCACCGCCGCTTTGCCGCGGCTAGCCTCCAGGACCAGGTACCCGCGGGCGCTCAGCACGTCTTTAATCAGCTTGCGCACGCGCGGCTCATCTTCCACCAGCAGGATCGTTTCGCAGCCGTGCGTAGGCCTTTCCGGCAGCGCGGACTGCTGGGCGTGTTCCATGGGAGCCGCTACGCGCGGGAGATGGATGGTAATGGTAGTGCCTCCGCCGACTTCGCTGTCGAGCGTGATGGCGCCGCCACTCTGGCGCACGATGCCGTAGGCGGTGGCCAATCCGAGACCGGTGCCCTTTCCAGGCGCCTTGGTGGTGAAAAAGGGCTCAAAGACGTGGGAGCGGGTCTCCTCGCTCATGCCAATTCCGGTATCGGAGATCATGAGCACCACATAGGGCCCCGGCTTGAGCCCCACGACGGAGGCGGCGTGGCTCTCATCCACGTACTCTTCGGATGTTTCGATGGTGAGTTTGCCGCCGGCCGGCATGGCATCCCTGGCATTCACCACAATGTTCATGATGACCTGTTCGAGTTGGCCGGGGTCAGTTTTGATGGTGTCCTGACCGGCAGCAGGAAGGGTCACGAGTTCGACATCCTCGCCGATCAAAGGGCGGAGCATGCGCTCCATGTTGACCAGCAGCTCGTTCAGGCGAATAATGCGCGCGGCCATTGGCTGGCGGCGGCTGAACGCCAGTAGCCGGTGGGTGAGGCCGCCGCCGCGCTGCGCAGCCCTGCGGATCTCTTCCAGTGCCGCTCGCTGGTTCTGGTCCAGGCTGTTCCCGACCAGCAGAAGCTCGGCGTATCCGCTGATGATGGTGAGCAGGTTGTTGAAGTCGTGCGCCACCCCGCCGGCGAGGCGTCCCACAGCTTCCAGGCGCTGGGCGTGGCGGAACTGCTCTTCCAGGTGCTTGCGTTCGCGGCGCGCGGCAGCAGCGCGCAGTTCCCGGGAAACCGCCGCATTCAACCGGATCAGTTCACTCTTGCCGACAAAATCGCCGGCGCCCGCCGTCAAAGCCGCATGCACATGGCGGTCGCACACCATCGACGAGACCACCACAAACGGGATATCCGACGCCTTCTCGTTCAGAATCCGGAGCGCCTCGAGCGCACCGAAGCGCGGCAGAAGGTACTCCGAAAGGATAATGTCCCATTTTTCACAAAGAGCTTCGTGGAATGTTTCAGCGCTGTCCACGCGCAAAGATAACGCCGCATAGCCTCCGCGCTGCAACTGGGCGATGAGTTCCAGGCAATCGGACTCACTACTCTCAATGATCAACGCCCGAAGGGATGTTTCAGCCACTCATCTCTCCCCGGGGGCGGTGATGTCTAGGCATTTTGATTTAGCGTAATCGACTTCAGTGCGGATGACTACGCCGCGCGGCGTGCCATTGTGCGTTTGCCAACAATTTCGACCGATCGAGCCGCAGTACGAGGTGCGGGTCTCCCGATCAACTTGGGCGGGCTACACGTGCGCATCATCCGGCGCGCGATCGACCCTGGGTGTCAACTTCTTCGACAGTGCAGCCCACTACCACGAAGGGATAGCGATGCTGCCTACGGTAAGGCACTCGAGGGAGGGGCGGAAGCAATCCTGCTCAGGAGCAAAGCGCAATTGCGGGATCGCGATGCCGCCACCGTGTGGGCCTGCCACGAGGTAAGCGCCCACCAGGGGGTGGAGCGCATCCTTGCCAACGGCGGTGCGCGCCGGAGGCTTTCGTGAAGGCGAAAGAGCGGGGATGGGAAACCGTGCAGCACCCGGTCTACCTGATCGATCCGCATTACCTGAGTTGGACTTCTCGCGATGAAGAGTAACGGGATGGCAGCATTATTGCCACCGGTGCAGCCACTTCTTCGGAGTGCCTGCGGACGCTTAGACATCGGGAACCGGAGCCTCTGTTCGGACGTTTTGGGCCTTCCTCCAGAGCGGGTATTGAATCTGAAATTACCCGGCGACCTTATGGGTCGGCCTGTGGCATATCGTACAGTCGGCTCCGAATAGCTGCCCGCTGCTCTGTCGCTTCGACCACGTCCGTCGTATCGGTGGCGATGACTGCTTCGGCCAACGCGACGCCGACCTCGGCTTCGCCGGCAGCTACGACGGTGGCACCCGCGCGCCGGAGCGCGGCGGCATCGCGAAGATGGGCGCAGCGTACGAGAACGCGCAACCCAGGGTTAAGGAGGCGCGCTTGCCTGATGATCTCAGCGGCGTCCTCGATGTCCGCACTCAGGACGAGGCTACCGGCCGTCGCGATGCCCGCTTCATCGAGAGTTCCAGAACGCAGGACATCGCCATAGATGGCTGTGAGGCCCTCCGCGCGAATCCGGCGTACCGTGTCGAGATTCAGATCGATGACCGTAATCGCGGCGCCACGGTCCTTGAGAAGCCGGTGCACGATCTTTCCGACCGGACCATAGCCGACCAGGATGCAGCGATTGGGATCGATCTCCGAACGCTGCCCTGGAGCATCCGGGGTGAGGTTGGGAGCGGCCGATGAGAACCGGCGAGCCCAACGATAAATGGACGGGTTCAGCACGATCGAAATGATGGAAGCAGCCACCAGAGCATTCCAGCCGATGTCGTCGATCAGCCCCAGTTCACGCGCGACCGAGCCGAGGAGGAAGCTGAATTCGCCCACTTGGGAGAAGGCCGCTCCGACAGGGATGGCCGTCGCAAGGGGTACTCCGAGAAGCCGTACGGTAAGCGTTGCGGCGAGCGGTTTAACGATCACCACCACTCCCAGTACCAACGCGATCGGCAGTGGAGCCTGGACGAGACTCCGGGGGTCGAATAGCATTCCAACCGACACGAAGAATAGGACGGCGAAAGCGTCGCGCATCGGTACCGCGTCGCTGGCGGCGCGGGCCGCAAACTCAGAGCGCCCGACGGCTAGCCCGGCAAGAAAGGCTCCGAGCGCCATCGACACCCCGAAGAGCTTGGCCGAGCCGACCGCGATACCCACGGCGAGGACCAGCACAGCAAGGGTGAATAGTTCTCGCGAGCGCGTCTTGGCAATCCCCTCCAGTGCCCCGGGGATCACCCAACGACCGAGCACCATTACGACCGCGACCAGGCCTACGACCTTTAGCCCAGCCAGTCCCAACGCGGCTCCGGCACTCTGGCCCACACCTCCGTCCTGGGCGAAGATGATTGGCAAGAGCAGCAGCATGGCTACGGTGAGGAGATCCTCCACTACCGTCCAACCAATCGCGATGTAACCGATCGGCGCGTGCAGATCGTGCCGCTCGGCTAGTACCGTGGCCATCACGACCGTGCTGGCCACCGAGATCGCCATTCCCAGGATGATGCCTGCGATCCAACTCCAGCCCACCAGGTGCAGGAGCACCGCAAGCGCGCCCGTGGACATCGCACTCTGGATCAGCGCGCCTGGCACCACCACGCGCCACATCGCGATCATCTCACTCAGGTGAAAGCGGAGTCCGATCCCGAACAGCAACAGAATGACACCAATCTCGGCGAACTGCTCCGCGACCGTGTGGTCCGCGACAAAGCCCGGCGTGAACGGCCCGACCACAATACCAGCCAACAGATAGCCAACGATCGGGGCTATTTTCAGGCGGTGCGCAACAAAGCCGAAAACCAGGGCGCCGGCCAAGCCACCGGCAAAGGTTATTAGTACGCCGAGGTCGTGCATAGTCGATTCAAACGCAGGGAATGGTCAGTACGGGCCTGCGGCGGCGAGTTCGGATTCACAGACAACAGAGCACATCATCCGAGCGTAATACTTGGCTGGCGATAGCTCCTGAAGCCCAGGTATCGCAATGACGGTCAAGGGGACTCCGCAACCGCTCTTTACAGTATGGCAGGAACTCCGCAGCTGGTCCAAGCAGCTGAACAGCGACCACTCCGGCGTGAGCGAAATGAGGCTGGTGAAGTCCGACCGATCGACCCGCTCCAGGTGGCGGGCACAGGTGCCTATGGGGAATGCTGCTCGGCGCGGGCTAGACTTAGTGCAGTGTGGCCGCCACGATAATGGCCACCGCGACGCACATCAGCCCGACCAGCACGGCCAGCGCGGTGTTGCGTTCCTCGATGACCTCCTTCCACAGGTCGCCCGGAACGATCTTCCGGACGATGCCGAAAGCGGCGAAGAACACCAGGACGCCGAGAACGGCGAATATAACGGCGTTGATGAGGGCGTATTCAGTCATCGTGTGGGATGATCGTTAGCGGTCGCAAGCCGGATGTTAACACGCCGGCGCGTAGCGCGGCGGGCGGGTCGCCGCGCTCCACTACCGGCAGGAACTGCACATACGGAGCTTCGCTCAGGAAGCCTACAATCTCGTCCACAAGCGGCGCAACGGCCGCGGCGGTTACCAACAGCAGAATTGCCAGGCCGGTACGGAAACGCTCCGATCGCCCAGACATAGTTCACTCCTTAAAACCTCGCCTCCGGTTCAATTGGCGCGGCTCAGTTCGCCTGGCCGCGCCGGTTCTTGAGTTCCGCCAGCATCTCCTCGATGCGGTCGTCCCGTTCGAGTTTCGCGAACTTCTCGTCCAGGTCCTCGCCCGCCAATTCGGTTTTGGCCTGGGTGACGGCTTCGGCCTGCTGCACCTTGTCGCGCATCCGGTCGAAGGTAACCTCGTTAGACGCATCTCCCATGGCAACCCCCGCATCCGCTGCTTTGCCGAGCGCCCGTGAGCGCCGGTGCTGTGCGATGAGGAGGTCGCGCTTCGAGCGCGCCTCCATGAGTTTCTGTTCCAGTTTATGGAGTGCCGTCTTCAGGTTCTCCACCTGCGTTCGCTGGTCGGCCACCTGCTGGTGGAAGTTGTCCCCCAGTTTGCGGCAGCGGTCGGCGTTTTCGAGCGCCACGCGTGCCAGGTCATCCTGGTGCTTGTCTACCGCCAGTTCCGCCTTGTGCATCCACTCGCGGGTCTTCTCTTCGTGCTCCTTCTGCCGCTTTTCGAGCAGATGCTGGTCCGCGATGGCCACGGCCACCTGCGTTTTCACCTGCATGAACTGGTTCTCCATGTCGGTGATCACCTGTTTCAGCATGATCTCCGGGTGTTCCGCCTTGTCGATCAACTCGTTCAGATTTGCCCGGATTAACGTCGCCACTCTTTCAAGCAGTGCCATAACTCCCTCCTTGTGGGCCGCCGCGTTTCCGCCCCGCGGCGTCCTTACTGTCCCGCTCCCTTGGCCTTTTCCGCCGCGCCTTTTTCACCGATGGTGCGCACCTTGCCCAGCAATTCGGACATCTGCATGCCTGAAAGCGTCTCGAACAGTGCCGGGATCTGCGCGGCGATCTGTGTGATGTCGCCGGTGATTTTGTGCATACCGGCCCCCTGGCCGTCGCCCGTCGAGACGATCGTGATCTTGTCCACGTTGGCTAGCGGCGAAGCCAGCGCCCTCACCACTTCCGGCATGCTGGAAATCAGCTTGTCGACCACCGCGGCCTGATTCCACTCCTGGTAGGCCACGGCCTTCACATTCATGGCTTTGGCCTCGGCCTCGCCCTTCTTGAAGATGATCTCGGCCTCGGCCTCGCCCTGTGCGCGGATGGCGGCGGCACGGCCCTCGGCTTCGATGATGATGCGGCTCTTCTCGGCTTCCGCCAGGGTTTCGATCCTCTGCCGCTCCATCTCGGCCTGCTTGAGAACGGTGGCGATCAGCTCCCGTTCGCGCCGCTTGATCTCGGCGTCTTGCACCGCGATCTCGTGCTCCTTGCCCACCTGCCGAACCTTGACCTCCTCCGCCACCAGTTGCTGCTGCATGACGTTGGTCTGGATGTCATAGGCCTTGTCGGCCTGCGCCTCCTGCTTCTTGACGGTCTCCTTGTAGTTGGCCTGTTTGATTTCCAGGTCGCGTTGCGCCTCGGCCTGCTTGGCGGCTGAAAGCGTTTGCGCCAGCACCCGTTCCTGGTCGGCCTGCGCCCTGGCGACCGCGGAGGCGCGCTGCGCTTCGGCCTGCTTGATGGCGGTGTCGCGCTCGGTCTCGGCCGCGGCCACGTCGGCATCGCGCTTGATCCGGACCACGTCCGGCCGCCCCATGTTGGTGATGTACTCGTTCTGATCCTTGACTTCTTTGATCGTGAACGAGATCACCTCCAAGCCCATCTTGGTCATGTCATCGGCGCAGGTGGAGCGCATGCGATCCCCCACCATCTCCGGCTGCTTGACGATTTCCTCCACCGTCAACTGCCCGATGATGCCGCGCAGATGCCCTTCCATCACCAGCCGGATCAGCCCCTCCCGCTCCTGCGGGGTCTTGGTAAGGAACTGCTCGGCCGCCGTCTGGATGGACTCGGGGTCCGACTTTACCTTGATTTGCGCAACCGCCTCCACCGTGACCGCCACGCCCTGCCCGGTGTAGAGGTCCTGCTTCGGAGCCACGTCGAAAGACATCAGCTCCAACGATAACCAACGGCAGTTCTCCACCATCGGAAAAATGATGGTGCCGCGCCCCTTCACGATCCGGGTGCCGCGGAAGCCGTAAACCACCAGGGCCTCGTGCGGACCCGCCTTTCGGTACAACCGCGCGAACATCCCCATCAAAAAGAACAGGGCGCATATCATGAGCCCCACGATCACGAAGATTTCACCGGACATGACGATCTCCTTTGTCCTCCGCGTTCTCAGACTCTCCCGCCAGGTCCTCCCAGCGGCGTACATAGGCGATGCCGTTTTCGTAGCTGATGACCACCACTTCCGCGTTCTTGGGAATCGCCTCGCCGGTCTCACTTCTCGCGCCCGCGACGTGGCGCGTTCCCGCCTGCGAGAAGACGATCTCGCCGGTGCCTCCCGGGCGGATTGGGATGCTCAGATGCCCGAGCACCCCGACCATTTCGTAGTCGGCCGGGTCCAGGTTCTCCTCCTTGGAGATCAGGACCTTGGCCAGGAAAAAGAACACGATGGCAGCGCCGCCAATTCCGCTCACCGTGGCCACCCCGAGGGCGACGAGATACCAGACGCCGTAGTAACGCGAGAGCAGGTATCCCGTGCCGCCGAACCAGGCCAGGAAGGCTGCGATGGTGCCCAGGTTGAAGGGCGAGACGCCGTCGCCGCCCGCGTCCGCGTGCGCGTGCCCGAGGTCGAACCCATGGAAGTGCAGGTCCGGCAGTTGGGCATGCAGTGCCCCCGTCACAAGCGTGAGCACACTCAACGAGAAGCCGACCAGAAAACAGATCAGATAGAAGTCCGGCCACGTCATGATGAACGCCTCCTTCCTTTCGGCGCCGCCTCGGACGAAGTTTCCGCCGGCGGCCGGAGCACCTGCGTCAATCGTTCGGCCAGCCCCGGTGTCTCCAGGATGGCCCCTAGCAGCACGAGGCAGAGCCGCGAATCATCGTGCCGCGCCGCAGTGAGCAGCGCCTGGCTCAATTCCGGGTCGCGCCGGAAACGTTCGGCGCCGCTGATCAGCCACAGGTCCAGCTTGTCCTCCTGCGCCGGAAGGTCCGACATCAACTCCGTCTGATAACCCTCGGGATCGTCCACCAGGTAGCCCGGATGCACTTTGAAGAACTGCGACAACAGCAGCCGCGTCGAGTTCGTGATGTGCGGCCGCGCTCCGCTCTCGATTTGCGAAAGATAGCCCTGGCTGATGGACTTCCCGCGCTCTTCCTTGAGCAACCGGATCACTTCGAGTTGCGTCAACTCACGCCCGAGACCGCGCAGCGTGCCCTCCACTTCCCGCAGGTATCGCAGCTTTTCACCGAGTGTCATATTGCAGATCGCTATAACGATATCGCAATCTGCAATAACGGTCAAGAAGAATATCTTTATTGTTTTCAGTGAGGATTGGGGGCGGGGCCGCACGGCGGGCGATCGTGTCCACCGTGCGGCGTCACTTCAGAAGGCCGGCGACCTTAGAAAACGAGCTTGATCCCGAGAGCGATCATGCGAGGCACGTTGCTCATTTCCTGTGCCAGTTGGCCGAACCTCGAATTGGTCACGTTGTTACTTTGCAGCTTCGACAGCCAGGGATGGTTCATAATGTTCTGCGCGTCCATGCGAAATTGGCAGCGCAGCGTCTCTTTAATCGGGAACTCCTTATTCAACGATAGGTCGACCACGTAGAACGCCATCGACCGGACGTCGGGGAAGCGCGTGGGGAAGTTCTGCAGGGTGTAGGGTGCCGGACCGGCCTTGGTGCCGAATAGCGAGGTATCGAACCACTTGTCGATGGAAGGATCGAAACCATCGCGGCCGGCAGAGCGGGCACGCTCGTCACGCTGTTCGTTCGTCAGCTTGGCACTGGTTGCGGACAGCGGCGCGGCGTTCGGGAACGCGAACGGGAATCCCGATTGATACACCGACTGTCCGGAGAGGATCCAGCCCCCGATGAACCCGTTCAGGACGGGGTGCATATTGGAGAGCAGGCGCCGCCTCCGGCCGAACGGCAGGTCGTAGCTGCCCACGATGGCCAGCTTCTGCGGAATGTCGTACTCGATCAGCCGTCTTTCGAGCCGCGTATTGAGCACGTTCGAGAGGTCCGCGTCCTGCGCATTCAGGGCGTTGATCTCCTCCAAAGTCTTCGACAGCGTATAGGAGGCCGTCAGGGAGAGGCCGTTCGAAAACCGGTGCCGCGCGGTGAACTGGAAGGAGTCATAGCGCTGCTTTCCGATGGGTATGTCGCTGACGGATACGCTCGTGTATTGCGGGTAAGCCACCAGCAGTTGTTCCCGCCGGAGAGTGGCGCCATTGAGCGAAGAACTCGGCAGCAGACCGGCCATGGGGTTCGCAATCGCCTGCACGAAGTACGCCGCGCGCTGATCGACGGGGATGCTCTCAAGCACCGAGAGCGGCAGGAAGTTCAAGTTAAGAGATACCGGCCGCCGGAAAGTCTGGTTCCCCACATAGGTCGCGTCGACGATCCAGCCGCCGGGCAGTTCCCTCTGCAGCCCGAAGGAGTACTGATGGGAATAGGGAAGCTCGCGTCCCACGTGCTGAAAAGCGATCGCCTGGCCAAGGTTGGCCGACAGGCCCGCGCTTGAGCCCGGGGCGGTCAGCAACCCGTTTGGGTACACGGAGGCGGGGAAGGGATCGCTAAGCGAGGCAGCCGGGGTGATGGAATTCAGGGTCGCGACCAGCGGAGTCGGGATGCTGAAGCCAGTGGCCGCCCCGTTCGAGGACTGCCCCAGGTAGCTCAGCGCCCATCCGCCTCGAAGCACCCACTTCGGCCGGAACTGATATGCGACTCCAATGCGCGGCTGGAAGTTCTTCTTGTACGTATCGAACGCATACCGGCTCTGGCCGTTTACTCCGGCGAATTGAAGCCCGCCCTTTAGGTTCAGGCCCTGCACCTTGGAGGCCAACGGGCTCGCCTCTCCGAAGGCAAAGCCGCGCACCATGCGGTCGTAGCGCTCCCAGCGCGGGGTCTCGTAATCCCAGCGCAGGCCGAGGTTGAGGGTCAGCTTGGAGGTCAGCTTCAGGTCGTCCTGGAGGAATAGCGCATAGTAGAAGTTGCTGTAGGACGGGTCGATGTTGCGATCCACGCTTCCAGATGTCGGATAGCCGAGCAGGAACGATGCAAAACCGTTGCCGGAGAGCGCATCGGCCTGCTGCGGGTTGGCCTGGGTCCAGAGGCGAGTAAAGCTGTAGATGCCCGCGGCGGCGCCGGGCTGAAGCGCATTGTCGTTGTATCGCCGTCCTTCGCCCCCGAATTTCAGGAAGTGGCGCCCCATGATGTAGCTCAGGTTCGGCTGCATGCTCCAGCTATCGTGGGTGGGGTAGTTCGTCACGTATGTGGCGCCCATTTCCGAATAGCCGTCGATATTCACGCGTGGGAATTGCAGGGTAGTGAACTGGCGGACCAGCGAATCCGGAAAGCCCAAAGTCCGTGGGTCGAAGCCCTGGGCGAAGGAGTTGCCATTGAAGGTCTCGTAGCGTGCCAGACCGCCGCGCAGGTTGAAGATGAGGTTAGGGCTGATGGTGTAGGTCCAGTCGGCACCCCAATTCCGGGGTACGCGGTGGCCCGGCCATTCCGTGTTAGGCTCGGCCGCGTTGGTGCCCCAGACACGCTTCTGGTAGTAGATGTCGTCCGACTGGCCGTAGCGGAACGAGAGCCGGCTCTTCGACGTAATCTGGTAGTCGATTTTGCCCAGCCAGGCGTCCAGGCGTCCCGTGTTGGGCATGAAATTCATGTAGTTGTTCGAGCGGCTCAGGCCGTCGCCGGCCCAGGTCGGCTGCGGGTAGAAGGCGGCCAGGTTCGCGGCCACAGGATTGATGCGACCCTTCGGGATCGCGTTGCCGGGAAACGGCGAGCGCACGAAGGTCTTGCCGTCGGGTCCCAGGGCCGTGGTCAGGGGATCGTAGATCGTGACGGGTTTGCCCGCGTTCGTGTAGAGCTGGGAAAAGTCGCCCTGCAACTGCTCGGCGGTGGGTAGCGTCCGCACCTGGCCACCGGTCTGACGATTCCGCTCCCCTTCATAAGAGATCATGAAAAACAGCCGGTTGCGCCCGTCAAACACCTTCGGGATGTACACCGGCCCGTCCATTTGGATGCCGAAATTGTTGTTGTTGAATTTGATGTCCTTCTTTTTAAGCCCGGCCTTGTTGGCTTCCCATGGCATAGAGATGAAGGACTTGTTCATGTTGAACTCGTACATCTGGCCGTGAAGCGAGTTCGTGCCGGATTTGAGGTTGATCATGGTGACGCCGCCGCCCGTCCGGCCGAACTGAGCGTCGTAGGAGTTGCTCTGGATCGTCACTTCCTGGGTCGTGCTGAGCGGCGGCACGTAGGCTACGCCGCGGCTAGATTGCGTGGTGGTGACGCCATCCATCACGGCTTCGTTCTCGCCCTTCACGCCGCCCCCGATGGCCACGCTGTCGATGTTGCCGAAAGCCGTGATCCCCATGGTGCCCCAGTACGTGCTGGCTTTGACGACGCCAGCCTGCGTGTACTGGAGGGCGAAGACGTTGCGCGTGCCGGCCGGGACATTCTCGACCACTTTGTTGTCCACCACGGCTGTCCGGGAGGCTGTCTCAGTCTGCAACAGCGGAACCTCCCCGACTACCGTGATGGCGTCGCTGAGGGTGCCCACTTCGAGCGCCACGTCCAGGCCGAGGCGATCCGCCGCGATCAGTCGGATGCCATCCCTTTGATAGGTTCGGAATCCACTCTTTTCCACCGCGACCCTGTAGGCACCGGGCATCAGGAACTGCAACAGGTAGCGGCCCGATTCGTTGCTGACCGCTTCGGTCGACAGGCCGCGCTCGATGTTCGTCGCGGTCACCTTGGCGCCCGGCACGATGGCACCGGACGAATCCCTGACGATCCCGGCGATGCTGGCGCGAAACTCCTGCGCTGGTACGAGCGTCGCTGCCACGAGGAGCGTGAGTGTCAAGCAGATGAAACGTCGCATACGGCTCTCCTTCTGTTTCTACGGTTGTCTCAAAACTCCGCCCTGCGGTGGAGGGCATTGGATCCCGCTGTTCGGCCTCTGGCTACCGGTATCCACCCCCATGCCGAACGCCAGCGTCGGGGTGGCGCGGCTTAAAGCCAGGCATACCGCCCCATGCAACAGGGGCGCTTCCCTCGGCCATAACGACCGGCGCATATTGACCTTGGTGAATGGCGAGCGGAACAGGGTCTCAACCGCCTCACAGATCAGCGGAAAGGCTTCGGTAATCTCCCCGGCTAATACGATCTCCGCGGGGTTCAAAACAGAGGTAAGGTTCGAAGCCGCCAGGGCGATGTATCGCGCAGTCTCCCGGACCGCGGCGGCGGCCTTTGCCTTGCCGTCCGCGGCGTCCCGCAGCATTTCGCGAAACCCATCCCGGCTGAAAGCGGCGCGTGGCTTGTACCTTCGCCACGTCGCCGTGTTGGCAATGTACTTCTCCAGGCACCCGCGCCTGCCGCAGGAGCACGGCGGTCCATTCACATCCACAATGATGTGGCCCACCTCGGCCGCGAACCGCGAGTCGTGGCCGCGGTAAAGCTCGCCCCCGAGGATCAGTCCGGCGCCCACGCCATAGTCCCCGATGGAGACGAAAAGGAAATCGCGCTTGGCCGCGTCCTGCCGCGATTGCATGCGGCGCAGTTCGGAAAGCGCCCCCAGGTTGCAGTCGTTGTCGATCGATACCGGGATGCCGGTGGCGCGGTGCAACTCGGAGGCCAGGGGAAAAAGCGAATAATCGAGCAAGGTGGAGACCGATGTGATCCGGCCTTCAGCGGCATCCACGAATCCCGGGACACCAATCCCGATGTGCCGGATGCCGCCCTCCGGGGGGCGCACCTCCTGCGCAATGCTGCGGATCATGCGGCTCGCCGCGGGAATGAATTCCGCCGGATCCGGCGGCGTGGGGAACGACCACGTCCGATGAATCTCACCGCTGAATCCGGCGAACGCGACCGTCGTCTCCACCGGCTGGATATGGATCCCCAACACCTGAAAGTACTCGTCGCGGATCCGCAGGAGCATCGGCACCTTGCCGCGACCCGTGGGCACGGCGCGCTCCTCAGTGAGCAGCCCGTCTTCAATCAGGCCCTCCACGATGCGGGAAACGCTGCTCGGGAAGATGCCGCTGCGTCGCGAGAGTTCGGCGCGCGACAGCGGCTCGAAGCGTCTCGTAAGTCCGAGGAGAATCGCGCGATTCACTTCGCGCACCGATTCGGGCGTCGCCGTGTGCGGTGTGGCGGTCTGCTCGCTTGACATGTGGGCCAAGGAGATGATATACAGATTTCGGACTTAGCTGCAACATAAAAGTTCGGGCGATCGCGACTGTCCTGAGCGGAGCACAGCTCAAGGGAGGAGTGTCTCGCCGACAGGGGACGAAATCGTGAAAAGAACCCGACTGACTGCCGCTATCTTGACTCTCCTGGTCCTGGCTTCCGTGCCGGCATTCGGAGGCGCGAAGGCCTCCCCCACCACGGCCCTCGATGAGTATGTTGCGAAACCCGACACTCACTACCGCTGGGAGCTGAAAGGCAAGCTGGAGAATGGCGCGGGCGTTTACTACCTGCTGGAGATGACATCCCAACGGTGGCGTACCGAAAAGGAGGTCAGCCATTCGGTATGGACGCACTGGTTGAGCATCTACAAGCCGCACAAGGTCGCCACTTCCATCGCCTTGATCACCATCAACGGAGGATCCATCGGCAGCAAGCCTCCCAAGCCCGATGCCCGCTCGATGGAGATTGCCGAGGTGACGGGCTCGGTGGTGGCGGAACTCCGCGGGATACCGAACGAGCCGGTTCAATTCACGGGCGACGCGGCGGGGCTGCGCAACGAAGATGAGATCATTGCCTACACCTGGGATCGTTATCTCAAGACCGGGGACGGCACCTGGCCGCTACGTCTCCCCATGACCAAGGCGGTCGTGCGTGCCATGGATGCCGTGACCGAGTTCCTGGGGAAGGAGGGCGGCACTAAGGTAGATCGTTACATGGTTTGCGGCGGCTCGAAACGCGGCTGGACGGCCTGGACCACCGCCGCCGTCGATCCGCGCGTGGTCGCGGCCGCGCCGATCGTGATCGATACCCTCAACGTCGTAAAATCCTTCGAGCATCACTACCGCGCGTACGGCTTCTGGGCTCCGGCCGTGAAGGACTACTTTGACATGGGCCTCATGGATGCGTTGCGGCACCCGAGGTATCCGGAGTTGATGGCTATTGAGGATCCTTATAGCTATCGCGCGCGCCTGACGATGCCGAAGTACATCATCAATTCGGCCGGTGACCAGTTCTTTCTTCCGGATTCTTCGCAGTTCTATTTCAATGAACTGAGGGGCGAAAAGTATCTTCGCTACATTCCCAACACAGACCATTCCCTGAAGGGCTCCGACGTCTGGCAGACCCTAACTGCGTTCTATAACTCGGTGCTCAAAAACCAGCCGCGCCCGCAGTTCGACTGGAACTTCGAAAAAGACGGTGCCATTCGCGTCACCACCAGGGACCAGCCCTCGGCCGTGAAGCTCTGGCAGGCGACGAATCCCAAGCACCGCGATTTTCGCCTGGAGTCGCTTGGCCCCGTTTACGAGTCCACCGAGTTGAAACCGCTGAAGAAGGGCGTTTACGTCGGCAAGGTATCGAAACCGGCCAGCGGCTTCACGGCTTACTTCGTGGAGCTTACTTTCCCGAGCGCCATCAAGTACCCGTTCAAATTCACCACCCCCGTTCGGGTGATACCCGACGTCCTCCCGTTTCCTAATCCGGAACCCGGGAAGACCAAGGTCGGCCCGCAGAAGCAATCGGACTGATTTGTCCCGGGGGAAGCGGTATTCTGGTACGCGATGCGACGTCGCGACTTCCTGCTGACCCCTGCTTTGCTGGCCCCGGCCGCCTCCGGCGCGCCCGAGCCGCATTTTCCTGACCGGCTGCACCAGTTCGTCTGGCGCAACTGGGAGCTTGCCAACATAGATCGGATGGCGGCGGTTGCCGCGTGTCCGCCGGAGCGGTTGCTTGAGATCGGCCGTGCCATGGGGCTGCCGGCGAAGACGCGGCTTACCGCCGATCAACTCCGGCGCATCTACATCACGGTGATCCGGCAGAACTGGACGCTGCTGCCCAACGAGCAGATCACCGAGCTGCTGGGCTGGACCGCGGAGAAGTTCCGGTTCACCCTCGTCGAAGACGACTTCCTCGACGTGAAGCTGGGTGCCAAACCTGCCTGCGCGCCGCTGCGCTACGCCCCCCCGACACCTGAAGCGCGCCGCCGCGCCGCGGCGATTCGCGCCACCGTCCGGGAGGTCTTCGGTAAAGAGTGGGACGTCCCCGGGGAGGCGCCTTTCCGCTTCATCGAACGGCTCTCGTCCCCCGCGGGGCAGCAGCCTCCCATGCCCTCGAACGCCGCTTGGGACCTGCGCTATGTTTACTCGCACTTTGCGCTCTACGGCGACCCGCTGCTCGAGCCCGAAATCGACCCGTTCCCGGATGGCTACCTCGAGCGCCTCCGCGGTGTCGGCATCAACGGCGTCTGGATGCAGGCGGTGCTGCGAACCCTGGCTCCCTCGAAGCAGTTTCCCGAGTTCGGCGAGCAATCCCAGGAGCGCCTGGCCAACCTGCGGCGCCTGGTTGCCCGCGCCGCGCGGCACGGCATCAAAGTCTACCTGTACATTAACGAGCCGCGTTCAATGCCGGAGGAGTTCTTCCGCGCGCACCCCGGAATTCGCGGCGCAACGGATCGCGGCGCGTATGCCATGTGCACCAGTGTCCCGGAGGTCCGGGACTGGCTCGCCGGGAGCGTCACGCACGTGTTTCGGGAAGTTCCGGAACTGGGCGGCGTCTTCACCATCACAATGTCGGAGAACTTCACCAACTGCCACTCGAAGTTCAAGCCGGGGTCGTGCCCGCGCTGCTCGCAGCGCAAGAACTGGGAGGTAGTAGGGGAGCTTCTGAAGACGATCCACTCGGGAGTTCGCGAAGCCAGCCGCACCGCCGAAGTGATCGCCTGGGACTGGGGCTGGCCGGAGGAGATGGCCCGGAACGCGATTCCCATGCTCCCCCGTGACATGCGCTACCAGAGCGTGAGCGAGTGGAGCATCCCCATCGAGCGCGGCGGGGTGAAGGCCACCGTGGGTGAGTATTCGATCTCTGTGGTGGGTCCGGGACCGCGTGCCACCGCACATTGGAAACTGGCGCGCGCCGCAGGACTCCGGACCAACGCGAAAACGCAGTTCAACAACACCTGGGAGATCTCGGCGGTGCCCTATATTCCGGTGGGGTATTTGGTGGCCCGTCACTGCGCTAACCTGCGGCGGGCCGGGGTGAGCGGGGTGCAGGCTTCGTGGACCCTGGGCGGCTATCCCTCGCCAAACCTCGAAATCGCGCGCCAGTTCTATTTCGGTGCCGCGCCGGAGCCCGAAGCGGCGGTGGAGGCCGTCGCAAAGCGCCGTTATGGAGCTGCCGCCTCCCTGGTCGCCGGCGCATGGAAGACGTTCAGCGACGCCTTCGAGCAGTTCCCCTATGGGGTGGCAATCTATACCATCCCGACCCAGCATGGTCCCGCGAACCTGCTGCGTGCCACGCCTTCGGGCGTCAAAGGATCGATGATCCTGTTTCCCCAGGACGACTACCGTGGCTGGAAGGGTCGCTACCCGGCCGAGGTTGTCCGCGACCAGTTCGCACGCATGGCGGAAATGTGGGAGCCGGGGGTGGCGGCGCTGCGCAAGGCGGCTGCCATGGCGCCGGCGGCCGGGGAGGAACTAGCCGTCGCCGAGACCTGCGGCGTTCACTTCCGCAGCACCGCCAACCAGGTTGCCTTCTACCTGCTGCGCGATTCCGGCGGCGATCCGGCCCGCATGCGCGCGCTGGTGGAAGACGAGATCCGGCTCGCGCGCCGGCAGTTCGCGATTGCACGCCGGCACTCGGTGATTGCATACGAAGCGAGCAACCATTACTACTACCGCCCGCTCGATCTGGCTGAGAAGATCCTGAACTGCCGGGAGGTGCTGGCAGCGTTGCCGCCGGCCCGGTAATCGTGCTAAATGTACGGTTTAGATACCCAGACCAGAACTACATTTCTTTAAGGAGAAACTCGAAACATGCCCCTAGTGTCGATGCGGCAACTTCTGGACGAGGCCGCCAAAGGCGGATACGGCGTTGGCGCTTTCAACGTCAACAACATGGAGCAGATCCAGTCGATCATGGAAGCGGCCCGCGAGACCAAGTCGCCGGTGATCGTGCAGGCGAGCCGCGGTGCGCGCTCCTACTCCAACGACCGTTTTCTGTATCACCTGATGATCGCGGCCACCGAAGTGTACCCCGAGATCCCCACGGTGCTGCACCTCGATCACGGCAATTCCGTGGAGACCTGCAAGTCGGCCATCGCCATGGGCTTCACAAGCGTCATGATGGACGGCTCCCTGATGCCCGACGGGAAGACCCCGTCGTCCTTCGAGTACAACGTGAAGGCTACGAAGGAAGTCGTTGAAATGGCGCACGCAAAGGGCGTCACGGTGGAAGGCGAGATCGGCTGTCTCGGTGGTATCGAAGACGGCCATGGCGCGGGGCTCGACGGCCTCTCCCACCTCACCGACCCGGCCCAGGCAGAAGAATTCGTGAAGCTTACTGGTTTGGATGCCCTGGCAATCGCCATCGGCACCAGCCACGGCGCTTATAAGTTCACCAGCAAGCCCACCGGCGAAACGCTGAAGATGAACGTCCTGATGGAGATCCACAAGCGGCTGCCCAACGTCCACCTGGTGATGCACGGCTCCTCCAGCGTTCCGAAGGACCTGCAGGACATCATCAACCAGTACGGTGGCAAGCTGAAGCCCACCTGGGGCGTGCCGGTGGAAGAGATCCAACTCGGCATCCGCAACGGCGTCCGCAAGATCAACGTGGATACCGACAACCGCCTGGCCATCACCGGCGCAATCCGCAAGGTTTTCGTCGAGAAGCCGGAAGAGTTCGATCCGCGCAGCTACCTGAAGCCCGCGCGCGAAGCCATGAAGAAAGTGGTTGCCCTGCGCATGACCCAGTTCGGGCAGGCCGGCCACGCGGGCGACTACACCCCGATGTCTATGGACGAAATGGCGCGCCGTTACGCCAACGCCGCCAAGGCGTAAAACATCCGTGACGCAAGCCGCGGGTGCATTATAATTGCACCTGCGGCTATGCGTATCTTCCTCTTCCTCTCCCTGCTGGCCCCGCTCTGCGCGGGCGCGCCCAAGATCGATACCGGCGAGATCAACGGGGCGAAATACCTGATTGAAGTCCCCGATAGCTGGAACGGCGTCCTGATCATGTACTGCCACGGGTACGCCTCATCACCGGGCAACTTCGACAGCCCCAGGCAACAGTCCGCCATGAATCCGTTCGTGGAGTCCGGTTATGCGGTGGCGCGCTCCGGTTACGCGGCCGGCGGATTCGCGGTGAAGGAAGCCGTCCAGGACACTCAGGCGCTGCGCCGCTACTTCGTCGCGAAGCATGGCACGCCGAGCGAAACCTACGTCATGGGCCACTCGATGGGTGGGCTCCTCACCATGGCGCTCGTGGAGATGTTCCCCGAGGATTACGACGGCGGTTTGGCCCTGTGCGGCGTGCTCTCCCCGTCGGCGTGGTTCGTGGAGCGCCATATTTTCGATTCCCGCGTGGTCTTCGACTATCTCTTTCCTGGTGTGCTGCCGCCGCCCGACAAAGCCGCCCCGCGCGATCCCGGCGTCACGAAGAAGATCGCCGCCGCGCTCGATTCAAACCCCTCTGCAGCGGAGACCTTCCGACGTTACGTGAGCGCACGGAACCACCAGGAAGCCGCCGGGGTGGCCGCGTTCTTCACCGAACTCCTGACCGAGTTGATCCAGCGTGCCGGCGGCAACGCGTTCGATAACCGCAACACCATCTACCAGGGCACCCCGGACAATGACGCGCTCAACGACGGCGTCAAGCGCTACGCCGCCGACCCTCGCGCGGCCGAATACCTGCGGGTATGGTATACGCCGACCGGACGGCTCACACGCCCGCTGCTCGCTATTCACACCACCCAGGATGCCGTCGTGCCGCCATGGGTACCCGGGATGTACGCCACCATGGCAGGGCAGGCCGGTAGCTCCGGGTTTTTTGTCCAGCAGTATGTCAAGCGCGCCGGCCATTGCGCAATCAGTCCGGAGGAGACCACCCGCGGCTTCAACCAGTTGCGCGAATGGAAAACGAAAGGGGCGCGACCGCTGGCCGGCGCCGCGCGTTAAGCTGTTCGGATGCTTCTGCTGACGGGCCCGGCCGGCTCCGGCAAATCGTGGCGCGTCGCCGAACGTTTCCGGGAATTCCTGCGCCGCAACGACACTTCCGTGCGGCTCCTGGTGCCGACTGCGACCCTGGCGAGGCACTTGCAAAACCGCTTCGCGCGGGAGGGATTCGTCTTCCGTCCCGGGCTTATCCAGACGCTCTCGCGTTTCGTCGATACATTCGCAGCCGACCTTCCGCAGGTCTCTGAACCGGCGTTCTACCTCATCGTGGAGGAAACCGCGCTGCGCCTGAATCGGCCCGAATTCGCCGGGGTGGTGCGGCTCCCTGGCTTCTGCGCGTCGCTGGCCCGCGCCATGGCGGAGTTCTCTTCAGCCGGCTGCGATGCGGCGCGCCTGGCCGCGCACCTGCCGGAGACGCCGCTCGGCCCCGCCTTCCTGGCAATCTATGAGGAGGTGGACCGGGAACTCGTGCGTCGGGGCCTCTCAATGCGCGCCACGCGCCTGGAGCACGTCGCCGGACGCATAGCGCGCGACGGCATGCCGGGCATCTCCACGGTGCTGCTGGACGGCTTCCACGCCCTGCCCGACCCCGAACTCGCCGTCATCCGTGCCATGGGGCAACACGCCGACCTGACCCTGACCCTGCCCCCGGGCGCGCGCCACCCGGGCGAAGGTTTTACCGCCGAGCCCTGCGGCCGGACACGCACCGCAGCGCCCGTTGAAGTAACAGCAGCCCCTACCCTGGAGCGTGAGGCGGACGAGATCGCGCGACGCATCCTGGAGCAGGCGGGGCAGGGAAGGCGCTTCCGCGAGATGGCCGTGGTGGTCCGCACCCAGGACGTCTACGAGTCCGTGCTGCGCGCCAGTTTCGAACGCTTCGGCATCCCGGCCCGTTTCTACTTCGATGCCAACCTGGCCGGGCATCCCGTCGCCCAGTATCTTGCCGGTGCCGTGGATGCCATGCTCGGTGGTTGGGACTGGGCGGCCACCATGGCGGTGCTGCGCCTGACGGAATCCGGGTACTCCTCCGCCGTGGACCGCTTGGACTTCACCGTCCGGGAGCGCATCCCCGCGGCTGGGCTGGCCGGACTGCGCGAGATCGCGGGCGACGGCCGCATCGCGCGCATCGTCGACGCGCTGGGCACACTCGATGAGCTGCGCGCCCTGTCTCTGGCCCCGGGCGACTGGTCGCGGCGGCTGCGCTGCCTGCGTGCGCTCTACCAGCCCCCGCGTGCCGTGGACGGCGTCTCGCACGAAACCGCGCGCATGTGGCGAAGCCACGCCGCCGTTCTGAACGCCTTCGACGAAGCGCTCGACCAGGTTGGGGAGGCGCTGGCACCCGCCGGCGCCCCTATCGCGTTTGCGGATTTTTGGCGCGCGTTCCGCTCTGTCCTGCGGCTCACGCCGTTGCGCCTCGATGATGATCGGCGCGATACCGTGCACGTCCTGGGCGCGCACGAAGCGCGGCAGTGGCAAGTCCCGGTGGTTTTCGTCTGCGGGCTGGTGGAGAAGCAGTTCCCGCGCCTGCACCGGCAGTGCCCGTTCTTTCCGGACCCCGCACGGCGTGCGCTTGCTCGCGCCGGTATCCGGGTCCGCACCGCCGCCGAGTTCGAGGCTGAGGAGCGCGCCCTTTTCGACGCCGCCGTCAGCCGGGCCACGGTCCTCACGGTCCTCAGCTCCCCGAGTTCGAACGCCAAGGGCGAGCAGAACCTGCGCTCCCTATTCCTGGATGGCGTGAACGCCGCGGCGCACGAGCCGTTGCCTGTGCGACCCGCGCCGCGCTTCGTACGGGCAGGCTGGCGGCCTCCTGTCGCGCTACGCGACCCCGAACTGCTGCGCTTCATTGCAGAACGCACTGCCGTCCTTTCGCCCACAGCACTCGAAGCGTATCTGCACTGTCCCTACCGCTTCTTCGGCGACCACCTGCTGAGGCTGAAACCGCCGCCTCCACGCCCCGAGGAGCGCTTCGACTTCCTGGCCCAAGGCAACATCGTCCACGAGGTACTGGCGGAATGGCACCGCCGGCCGCAACCGGTGGAGCCGCTTTTCGAGCGCATTTTCCGGCGCACCTGTGGGGAGTTGAACATCCTACCTGGGTACCAGACCGAGTCGCTGCGGCTTCGCATGCTCGCGGATGTGACCGCGTTCGTGGCTTCCGATCCCTGCCCGCGCGGCGAGGAAACCCGCACCGAGCAGCCTTTCGAGTACGTCCTCGGCGACGGCCTCTCCGTGCGCGGCCGCATCGACCGCCTCGAGATCCTGAGCGGCTCCCGCGGCTTCGTGATCGACTACAAGTACAGCGGGCCGCAGCGCATCAAAGAGCGCGCCGAAGATGCCAATTCCCTCCAGCCCCCGCTCTACCTTCTGGCGGTGGAGCGCGCTTTCGAACTCGAGCCTGCCGGGATGTACTACTGCGGGTTGCGCGGCCAGGTGAAAAGCGCCGGATGGGATGCCCCCTTCGAGCCGGAGTGGCTTCCCTCGGCTATCGCGCGCAGTATGGATGCCGCGGCGCGCATCCGGGCGGGGGAGATTGCCCCGCGGCCGTCTGACGGCGAAGCCTGCGCCTGGTGCGCCAGCCACGACGTGTGCCGCTTCCAGGCCGCACGCGTAATGACAGCGGAGAGCGCCTGATCATGGACTTCACCCCTTCGCAACTCGATGCCGTGGACATCCGGCGCTCCGGCGTGGATACCTGCGTTGTGGCCGGACCCGGCTCCGGTAAGACCACCGTGCTGGTCGAGTATTTCCGGCGCCTGGTGGAGAGCGGCATAGACCCGCTCCGCATCCTGGCCATCACCTTCACCGAGAAGGCCGCCAGCAAGATGCGGGAGAAGCTCGCCAAAGCCTTCGCGGGGGACCTCGCCGTCCGCGGCCGGCTGGAGCGGGCCTATGTCTCCACGGTGCATGGCTTCTGCGCGCGGCTGCTGCGTGAGAACGCCATCTTCGCGGGGATCGACCCGGAATTCCACGTCATGGACGAGCAGGAGTCCGCCCGGCAGCAATGGACGGCGGTGACGGGCGCTCTCGATGAACTGCTCGACGCGGAACCTGCCGCCACTCTGGCGCTTATGCGCGGGTTGGCTTCCCCGGATATCGCCGGCGCGGTGCTTGGAATCTACGACGCCATGCGCGGGGCGGGTGTCGGGATCGAAACCCTCGCCGCCTACCCCGCGCCCCCCGGACCCGGGATGGACGAGGTGCGGGCGCTGGTTTCCCGGATCCGCATGGAGCATCCCGTGGGATGGTCGGAGAAGCAGCGCGCGCATCTCGAAGAGGTGCTGGAGTGCTGCGAGCGCATCTGCGGCGGCGAGCCGCTGGCGGCCCTCGCATGTAACCTGACGAAGCTCAAGCGCGGCAACGGCACCTACGAGGGCCTTCGCGAGCTACGCTCACTTTTGCCCGAAGCCCAGCGCGGCCTGCTCACGGAGCACTACTCCGCCGAGCGTCTCCTGTTGGTCCGTCTGCTCGCTCGCTTCGACGCCCTCTACCGAGACAGTAAGCAGCGAACCGGCGCACTCGACTACGCCGATCTGGAGGAGTTCGCCGTGCGGCTGCTCGACCGCAATCCCGACGTGCGCGTTCGCATCCAGGGCCAATTCGACCAGGTGCTCATGGACGAGTTTCAGGACACCAACGGCCAACAGGCGCAGCTACTTGAACTGGTGCGCCCGCCGGACCGGTTCTACGCAGTCGGCGACATCAACCAGTCGATCTACGGCTTCCGCCACGCCGAGCCGGCCGTGTTCCGGCAATATCGCGATCAGGTAGGTGCCACCGGAAGGCGTTTGGTGGACCTGCGGGACAACTTCCGCAGCCGCGCGGATATCCTGCATGCCGTCGAGACGGTGCTCGATGGCGTACCGGGCATCGAACCGCGCGCCTTGGTCGCCCTCCAGGAGTTTTCTGACAAGGAAGTGCCGAGTGTCGAGGCCCTGATCGCCACTGGCGACGACGCGCAGGCGATTGAGCCCGCTCTGGTCGCGCGGCGTATCGTGGAGCTTCAAGCCAGCCTGCGGGTGAAGAAGCGCGCCGCCGCGTTTCGCGATTTCGCCGTTCTGGTGCGAAATTCGGAGGTGCTGGCGGGATTTACCTCGGCTTTCGATGCGGCAGGAATTCCGTGGGTGGTGAACCGCGGGAAGGGTTTCTACGAAACTCGCGAGGTAGTGGACCTGCTGAACCTGCTGCGCGTCCTGGCGAACCCTCGGGACGAGATCGCCCTGGCTGCGGTCTTGCGTTCGCCCTTTGTTGAACTCTCCGATGAGGCGCTCCTGCGCCTGAAGCAGCAGGGCAGCCTCGCAACCGCCTTGCGGCGGCAGGAGCCCGCCGGCTTCGACCCTGAAGATTGGGTGAAGCTGCGCCGCTTTGACGAGCAGCTTGCCGGATGGCGCGCCGGCATCGGCTACCTCGCCTTCGACCGTCTGCTGCTGCGTGCCATCGAGGAGACCGGCTACCCCTGGGACGCCACTCCGCGCGGTGCCGGGAATATGGAAAAGTTGCTGGCACAGGCGCGCGAGGCTTCCACGCGGCGGACCCTGGCGGAGTTCGTCGAGGATCTGCGGTTGGTGCGCGCGTCGAACCCGCGCGAGCCCGAAGCCCCGCCCGAGGATAGCGCCGATGCCGTGATGCTGATGACCGTGCACTCGGCCAAGGGCCTGGAATTTCCGGTGGTGTTCGTCTCCGCCTTGCACAAGGGTTCCGACCAGAGCCTGGGCGGCCTGTCCTTCTCGCCGCGATACGGCTTGGGCGCGCGCTGGCGCAATCCGGTCAACGGCGAGTCGCACGACGACAGCTTCCAGCACGCCATCCGGGCCGAGCGCCACGAGCGCGAGTCGCAGGAGAGCAACCGCCTGCTATATGTCGCGATGACTCGGGCCGAGGAGCATCTGGTGCTCTCCATGGCAGGTCCGAAGAACTGGGGGAAGATGCTTTCCGAAACGCTCGCCCTGGACTGCGGGATGGAGCGCGATGAAGTGATCACCCGCAACACTCCTGCGGGCGACCCCTGGCGACTCCGCGTGCTCTGCGCCTCCACGGCGCCGGAGCGCGCCCCGCGTCCCCAACTTGCCGAAGCCGCCGCCGCGGTCACGTTCCTGCCGCGTCCGGCGATTACAGATCAGCACGATGGCAATGCTACCGTGACCTCCGTTAACGCCTACGCCGGCTGCCCCCGCCGCTACTACCTGAGCAGCTACCTGGGCCTGGAGACGCCAGTGAAGGGAACTGGCAACGGGGAAGCACTGAGTTCGGCGGACTTCGGCCGCCAGGTGCACGCGCTGCTGGCCGGTGAGCCAGTGCCGGATCCCGTTCCCGAAGCGCTGGACCTGGCCGGCCGCTTCGCACCGAGCGCACTCGGGAAGATTGCCGCCGCCGCTATGCGTGTGGAGCGCGAATTCGATTTTCTGCTGGCGCTCGACGATCTCGTCCTCCGCGGACAGATCGACCTGTGGTTTGAAGACCACGCCGGGCTCGCGCTGGTGGATTACAAAACCGACCGGGTGAGCGCCGACGAAGTCCCCGGTCGCGCCGCCGGTTACGCCGTCCAACTACGCCTGTACGCGGTCGCTCTTCAGCGCCTTACGGGACGCCTGCCGAACCGCGCCTGGATCTACTTCCTGCGTCCGGACGTCGCCGTGCCCATCGAGATCACACCGGCGGCACTGGCCGAAGTGCAGGCCGTGGTCGCCGAATTTCGCGAATCCCAGGCCACCCTGTCGTTTCCCCCTCGCGAGGGCCCCCATTGCCGCGCCTGCCCACACCAGGGCGAGTCGTGCGTGCTGGAAACAGGGCCTCCACCTGCGCCTCCGGGATGCTGAGCGAGAGCCGGACGGTACGCGCGTCTGCGGTCACGTTGAGGCCCTGGAGCAGCGCCGCTGCCGAGCTCCGGCTGTTCGCGCCGGCGATGGCGGCGAACATGCGAATCGTAGCAGCCAGAGTGTCGGCATTCTGGTCTGTTGTGGTCAAGGCTTCGCCCGACAGGTCCACGTTCGCGCCGAATTTGATACCGAGGGTGGTCGACTCAATCGTGTTCACGGGCAGTCCCTTGATCGGCGGAGCCACCAGTGAAACGACCCATGCATCATGGGTGGTGCTAAGCCGGTTCACCTGAACGGCTAAGGCGGGATCGAGCAATGTGGGGGTGCTGATCCGGTCAAGCGCAGCGAGCACGTCTGCCTCCTGCCCTGCAATGGCTATGGACGAGTTGAGGATTGCAACCGCACCACGCCTCGCCGGGCCGCTCAGGATCGTGCCGCCGTCGCGCGTTTCGACTTCCCCGCCATTCGCGCGCGCCGCTTCGGAAATCGTGGCCACGTCGAAGGTTCCGCGCACCAGCGCCAGTCCCGGGGGATGCGAACCGGCGGGCTGGCCGGTAGAGGCGAGCAGGACCTCCGCAATATCGCGCCGCGGATCGAAGCCAGTCGCCTCCATCAGCCGCCGGAGCGCCTCATCGTTCTGTTCCACGCGGCCGATCACGTATTGCCCGAACGGCGTGGTTTTGGCCTGCTCCACGTTGACCCCGGCGAGCACCTTCGCGCCGGGCATCACCAAAGCCGTAAGCTGTGGATCTGCGGCGGGCATACTGCCGGCCGTAAACAGAGCTACCGCCACGGCGGCGCAGATGCGTGTGTTGACCATACAACCCCCCGGGAGACGCAAACCTGCTCAAAGATTAGCAGAATTTTTCAAGGGGGACCGGCACCTGCTCCACGATCTCGATTCCGAAACCCTCAAGCGCTACGATCTTACGCGGATGATTGGTGAGCAGCCGGATCGTGCGCAGGCCGAGATCCGATAGGATCTGGGCGCCGATGCCGCTTTCGTACTGCAACTGTCGCTGCCCGGCCGTACCGGCGTAGTGCATGAAATCCCGGGAGTGCGAAACCATGCGGTCCTTCCCGCAAGGGTCCGTCTGGACGCGAAAACCTGTCCCGGTATGGTGCAGGTACACCAGCACGCCGGCGCCCTCGTCGGCGATGCGCTTCAAGGCGCCCCGCGCCAGCTTTCCGCAGTCGCACTGGACGGAGCCGAAGACATCTCCGTACACGCACCGCGAGTGCATCCGGACCAGCACCGCTTCTCTGTCGGCGACCTCACCCCGTACCAGCGCCAGGTGTAACTCCGGATTCGCGGCGCTCGAGTACGCGATGGTCCGGAAAGGACCGTACTCCGTTTCGATCGAACCTTCGGCCACGCGGCCGATGCAGCGCTCGTGGTGCATCCGGTAACGGATCAGTTCCGCCACCGAAATCATCTTCAGGTTGTGACGAACGCAGAATTCGCGTAACTGGGGCACCCGCGCCATTGTGCCGTCCTCGTTCATGACCTCGCAGATCACGCTCGAGGGATTCAGGCCCGCAAGGCGGGAGAGGTCCACGCCGGCCTCGGTCTGCCCGGCACGCACCAACACCCCACCCTCCCTCGCCTGTAGCGGGAAGATGTGCCCGGGCCGGGCGAGATCGGCCGGGCGGCAGGCCGGGTCTATGGCGGTCAGGATCGTGCGGGTGCGGTCGGCAGCCGATATCCCGGTGGTGACGCCGTCGTGTGCGTCGATGGATTCGCAAAACGCCGTACCGAAGTTCGAGGTATTGTGCGGGGACATCAGCGGCAGTTGCAGCGCCGCGCAACGCTCCGCCGTCAGGCTGAGGCAGATCAGGCCCCGGCCGTATGTGGCCATGAAGTTGATGATTTCCGGGGTGACCTTCTCGGCCGCGATAGTGAGGTCTCCTTCGTTCTCCCGATCCTCGTCGTCAACGACCACGAGCATCCGGCCGGCGCGGATCTCCTCGATGGCCTCGGGGATGGAAGCGAAGGGCATATATTTCGATTATAGCGGGGGCGGGGCGTAACCCGAATTATGTGGGGTTGTTGCGCGGTGGGGACGCCGCACTTGCCGCGGCGTCCCCGGAGAGTGGAGCTTAAGCCTTGCGGAACTGCTCGGCGACGAAATCCCAGTTAACAACGTTCCAAATGGCGCCCAGGTGATCGGCGCGGCGATTCTGGTAATCCAGGTAATAGGCGTGCTCCCAAACGTCCACGGTGAGCAGCGGGACGTGGCCGCGGGAGAGCGGTGTCTCCTGATTGGGCAGCCCCAGAATGGTGAGTTCCTTCTTCTCGTCGAGAGTGAGCCAGCCGTAACCGCTGCCGAACACCGCGACGGTACTCTTGTTCATCTCCTCCTTGAACTTGTCGAAGGTGCCGAAGCGCCTCTCGATGGCCTTGGCCAACTCGCCGCGAGGCCCGCCTTCCCCGGATCTCCGCAGGCAGTTCCAGTAGAAGGAGTGGTTGGCGTGGCCGCCACCGTTGTTCTTAATGGCCGTCCGCACGTCGGCGGGCAGGGCATCGGGCTTAGCGATCAGGTCTTCCACCGTGCGCTTCTGCAATTCCGGGTGCTTGGCAACCGCGGCATTCAGGTTCGCGACGTAGGTGGCGTGGTGCTTATCATGATGAAACTGCAGTGTCCGCGCGCTGATGTGCGGTTCGAGCGCATCGTAAGCGAACGGGAGCGGCGGCAGTGTGAATGTTCCCTGGGCCGCTGTCTGCCCCAGGGCGCCGGCAGCACCGGCGAGAGCGATATTTTGCATTGCAGTCCTTCGTGTCATCATACGGTTCCGGCCGCCCCTCTCGGCCCCTTTTCCTTTTTGATGCGCGCGCCACGTCAGCCGTCACGCAAAGTGTGTGCGGATGGTCACAGATAAAGGCGGCGGCATGTCGTCTAATAGGTCAAAAGGAGCGTGCATGTCCGAAACATCTTTTCATCTGCCGCTGATAGGCGAATTGACGCCCTCATTCGAAGCCGATACTACCCAGGGCCGTGTCAAATTTCCCGAGGACTATCGCGGCAGGTGGGTCATCTTCTTCAGTCATCCGGCCGATTTCACACCAGTCTGCACCACCGAATTCATGACCTTTGCCTCAATGCAGGACGAATTCCGGAAGCTGAACTGCGAATTACTCGGACTGTCGATCGACAGTACCTTCAGCCACATCGCCTGGCTGCGAACCATTAAAGAGAAGATCGATTTCGGTGGCATGAGAGGAGTGGAGGTGACCTTCCCGGTAATCTCCGATCTCAGTATGGAGGTAGCCAGGAAGTACGGCATGCTGCAGGCGTCCGCCAGCACCACGCAGACGGTGCGGGCCGTATTCCTGATCGACCCGCAGTCGATCGTGCGAGCGATGTTGTATTATCCGCTCTCGAACGGCCGCAACCTGGAGGAGATCAAGCGCCTGCTGATCGCGCTGCAAACCACCGACGACCACGGAGTGGCGACCCCGGCGAACTGGCTCCCGGGCGAGGATGTCATCATTCCGCCGCCGAACTCCTGCGGGGCGGCGAAGGAGCGCGTCGAGTCCGCCGGCGACGATGTCCGCTGCCTCGACTGGTTCCTCTGCCTGAAAAAGCTTGACTTGGGCACCAAAAAAGTCACCGCGACGCGCTGAAATGAAGGCAAAATCGGCAGTATAAGGCCACGGGCCGTGCGTTAAACTATTGTGCTGGGTCCGTGATGTCGCTCCCCAGCACTAGCCGATGCCGCTGGCCTTCTTACAATTGCCGCTGCCGCTGCCCCAACTGACCATTCGGGGAGTCGTTGACATCCTGGTGGTTGGCTTCCTCATTTACCAGGCCCTTTCCGTTGTCCGGGGCACTCGCGCCGGTCACATCCTGACAGGCATTCTAATGGCCGTGCTGCTGTATGGCGTGGCGGTCTGGATGCGCCTGGAAGCGTTGCGCTGGATGCTCTCCTACATTGTCCCGTACACCGCGCTGGCGGTGATTATCCTGTTCCAGTCGGAGATCCGGCGCACATTGGCGCGCATCGGCCGCAAGCGCTGGCTCGGGCGTGGTTTCCGGCGCCCCGAATCGACCGACGAGATCCTGCTGGCTCTGAACCGGCTGAGCCAGGAAAAGACTGGGGCGCTCATCGTAATGGAGCGGGATATCGGGCTCCGCACGTTTATCGAGAGCGGCGTCCGTCTGGAATCGCATCTCTCGCGCGACCTGCTGCTGGCCATCTTCCAGCCCGGCGGAGCACTGCATGATGGCGCGGTGATCGCCCAGAAGGAGCGCATTGCCGCGGCGGCCTGCTTTCTGCCACTGAGCACTAATCCGGCGCTTTCCTCCAAGCTGGGGACCCGCCATCGCGCGGCCATTGGGATCACCGAGGAGACCGATTGCCTCTCCCTGGTGGTGTCCGAGGAGACCGGGCGGATTTCCCTGGCCGCCTTCGGGGAGATGGAACAGGGTCTCAACCTGCGGGAAGTCGATGAACGTATCGCGGCCCACTTCGGCGCCAAGCACCCCCCGCGTCTCGACGAGGAGCAGCCCGCGGACATTCCCATGTCCCAGGATGGCCCGCCCACAAAGGTGAGCCCCCAGTGAGGAGCTCACCCGTAAAGTCCGTGTTCCGGTTCGTATTCCGGGACCTGGGGTGGAAATTGGTCTCGCTCGGGGCTGCCGTGTTGCTCTGGGTCTTCGCCGTGAGTGAGCCGTCGCTTTCGAGCTTCGTCAGCGTTCCGGTGCAGTTCAAAGGTCTGCCGGACGGGTTGGAGATCAGTTCGGACGTAATAGAATCGGTATACCTGGAGGTACGCGGCCCAGCAGGCGAGCTACGGTCGATGGGCGAGCACCAGGAGTATGCAGTGGTGATGGATATGTCGCATGTACGCCCCGGGGAGCATACTTTTACAGTGGGGGATAGCGATGTAATCCTGCCTCGCGGGACCCACCTGGTACGCGCCATCCCATCGCAGTTGCGCTTCGAGTTCGAGCGACGGGCTTGGCGCGTGGTGCCGGTGGAAGTGCGGTTCGGCAGGCCGCAGCCGGGCTATGAGATAGCCAGCCACGAAGTCTCGCCGCCTACGTTACAGATTGTCGGCCCGCAGAGCCGCGTAAACCGAGTCCATGCGGTGACGACGGACCCTGTGGATATCAGCCAGGTTGTGGGCGCTTCCGAGATTCGCGTCACGGCGTTTGTGGACGACCCGCATGTGCGGTTCACAAGCCCGCCCAAAGTGGCCGTGAAGGTGCACGTCAAGGCCCGCGCGGAGGCTTCCGCGAGCGCCAGGTAGTCTTGAAGAGGAGAGGGATGGGTAAAGAACTGTTTGGCACGGATGGCATACGAGGGGTTGCGGGGGAGTACCCGCTGGACCCCCCGACGGTGCATGCGCTCGGGATGGCGCTGGGGAGCGACGTTCGCGGCGTGACGTCCGATCCGGAAGTTCTGATCGGCATGGATACCCGGGAATCCTCGCCGTGGATCGCCGCCCAGGTGGCCGGGGGCCTGGCCCGCCGGGGCGTGCGGGTGCGCAACGCCGGCGTGATTACCACCCCGGGGGTCGCCTACCTCACCAGCACCGGCCCGTTCTGCGCGGGGGTGATGATCTCGGCGTCCCACAACCCGTACCGGGATAATGGCATCAAGGTGTTCAGCCACTCCGGTTTCAAGCTGCCGGACGAGGAGGAGCACATCATTGAGCAGGAGATCTTCCGGCTGCTGGAGGAAGGCGTGGACCCGAAACCGGCCGCGCTTCAGGCCGATGTCGGGCTGGACCAGCAATATCTGGAGTTTCTCATTTCCACCGCCCCGGCTCTGCTCACGGGTTACCGTATAGTGCTCGATTGCGGAAACGGCGGCGCCTGCCAGCTTGCGTATGACCTGTTCAGCCGGTTGGGCGCCACCATTACTGCCATCAATCGCAAGCCGGATGGCCGCAATATCAACCTGAATTGCGGCGCCATGCATGTCGAGGGGCTGCGGCAGGCGGTGCTCGACTCGAAGGCCGATTTCGGAGCCGCCTTCGACGGCGACGCCGACCGCGCCATCTTCGTATCGGGCTCCGGGAAAGTCGTGAATGGCGACGGCGTTCTGCTGGTGGCGGGACGCGACATGAGGGCTTCCGGGCGCCTCCCGGGGGACGTGGTGGTGGCCACGGTAATGAGCAACCTGGGGCTTGAAAAAGCGCTTCAGCGCCACGGCATCCGCATGCTGCGCACCCCGGTTGGGGACAAGTACGTCCTTGAAGAGATGGTGCGGTGCGGCGCCATGCTGGGCGGCGAGCAGTCCGGCCACGTCATCTTCCGGGAATACGCCACTACGGGAGACGGCCTGCTGACGGCGCTACGCGTGTTCGAAATTGCCGTGCGGGACGGGCGGAATCTCGATGAGCTCACGGCCGAGTTCGCCGTTTTTCCGCAGCGCCTGGTCAACGTGCGAGTACGGGAGCGTCGTCCGCTGGAGGACATCCCCGCCATCGCCGCCGCAATCCGCCACTGCGAGCAGACCTTCGGGGACGCGGGGCGCGTGGTGGTACGGTACTCCGGCACGGAGCCTCTCGCCCGCGTTATGGTAGAAGGTCCCGACCTGGCACAGGTGGAGGACTGCACCGCTCGTATCGCTGGTGCCATCGAGCAGGAACTGGGTACTCAAAAAGGAGTGTAGAACCGCATGCGCATTTGCATTTTGATGTTGACGCTGGCCGCCATGGCCTTCCCGCAGCAGCCGCAGCGGGCACCGCGGCCGAAGCCGTTCGAAAACGGTTGGGTGTCGCTGTTCAACGGCAAGGACCTTACCAATTGGGTGGAGGTCGGCAAAGAGAAGTGGACCATCGAGGACGGCACCATCCACGGCCAGGGCATCTCCAAGGAATACGGCTATCTCAAGACGGCCAACAACTACAAGGACTTTGAGCTTTCCCTCCAGTTCAAGTGCGAGGCGGACGGCAACAGCGGCGTCTTCTTCCACGCGGAGTTCAAGCCCGGCACGCCGGAGATCACGCAAGGCCTCCAGTTTGAGATCGACCGCACCCCGAACCATCACGCCGGCGGTCTCTACGGCGACGGGCGCCAATGGATCGTCTGGCCGGCGCCGCAGGACGAGTTCGTCATCCGGCCCAACGACTGGAACGATATGCTCATGATCGTCGAGGGCAACCGCTACCGCACCCGGCTGAACGGCGTATGGGTGGTGGATTTCACCGACCCGACGCCCAAGTCCTTCGACGGCGGCATCGCCCTGCAATTGCACTCCGGCGGCCAGGGCAACATGCGGTTCAAGGAGATCTTCATCCGGGACCTCTCGAAGCGATAACCCGGGCATCGCCCCTGGATGGCATGGGCCGGCGGCTGTTTTACTGCGACCACCACGCGTTTCCACTACCCGCCGGCCATCGCTTTCCGGTCGCCAAGTACGCGCTCGTCAGGGCATTGCTCGCCGGGGATGGTTTCTTCACCCTGGTACCCGCTCCTTTTGCGCCCGTGCAGGCCATCGAACTGGCGCACGACCCAGCGTATGTGCGCGCGTTTCTCGACGGCACCCTGGAACCGCAGGTGATGCGCCGCATCGGCTTCCCGTGGTCGGAAGGGCTGGTGCGGCGCACGCTGGCTTCGGTCGGGGGGACGCTGGCGGCTGCGGAGGAGGCGCTCGCGAGCGGCTTTGGGGGCAACCTCGCCGGTGGCACCCATCATGCGTTCCGCGCTGAAGGCTCCGGCTTTTGCGTCTTCAACGACATCGCAATAGCCGTGCTGGGGCTGCGTGCCGCGGGCCGGGCCGCGCGTGCCGCGGTTGTCGATCTGGACGTGCACCAGGGCGACGGCACCGCCCGCATCTTCCAAAACGACGATGCCGTCCTCACCCTTTCGCTGCATGGCCGCCACAACTTCCCCTTCCGCAAAGAGCGCAGCCGCATTGACGTGGACCTGCCGGACGCCACCGGGGACGACGAATATTTGGCAGCTCTTGGCACGGTCCTGCCGCGCATTTTCGACTTCGGCCCCCGGATCGTCTTCTATCAATCCGGCGTGGACGCGCTGGAGGGCGACCGCCTGGGCCGTCTCGCCATGACGCACCACGGCCTGCTGGCTCGCGACCGCATGGTCTTCGAAGCCTGCCGGGCGGCCGCGGTGCCGGTAGTGATCACCCTCGGGGGCGGGTATGGAGACCCCATCGCCCGCACCGCCGAAGCCCACGTAGGCACATTCCGCACCGCGGCGGAAGTGTTCCGGTAGTTCGCCCGGCTGCCCCGCTGTACCATGGAAGTTTCGATCGGTGGTGCATGGAGAACTGGGATTCCCTGACGCGCGTAGTGGTTCTGCTCGGTTTTGCCGCGGGCTTCGGCGTATTGCTGCGCCGCCTGGGCCAGAACGCCATAGTGGGTTACCTGCTGGCCGGGGTGGTCCTGGGCCCGACCGGCCTGGGGCTGTTCGGCGCCGGGCAGCAACTGCGGCAACTCAGCGAGCTGGGCGTTGCCCTGCTGCTATTCTCGATCGGGCTCGAATTCTCGTTTTCACGGCTCCGCCAGATCGGCCGCGTGGCCACATTCGGCGGACTGGCACAGATCTCCCTGACCCTGCTGGCGGTGACGGGAATCCTGCGTCTCGCCGGGCTGGCGCTTCCGGAGGCACTGGTTATGGGTGCCGCCATCGCCATGAGCAGCACGGCGGTAGTGATCCGGGTTCTGGTGGATAACGCCGAGCTCGACAGCCGGCATGGCAGGAACGCCGTTGGGATCCTGCTCGCTCAGGATCTCGCGGTGCTTCCCCTTATGCTGGCCATGGACGCCATGGCGGAAAATATGGGCGGCACGCAGGCGCTCGCGCGTTTTGGCCTGAAAGCGTCGGGGATTGCGGTTGCCAGCGCGCTGCTCTGGCTGGCTATGCGCTATGCCGCTCCGGCGCTTTTCGCGCGGGCGCTGCTGTCCAGAAACCGCGAGCTTCCTGTCATCGTGGCCGCATGCGCCAGCCTCGGAGCCGCGGCGGGCGCCCATGCGGTAGGGCTCTCTCCGGCTATCGGCGCTTTCGCGGCGGGGGTGGTCCTGGCGGAATCGCCGTTCGCGACACAGATCAGGGCCGATCTCACTCCCCTCACCGCCGTGTTCGTAGCCACCTTCTTCGCCGCAATCGGCACGTTGGTGCACCTCCCGGTTGGGATCGAGATAGCGTATATAGCCCTCGCCGCCGTCGGTGTGCTGCTGCTGAAAACTCTGATTGCCAGCGGGGTGGTCTGGCTTTTCCAGCGCTCCGTCCGTGTATCCCTGGCCACTGGGCTGGCCCTCTCGCAGGTCGGGGAGTTCACCTTCGTGCTGGCGGACAACGGCAACCGCAGGGGTCTCATCGGCGCCGCCGACCTGGAGTTTCTGGTGGCAGTATCGCTCCTCACTCTGGTCGCCACTCCGTACGTGATGGGGATTGCGCCGCGGTTGATTGCCGTGCTGATGCGCCGCATCCCAGCCAGCCACCGGCGCGGGCTTGAGACGGCCAAACCGGAGAAACGCTGGGACCGGGTGATCGTAATCGGGTACGGACCCGCCGGCCAGCAGGTGGTTGCCGCGCTGCAGCGCGAAGGAACGCGGTTCCTGGTTCTCGAATTCAACCCCAACACGGTCAGCGCCTGCCGTCCGACGCTCCCCATCGAACTTGGCGACGCCACCCAGCCCGAGATCCTTCAGCATATCGGGGTAGGGCAGTCCAGGGCGGTGGTGATCACCGTTCCGGACCCGTCGGCGTCACGCGTCATCACCGAGCAGGTGGCCCATATCGCCCCCAAGGTCCCGGTGATCGTCAGGGCACGTTACCACCAGTATGCCGCCATGCTGGAGAACGCCGGGGCAACCTACACCGTGGATGAGGAGCAGATCGTCGGCAGCGAGATGGCCAACCGGCTGCTTGCCCAGCTCTCGGCGGCTGTTTCCCGATAGCCGCTCAGGGCGTCACTGCGGCGCGGGCCAGCTTTGCGGCGCTGATGGCCTGTCCCACGTGCCGCTGGGTGTGCTCGGCGATGTGAACCAGCAGTCCGATCAGGGTTGTGGGAAGGCGCTTGCGCCCCACCTCGCGCGGCTCGGCTAGGGTGGCCGGGTCGATGGAGCGAAGCACCGCTTCGGCGTTCGCGAAGGCCTTCTCGATGGCTGCCAGTAGCTCTTCCCGTCCCGCGCCGGGCTCCATCTCGGTACGGGTAGCGGCGAGTTGCGCCGCCGAGAGTTGCCGTCCCTGGGCGTACGTAAGGAGCCGGTCCACGCTGCCGGCTATGTGCCTCAGGTGAAAGCCCGCCGGTCCAAGGCCGTACGGACGCGCCCACAAGTGCGCCGGGCTCAATCCCTCGGTGTGGCGGGCGAGGTCTTCGCGTGCCTGCTCGAACGCACGGAGAACCGGCGCAACGGACGGATCGACGTCGGGCAGAGGTCCTCGCAACCATGGCTCCGGAGCAATCATCTTCGCAGTATATACGGCGCCGGGAACAGATGCGCGACCGCAAGGGAGCGATTTGTTACGATGAAATTTCCTCCATGCTGCGATTCGAAACAGCCGGCGAGTCACACGGCGAATGCCTGGTAGCCACCCTCACGGGTCTGCCCGCGGGGGTGCCGGTCTCCATCCCCGCCGTAAACCGCGAGTTATGGCGCCGTCAGCAGGGCTACGGCCGCGGCGGGCGCATGAAAATCGAGACCGATCGCGCGGAGATTGTGGCCGGGGTACGGCAATCGATCACCATCGGCTCGCCTATAGCGGTGCTCATCCGCAATGCGGACTGGAAAAACTGGACCGAGGCGATGGCCGTGGAGGATTCCGATGGGCTGGAGGAGAAGCGCAAGCCGGTCACGCGCCCGCGCCCGGGGCACGCCGATCTCGCCGGCGCGCTGAAGTACGGCTTCCACGACGCGCGTTACATTCTGGAGCGTGCCAGCGCCCGCGAAACCACTGCCCGGGTGGCCGTGGGGGCGCTTGCCAAGGCCTTTCTCGCGCAGTTCGGCGTCGAAGTGCTGAGCCATGTGGTGGCGGTCGGGCCGGTCCGGCTGGAACGCCCGGTATCCTGGGAAGAGATTGCCGCACTCGCCCGCCGGGACGATGTCCTGCTGGGATGTGCGGACCCCGACACCGAGCGCAAAATGAAAGAAGTAGTGGACGAGGCGTATCGCACCGGCGATACCGTGGGCGGGGTCTTCGAGGTGGTGGCGCACAATGTGCCGCCGGGCCTGGGCTCCCACATTACCTGGGACACGCGTCTGGACGGCCGGCTCGCGCAAGCCATCGTCTCCATCCAGGCGGTGAAAGGCGTGGAGGTCGGGCTGGCCGCGGAGGGCGCCGCGAGCTTTGGCTCGAAGGTGCAGGACACCATCCGGTACAGCCGCGAGGAGCGCCGCTTTGAGCGTGGCGCCAACCGCGCCGGGGGACTCGAGGGTGGGATCACCAACGGCCAGGATGTCGTGCTGCGGGGGATGTTGAAGCCTATCTCGACGCTCCGGCGGCCGCTCGAATCCGTGGATTTCACCACCCGGGAGCCGGCGCTGGCGGCCTACGAGCGCTCCGACGTGGCCGTGATCCCCGCCGCCGGCGTGGTCGGGGAAGCCATGACCGCGCTGGTTCTCGCGCAGGCGTTTCTGGAAAAGTTCGGCGGCGATTCGCTCCCTGAAACGCGCCGCCATTTTGAGGGCTACATCGAGCAGGTGAAGAACTTCTAGCACAACTATGGTCTACCCGATTGTGAGATACGGCGATCCGGTTCTGGAACGGGAGGCGGAGAACGTTACCGAGTTCGACACCCCCGAACTGCACGCATTCATCGACGACATGTTCGAATCCATGTACGCCGCAAAAGGGGTGGGGCTGGCGGCGCCGCAGATCGGCTTCGGGCGCAAGATTGCCGTCATCGACACCTCCAATGCCGAGGACCCCGCCAAAAAACTGGTGCTCATCAATCCCACCATCGTGAAAATGGAAGGCCGGCAGCAGGGCGAGGAAGGGTGCCTCTCCATTCCCGGTTTCCGCGAGCAGGTCAAGCGCGCCAAGCGCGCCACCATCCGCGCCCAGAACATCAAGGGGGAATGGTTTGAGATGACCGCCGACGACCTGCTGGCGCGGGCATTCCAGCACGAAACCGACCACCTCCTCGGCAAGCTGTATATCAGCCACGTGAGTGCCTTGAAGCGCGACCTCATCCGGCGCAAGGTGCGCAAACTGGCCAAGGCCGGGGAGTGGAGCTGAGCGGCCGTCCATGCGACTGGTCTACCTCGGCACGCCCGCGTTCGCCGTCCCCACGCTGGAGCGTATTGTAGGGGCGGGGCATAGGGTGCTGGAGGTGGTCACGCAGCCCGACCGGCCCAAGGGACGCGGCCGCGAATTGGCCGCCTCGCCCGTGAAGCAGGCCGCGTTGCGGCTCGGACTCCCGGTTTACCAGCCGGAGCGCGTCCGTCGTCCGGAAGCGGTCGCGCACCTGGCGGAACTCCGTGCCGAGGCCATGGTGATCGTGGGCTACGGCCAGATCATTCCCCAGAACGTGATCGACCTGGCGCCCCACGGCATCATCAACGTGCATGCTTCGCTGCTGCCGAAATACCGCGGTGCGGCACCCGTCCAGTGGGCCATCGCCAACGGAGAGACCATTACCGGCGTGACCACTATGCGCATCGACGCGGGCCTCGACACGGGCGACATGCTGTTCAAGGCAGCCACCGAGATCGGGCCCGAGGAGACGGCCATCGAACTGGGCGCCCGGCTGGCGGAGATGGGGGCCGATCTGCTGGTGCGGACGCTTGACAGCATTGCCGCCGGTGCCGTCGTGCCAGAGAAACAGGACCATTCCCGAGCCACCCTCGCCCCCATTCTGAAGAAGGAAGACGGCCGGATCGACTGGCGCCTTCCGGCCGGCGCCATCCACAACCGCGTGCGCGGTTTCCAGCCGTGGCCCGGTGCCTATGCAAGCTTCCGCGGCCACTCCCTGCACGTGTGGAAGTCGAGGGTTACGCAGGATGCCCCGGCTGTCCCGGAAGGCACCCTGTTGCGCTGCCGCGGACTGTGGGCGGGTTGCGGGCAGGGCACCGCGCTGGAACTGCTCGAAGTGCAACTGGAAGGTCGCAGGCGCGTGGGCGCGCCGGATTTCGCCAATGGCCTGCGCCTGCCGGAGAACGAACCCATATCGCTATGAATCTGCCGCTCGGTTACCGTTACGCCGCCACTTACGCGGGGATCCGCAAGGTCGAGAAGAACGACCTCGGGCTGATCGTCTCGGGTCTTCCCGCCACGGCCTCCGCCGTGTTCACGACCAACCGCGTGCAGGCCGCCCCGGTGCGGTTGTCGCGGCAACACCTGAAGGCGTCCAAGGGCCTGGTTGGGGCCATCCTGGTGAACGCCGGCAATGCCAACTGTGCCACCCGGACGGGTGATGCCGTAGCTCTGGCCTGCTGCCGCGCCGCCGCGAAGCAACTCAAGCTGCCGGTAAACCAGGTGATTGCGGCTTCAACCGGCGTGATCGGGGTTGAACTCGACGGCTCCCTGATCGTGAATGCCTTGCCGCGCCTGGTGGCGGAGTTGGCCGACGACCGTTTCGGCGACGTCGCCCGCGCCATCATGACCACCGACACCGTCCCCAAAGAGTCCTTCCGGGAAGTGCGCCTGCGCCGCGGCGTCGTCCGGATCGCCGGCATGACCAAGGGCTCCGGCATGATCCAGCCGCTCATGGCTACCACCCTCGGCTTCATCCTCACCGACGCCACTGTTCCGCCCGCCATCCTGAAGGGTGTGCTGAAACGTGTGGTGGACCGCAGTTATAACCGCATCACCGTGGATGGGGATACCTCTACGAACGACACCCTGGTGCTGCTCGCCAATGGGGCGTCCGGGGTGCGGCCGGAGGTTGGGGAGATCCGGGAGTTTGAGGAAGGTGTCGCCGGAGTCGCGGAAGACCTGGCCCGCAGCATCGCCAAGGACGGGGAGGGCGCCACCAAGCTGATTACCATTCTGGTCTCGGGCGCGCCTTCAGAGGACGGCGCCACCCGCATCGCGCGCGCCATCGCCAATTCGCCGCTGGTGAAGACCGCCATCGCGGGTTCCGACCCGAACTGGGGTCGCGTGCTCTCCGCCGCGGGCAACGCCGGGGTGGCCTTCGACCCCGCCAAGGTGGACATCGACATGCAAGGCATGCCAGTGTGCCGAGGCGGGCTGGCCGCGGACTTCGCGGAAGAAGAGTTGAAGGCACGCCTCGACCAGCCGGAGTGCCTGATCCAGTTGACCATACACGGGAAGGGCAATGGAATGGCCCGTTTCTGGGGCTGCGACTTCACCGAAGGCTATATCCGGATTAACGCCAGCTACCGCACCTAGATGAAACGCCGCGCGCTCCTCTTCGGGTTCACCGCATGGTTTCCGGGACGCGCCGGGGAGCCGCGCGTCATTGACGTCTTCACCGACATGGCAGCTTCCCTCACGGACGGGGACGCCGCCGGCTTCATGCGCCCGTTCGACCCCGCCATGCCCGGGGTGGACACCCTGCGGGCGCGCGTCGAAGCCCTGGTGTCGCAGGCCGAGGTGCTTTCCTCCATCGAGTTCCTCTCCAACGAAGGCGACGGCGCAAGCCGTGCTGTTGAACTGGACTGGAAGATGCAGTTGCGTGAGCGTCGGGAAGCCGGGCGGGTGTTTCAACGCCGGCAGGCCGTGAAGTGCCGCCTGGAACGGCGCGGGCGAAAGTGGCAAATCACAGCGTTCGAGGCGTCGGACCTGTTTGCACCGCCCGGTCCGGGTCGGGTTTAAGCTATTTTGGCGGCTTCCCTCACGGACGGGGATGTTGCCGGATTCATGCGCCCGTTCGACGCCGCCATGCCCGGTCGCAGGCCGAGGTGCTTTCCTCCATCGAGTTCCTCTCCAACGAAGGCGACGGCGCAAGCCGTGCGGTTGAACTGGGCTGGAAGATGCAGTTACGTGAGCGTCGGGAAGCCGGGCGGGTGTTTCAACGCCGGCAGGCCGTGAAGTGCCGCCTGGAACGGCGCGGGCGAAAGTGGCAAATCACAGCGTTCGAGGCGGCGGACCTGTTTGCACCGCCAGGTCCGGGTCGGGTTTAAGCTATTACCTATGCCGCTTCCATTCACCCGCCGAAGCCTCCTCTGGCTGGCGGCCGGGGCCGTCCAGGCACAGGCGCCTCGGGCTGCCGTCTCCCTCGTCCGCGGTGAGGACCGCCGCAAGAACGTCCACGACGCCCTGGCGGCCATCGACGACCAGATTCGCCCCGCCCTGCGCCGCAAGAAGTATGTGCTGCTCAAGCCGAACTGCGTCTCGGTGAAGAACCAGTTGGGCTCCACCCACGCCGACGCCCTACGCGGCATCCTGGACTACCTGGTGCCGCGCTTCCGTGGCCCCATCGTCATCGCGGAATCCAGCCGGGACGAAACCCGCGATGCCTTCGACAACTTCCTCTACAATCGCGTCCTGGCGGAGTACCGGGAACGCAAGATCACCCTCGTCGATCTGAACCAGGAAGCGCACTTCCGGCCGTTCGAGATCATCGACCGCGACCTGCACGCCATTCAGGTTCGTCTCGCGGCACGCCTCTTCGACCCCGAGGCCTTCGTCCTCGGCTCGGCCATCCCCAAGGCACACGATGCCGTGGTGGCCACCCTTTCGGTGAAGAACCTCTGTCTGGCCGCCCCGTTGCACAGCCTGCCCAAGGCCGCAGAGCGGTGGCACGACAAGTCCCGCTATCACCAGGGCTACCGCCAGATGCATTTCAATATTCTGCTCACCGCCAAACTCATGCGGCCCTTCTGGGGCGCCACCGTAATCGACGGCTACGAAGGTATGGAGGGCAACGGTCCGCTCTCGGGCACGCCTGTGCCCTCGCGGGTGGCCATCGCATCCACGGATTTCGTGGCGGCCGATCGCGTCGGCGTGGAGGTGATGGGGGTGAACCCTGAGTGGGTGGGGTATCTTAACTACTGCTCGCGGGCGGGGCTTGGGCAGTTCGACCTGGCCGGCATCGAACTGCGCGGCGGGGTGCCGTTGGAGAGCGTCCGCCGGAAATATCAGTTGCACCGCGCCGTAGACAAGCAACTCCAGTGGATGGGCCCGCTATAGCCGCGCGGCTTTGGCTTTCCGGTACTCGTCACGCAGCCGCTGCATCTGGGCGGCGTGGGATTCGGCGTGGCGTGCGTACCCTTCAAGCAACGCGCGCAAGCTCATGGGACCGTTCTCGGTATGGTTGCCGGTCCGGTCGAAAGCGCTCTCCGGCAACGACCGCAGCAGGTCGAAATTCTCCGCTCGCAACCGCCGGAAGCTCTCGAGCGAGTTCTTGGGCTTCCGTAGCGAGTAGCCGAGATTCCGCGCCCACGCCTCCTGGCTGTAGGCGATCAGCGTCGGGTTCTCCTCCGCGATCACCTGCCGGAAGCGGTGCCCGGCCACGAGTTCGGAGTCGGCCAGGTGCGCGATGATCTGGCGGATGCTCCACTGGTCCGGGGACGTGGTAAAGTCTTCCTCTTCCCCGAACACACCCGTCAGCACCACGGCAAGCAGTTCGGGACCTCTGCGAAAACGATCGAGCAGTTCCGTAATGTCGCTCATAAGGTAGGCGGAAAGTGCTCCTCATTATACCCTCCAGGGGGCCGATAATGGTCCTTATGTGGCTAAAGTGCGGCGTGCTGGTGGCGGCCATCGCGTGGATGGCGGGGGCGCAGGTGAAGAATCCGGAGCGCCCGCTGCGGCACGCCGAGCGCGGCACCCGAGGAGGAGTGGCGGCCGGCAGCGGTGCCGCCACTGACGCCGGGATGCGGCTCTTCCACAGCGGCGGGAACGCAGTGGACGCGGGCATCGCAGCCATGCTGGCGGCTGCCGTCACGGAGTTCTCGCACTTCGGCTTCGGCGGCGAAGCCCCTATCCTGGTGCGCACGCGCGATGGCAAGGTCCACGCGCTCGCGGGCGTGGGCACCATGCCGAAACTCGCCACCGCAGACTTCTTCCGCGCCCGTCCAGCCAAGCGCGAGGAGATGACCACCCCGCCCGAAGCCGGCGGACTTGAAGCCTGGGTCCCGGTCACCGGAATCCTGCCCGCCCTGGTTCCCGGGATGGTGGACGCCACGCTGGTCGCCCTGCGGGAGTACGGCACCCGGCCGTTCGCGGAGGTCGTACAGCCGGCCATCGACCTCGCCGATGCTTGGCCTGTGGATGACACGCGCGCGAGCTATCTGGGGCGCGCCCGGCGCTTCCTGGAACGCTGGCCCACCTCGCGCCGCGTCTTCCTTCCGGATGGGCGTCCCCCGCGCGCCGGAGAGATCCTGAGGCAGCCCGATCTCGCCCGCACCCTGCGCGCCATGGCTGACGCCGAAAAAAGCGCCCTGGCGGCTGGTGCCAACCGCGCCAAAGCCATCGACGCCGTGCGTGACCTCTTCTACCGCGGCGACATCGCCCGCCGCATAGACCGCTTCAGCCGCGACAACGGCGGCCTGCTGCGCTACGAAGATATGGCGGCGTTTCGCCTGGAGCCCGAAGAGCCCGTCTCCACCACCTACCGCGGTTACCAGGTCTACAAACCCGGCTTCTGGAGCCAGGGGCCCTCGATGATCGAAGCGCTGAACCTGCTCGCGGGTTTTGACCTGCGCGCCATGCGCCCGAACTCAGCGGACTACATCCACACCGTCACGGAAGCCCTTAAGCTGGCCTATGCCGACCGCGACGCGTGGTACGGCGACCCGCGCTTCGTCCAGGTGCGCGCGCGCCTGCTCTCGGAGGAGTACGCAGCGGAACGGCGGCCGCTCATCGGTCCCGACGCGTCGCTTGAATTCCGCGCCGGCACGGTTGGGCCTGAAGCGCCCAGGCACCCGTCGCAGTACCCCGGCCGGCGCGTCTCCATTGACCCCGCCCTGATGGCGCGCGACACCACCTGCGTGAACGCGATGGACAAGGACGGGGTGGTCTTCTCGGCAACGCCGTCCGGCGCATGGCTGCCGTCGGTGATTGCGGGCGACACCGGCATCCCTCTCACACAACGCGCCCAGAGCTTCCTGCTGATCAAGGGGCATCCCAACGAACTGGCGCCCGGCAAGCGCCCGCGCATCACCCTGAGCCCCACCCTTGTGACGCACGGTGGCGCCGCGTACCTGGCGTTGTCAACTCCCGGCGGCGATAACCAGGACCAGTCACTGCTCCAGGTGCTGCTCAATGTGCTGGAGTTCGGCTATGGTGTGCAGCAGGCCGTGGAGGCGCCGCGGTTCCAGACGCGCCACCTGGTTTCCAGCTTCGACAACCACGCTATGAACCCCGGGGACCTGCTGCTAGACGAGCGGATCGCGGATGCCGTCGAAGCCGAACTGGCGCGCCGCGGGCACCACGTTGAGAAGCGTTCGAGGTACGCCAGCGGCGCGGCGCCCGTGCTCATCCGGCTCACCCCGGAGGGCACCATCGAAGCCGGCGCGGACCCCTACGGCTACCGCTCCGCGAGGGTCTGGTAGTGCTCCCGCTCTTCGACGAGCCGCCCGCATTCGATCGCGCCCGCCTCGCCGAACGTGTGCGCGCGCTGGCCCGCGAGAACATCTTCATCGGCGGCAGTTCGTGGAAGTACGAGGGCTGGTTCGGCCAGGTCTATACGCAATCGAACTACCTGGCTAAAGGCCGGTACTCGAAGCGTGTCTTCGAAGAAACCTGCATCCGGGAGTACGCCGAAACTTTCCCCACGGTATGCGGCGATTTCTCCTTTTACCAGTTCCCGACCGACGAATTCTGGCGCCGGCTGTTCCGCCATGTGCCGGAGGGTTTCCATTTCGCCTTCAAGGCGCCGGAGCAGATCACCTGCCGCGTCTTCCCCACGCACCCGCGCTACGGCCCGCAGGGCGGCCAGGCGAACGAAGCCTTTCTCGACGCGGAGATGCTGAGGCAGATGTTCCTGCGGCCGCTCGAACCCTACCGATCGAAAACCGCGCTGCTGATCTTCGAGTTCGGAACCTTTACGAAGCGGGCCGTCCCGGAACTGCCAGCCTTTCTCGATCGCCTGGACCCATTCCTGGCCGCGCTACCGCCGGACTTTCGCTACGCCGTGGAGATCCGCAACCCGGAATTCCTGTCGCCCGAATACTTCGCCTGCCTTCGCGCCCACGGCGCCGCGCACGTCTACAACGCGTGGTCGCGCATGCCGGAACTGCGCCACCAGATCGCGCTTCCGGGGTCCATTACTGCGGACTTCACCGTCTGCCGCGCCCTGCTGCGTCGTGGCCGCCCCTACGAGGAGGCCGTCGCCATGTTCCAGCCCTACACCGAAGTGAAGGATCCCAACCCGGAGGCGCGCGAATCCATGCGGGTGCTCATCGATCGCTCTCGCGAGGAGAGGCGCATGGCCTTCCTCTTCGTGAACAACAGGCTTGAGGGTAACGCCCCTGCCACCATCATCTCCGTGGTGGATTGACAATGCGGCGGCTGTGCCACCAGGCGTTGGCCAGGGTCGCGGCCAGAATCAGCGTGCCCCCCGCAATCGACCACACGCCCGGCCGCTCGCCGTGCACCAGGTAAGCCCATAGCGGATTCAATGCCGGCTCGGCCAGCAGCACCGCCGACGCTTCGAAGGCCGGCACGTGCCGCATGGCCCGCGTGAGACACGCATAGGCCAGCCCGACCTGGACGATCCCGAGATACCCGACCACCACCGCGTCCGCCGCTCCGGCGTGCTCCACCGGCAGCGCCATCGGCAGGCAAACCAGGAAGGCAATGGCGTTCCCCATCACGACGGCGGGCATGGCGGCGTTCTCCGACCCCGTCCCTTTGCCCAACCAGCGCAGACCCGCGATGGTGAGGGCCCAGGCGATACCCGAAACCGCCGCGATCACGTTCCCACGCAGCGGATCGGGCGCGGTGGCCGCGGCGCTCTCGGTGCCCACGAAAAACAGCGCCATCCCGAGCCCTACCACGGCAGCCAGCAGCAGGTCTGTCGCGCGCAGGCGCTCATCGAGCAACCACGGCCCCAGCAGCAGCATGTAGAGCGGCGCGGTGTCCTGCAGGAAGATGGCGTTTGCGGAGGTGGTGAGCTTGTTGGCGGTGACGAACAGCATCATCGTTGCGGCGTAGGCCAGTGCCACCGCGAGGTGCCGTCGCGTCCAGCCGTGGCGGGATGAGGGCACCAGCACCAGAATCGCGGCTCCCGCGATGGCCGAGCGGAAACCCGCCACCTGCCAGCTTGTCAGGGTGGTTGCCTTGATTGCCGCTCCGCCCGTGGAGAAGAGGAACGCGGCGGCGAGCAGCAGCAGGCGATTCGTGTGGCGGCCCATCTACCGCAGGCGCCAGCGGTTGTCCACGAATTCGGCGGACTCGTCGTTCCAGGTCGCGAACTTCGACGTCATCTGGCCGCCATCCACGCAGAGGGTTGTGCCGGTGATGAAGGAAGCCAGATCGGAGGCCAGGAAGGCGGCGGCGTGGGCGACCTCTTCAGCGGTTCCCCCGCGACCCAGCGGGAGCTGGCGGAAGTACTCCCTGGCGATCTTCGGTGTGTCGAAGAAGCCCGTGCTGAGGCGCGTCCGGATAATGCCGGGACAGACGGCGTTGACCCGGATGCCATATGGCCCCCACTCATTGGCGGCGGTGTGGAGCAGGCCGAGCAATCCGGCCTTGGTGGCGTTGTAAGCGCTGAGATGGGCTTCGCCGTCGAATGAGTTGGTGGAAGCGGTGATCACGACGGCGCCGGACCGTCGCGGCAGCATGAGCCCGGCAGCCGCCTGCATGGTGAGGAACGCTCCGGTCAGGTTGACCCGCAGGGCTTGGTCCCAGAGTTCCACAGGTGTGCCCGCGAGATCCCCCCAGACGACCGTACCGGCATTGACCATCAGGACGTCCGGCGCGCCGGTTTCGGCAAAGGCGCGGTCGAGTGCGGCGCGGTCGGTGACATCGACGGCCCGGCCCTCGGCCCCAAATGCGGCGGCTGCTTCACCGGGGCGCTCCCGTTCGAGGTCGAAAATCCATGTGCGCGCCCCGGCGCCGGCGAGCACCTTGGCCATCGCGAGCCCGATCCCATTGGCGCCCCCGGTGACCACGGCGCATTTTCCGGCAAAATCGAGATTGAGAGGCATCTGTTCCGTTCTAACACAGCCCCCTCCCCGGCGGTGCACGACATGGTATATTATGAATTCAACCGCAGAGAAGGGCCCGTAGCTCAGTTGGTTAGAGCGCTACCTTGACACGGTAGAGGTCTGGCGTTCGAGTCGCCACGGGCCCACCATCTTTTCAACGAGTTATCGGTCAGCAGGCGACGGCTCTACGCCATTAATGGGGGCACCCCCACCACTGAAGCAAATTCAAGAACACATCACTATAACCCTCAACCTGTAGTTCTGGAAATTGCGGAAGCCGTATGCCTGGCGTTGCAGGAGTTCCATTTTGGTGTGGAAGC
>DATMYF010000158.1:0-52197 GCA_035561075.1 Bryobacteraceae bacterium
GTCAAGGCGCCGCCGCCCCCTCCCGCTCCCGCACCGCCACCTGCACCCGTGGCAGTCCGGAAAGCTCCCAGGCGCCCCGGGTTACCAACCTGGCTGCTGAGCATGCTTTTCGCCCTGGCCTTTATCGGGCTCTTCGCCGGCGTCTACTGGACATACAATTACTTCCGGGACCGTCGCGACCAGACCGCCATGCAGCCCGCCCCGGTGCTTCAGAATCCCTCCGGCCCGGCGAAGGGCAAGCCCCACCCGCTGCAACGCTACATCGAGGTTACCGGGGTGCGCTTCCTTCAGGATGCGAAGCGGCGGACGGAGGTGCGTTTCGTCCTGGTAAACCACTCCCCCGACGTGATTGGCGACCTGGGCGGCACCGTCACCATCTGGGGACGCACCCAGAAGTCGGACGAAGAGGCCGTCGGTTCCTTCGCCTTCAAGGTGCCCAGCATCGCGGCTTGGGAAGCCAAGGAAATGACGGCCCAGGTGGACACCAAGCTGCGCGTCTACGAGTTGCCGGATTGGCAGAACGTGACCGCCGAGGTTCAACTCACTTCGCCATAGCCCAGAGAATGCGGGCCAACGCTTCGCTCCGGTAGTCGAAGATCGCCCGCAACCTGCGCTCTACAAACAGCCGGTGTACGATCCGGCCGAGTCCGCCGAACGGCAGCGCATAATCCACGCGATCCGAAACCAGCGTGCCTTGCGGCGCCTCGTGGAACTCGTGGCGATGGAGCCAAAGCCGGTACGGACCGGCGATCTGCTTGTCCGTGAAGGCAAACGGCGGGTCGTAGTCGGTGATCAGGCTCTTCCACGTGAGCGGGATACCCGCCACCCGGATGCGGTACTGGATCTCCGCGCCCAGTCGCATCTCCAGGGGTTCTGTCCCGATGATGCGGAAACCCAGCCACGGCGGAGTGATCCGGGCCAGGTTCCGCGGGTCCTTGAAGAACGCGAATGCCGCGGCCGGCTCGACCGGCACCGTCATTCCGCGCTCAAGCGTGTAGACCTTCACAAGAGGCGTTATTTGGTTTTCTTGAGCAGCCGGTCCACCGCGTCGATGACCTTTTCCTCGACCGTCTCGGCCCACGGCCCCGGCTGCACGTAGTACATATTGGCATAGCCGCCTTCGTAACCACCCTCGCGCAAAACCCGCACCGACGGAATGTACGCGAAGACGTCGTTGGCGTAAGCGGTGACCCACGTCTCCGGACCGTAGGCCTTCTTGAGGCGCAGCGTGTAATCGACCACGACTTCCCCGCCCAGCGCGATCCACTTCAGGTTTCCGAACTGCCACACCTGCACGGGATAGGGGTAGGTCGTCGGCAGGTGGCCATCGCGATCGATAATCTTGAGCATCTCCGCCGCATGACGGGCCTCATACGGGTTCTTGTTCTTGAGGCGGCGCTGCCATTCCTCGCGCGGCGGAGTCGGAGCCCAGTCGAGGGACACCAGCTCGTAAGCCGAGTGCAGCGGACCGCGCACGTCCGTCAGCTTGCCGTTGAGACCGCGCGTCACCGCCGACGCCAGTTCGTCGCCGTGATTCTTGGCCAGCTCCAACTGGCCGCGCGGGTGAGGGTTGGCATCCGCGCCGCAGCCCGCGACGAACAGGGCCTTGGCGCCCGGGTACTTGCGCTCCAGTTCCACCTGCGCGAAACCTGCATAATCGCCGTTGAACTCGCAAACCGTCCCCGGCAGGGTTGTGTTGTGGCAGGCATAACCAAACACTGCGGCGCGCAACTGCCCGGTGCTGTCTTCCACCCGCAGGATCGGCACATCGTGATCGGCTGGCCCGTTCGGTGAGACCGCCACGCGGCGATTCTTGGCGAACCCGGCCTCACTGCGTCCCAGGCGGAGGCGCGCCGGCCGTAAGTCTTTGATCGCGAGCCCAATGGCAGTCACTACGCGACGTTCGAGTTCCCGTGTATAGGCGTCAATCGCGGCCCACTGCTTGCCGTCCAGGTCGTACGCCACCGCGAGTTGGCGGTCGACCACCGGCCCGCAGTGCGTGTGGGTGGAGGTCAGCATCAGGCGGTGGCGCGGCAGGCCGAACTTCTTCTCCGCATCGCGGGCAATCGTGTCCGACACCTTGGCGGTCAGCCCCAAGAGGTCTGTCGTCACCAGCACGGCGGGCTTGCCGGAACCGTCGTCGAGCGCCAGCGCCTTGGCGTGAATATCATGCAGCTTGCCTTGTGATGGCTGCTTCCGGTCCGCATACCCCGCCATCCAGATGGGAGTCTCGGGAGTGATCACCACCGACGACACGCCGGCCTTCCACGCCGGTGCGGCACCCAGCGTGAAAGACAGGAAAAGGACAAGCACGCAAGTCTTCATGGGAGCACAATTGTAGCGCACGTGCCCTCGTTCTGTGAAACGCGCTGTGGTTGTGGGCACACCCCCTCGCCCCCGTGGAACGCTTCTTTTCTCACGTTCAGTTCTTATGTGGCGGGCGTCACATGCGGCCGCCCACGCTCGGACACCGCCGCCTGAAATGGGGTTCACGAGTGGCAATGCCGATGCTACGATCAAAATTGGGGAAGGGATCATGGGTGACGAGGAGCTGAACTTCACCGAGGAAGAAGCTCAGGCCTGGGCCGGGGACCCGCGAAATCAGGGGCAGGAAGCAGAACCCTTCATGCACGCCTTCGCTATCTGCTGCCTACTGGTCATCACGATTCTCTTATGTGTGTGGCTGTCCAGTATCGCGGCCGCGCACGACGAGATTACCAGGCAACTCTTTGTCGGCGCGGAACGGCTAGCGCCGTAGCAGTTATACCCGGTGCCCGCCGGCAGGCGCCGTGGTGGATTTTAGGGAGGGCGACCGCATGGCTTCGTGCACTCCTCTTCGACATTCTGCGCAGCGGACGGCCACCTGGCCCAATCCCCGGGTCTACGAAAATCGGAAAAGGAGAACACCATGCCAGTAAAGGAAGAAGTCCTTTTAGAGGAAAGCTCGCAGGAAGAGCGGGCCGTTCCAGAGGTGCAGGTTTTCGGGGACGAAGCAGTCATCCGCCTCGCAACCCCGGAGGAGCCCAAAGAGCGCAGAGTGCGGTTGCCGAAAACCACGTGGGCGTGAAGCCTATGGCCGCCTGAGGGGGACCCATGCTGACGGATCTGCGATGGCAGAAGGAACAGGAGTTGATGCAAAACGTGTTCCCCCAGTTCAAGGCCTTCTTCAGGCGGCCTGTATTTGGTTTTGAAGGTTGGCTGAAAGGCGCTAAGTCTGGACGGGTCTATCGGGTGGTACTTGAAGCCGATGAATCCACTTATCCCCAGTCGCCACCGGATGTGCGTATGGAGCCGAACGTAGGCCACCACTGGCTGGGGCAGGAGCGCCGGCGGCTTTGTGTCTACTCGAAGTGGCGCGCCGCCACCTCCACTTTCGCCAATATGCTTTTAGCGGCCGTGAAATACCTGGAGGAACACGACGGCCAGCCGAGTTTGATCCGCTAATGGAGCCGGTATTGTGTTCTACTCCAGAAATCCAAGCGAACGGGAAGTTCTGGCGGGTCGTCATGTGTCCGTTGTAGGTTGCGGGAGCTTCGGCTCGGCCCTCGCGGATATGCTGGTCCGGGCCGGACTCGGGCGCCTGACCCTGATCGACCCCGAGACGTTGTCGATCGAAAACGTGGGCCGTCACGTGCTCACCGGCAGGGATGTGGGCAGGCCCAAGGTGGATGCACTGGCCGAGCGGTTTCGCGAAATCAATCCAGACTTGCAGGTGGAAGCACGCGCCGAGAGATTTCGCGATGCCGAAGGCTTGTTGGTCTCGTGCGTCGATTCACGGGTCTGCGAATCACTGGTGAACGGCGTCTCCCTGGAGAAAAAGCTGCCCGCCATGTACGTCGGGGCGTACGGGTCGGTGCGCGCGGGAGAGGTGCAGTACTGTATCCCGGGCGAGACGCCGTGCCGCGAGTGCTTCGCTCAATTCCGCGAGCCCGAAGAGTTCCCTATCGATCAGGCACGCTACACGGATCCTGATTTCGATGAGACAAGGGTTCCCGGCCGCACGGGCCTTTGGGGTTCTGTGCTGGCCGTCTGCGGCATCGCGTTTCAGATAGCACTGTCCCTTTCAGGCGCGAGGGGAAAGCTCGATCGGGAACAGACCATCTGGATCGTGAATCTGGACTTTGAGGGATTCCGGCCGTATGCGGTGACGCGCGCCAAGGTGGCGAAGGGATGCGCTGTCTGCGATGAGAGCAAGGTGGCCTCGCTGGGCCTCGAGTAGCCGCGACCGCGAGGGAGGGGTAAGTTGACGCACCTGCTATACCAGTGGGTCGTCCTCAGCATCATCGTCTGGACGATCTCTACCACCATATCCCGTGCGCGATTGTTGCGGCCGCTTCGAAACTGGGTCAGGCGGCGTAGCGATTTTTTGTCGGAAGGGCTTACGTGCCAGTATTGCGTGAGCCACTGGGTGGCGTTTGGAGTGGTCGCCGTTTACCGGCCGGCGGTGCTGCTACCCGCGCAATGGCCCCAGTTGCCTTGGTTGCTGCCGGTGCTGGATTTCCTGACCTCGGCTTTTGCGGTCGTCGGATTGGGGGCGTTGATTGCCAGAACCCTCGGCAAGACGCCCCCGAATGGAATTCATCCCGACCTGGCGGCTGAGCATGCCGCCGGTGCGGAGCGCGTTACTGCAAGGGCAGATCGTTCTGCCCGTTGGGCTTCGGTTCGCCGTTCTCGGCGGTCTCCGGGATCACGCTGGCGGCGGCCACACGGTCGTCTTCGTCCATCCGCACCAGCCGCACGCCCTGTGTGGAGCGCCCGGCCTGCCGAATCTCGCCCGACTCCAGCCGTATGATCTTCCCCTCCTTGCTGATGATCATGATGTCGGAGTCTTCCTTCACCGAGAGAATGCCCACAACCTTGCCGTTGCGCGTCGACGTCTTCATGTTAATGACGCCTTTGCCGCCCCGTGCCGTGATGCGGTAGTCCCCGAGGGAAGTGCGCTTGCCGTAGCCGCGCTCCGAAATCGAGAGGATCAGCCCTTCGTCTTCCACCACTTCCATGCCCACCAGGTAGTCGCCTTCCGCCAGGTTGATGGCGCGCACGCCACGCGCCGGCCGCCCCATGGGGCGCACGTGCGACTCGTTGAAGCGGATCGCCTGCCCGTCGTGCGAGCCGAGGAAGATGTAATTCTTGCCGTTCGTCATGCGGGCGGCAATCAATTCATCGCCCTCGTCCAGGTTCAGGGCGATGATGCCGCGCGACAAGGGATTGTCGAACTCCGTCAGTTCGCTCTTCTTGATCACCCCGTGCTTGGTCACCATCACGATATACTTGCCCGGCTCGAACTCCCGTACCGCCATGAACGCCTTCACATTCTCGTTCGGCTGCAGGTTGATCAGGTTCGAGATGTGCTTGCCCTTGCCCACCGTGGCGGCGTCCGGAATCTCGTAAATCTTGAGCCAGTAGACGCGACCCTTGTCAGTAAAGATGAGCAGGTAGGCATGCGTGGAGGCGATGATCAGGTGTTCGAGGAAGTCCTCCGTGCGGGTGCCCATCCCGATGCGGCCCTTGCCGCCGCGCGCCTGCCGCCGGTAAGTGTCCACCGACGTGCGCTTGAGATAACTCTCGTGAGTGACCGTGACCGCCACGTCCTCCTCGGCAACCAGGTCTTCGAGCAGAATTTCGCCGGTGTCCTCGATGATCTCCGTGCGGCGCTCGTCCCCATAATCCTTCTGGACCTCGCGCAGTTCCTTCACGATTACTTCACGCAGCACCTGCTCGGAACCGAGAATCGCCAGGTACTCGCTGATACGCCGCTGGATGTCCGCCAACTCGTCCAGGATCTTCTGCTGCTCCATCCCTGTCAGGCGCTGCAACTGGAGTTCGATGATGGCCTGAGCCTGCTTCTCTGAGAACTCGAAGCGCGCGATCAGCACATCGCGGGCGTCCCTCGGGGATCGCGCCTCGCGAATCAGCCGGATCACCTCATCCAGGTTATCTAATGCCTTCTGGAAGCCGAGCAACAGGTGCTCGCGTTCGCGCGCCTTGCGCAGTTCGTAATCCGTGCGCCGCCGCACCACATCCGCGCGGTGTTCGATGAAGTGCTTGATATAACCGAGCAACCCCAGCTCGCGCGGCTGCCCGTGGGCGATCGACAGCATGATGACGCCGAAGCCGATCTGCAACTGCGTTTGCTTGTAGAGGTTGTTTAGGATGACTTCGGCCTGCTCGCCGCGCTTCAGTTCGAAGACGATGCGGAGGCCGTCGCGGTCGCTCTCATCGCGGATGTCGGAAATGCCTTCCAGCTTCTTCTCGTTCACCAGCGCGGAGGCATGCTCGATGAGACGCGCTTTGTTTACCTGATACGGAATCTCCGTGACCACGATGTGCTCGCGGTCTTTGGTCATCCGCTCGATCTTTGCGCGCGCGCGAATCTTGAGCTGCCCGCGGCCCGTGGTGAAGTAGTCGTGAATGCCGTTTCGCCCCAGTATGAAGCCGCCGGTGGGGAAGTCAGGCCCCGGCACCATCTCCATGATCTTCGAAAGCGGCGTACCCGGATTGTTGATCAGTTCGATGGTGGCGTTGATGATCTCGGTCAGGTTGTGCGGCGGGATATTGGTAGCCATCCCCACCGCGATGCCCGAGGAGCCATTCACCAGCAGGTTCGGAACCCGCGTGGGCAGCACCTCCGGCTCTTGCTCGCTCTCGTCGTAGTTGGGGCGGAAATCGACCGTTTCCTTGTCGATGTCCACCAGCAGCGCCGTCGCAATGCGGGCCAGGCGCGCCTCGGTGTATCGCATGGCCGCGGGCGGATCGCCATCGACGGATCCGAAGTTCCCCTGGCCTTCCACGAGCGGATAGCGCATCGAAAACGGCTGCGCCATGCGCACCAATGAATCGTAGATCGAAGAATCCCCGTGAGGGTGGTATTTACCCATCACCTCGCCGGTGATCTTGGCGCATTTGCGAGTCGGGCGGTTCGGCGCCAACCCCATCTCGTGCATCCCGAAAAGGATCCGGCGGTGCACCGGCTTTAGACCGTCACGGATGTCCGGCACAGCACGTCCCACGATCACGCTCATGGCGTAATCGAGGTACGAACGCCTCATCTCGTCTTCGATGTTGATGGGGACGAGATTGCCGTCTCCGCCGAGCGGAATCTGGGGCCCGACAGGCGGAACGGGCGGGCCTTGCGGTGGGTTTTCCTGATCTGGCAATGCGACTCCTCGGAGGTTTAAGTTCTATTATAGCAAGAATTTAACGGGGCAGGGGAGGTGGATCCGGTAATCCGTCGCCAGGCCGTCTGCGGTGGTAAAACCGGCGCCCGCAGGCGCGGCACCGGTAAGGCTGGCAGGAGAACCAGCGGGCAATGGCGTCACCAATACCGGCCGGCCACGAGGGCCGCACATCGTGGCGCGCACACGCAGGACACCTTAGATGCTGTTCTTCCTTTGGTTTCAATGCGTTTCGCTAACGATTGTAACACGCCGCCAGGGTTGTGGAATTCTTCGGCACTGTGCGGTATCATGGTAACGTTCCGTACAGTTGAACCGCCCAGCAAAACAGGCGAGCTTCAGGAACGCTGCTCAAGTTCTCCCTCACCCGCTGACGTCCGGCTCGAACCGAAAAGAACTGGCGAAGGACTAGTCTAGCAATGAACCCGGAAGAGAAAAATCAATTTGGCCGCTGGAGCACGGAAGAGCTTCAGAAAGCCGAGACCACAGCGACCCGGTTCCTGGAGGACAACGGCGCGCAAATTGCCGAAACCCTCGACGCAAAAGTTCGGTTCCTGGAAATCCTAATCGAGCGGTTGAGCTCGAAGAAGACGACGCTTGATCAGCGCCTGGATTGCTTTGCCCGCATCGCCGAAATTTCCGACCTCCTGAAGGAAGATGCGGACGGTTTCTTTGAACTCGCCTCCCGCCCCATGGTGGCCCGCATCCTGACCACCGTTCGGACGAAGTAGCAGCCGCGCGTTTTATTCGGTGCCGGTGCGCCACACCGGCACTCCCATCTCCGCCAACTGCGCGACGACCTGCGGCGCACGGCCCTGCTGATGTTCCGAACTCCGCGGCGTTACGCAGAAACGCCTCCCACCGCGTCGTATCGATCCGCTGCTTGCGCCCTACCCGGATGGCATTGGCGAAGTTCAGCGTTGCCCGTAGCCGTGAGGCGCGCGAACCCGGACCCTCGCGCTCCACCGCGAACGCCTCCATCCGGAACTCCTTCTCGATTACACTCCCACCGAGCCATCGAGCTCCAGAACCGACGCGTACAGGCAGAAACCGCGGGTCTTCATGCTTAAGCGAGCCTCACGATGGCTGTCGCTACCGACAGCGGCGGCAACTCCATCCGGATACGCGACCGATCCGCCATAAGCGGCAACTCGCGCGGCACAATGCGGTCCGGATTGTCGAACGTATTGCAAGCGTTCATGTCCGCGTCGTGCAGGAAGCGCGCCTTGCCGCCCAACGCCGAGCCGCCCGCCAGCGACGCATCCACCTTCATCCCCATATCGTGCCGCGGGTTCACGCAGGTGAGCACCAGTTGCTTGCCTTCCACCGACGCCGAAACTGACAGATCCAACGGATCGTTACCGCCCGTCTCGACCCGCACAGCCTCCTTGCCTCGGTGCGCCTTTAAGAGGTCGAACGCCCAGTACGTAGAGGTCCGGATGCACTCGTCGCCATCCGTAAGCAGGATAGCGTGCAGCACATTTACCGTCTGGGCAATGTTGCACATCGCGAGCTTGTCCGCCTGCCTGTGGAACACGTTCAGCCCCATCGCCGCCGCCACGGCTGCGCGCATCGGAATCTGTTGCCAGAGCCGCCCGTGCTTCTTTTCCTCAGCCGGGACCATGCGGTCCCACACGCCCCATTCGTCGATGAGCAGGCCGATGCGGCGCTCCGGATCGTATTTATCCAGCAGGGCGCGCTGTTCGAGGATGGCTTTCTCCAGGTCGGCAAAGCCGGCAAGCTGTAGCCGCAGGGTCTCCGGCGTGAATTTCGTCGCCTCCGTCTTGCTGCTGGAGTAGAAGTGCATGGCGTAGCCGTGAAGGGAGCCGCGCCGGTCCAGGGCCTCCATGAAGCGCCGCGTCCACTCGAGATCGTTCCGGTTCGGGCCGCACGCGATCAGGAACGCGCCTTTTCCTGTGAGCGTGCGCAGGTATGTCGAGAAGCGCCGGTACTCAAGCGCATACGACTCCGGCGTCATGTTGCCGCCGCATGCCCAGTTCTCGTTCCCCACGCCCCAGTACTTCACATTAAAGGGCTCGGGCGAGCCGTTGCGGGTGCGCTCTTCCGAGAGCGTGCTGCCCGAGGGATAGTTGCAGTATTCCGCCCAATCCCGCAGTTCCTGGGGAGTGCCGCTGCCCACGTTTCCTGCTAGATAAGGCTGCGCGCCAATCAACTGGCAGAGCCGCATGAACTCGTGTGTGCCGAAGCTGTTGTCCTCGGTGTAGTTGCCCCAGTGGATGTTGACGGTCTTGGGACGCCTCGACACCGGTCCAATGCCGTCGCGCCAATGATAATCGTCGGCGAAGCAACCGCCCGGCCAACGCAGCACCGGGATCTCCGCGGCCTTCAGGTACTCAATTGCCTGCTTCCGGTAGCCTTCCACATTCGGAATCGGCGAATCTTTGCCCACCCAAATCCCGCCGTATATGCACGACCCCAGGTGTTCCGCGAACTGACCATGCAGTTCCGGCTTGATCGTGGCGATGCGGTCAGCCAGCCGGATATTCAGGCGTCTCTCCTCAGATGGCGCCGAAGCTCCTCGCCTGGGGGTTACGGCGGCAAATAGCGCAACGCCCGCGCTCAGGGCCAGTCCACGACGTGACATCAGTGTGCTCATAGCGCTTCGAAGAAGCATCGCGCAAGCGGGATATGAAATCAACTCCCCTGTTTCCCAAGGTGCCGCAGCAGAAACGCCTCCACGGCTCTGAGGGTCGGCTCGAACCACTGCTTCGAACCGTAGAACGTGTGGGGCGCGCCCTCCCCTGTGAACAGCTGCGCCTCAACCCCCGCCTCCTTCAGCTTGCGCGTCATCTCCACGGCCTGCTGGTAGGGCACGATCTGATCGGCCGTGCCGTGCAGGATCAGAAACGGCGCGGCGCCCTTGCCCGCATACCGTATGGGCGACGCGGCGGCCGGGTCCGTATCGCCCAGGAACTCCCGCACCATGTCGCGGTCCCGCAGAGCCGCTAGATCGAGCACCGGGTTGAACGCCACCACCGCCGTCACCCGGGACGAGAACTCGCGGCAGCAGCCATCGCCCTCGAAGCCGCTCACGTCGCGCGTTACCCCGAGCATGGCAGCCAGGTGGCCGCCCGCCGAACTGCCGGCGGCCGCAATGCGGTTCGGGTCGATCCTGTACCGCGCGGCGTTGGCCCGCACCCAGCGCACCGCCTCCTTCACATCGTGGAGCGCGGCGGGGAACTTCGCCTGCCCGGAGAGACGGTAATCCACCGCGAATCCCGCCACGCCCTTCACAGCCATGTGGGCGGCCTGCCGGCGCAGTTGCGTCCGCACTCCGCCGGACCAAGCCCCGCCATGAATGTAAACCACCGCCGGGAACGGGCCGTCCCCCTTGGGCAGGTACAGGTCCGCTTTCAACTCCGTGCCGTCCCGTCGGGAGTACACCACGTCGGTCTGGAGTTGTACGTTCTCCGGCACGGGAATCGTCTGTGCGGCGGCCCCGCATACCGCAGCGATTAAAAGCATAAAGCGCATGTCCCGGATTATCGCACCGGGGCGCTACAATGGTCGCCGCGGAGGTCTGAATGAACGGTCGCCAGCGCATCGAGGCCGCCCTAAAAGGCGAGCGGCCGGATACCACCCCTATCATGCTGCACAACTTCATGATGGCGGCCCGGGAGGCCGGCATCACCATGGCGGAGTACCGCCGCAGCCCGGAGGCTATCGCCCGCACCTTCATCCAGGCCGTGGAGACGTATGGTTACGACGGCGTCGTGGTGGATGTCGATACCGCCACCGTGGCCGGAGCCCTGGGGGTGCCGGTGGACCTCCCCGACGACGCGCCCGCCTCCGCGCATCGCGGCGCCATCGACTCGCTCGAAGCCGCTGCCGGCCTGCCCGCGCCTGATATCGCCCGCGACGAGCGTGTGCAGGTGTGGCTAGAGGCTACCCGGCTCCTGGTTCGCCATTTCGGCAGCGAGATCTATATCCGGGGCAACTGCGACCAGGCCACGTTTTCGCTCGCCGCGTTGGTGCGCGGCATCCCGGAGTTCCTGGAGGAGGTTGCGGATCCGGGCAGGGAAGAGGCGTTCTGCATTCTGCTCGATTACTGCCACCGCGCCGTCCTCAGCTTCATCACCCTTATGTCCGCCACCGGCGCCCACATGGTCTCGAATGGCGACAGCACCGGCGGCACGGACGTCGTCTCGCCCGCCATATACCGCCGTTACGCCCAGCCTTATGAGCGGCGCATCGCGGCGCACGCGCACGAGGCCGGCCTGCCGTGGCTGCTGCACATCTGCGGAAAAACAGACCGGATCCTTGCCGACATGGCGGCCACCGGCGCGGACGCACTCGAACTGGATTACAAAACGGACGTCGAGCTGGCCCGCCTTGCCTTGCGCGGACGCGCCGCCTTCGTGGGCAATATCGACCCCAGCGCGGTGCTGGCCATGGGCACGCCGGAGCTTGTGGCGGCGAAGACGCGCCAACTGCTGGCGGTCTTCAAGGACGAGCCGCGCTTCATCCTCAATGCGGGCTGCGGGATTCCCGCGACTACGCCGCCGGAGAACCTGAGAGCGATGATTCGCGCGGCGCGCGGGTAAGGACGCCCCACCCCCGCCTCGCATCGGGCAATGTCAGCGGCAGCAGCGCCGTATTGATGGCCGCCGTGTTCAGGCACCAGAAGCAGTAGGCTTTCACCTTGGCGTACTGCTTCCAGGTGAGCATTGCGCTGGCCCCCGCCGCCATGCCCGCGAGAGCCCCCAACCCGAGCGCCCGCACCGGACGCCGCGCGCCGTTGTCCCCGCCCATCCACAGCGCCAGCGTCGCCATCGCGGCGTAGGCCACCGCGCCTGCCGCGGCGTTGGGAATGCCGAAGTGCCGCGCGTGTTCGCTCCGCCCCACAATGTTGCAGCCCTCGCCGAAGAACGGGCATACCAGCGAATCGATCAGCCCCTCCTCGTACGCCAGCATGTAGAGCGCCTCCAGCATCCCGGCGGCGCTCAGCCCTGCCACGGCAAGGTGCCGCGCGGAAGGTGTCATGTCTTAGCCGCCTGTCCTTCCGCCAGCGGCAGTTTCACCGGCCTGCCCTCGCGCACCGAAAGATCACCCGCCAGGCAGATCTCATGTGTCTTCACCGCATCGGCCACGTTGCAGTGCGATTCCTTCCCTTCGAGAATGCACTCCACGAAGTGATCGATTTGGGCATTGAACGGATGGTGCACCACGGCGCCGCTATCCGGCAGTATGGTGGGGATCGCTGCCCAGGTCGTTTGCCCCGGCCAGCGCTTCGTAAACACTTCGTTGTTCCGTATGGTGCCCTGGTTGCCCATCAGCACGATGTTGAACCAGTAGGGCAGCACGCATTCGATGGAAGCCCCCACTTTGCCGATCCGGCCGTCGGCGAACTTGACAAGGATCACGCTGTTGGGATCGTACTCGTAGTCGAGCGGATTGCCTTTGCTGGTGTTCGAATACCCGTAAACCTCGACGGCTTCTCCCTGCATGAACCACCTGAGGCCGTCGATCGCGTGGCTCCCCGCCGCCAGCAGGGTGGTGCCGCCGAAAGCCCGGGTGCGCATCCATGGATAAACGCTGTAGCGCTTGGTGATGTGGTGGTAGTAGTTCACCTCGCCGTAGAAGAGGTCACCAACCATGCCGTCCGCGATCATCGCCTTGATGTTCTCGTAGAGCGGGTTCCAGCGGAGCACAAAGCTCACTACGCTGCGCACCCCCGCCTTGCGGATCGCGGCATCCAGTTTGTGCAGTCCGGCCAGTTCGATGGCGATGGGTTTCTCCACCACCATATGCCGGCCGGCTTCCGCGCAAGCGACCCCTTGCTCCACGTGCATGTGATGCGGCGTGCAGATGGAGACCACCTGGATCTCCTCGTTCTTCAGGAGTTCGTCGAGACTGGTGTACGCACGGTATTTTGTGAGCCCGAACTGCACGGCTTTGGCTTCCGCCTTGGCGCGGTCGCGGCTGAGAATCGCCCGTACCTCGGTGTGGGGATTCCGCTGGTAAGCCTTAATGTGCTCGCCCGAAACGTCGCCCGTCCCGAGTATGGCGGCACCCATTTTCTGGTTCATCGTTCTCCTCCTCGTGCCCAGGCTTCAAAGAGGCGGTCGAGCGTCCCGGGCTCCGGTTTGCCCGAATAGCTCAGGACGCCCCAACGGAAGCCGAGCTTTTCCCCTTTCTTCAAAGTAAACGTGTTGTCGTGAAATGTGGGCGCGGCGCTCAGGTACCCAAACGGCCGGTTCATCACGAAAAACGGTGTGGGGTGGCGCGGGTTCGAGGGATGGTCGAAGAACGCCACCCCGCCCGCCTCACCATAGTAGGTGCACCACCGTGCCGCTTCGCCATTGGCCTTGGCGATCTCCCTGGTGCCGCGCTCGTTCAGTACGTTTCCCCCGTCCATTCCGTGTACAAACCGGATGCCGAGACCGTTATACGGGTGGGTGCCGGACGACAGCGAAGCCCCTTGCGGGGCCGTGAACACCGATTCCCAGTCGAGCCAGATACCCTCCGCCCTGGGCGCATGGATTTCCAAGGTGCAGCGCTCCTCCAGGTGCACTCTCCCGCCGGCCAGCCAATGGTTAAGCGCGGTGATCACCGCGGGATTGCCGTCCGCCAGCCGTTCGAAGCGCTGGTGCACGATCTGCCCGTGGGGCGCCGGGTTCACTTCGCCCCAGAAGTCGATGCCGTCAACTGCCGACCATGCCACCATGAGGCCGCGGTGGTGTACGTGATCCTCGGGGCCGTCGAGCGTTGCCCGTGTGCCGTCCGGAAAGTACAGAGGGTGGATGTAGGGCTTGGGCCGCGCGCGGTCGTAGCGGTATTCAAGGAGCGGCCTGCCACCCGAGGAAGCCGCTACCTTTTCGCCCTTGGTGTGCGTGAGACGCACCGCTTCCGCACCGCGCGCCCCCGATGTCGTCGCAGCCGCAGCGAGCAGGAAACCCCTGCGCGTCGGATCAGCCCATTCGGATCGTTTCGGTCGCCGCATCGAAGTACGCCACCTTGCCTTCCACGTAGGAACGCATCGCCATGATCAACGGTACCTGCACCCGGTAGCCCAGTTCGATGTCGCCGTTGGGAGTCTTGCGGGCGCGGATCGAGTCCAGGAAATTGCGCATGTGTTCGGGTTCGGTGCGGTCCGCGCCGCCCATCGCGCGCCGCTTGGTGGAACGCTGCTGTGGTTGAATCGTAAACCCCGCCTGGGAAAACGTCAGGGTACCTTCGGTGCCCCGGACCACAGTGTCGAGCCCGTGCTCGTTGGCGATGGTGCCCAACACCGCGATGGTGACGTTTTCGGGATACTCGATGAGCATATCGAAGGTGTCCGGCACGTCGCGGCCGTTGTCGTAGACGTACTTGCCCCCCACCGCCGCCACGCGCTTCGGCAGGTTGACCCCCATCACCTTGAACACGCGCGTCATGGCATGCGGGTAGAGGTCCGTGGCGGGGCCGCCCGAATAGTCCATGAACAGGCGCCACTGGAACAGGCGTTGCGCGGTAAAGGGACGCTGCGGAGCGTCCGCCTGCCAGGCGTCCCAGTTGAGATCGGGACCGGGACGGGCGTTCGGGTCGTCGATGGGCATCCCGGCCTCGCCGCTGTCGCCCTGCCTGAAGTAGCCGCACTGCGCGTGGACGGGCCTGCCGATGGTGCCCTGCTTCACCAGGTCCGCAGCCCGCAGATATACCGGGTCGGTCACCCATTGGGCGCCGATCTGGAACACCGTGCGGCGCTCCCGCACCTCCCTCACGAGCTGCTTGAGCTGGTCGAACTGCTGCCAATGCGTGAGGGGCTTCTCGCAGTAGACGTCCTTGCCGGCGCGCACCGCTTCAAGCGAGTTGTACACGTGGACGCGATCCGGGGTGGCCACGATCACGGCGTCCACCTTCGGGTCGCGCAGCAGTTCGGCCGCCAGTCCGTACGGCTGCGCGGAGAAGCGCTGCGCGGCGCGCTCGCGGCGGGGTTTGTAAACGTCGCACACCGCCACCACATCCGCTGCCTCGCCGAGCGTCTGGCTCAGGTTCCGGACCACCCCTGCCAGGTGCGTTCCGCGCGTCCCGCAGCCGATCAGTCCGATGCCCAGACGGCTGCCGGCTGGCCTGCCCTGCGCGCTGCCTGCCGTGGCCGCCGCTGCCGAGCCCGCCAGTCCGCCGAGAAAACCGCGTCGTGAAGCCATCCTCACACCTCCGAATCTACTGCCCCCGCTACCGCGAAGCTGACCACCCAGAACCACCACCAGAATACATCGCCGGCGCCCATGATTTCTTCTATTATGCTCCGCACCAGCCGAGTGCGGCGGTAAGCAGCGTTTCCGCCGTTTCGATTACTCGTCAGGGTTGTGCGCGCCGGCCCCTCGCGGCCCGAACAGCAGGGTCGGGATACCGAACTCGCGATGCGCCAGGAATGCGTCGCATGGATAGCGCGCGGCGCCCACCACTGGCTCGCGCCCCAGTGCCGCCCGCGCGCTCGATGTCAGGCACGCGGCCCAGGGGTGGTCCGGTGGAAGCTCGTGCCCGATCAGCGGCGGGTAATAGAGGTCCTTCCATTCCGGGCGATGCATCCGGAAGAATGGGTCGCCGTCGCAGAAGGCGTCCAGCGAGCGCCGGATGTCTTTCAAAACCGCATCCACGTCCTCATGCGGCAGGAACTGGAAGTAGGCCCGGATGGTGGCAGTGAGAGGCACCGTGAGCGGGTCGCGCAGATCCAGGCGGTTGGCCTCGATCGCCATTACCTGCACCGGGGCGGGGTCGTCGAACGCGGCGTAGGCGCTCCCGCGGTCGATGGTGCGGCGGTGGGCGACCCAGCCTTCGAGCCACCCCAGAAGCCTCCCGATGTGCATCGCGGGGCTCACCACTTCGGCCGTGGAGAAGAAGCGCGATGGATCGCCCGCCGAGCAGACCAGGTCCACCGTGTGGCCGCCGCGTGTCGCCAGGTTGATCTCGAGCTGCGTGCCTTCGCTGATGGCGCAGGCGTCGGCGCGGTCCCCTCGAAGGCGCGCGGCCAGGGTGCCCCCGCCGCCGCCCCATTCCTCATCCACCACGGACTCGCAGATCAGGTCTCCGCCCAGCCGCACACCGGCCCGGCGCAGCGCGCACGCTACCGCGAAGTTGGCCGCCAGCCCGCCCTTCATGTCGAAGCTGCCGCGTCCGTAAAGCCGGCCATCCCGGATGGCGCCAGACCATGGGCTATCCGTCCACCGGCCGCTGCCCTCCGGCACCGTATCCATGTGGCCGTTGAGCAGCAGGCTACGTCCGCGCCCGGTTCCGGGGATGCGCGCCGCAAGGTTCATGCGTCCCGCGTAGTTGCGGTCCTGCCGCGCCCAGCGGTGGCCCGAATCGCGCACGAAATCGATCGCGTAAAGCTCGGCTTCGACACCGTAGGCGCCCAGGAAATCGCGCAGCACGAATTGCCCCGGCGTTTCCTTGCCTTCCGGCGGGATGGCCGTCGTATCGGTCCTGACCAGTTCGGCCGCCAACCGGACCATATCGTCGACAACGGGTTCCAGTAGCTTCCGGGCGTCCGTCATTGTGCCACCTCCACAGGTTTAGCCTTACCCAGCAGCGAGCCCACAAACATTCCTGCGAACGCCATAGCGAACGCGCCCAGCCCGGCGTAGGCCGCAGGCCATTTCAGGAAGAAGAACCCGACCGCCCCCAGCGCCCCGCAGAGCATGGCCGCGTAAGCCCCGGTGATGTTAGCCCGGCTCCAGTAGAGGCCGCCCACGATGGCCGCCAAGGACCCTCCCAGGAAAATCGTGGCGGTGATGTTCAGGTAGAAGTACGCCGGACCCGGCAGCGTGTACCACAGCCCCCAAAAGAGCACGAAAAGGCTCACGAAGAGGTTGGTCACGCGGTTCAGAATCATCTGGGCGCGAGGGCTGAGCGGGTTGCGCCGCAGCGGCATCACGATGTCCTGGGCAATGATCGCGCTCCACCCCAGCAGGTAGGAACTGTTCACCGACATGGTAGCCGCCAGCATACCCGCCACTACGATGCCGCGAAGGCCGTTCGGCAAAATGCGGGCCAGGGTCTCCGGCATGGCCTGTAGGGAATCGTGTCCCGGCCCCAGCATAGCCAGCGCCGCGATGCCCCACAGCATCGGCATCATCCCCCGGCCCAAAAAGATGAATCCCGTCCAGGTGAATACGCGGCGGCTGATTTCGGAATCGCGTGCCGAAAAGGTGCGCATGGCCGTGGTCTGCCAGCAGGTATCCATCGCCAGCCAGAGCAGGATCTGGAAGGCGATGTAGGCCCACCCGTACTCAGGGTTGAGGATGGGGTCGAAGCCGCCGGACCCCATGGTCGTCCAGACGGCGTCGCGCATGTTGGACCAGCCCGCCGCGAAGATGCACAGCACCGTGACCACAATCGTCCCCAACGCCAGTGCGACGAACTGGATAAAGTCCGTGATGACGATCGCCACCATCCCGCCCAGCACCGTATAGATCAGTTCCAGCAGCAAGATGCCGGTCATCACCGCCTTGAGATATTCCATTGGAACGCCGCTGATGGTAGCCAGAAAAGTGCCCTCGATCTTCAGGAACACCCCCATATTCAGGATGCCGCCCGTGGCCACCAGCACGCCCGTCAGCACCCGGAGGTTGCGGCTGTACCGCACCTGGAAAAACTCCGGCACCGTCATCAGCCGAAGCTCCCGCAGGCGTTTGACAATAATGCCCGTACGCCCGATCGCGAGCATCACGCCGCCCGCAGTCAGGCCATTGACGAAGGAGGCGAACCCGGTCTTATACCCGAGCTCGGCGTAGTACATGAAGGTAACGGTGCCGATCTCGGTCGCTGCCAGCGTGGCCACCCCCAGGTAGAGCCCGATGCCGCGGCCCGCCACCAGAAAATCCTGCAATCCCGAGACGTAGCGCTTGCCGTACAGGCCCGCCGAAACGGAGAAGACCAGGTAGCCGACAATGATCGTCCAGTCGAGTATTGTAAAGTTCACCTGGCCCTCCGCCAGGACCCTAGCTGGTCAGCTTTTCGAGATCCGCCGCTTCGCCGAACTTTTGGCCCCTTAAAACGGGATTAATGGCGCGCAATAAGCCACTTAAAACGCCTCCAGCGCCCACTTCTATGCACCTTTCCACGCCGCGGGAGGCCAGATACCGCATCGATTCCGCCCAGCGCACCGGATTCGGCACCTGCTGGAAAAGTCCCTCACGCGCTTCGGCTCCGGTGCGGATTTCCTTCGCCTGCCAGTTGTTTACGAGCGGATACTTCAAGTCCTGGAAGAGAGTTGCCTTAAGATCCTCCGCCAAACGGTCTTGCGCGGGCTTCATGAGCGCGCAATGGAAGGGGGCGCTCACCGGCAGGAGCACGGCGCGCTTGGCGCCGGCGGCTTTGGCAAGCTCCACGGCGCGATGGACGGCTCCGGCGTGGCCGGCGATGACCACCTGGTCCGGGGAGTTGATGTTGGCGGCGCTGACCACTTCGCCCTGGGCGGCTTCGTCCAGGATGGGCTGAAGCTGGGCATCGGGGAGGCGCAGCAGCGCGGCCATGGCCCCCACGCCTGGCTGGACGGCGGCCTGCATATAGCGTCCGCGATTACGGACCAGCCGGACGGCATCCGGGAACGCGAGACTGCCCGCGGCGACCAGCGCGGAGTACTCGCCGAGGCTGTGGCCAGCCACGTAGTGCGGCTCGAAGCCCTGTTCCCGCAGGACCGCGAAGGCGGCCGTAGAGACGGTGAGCAGCGCAGGCTGCGTGTTTTCAGTGAGTTTCAGGGCGTCATCCGGCCCTTCGAAGCAGAGTTTGGAGAGGGGGAATCCGAGCGCCTCATCGGCCTGCTCGAACACGGAACGCGCGGCGGCGTAGCCATCATAGAGGCTTTTCCCCATGCCGGCGAACTGCGAGCCCTGGCCGGGGAAGAGGAAGGCGGTTGTCGGTGTCAAACGCTAATTATACGCAAAAGGCGCGGCACTGGAGGACTAGTGGATAGTCCTGGTTTTGCGGTTCATGTAATCCATGAGCAAATACTGCCCAAGTGTATAAGGCGTAGTGAAATACGCCTTGCCGCGGCAGATCTCGGTCACCTTCTGAACGAAGTTCACCAGGCCGTAGTCGCTGGCCAGCATGAAGGTATTGATGAGGATACCCTGCTTCTTGCAGCGGTTCACCTCTTCGAGGGTTTTGCTGATCACCAGGGGGTCGAGCCCAAAGGCGTTCTTGTAGAGGCGGCCGTCCTCCAGGGTAAGGCAACTCGGCTTGCCGTCCGTGATCATGACGATCTGGCGCATGTCCTTGCGCTCCTGCTGGAGGAGGCGCTGCGCCAAAATCAGGCCGTCGCGGGTGTTGGTGTAGTACGGGCCGACCTGCACGCGGGCAAGCTGGCTTATGTCGAGCTCCTCGGCGGAATCGTGGAACAGGACGCAGCGCAGGCTGTCGCCGGGATACTGTGTCCGGATGAGGTGGGCAAGGGCCAGCGCGACTTTTTTGGCGGGGGTAAAGCGGTCTTCGCCATAGAGGATCATGCTGTGGCTGCAATCGAGCATCAGGACCGTAGCGCAGGAACTCTGGTACTCGCACTGGTGCACGTGGAGGTCGGAGTATTCGAGATTGAGCGGTACCTGGGCACCCTCGCGCCGGATGGCGGAGAAGAGCGTCTCGGAAACGTCCAAGTTCAGGGTGTCGCCGAACTCGTATCGGCGAGACGATCCGGAGGTCTCGACACCGGTGGCGAGGTCGCGGGTATCGTGCCGGCCGAAGCTGGACTTGCCGAGGGATCCGAGCAGGTCTTTGAGGGTTTTGAACCCGAGGAAATCCAGCGACTTGTCGGTGACCTCGAACTTGACCTTACCCTCCGGTCCGCTGCCCATGCCGCCGGCCTGCTGCGGCTCGGACGGGGGCTGGTCGATGGTGATCTGTCCCTCGTCCACCATTTTCTGCACGAGGTTCTCGAGCAGTTTCTCGATCTGCTCGGGGGTAAGGTTTTCGAGCCGCTGCATCATTTCCTGCATGTGCTCGTCGTCGAAGAGCTGGCCGCTTTCGAGCGCCTGCTGAATGGCCTTCTTGAGGTCTTCGAGGGTGTGCTGGTTCCACTCGCTGAAGGGGATGTACTGTGAGTTGAAGCCGCTCTGAAGAAGAAAATCCGAGAGGGCCTGGAGCAGGTCCTCGGCACCAATGCCAAAATCCTCGCCTGTATAACGGGAGTATTTAATCTTCATAGCGGCCCCGGCTTCCCTTAGTTGTACTGCCTGCGAATCGTCCCGCGCGGGCTTTCTTCCCTGGTGGGTGTCTTGCGCTCTTCGGCGGAGTAGCCGCGCTCTTCATTGCGGCTGATGCGGCGATGGGAGTGGAGTCCCTCCAGGATGAACTCGGCGGCCGATGCGCGCACGGCGTCCGGATCGTTGGCCCCCACCTTCATGGCCTTCAGCTTCTCCATGAGCCCCTGAATGGACGAGAGCGCCTTGACCATGGTGGCGGAATCGGAGGTTTCGTCGAGTTTCAGGGTGCCGCCCAGGTCAAACCACTGTACAATCTGGGAGACGTTGGCGCCCTCGAGATAGTTATCGTATACCTTGCCCACCGCGGTGCGGATCAACTCGCGGGCTACGGTATCCCCGCCCTTCAACTCACCTTCATATTCGAGTTCCAACTTGCCCGTGATGGAGGGCATGGCGGCGTAAACGTCAGTGATGCGGGGCACCGCCAAGGCTTCCTTGGCCGCGAGGGCGCGGCGTTCGGCGTTGGAGATTACGTTTTCAAGCACCGAGATGGGGAGCCGCTGGGAGACACCGGAACGCTTGTCGACGCGCTTATCTTCGCGCGCCAGGAAGGCGAGTTGCTCCACAACCTCCCGGATGTAGCCCGGGATGTGGACCTTGACCGGCGAGGCGCGGTCGATCCATGCCTCCTGCCCGGTGATCTCGAGGCCCTGTTCGATCTCGGTTGGATAGTGGGTGCGGATCTCGCTCCCGATGCGGTCTTTGAGGGGGGTGATGATCTTGCCGCGCGCGGTATAGTCTTCCGGGTTGGCGGTGAAGACCAGCATGAGGTCGAGCGGCAGCCGGACCGGGTAGCCCTTAATCTGCACGTCGCCCTCCTGCATGATGTTGAAGAGCCCTACCTGGATCTTGCCCGCCAAATCCGGCAGTTCGTTGATGGCGAAGATGCCGCGATTGGCGCGTGGAAGCAGGCCGTAATGCACGGTCAGCTCGTCGGAGATGTCCTGCCCTCGGCGCGCAGCCTTAATGGGATCGATATCGCCGATCATGTCGGCGATGGTGACATCGGGGGTGGCCAACTTCTCCACGTAGCGATGCTCGCGGTCCAGCCAGGCGATGGGCGTCTCGTCGGCCTGTTCGGTCACGACATCGCGGCAGCGGCGGCAAATGGGCTTGTAAGGATTGTCGTGAATCTCACAACCGTCAATGTACGGCACCACTTCGTCGAGCATGGCGGTGAGCATGCGGATGAGGCGGGTCTTCGCCTGCCCGCGCAATCCCAGCAGAATGAAGTTGTGCCGTGAGAGGATGGCGTTGACCATCTGCGGCACAACGGTTTCCTCGTAACCGACGATGCCGGGGAACAACGCGTCGCCACGCTGTATCTTACAGATTAGATTGTCGCGAATCTCGTCCTTTACCGATCGGGTCTGAAGCTTCTCCTGGGAGAAGGCGCTCTTGCGCAGTGCGCCCAGAGTGCGGGGCAAATCCCACGTGGTTTTAGTCAACCTCAACCCCTCCTGAGGGGATTGTATCAAAGGGGTGCGGAGAGGCGTTTCCGCGAGTGCATTGGTGGATACAAATGGGGGGAATGGCGAGGCCGACAGGCTTGCTCAAAGGGGTCTAGTTGGTGTCGTCTCTTCGATGAAGATAAGGAAGTCGAATGCTCTCGCCGCGCGCACGCGGTGTAGCCATATGCCCGGACTCTGCTCGGAATAGCCCGCACCGATTTGCCGCGAACGGTGTGGAGCGTCGAACCACGCGGCCACCTGGCCTTCGGGCAGATTCCGTAAATCGACGGCGAAAAGCGGCACCCCGATAGCAGCCAACGTCGCGTCAAGGCTGCCGCGAGGCGCCGGACCAACCGAGAAGCTTGTGGGCACGCGGGAGGCCATGTCGACGGCCCTGAAGCTCCCTCGATGAAAGACGAAGCCATAGAGCGCCGCTTCTTCGCCAAAGATCCTGCGAAGGTGCGCACCCATCGGCGGCTGGGTTGCGCCGTCAGCCGCCACGTGGCCGCTGTGGGCCCAAAGCATCATTTTGGCACCCGGGGGTTCCTGATCGAGAATCCACTTCACGTTCTCCGCCATCGCCCGGTCGCGGAAGGCCCGGCCAAACTCATTCTTCACTTCGGTCTGTTTCACGATGACCATATTCTGCCGCGCCATGGCCCATTCGTGCTGGCTCGACCGCCGGATGTAGTCCTGCTTTCGCTCATCGAAGCGGCGCAGAATCGCGGACAGGTGCTCCGCGGTGCGGCGCCTGGTTTCAACGGAGGCGGTTTCATAGGCAGGGTTTTCGGGCGACCGGCCCAGGACCGAGAATGCCTGTGCGGCCGCCTCGCGGGATTCCGTGTCGACGTGCTGAAGGTACTTCAGCACGTTCGATTCGGCCAACCCCGGCGCCTGCATATCGAAGCCGTAGAATTTCAGCTTGCGCGTATGGGCGGGGTCCTGGTTATACTGCCGCATCCAGCGGAGCATGTCGCGAACATCCTCCGTCTGCCACCAAACAGCATCCGAAACTTGAGCTGTTGAAACTCCCGCGATCCGTGAGTGGCCTCGCCCATGGCGACCACGCGCGCGTCCTTCAGTCGCGCCACGAGCGGCCTCAGGTCGGCGAAGGAGGACCCCGGCTGCACAGATGTCAGCTTGACTGCGTTCGCCTTCAGCCACGCAAGCGCCGCGTCCGGCGCAGGGCTCTCCGAAAACCAATCCGGGGCTGGCGTTAGGGTCGCGCCGTTTCGCCCGGAACTGCTCCTCGCCACCGCCTGCCGGCGAACGGGCAGTGAGTTCGATGGCATCACCATTCACCTGACCCTTGTAAAGCACAGTGATCCGCCCTGCGATTCAGTTGCATCACGGTTTCAAACGAGATTGTTTGCCCGTTTGGTCCGGAGAGTGAACCTGTAATGCGTGCTCCGTGGCTTCTAAGCTCAAGAAGGAGCCCGGTGGTGCCTTCCGGCGTAGAAATCGTCCACTTGCCGTCAACGCCTGCTCGTATCGCAGGGCACAACCCGAGCACCAGAAGCAGCGTGCCCAACAGTCTCGTCATAAGTGCGGGCACTTCCTACCGCGTTGTCTCACCGCCATCCACCACGAACGTCTGGCCGGTGACGAAGGATGCTTCAGAGGAAGCGAGGTGCAGGGCCATGCTTGCCACCTCCTCGGGGAGTCCAAGGCGCGGGAGGGCCTGGGCGGCGAGGCGTTGACGGAGGATCTCCTCGTTCTTCCAGAAGACGGCGCTGAAATCGGTGCGGATGAGGCCCGGAGCGATGGCGTTCACCCGCACGTTGTCCTTGCCGAACTCCAATGCCCAGGAGCGCGTCATCATGATGAGTCCCGCTTTGGTGAAGCTGTAGACCAGGCCATTGGGCTGCGGACGCAACCCGGCCACGGAGGCGATGTTGATGACGACGCCGCCCCCGCGCTCGATCATCTTCGGGACGGTGAGGCGCACCAGACGGAGGGCGGCGAGCGTATTGATTTCGATGGTCTTCAGGAACGCTACGTCGGTGACGGCCAGCGCCGGGCCGGCTGCGGGGTTGGTGGCGCTGTTGTTCACCAGGATGTCCACAGGGCCGAGGCGGGTCTCGATCTGGCGGACGAGGTCCTCGACTTCGGCGGCGCGGCCGAGGTGGCAGGCGATGGGCTCAATCCGCCCGGGGAGGCCGGCGAACTGGCGCGCGGTGGCCTCCAGATTTTCCAGCTTGCGGCTGGCGATGGCGACGTTCGCGCCGGCGGCAGCAAACCGGTGGGCGATGGCCTTCCCGATGCCGCGTCCGCCACCGGTGACGAGCGCGGTTTTCCCTTCGAGCAAGAGGTTGTTCATGTTCTGTTCAGGCGCCCAGGAGGTCCGGAAGGCGGAGCAACTCCTCATCGGTGCTGGGGTCCGGCACCGAGCAGCCCGGCGCCAGGATGAAGCGCTTGCCGGCGGCGTCTTTGGCGCGCTGAATCTGCTTGCCAAGATCGGCGGCGGTGAGGGTGCGGAAGTGGACCTCATCGATGCCGGCCATGAGCACCCCGCCGTAGCGGGCGCGCACGTCGGCCAGCGGCACGCCGGTAGCGTGAATCGAATAGTTGATGGCGGCGGCCGGCCAACCTTTGTAGAACAGGTCGAGGTACGGCTTATCGCCGTGCACGTGCAGGATGTTCAACGGCGCGCCGGCAACCGATTGAAGGACGAATTCGTCGAACGGACGGCTGAATCTGGCGTACTCGTCCCGGGTGAGGATGCCTTCCTGCGCGTTGGCAATGGCCAGGAAGATGCCCGACGCTCCCGCGGCAAGCGCCTTCCTGGCGTGGTTTGCCTCGGACTCCGCGATCGCTTGCAGGGCCGCCAGCAGGTGCTTGGGATCCTGGTCCTTCATTCGCCGGACCTCCTCTTTCGAGGAGAGTTTCTCGGCCTGGTTCCAGGGATTGAAGATGGTCTCGACGAAGTAGGTTTGGCCGTTTAGCCCGTCGCGGATCAGTTCAAGCGCTTTCAGTTGGTCGGGGAAGGGATTCGATTCGACTACCAGGTCGTGCCAGCGGCCCTCGGTCCGCGGATACGGGAAGTCGCTCATCACCTTGACTATGTCGGTGCGGAACTTGCTATGGAAGTCGAGGGTGGCTTTGGCGTGGCGCTCGGGGGGCTCGTTTTCAAGCCCGAAGTGGTGCCAGAAAGTGAACGGCGGACGGTCGACGTCCTCGCCGCGCAGGGCCCTGTCTACTCGCTGTTTCGAAGTCATAGGGGGAGCGGCCGCGGCTGCGGCGGCGGAAAGGAACAGAAAATCGCGTCTGCTGGGCATTGGTTTGTGCCGCTGCCAATAGTCTACAGCAGAGAGCGCACATCGTTCAGCATGCGGTCGTTGGTCCAGTCCTCCGGACCGATGTACTTGCGCAGCACTTTGCCGTTGGCGTCGATGATGTAGGTCTCGGGGTACTTGAAGGTGCCGTAGTCGGCGTTGATCTTAGCGTCGGGGTCGCGGGCGGTGAGGAAGGAGACCCGGGCCTTCGCCAGAAAGGAGCGGTAGAGTTGCTCGTTCTTGTCCACGCTGATTCCGAGCACGACCACGCCGTTAGGGGCCAGGGTCTTCTGGAACTGATCGAGCGAAGGCATCTCCTGGACGCAGGGCGGACACCACGTGGCCCAGAAGTTCAGGACCAGCAGTTTGCCGCCGAAGTTGGCGGCGCTGACGGTGCGGCCGTCATCGGTGGCGATGGAAAACGACGGGGCGGTGTCACCGACGCCCACCACTTTCTCGGTCATCGAATCGTAAATCACGAAAACGAGGGCAACCAGCAAGACGCCGATCGCGCCCCTCAAATAGTGCTCTGTTTTGATGCCGGACATGTTGAGGAATATAATTAATTGTAGCTTAAGGACGGCTGTTGGCGTCGAAAAGGGTGCATGCTGATCACCAGGAAAGTGGAGTTCTCCGCCTCTCACGCGTGCCGCGACTCCCGGCTTTCCGACGAGGAGAATCAGGCACTCTACGGACCGGAGAGCAATCCGCGCGGCCACGGGCATAACTATGTCGTCGAGGTTACGGTCGAGGGCGATCCGGACCCGGTGACCGGCATGGTAATGGATCTCAAGGAACTGAAAGAAATCTTGCAGCGCCGGGTTCTGGACTGCTACGACCACCGTTTTCTGAACTACGAAGTGCCGCCCTTCGAGCGCGTGATTCCGACGGCGGAGAATATCGCGGTGGATATCTGGAGCCGGCTGAAAGAGTGGCTTGCCGATCCGCGCCGCAAATTGCACCAGGTTCGGGTGTACGAGACGCCGGACCTGTGGGTAGATTATTTCGGGGGTGCGGCGTGATCCGGGTGACGCGGCGCTACCGTTTCAGCGCGTCGCATCGGCTGCATGCGGCGGAACTAGACCAGGAGGCGAACCGGCGCCTCTACGGCAAGTGCAATAACCCGTTCGGGCACGGGCACGATTACGAACTGGCGGTGAGCGCGCGGGGTCCGCTCGACGAGGGCTCCGGTCTGGTGTTCGACCGCGCGAGGCTCGACCGGCTGGTGGCGGAACAGGTGCTCGAACCCTTCGCCCATCGTAACCTGAACGAAGATTGCGAGGAGTTCCGCTCCGTGGTGCCGACTTCGGAGAATCTGGCCGTGGCGATTATGCGCCGCCTGAAGCAGAACTGGAACGCCGTGTTTCCGGGCCCGTGGCCGAGTCTCGAAAAATTGTGCATCGCCGAGACCGGAAGAAACATATTCATATTGTCCGCCGATGAAATCGAATAAAGCAAAAGCAGAAGTGAAGGTCCTGACTCCGCAGTCGGAAGAACTGCAGATCGCGCCGCTGGTGAAGCAGTTGCTCAGCAAACTAGTGGATGACCCGGCCCGTGAAGGACTGGTGCGCACCCCGGAGCGTGTGGACCGCGCGCTGCGCTTCCTGACCAGCGGCTACCACATGGACCCCAGGAAGGTGGTCAACGGCGCGCTGTTCGCCGTGAAGTACGACGAGATGGTGATCGTGAGGGACATCGAGTTCTTCAGCCTGTGCGAGCACCATCTGCTACCGTTCTTCGGCAAGGTGCACGTGGCGTATCTCCCCAAGGACCGCGTAATCGGACTGAGCAAACTGCCGCGCATCGTAGACGTGTTTGCCCGGCGGTTGCAGATACAGGAGCGCATGACGCAGGAGATCGCGCAGACGATCCAGGACATGATCGACCCGCTGGGTGTCGGGGTGGTGTGCGAGGCTCAGCACTTCTGCATGATGATGCGGGGCGTGGAGAAGCAGCACTCGGGGGCGATGACGAGTTCGATGCTGGGCGCCTTTCGCCACCGCAAAGAGACGCGCGACGAGTTCCTGTCGCTGATCAGCAAGCGGTAACGGATTCGATCACGGAGCGGAGGCCGTGATGCGGCAGGTTTTCACTCCGTGGCCTTCGACAGCCGTCACTTCGAAGCACAGCCCCTGGTAGATGACGGCGTCGCCGACCTCAGGGGGCCGTTCCAGCAGTGAGAGAACCAGGCCGCTTACGGTATCGACGTCTTCCTGCTCGATCGTGACATCCAGTTCATCGGCTAGTTCATCGACCCGGACGGTCCCCTTTACGTGGAGGGAGCCGTCCGGGTCTTTGCGGATGGCGGGCTCTTCGGCATCTTCCTGAACCTCCCCGACTACTTCGTCGAGCAGATCCTTCATAGTGAGGACGCCGGCGGTGCCGCCGTGTTCGTCCATCACGATGACCACCGGGGCTCCGGTGCGCCGCATGATGGCCAGGACTTTATCGAGGGTGGCGGTTTCGGGCACGAAGGGCACCGGGCGTACGTCGGCCTCCTGCACGGGCCGGTGTTCCAGGATTTTCGGCAGCAGGTCCTTGATATGGACATAGCCCACCACATGGTCGAGCGTTTGCCGGTAGACGGGAAAGCGCGTATGGCGGGATTCCCGGAGGACGCGCCGCAGTTCATCGGGCGGCGCTTCGAGCGGCAGCCCCGCTACCCGGACGCGCGGGACCATAACCTCCCCGGCGGTGAGTTCGTCGAAGCGGAGCAGTTGACGCAGCACCTCTCCGGATTCGGCGCGCAACTGCCCGCCTTCTTCGCTTTCCTCGATCACGTAGGCCAGCTCTTCAGGCGTGTAGAAGTGGTGCTGGCTGGGCGCCTGGCGGTCGATGCCGGCGATTCGCGTCATGCGGTCGCCGATGGCGTATAGCCCCATGACCAGCGGATAGAGCAGGTACCTGGTCCAGACGACCAGGGGGGTGATCCACAGGACCACGCGCCCGGCACTCTGGAGTGCGAGGCTCTTCGGAACCATCTCGCCTAGAACAATGTGGAAGTACGTGAGGGTGGTGATGGCGAGCACGCTCGCGACCGCGTATTGTGAGACCACGGCCGCGGGGCCGAGCCGCTCCAGCAAGGGCGAGAACCAGTGCGCGAGCACTTCCTCGCCATACATGCCGAGCCCAATGCTGGCAAGGGTGATCCCGACCTGCGCGGTGGCGATGTACTGGTCCTGGCGCCTGGGATCGCGCAGTATGGCGGTGACGCGCTGCGCCATACGGTAGCCGGCCGCGGCGCGTTGCTCGAGAGCCAGGCGGGGCGCACTCACGATGGAGAATTCCGCCGCCACATAGATCGCGTTTAGCAGGATGAGTAGCGCGATCAGGAGAAGCGGGATTGCCACGATCACGATTGGCTCCTTCCGGCCGGGGCCGCGGGGGTGGCCAGTACGGAGAAGACAGCGTTGTTGACCACGCGTTCGATCTCCACATCCACGCCGGAGATGCCGACGCGCTCGCCGGGGCGGGGAACGCGTCCGAGGGTGCTGGTGATAAGCCCCCCGATGGTGTCAGAGCGGCCCCTCCACGGCACCCCGATCCACTGTTCCACTTCGTCGAGGGCCATGAGCCCGGGCAGGCGCACGCGACCGCTGGCGAGGCGCTCGGGGCGCGGCTGTCCGATGCGGAATTCCGCGGAGTCCTGTCCCAGCACTTCGGCCATGAGATCGCCAAGGGTGACCAGGCCGACGACGCCGTGCTCATCGACAACGGTCATCTGGTGCGAGCGCTTCTCCCGAAACGCGGAGAGCAGGCGATCGCCGGTAGCGGCTTCATGGATACTGCCCACGGGGCGCAGGACGTCGGCCACGCGCGGAATCCGGCCGTGCTCCACGGCGTAGAGCGCGAGTTCCTTGGTGTGCAGCATGCCGATGACATTGGCGGGCGAGCCCTGGTAAACGGGCAGGCGCGTGTACTTGGTCCCGGTGACGGTGCGCAGAATGTCTTCAGGAGAGGCGTCGATCGGGATGGCCGCCATGTGTACCCGCGGGACCATGAGCTGCCGCACTTTGCGGGATGCCAGGCGCAGGGCGCGATGGAGGCGCTCGTGTTCCTCGGGTTCGAGGAGGCCGCCCTTGCGGCTCTCGAGGATCAGCAGGTCGATTTCGTCGGGCGAGTGAATGTGGCGATGGCTGGTTTCACGAAAGCCCAGCAGCCGCAGCACCACCATGCCGCTCCCATTCAGCACTTTCAGAAACCATGAGTAGGCCGCCATCGACCACCGCATCGGAAAGTAGGTATAGAAGGCGACATTGTCGGGGTATTGCAGGGCAACCGACTTGGGGACGAGTTCGCCGAGGATGATTTGCAGGGCGGAGATGAGGACGAGGGTGACGGCCGCAGCGATGGAGGCGGCCGTGAGGGTCTGGACGCCGGCGAATTCCTGGATCAGGGGCTGCAGGGCGGGACCGATGGTCGCCTGTCCATAGGCGCCTGCCACGAGACTCGACCAGGTGATGCCGATCTGGCACGCAGCCACGTAGCTGTCCAGCGTCTTCGGCTGTTCAAGGATGGGAAGAAGCCGTGCGGCGATGCGGTTTCCTTCTTCGGCCAGTTGCCGCATCCTGCTGGGCCGCACGCTCACGGCGCTGAACTCCGCGGAGACGTAGAACGCGTTGACCAGCACGAGGGCGAAGATGACGAGCGCGGCGGTCCACATGGGCAAGATCAGTTTTGGCCGCGAATGAACGCGAATGAACGCAAATAGCGCCTACACAGCTTGTCTGTTCTATTCGCGTTCGTTTGCGTGCATTGGCGGCCCGTAGCTGTGTTCTCCAGAAATGAAAACCGCCGGCAGGGATTCTGCACCCCGCCGGCGGTCTCATTGATACCGGGTTTTGCGTTTACTCGGCCAGCGATTCCTCGCCGGTGTCTTCGCTCATGCCGGCGGTGGGCGTGAACTGCAGCCGGGTCTCCTCGTCGTAGCCCGGAATGGGCTCGAGAGCAGGCTCCACCACGGGCTCCTCCACTATGTCCTCGCCGGCGATCTTCACCTGGCGGTAGTAGTGCATGCCGGTACCGGCCGGCACGAGACGGCCCATGATGACGTTCTCTTTGAGGCCTCGCAGGTAGTCCACCTTGCCGTTGATAGCGGCTTCGGTGAGCACGCGCGTAGTCTCCTGGAAGGACGCGGCGGAGATGAACGAATCGGTCGATAGCGATGCCTTGGTGATGCCGAGCAGTACGGCGCGGCCCTGTGCGGGACGCCCACCAGCCTCGATCACGCGCTGGTTCTCGCTGCGGAACTTGAACCGGTCCACCACCTCTTCAGGCAGGAATTCGGTATCGCCGAAATCCTCGACCCTCACCCAGCGCATCATCTGTCGGACGATGACCTCCAGGTGCTTGTCGTTGATATTGACGCCCTGCAGCCGATAGACTTCCTGAATCTCGTCCACCAGATATTTCTGCAGTTCTTTTTCGCCGAGCACGTCCAGGATGTCGTGCGGGTTGCGCGGTCCGTCCATGAGGGGCTCGCCGGCCTTGACCCGCTCGGATTCCTGCACGTTGATGTGAACGCCGCGGGGCAGGGAGTACTCGCGCTGCTGTCCATCGTCGCCAACTACATAAATGCGGCGCTGGCCCTTGCTGACCTCCCCGTACTTCACGGTTCCGTTGATCTCCGCGATGATGGCCGTCTCGCGCGGCTTGCGCGCTTCGAACAGTTCCACCACGCGCGGCAGACCGCCGGTGATGTCCTTGGTCTTGGTGGTTTCGCGCGGGATCTTGGCAACGACGTCGCCCGCGTGCACCTCTTCACCGTCCCGCACCATGAGGTGGGCATGGGTCGGCATCAGGTACTTCCTGGAGCCGCCGCGCGCCTCACCGGCCTCGGGCCGGATAACGAGGGTGGGTTGGCGCTTCTCGTCGGGCGAATCGGTAACTACCCACTGGGAGAGGCCGGTAACTTCATCGACCTGCTCCTGGAGGGTCAGGCCCTCAACCAAGTCCTTGAAATGCACCGTGCCGCTGATTTCGGTCAGGATCGAGAAGGTGTACGGATCCCATTCAGCCAGGTTCTCGTTCTTCTCGATTTTGGCGCCGTCCTCGACCAGGACGCGCGCACCGTAGACCACCGGATAGCGCTCCTTTTCACGGCCCTTCTCGTCTACCACCGCGACATAGCCGGCGCGGTTCATGGCCACCAGACCGCCGGTTTTACTGCGAACCGTCTGGACCCCGATGAACTTCACGAAGCCGCTCGTCTTGGCATCCTGGGTGGATTGCTCGGAAACGCGCGTCGCCGTGCCGCCGATATGGAACGTACGCATGGTGAGCTGCGTTCCAGGTTCGCCGATGGACTGCGCGGCGATGACCCCAACGGCCTCGCCCCGTTCCACCAGCCTGCCGGTGGCCAGGTTGCGGCCGTAGCACGCGACGCACACGCCGCGCCGCGACTCGCAGGTGAGCACCGAACGGATTTTGACTTCCTGGATGCCGGCGCCTTCAATAGCCGACGCCAGTTCCTCGGTGATTTCCTGGTTGGCGGCAACCAGAATGTTGCCCTCGTAATCCTTGATGTCTTCGAGAGCCACGCGGCCCACGATGCGGTCTCCGAGGCGCTCGATGGTTTCGCCGGATTCGATGATGGCTCCGACGCCGATGCCGCTGCCCGTGCCGCAGTCGTTTTCAGAAATGATGACGTCCTGCGCCACGTCGACGAGCCGGCGAGTCAAGTATCCCGAATCGGCCGTTTTGAGAGCGGTGTCAGCCAAGCCCTTGCGCGCGCCGTGCGTGGAGATGAAGTACTGCAGCACGTTCAGGCCTTCGCGGAAGTTGGCGGTAATCGGAGTCTCGATAATTTCGCCCGACGGCTTGGCCATCAAACCGCGCATACCGGAAAGCTGGCGGATCTGCTGTTTCGAACCGCGCGCCCCGGAGTCCGCCATGATGTAAATCGGGTTGAGGTAGCGGCCGGTACGGTCGTCCTCCTCCATGGCGTGGAACATCTCCTCGGAAACCCGCTCCGTGACCTTGGACCAGATTTCGATGATCTTGTTATAGCGCTCACCGTGGGTGATGGCGCCTTCCTGGTATTGGTTCTCGACGGCCACCACTTCTTTCTCGGCGTCGCGCACCAGCCCGGCTTTCTCGCTGGGTACGACCATGTCGTCGATGCCGATGGAGATGCCCGCGCGGGTGGCGTAGAGGAAGCCCAGGTTCTTGATCTCGTCGAGCATCTGCACCGTGATGTGGAGGCCGAACTTCAGGTAGCAGTACTGCACGAGTTGAGCAAGGCCCTTCTTCTTGAGCAGGCCGTTGATGAACGGCATGTCCTGGGGCAGGTGGTCGTTGAAGATAACGCGGCCGACCGTCGTGACCAGTTCCTGCTTATTGAATTCCGCGGGAGCGGTGTGCAGGATGTTCTGGGTGTCGAAATTCTGGTCCAGGTTGATGACCGGGCCGGAGTAGCGCAGCTTGATGGGGGTGAGGGTTTCCACCTCGCCCATTTCGAGCGCGATGAGTACGTCGTCCACGGAAGCGAACGCCTTGCCCTCGCCCTTGGTGCCCGGGCGCGCCTTGGTCAGGTAGTAGCATCCCAGCACCATATCCTGCGTCGGGATGGCGATAGGGGTGCCGTGCGCCGGCGACAGGATGTTGTTCGAGGCGAGCATCAGGGTGGATGCCTCGATCTGAGCCTCCGGCGAGAGCGGAATGTGGACGGCCATCTGATCGCCGTCGAAATCCGCGTTGAACGCCGTGCAAACCAGCGGGTGAATCTTGATGGCCTTGCCTTCCACCAGCACCGGTTCAAAGGCCTGGATGCCCAGGCGGTGCAGCGTGGGGGCGCGGTTCAGCAGGATGGGATGATCCTTGATCACTTCTTCGAGGATGTCCCACACCACCGGATCCTGCTGTTCCACCAGTTCCTTGGCCTGCTTGATGGTGGTGCAGTGGCCGCGCTGCTCGAGGCGGTGATAAATGAACGGCTTGAACAGCTCGAGCGCCATCTTCTTGGGCAGGCCGCACTGATGCAGTTTGAGATCGGGCCCCACCACGATGACGGAGCGGCCGGAGTAGTCCACGCGCTTGCCGAGCAGGTTCTGGCGGAAGCGGCCCTGTTTGCCTTTAAGGGTGTCGGAGAGCGATTTGAGCGGGCGGTTGTTGGCGCCGCGCAGCACGCGGCCGCGGCGGCCGTTGTCGAACAGCGCGTCCACGGCTTCCTGGAGCATGCGCTTCTCGTTGCGCACGATCACGTCTGGCGCGTGCAGCTCCATCAGCTTCTTCAACCGGTTATTGCGGTTGATCACGCGGCGGTAGAGGTCGTTGAGGTCGGACGTGGCGAAGCGGCCGCCGTCGAGCGGCACCAGGGGGCGCAATTCCGGCGGGATCACCGGGATCACGTCCAGGATCATCCACTCCGGCTTGTTGCCGGATTTGCGGAAGCTCTCGACGACGCGCAGGCGCTTGGCGTATTTTAGCTTTTTCTGCTGCGAAGTCTCCGTCTTCATCTTTTCACGGATATCTTCGCTGAGGTGTTCGACGTCCACCTGGCGGAGCAGTTCCTTCACGCCCTCCGCGCCCATCATGGCGGCGTACTTGCCGGGGTACTCCTGGTCGAGTTGCCGCTTGCGATCGTCGTTGATGACTTCGCCGCGCTGCAGGCCGGGCACTTCGCCCTCATCCACCACTACGTAGGCTTCGAAGTAGAGCACGCGCTCCAGTTCACGCAGGGTGATGTCCAGCAGGTGGCCGATGCGGCTCGGCAGCCCCTTGAAGAACCAGACGTGCGAGCAGGGGCTGGCCAGTTCGATGTGGCCCAACCGTTCGCGGCGCACGCGGGCGAGCGTCACTTCGACGCCGCACTTGTCGCAAATCACGCCGCGATGCTTCATGCGCTTGTACTTGCCGCACAAGCACTCCCAATCCTGGGTGGGGCCGAAGATACGGGCGCAGAACAGGCCGTCGCGTTCCGGCTTGAACGTGCGATAGTTGATGGTCTCCGGCTTGGTGACTTCGCCGTGGGACCAGCTACGGATCTTTTCCGGTGACGCCAGCGAGATGCGTATCGAATCGAAATCCGCAATCAGATTGGCTCGATCGTACGGAGAGGATCTCAAAATTGCCTCCAGTAATCTAAAAAACAAAAATCTTGGGGCCGGGGCCAGGGGCCAGGGTCAGGGGATCGAAACCCCCGCCCGGCTCCGCCGCCGGCGTACTGTGGGCCGGGGGTGGCGGCCGGTGCGGGGAACAAAGTCCCGACTACCGGCCACTGCCCCCCGCCCCCGCTTCTAGTCCGCCGCGACCGCTGTATCGAGAACCTCGGGCGCTTTCTTCATGAGCTCCACGTCGAGGCAGAGCGACTGCAACTCGCGGATGAGCACGTTGAACGATTCAGGTACGCCGGGTTCGATGGCGGCTTCGCCCTTCACAATGGCTTCGTAAATCTTGGCACGCCCATAGACGTCGTCGGATTTGGCGGTGAGCAACTCCTGCAGAATGTAGGCCGCGCCGTAGGCTTCGAGCGCCCAGACCTCCATCTCTCCGAATCTCTGCCCGCCGAACTGCGCCTTTCCGCCGAGCGGCTGCTGGGTAATGAGCGAGTACGGCCCGATGGAACGTGCGTGAATCTTGTCGTCCACCAGGTGCGACAGCTTCAGCATATAAATGTAGCCGACGGTAACCGGCTGCTCGAAAGCAATACCGGTCATGCCGTCGTGCAGAATCGTCTTGCCGGAGCTCGGCAGGTTGGCGTCGCTCAGGGCCTTCTTGATCTCGCGCTCCGTAGCGCCGTCGAATACCGGCGTGGCGAAATGCAGGCCCAGCGCCTTGGCTGCCCAGCCAAGGTGGGTTTCAAGAATCTGCCCCACGTTCATACGAGACGGCACGCCGAGGGGATTGAGTACGATTTCCACCGGCGTCCCGTCCGGCAGGTACGGCATGTCCTCGTCCGGCAGGATGCGCGCGATGACACCCTTGTTCCCGTGGCGGCCGGCCATCTTATCGCCGACCGACAGCTTGCGCTTCATGGCGATATAGACCTTCACGAGCTTGATTACGCCCGGAGGCAGTTCGTCGCCCTTGCGCAGCTTCCCGATCTTCTCCTCGGTGATCTTCTCGAGGACGGCGATCTGGCGCGACGTCATCTCTTCGATTTCGTCGATCTGCTCGTTGATGCGCACGTCCTTGTCCTTGAGGCGCATCCGCTTCAAGTCCCGGGACTTCATCTTCTCGATCAGGTCACGCGTCAGTTCGGCGTCCTTCGAGAGCAGGCGCTTGTTGGTCTTCTCGTCATGCAGGTCGGCAAGCAGGATCTTGCCGGCCAGGAGGTTCTCGAGGCGCTTGGCGCGCTCGTCGTTCAGAATGCGCTTCTCGTCTTCGAGGTTACGGTAGAGGCGCTGGATTTCGGCCTCTTCAATGGCTTTCGAGCGCTCGTCCTTCTCCTGTCCCTTGCGGGAGAAAATCTTGCAATCGACAATGGTTCCCTCGATGCCCGGCGGGCAATAGAGCGATGCATCCTTCACATCGCCGGCCTTTTCGCCGAAGATGGCTCGCAGCAGCTTTTCCTCGGGGGTGAGCTGCGTCTCGCCCTTCGGCGTGACCTTGCCCACCAGGATATCGCCCGGCTTCACCGTGGCGCCGATCCGAATCACGCCGCTCTCGTCGAGGTTGCGCAGGAACGAATCCGCGATGTTGGGGATGTCCCGCGTGATCTCTTCGGGACCCAGCTTGGTATCGCGCGCCTCGATTTCGAACTCTTCAATATGGATCGAGGTGTAATAATCTTCCTTGACCAGTTTCTCGCTGACCAGGATGGCGTCCTCGAAGTTGTACCCGCGCCATGGCATGAAAGCCACCAGCACATTGCGCCCGAGGGCCAGTTCTCCCTTATCGGTGCAGGGACCGTCGGCCAGCACCTGGTGCTTGGCCACCCGCTGCCCATGGTGGACGATGGGTTTCTGGTTGATGCACGTGTTCTGGTTGGAGCGCTTGAACTTGGTGAGCGAGTAGATGTCAGCGCCCACTTCGCGCGACATTTGCCCCTCGTGGGCGTTGCCCTCGACGCGCACGATGATGCGCTCCGAGTCCACCGAATCCACGATACCTGCGCGCTTGCAGATGACTACGGCGCCGGAGTCGCGGGCAGTTACCCGCTCCATGCCGGTACCCACGAAGGGCGCCTCGGCGCGGAGCAGCGGAACGGCCTGGCGTTGCATGTTAGAGCCCATCAGGGCGCGGTTCGCGTCGTCGTTCTCAAGGAACGGGATCAAACTCGCGGCCACGGAGACGAGCTGCTTGGGGCTGACGTCGATGAACTGAATGTCTTCGCGGTGCTTCAGCACGAAGTTGCCGGCCTGCCGGGCATTGGCTAGCTCGGGAACAATCTTGCCCTTCTCGTCCAATTCCACGTTGGCCTGCGCCACCACCCACTTGTCTTCCTCCCATGCGGAGAGGTATTCACAGTAGGCCTCGAAATCGGCCGGCTGTTTCTTGCCCGACAGCTCGCGGTTGGTTTTTTCGACGGCGCCGCGCGGGATAATCTCACCCACCTTGAACGGCGTGTCGCCGGGGTTAAGGATCCGGACCTCATCCACCAGAGAACCCTTCACCACCTTGCGGTACGGGCTCTCGATGAAGCCGTACTCATTGATACGGGCAAAGCAGGAAAGCGACGAGATCAACCCTATGTTCGGGCCTTCCGGCGTCTCGATGGGGCAGATGCGGCCGTAGTGCGTGGGGTGCACGTCGCGGACTTCGAAACCGGCGCGCTCGCGCGAAAGACCGCCTGGTCCGAGGGCCGAGAGTCGCCGCTTGTGAGTGATCTCCGAGAGCGGGTTGGTCTGGTCCATGAACTGTGAGAGCTGGCTGGAGCCGAAGAACTCCCGGATGGCGGCCATTACCGGCTTGGCGTTCACCAGGTCGTGCGGCATCGCCGTAGACATTTCCTGGTAAACTGACATCTTTTCCTTGATGGCCCGCTCCATCCGTACCAGGCCGATCCGGAACTGGTTCTCGAGCAGTTCGCCGACAGCGCGCACGCGGCGGTTGCCGAGGTGGTCAATATCGTCCACGGCGCCGATGCCGCGCCGCAGTTTCAGCAGGTACCGTATGGTATCCCGGAAATCCTCGGAGTTGAGCGTGCGCTTGTCGAGCCCGGTGGCGTCGGCCTTGTCGTGCAGCTTGATGTTGAACTTCATGCGCCCAACGCGCGAGAAATCGTACTTCCGGGGGTCGAAGAACATGCCCTGAAAGAGCTGGGTAGCGGTATCGAGGGTGGGCGGATCGCCGGGACGCAGTTTCCGGTAAATCTCGATCAGCGCTTCGTTGCGGGTCTTAACGGCGTCCTTCTTCACCGTCTGGGCGATGACCGTACCCACTTCGTCGCGCTCGGGGAAGAAGATTTCGAACTCTTCGATGCCGGACTCGAGGACGCGGCTGAGAATGGCGGGGGTCAACTCGTTGTTGGCGTCGATGAGGACTTCGCCGGTGGACATGTCCACCACGTCGCCCGCCACGTGGGCGCCTTCGAGATCGTTGACCGCTACTTCCACCTGCTGAATCTTGTTCTTCTGGATCTCCTTCATCAGGGAAGGCGTGATCTTCTTGCCCTGGCTGACGATGGTCTCCCCGTTCTTATTGAGAATGGCGTGGGAGATCCTCAGGCCGATGAGGCCGTCATCGACGTTCCAGAAGATCTTCTTATCGCGGATGGAAATCTTGTCGATGCGGTAGAAGCCGCGCAGGATCTCCTCGTCTGTGTTGAAGCCGAGGGCGCGCAGGAAGACGGAGCCGTAGAATTTCCGTTTCCGGTCGATACGCACGTACAGGAGGTTCTTGTTGTCGTATTCGAACTCGACCCAGCTACCGCGGTAGGGGATGATCTTGCCCAGGAAGTAGCCCTGCGCAGGTACGCGTTCAAAGAAAACGCCCGGTGAGCGGTGCAACTGCGAAACGATGACGCGCTCGGTGCCGTTGATGATGAAGGTGCCGTTTTCGGTCATCAGCGGGATCTCGCCGAAGAACACCTCCTGTTCCTTGATGTCGCGGACGGTTTTGGCCCCCGTGGTGGGGTCCTTGGCGTAGACGGTAAGCCGGATAGTGACTTTCAGGGGCGCCGCGTACGTCATTCCGCGCTCCTGGCATTCCACAACGTCGTACTTGAGCTGGAGACCGACCGGGTCGCCGCACTTGTTGCAGAAGGTCACCACATTCTTGTTGAACGTGCCGCAGTGGCTGCAAAGCACGTCGCCGGCGTGGAAAGGATCCGTCCGGATGGTGGCGCCGCAGTTTCGGCAAGTGGAGCGCAGGTGATGCAAACCTTTGAGGTTGCCGCACTTGCACTCCCAGTTCCCGATGGAGTAGTCGACGAACTCCAACTCGCTGACGCCGCGGAAATCGGAAATCGGAAAGACGGATGTGAAGACGCTCTGCAGGCCCGTATCTTCCCGCTCGTTGGGGAGCAGGTCCATCTGCAGAAACCGCTCATACGAGTTCTTCTGAACCTCAATGAGATTCGGAATCGGTATGGTGGTCTTAATTTTGGAAAAATCGACTCGCTCGGGGGCGGCGCCGTTTTTTTGAATATCCATTTCTTAAACTCCTGAGGGCCGAACAGCCAAAGCCGAAAAAAAAACAAATGAGCCAAAGACTACGAAACCGCCGGTAGGCCGGGCGGGGAAGCGTTCCCCGGGCCAGCCGTCGCCTCGGGTAGGAATCGAATTTGAACCGGAGCTATGTGGTACGAGAAGCTCGGGCAGGACGGCCCGTACGCGGAAGACGAAATACTCGGGGAAGAGGATGGCCTGCTAGAGAGACACGAATCCCGTATTGTTTGAAGAGACGCGACAAAGCGCGCAGATACCCTGCGTGCAGTCTCGCGAAGGCTGCAATTATAGTGCCAGGATTCGAGAATCACAGTCACCAATTGGGATCCGAATCCGGTTGAATCGAGAACCCAACGAACAAGTCTACCAGAGACCTCTCCCTTCGTCAAATAACAAAGCTACCAGCCCGCCAGGCGGACCGCTGCTCCCGGCCGGGGCCGGGCGGGGAACCCGCGTGACAGGCTGATAGCTCCAAAAAGAACCGGTTCGCGATCGCCTACTTGACTTCGATGCTGGCGCCGACGTCCGTAAACTTCTTCTTGATCGCCTCGGCTTCGTCCTTGCTGACGCCTTCTTTGATCGCCTTCGGAGCGCCGTCCACCAAGTCCTTGGCTTCCTTCAGCCCCAGGCTGGTGACTTCGCGAACCGCCTTGATCACGTTGATCTTGTTGGCGCCCGCGGCGGTGAGAATGACGTTGAACTCAGTCTTCTCTTCCGCTGCCGGAGCCGCCGCCGCTGCCGGACCGCCCGCCATCATGACCGGAGCCGCCGCCGCAGCCGATACTCCCAGTTTCTCTTCGAGCAACTTAACCAGTTGCGACGCCTCAAGAAGGGTCAAACCCTGGATCTGTTCCGAAATTCCGTTGATGTCCGCCATTTTGTTTCTAAACTCCAATCTCTCTCAAACAGGGGTTAGGGGTTGGGGAATGCCCCAGGCCCCTTATTCGCTAAACTTGCCTTCCTTCGTGCCCTGGTCCACAACCACCGCCAGGTTGCGACCCACCGCGTTCACCACCTGCGCCAGACGCTGGGCCGGCGCATTGATCAGGAACAGCAGCCGTGACAGGATCTCGTCCCGGGACGGCATGTTGGCCAGATCCTGGATGGCCGAAACCTCGATCACCCGGCCTTCCACCAGCCCGGCCTTAAATGTAAACGTGGGGTTGGTGCGCGCGTACGTGGTGAGCGCCTTAGCCAGCGCCACCGGATCGGCTGCTGTGTACACCAGCGAGGTCATGCCCTTCAGCCCGGTCAGGACGCCCGCCGACGGCGTACCCTCGGCGGCGATCTCCGCCAGGTTGTTCTTGATCACCCGGTACTTCCCGCCCGCCGCGCGAACCGTCTTACGCAACTCGAAATCCTGGTCGACCCGCAGTTTCTCGTAGCCCGTCACGAAGACGTTCTTCGAGTCCCGGAGGTCCCGGCGCAGGGATTCAACCTCTTTTTGTTTATCGTCCTTATTCTTCATGGATGCACCCGAGTGAAAACTAGGCCGTAGCCGCCTTCGCGGTGAACGCCGTTGTGTCGAGGGGCACGCCCGGGCTCATGGTCGAACACAGCGTGGCGCTCTTCACGTACTTGCCTTTGGCCACGGCCGGCTTGGCTTTGATCACCGCTGCGATCAGGCTGCCGGCGTTCTCGACCAGTTTCTCCGGGCTGAAACTGATTTTTCCCACCGGCGCGTGGATGATGCCGGTTTTGTCGACACGGAATTCCACCTTGCCGGCCTTGATTTCTTTGATGGCCTTGGCCACATCCACCGTCACCGTGCCCGTTTTGGGGTTGGGCATCAGGCCGCGCGGACCGAGGACCTTGCCGAGCCGGCCCACCGACCGCATCATGTCCGGTGTGGCGATTACAGCATCGAAATCCAGCCAGCTTTCGCCCTGGATCTTTGCCACGATCTCCTCGCCGCCCACGATATCGGCCCCGGCTTCTTCGGCTTCCCGCTGTTTGTCGCCGCTGGCGATGACGAGGACCTTTTTGGATTTTCCGAGCCCGTTCGGCATGACAACCGTGCCGCGCACCATCTGGTCCGCGTGCTTGGGATCCACCCCGAGGCGCATGTGCACCTCAACAGTCTCATCGAACTTGGCGAATTGGATTTTCTTCAGCAGGGGAACCGCTTCTTCCAACAAATACGAACGCGCTTCCACCTGTTTGGCTGCAGATTGATACTTCTTGCCTGTTTTACGAGCCATATCTCCTCATTGGTGCGAACGGTCCGCGCGAAGACGCACAGACCTCCCACTGAGCCTTTTTTAAAGGGACAATTGAGAGCTTAGCACAATGTTGCGCCGATTGTCCAACCAGGCCGGACGCGTCCGGCCTTCAAGCTCCGATAGCGAGCGTCTTTTCCTCGAACTCCTGCGCAAAAACGTAAATCCCGAACAGTGGTTTGGTTTGACCCTTGCCCCACCGGTTGGCCTGCCACTTCACCCGCACATACTTCACCTGCGGGTTCTGCGAGAGGTCCAGCAGGACCTGGTACGTGCCGCAATAAAACTTCTGTGGGAAGGCGATCAGCGGTTTGGCGCCCCATTCCGCGTTATCGGCGGAGCCCCAGACCGAAACGTCGAGGCTTTCCTGTTCGATGATGCGGGTGATGCCGAGTGTCAGGAGGACCAATCCGCCCTGGGAATTGCCTAGATCGAGTGCCGGACCGGTTCCGGCCTCACGAATGGTAGTCTCAGGGAGTATAAAAGCTGGGAGCATTTCACTCTCTTGCCTCGCCCGGATGGCGCAACCGGACCCGGCCTTCATAATTTTCCTAGTCTGCGCTTTGCTGAATCCAGGGTCTCATACTTCTTGGCAAAACAAAAGCGCACCTGCTGGGAACCGCACTCCTTCCGGCCGTAAAAACTTGAGCCGGGAACAGCCGCAATGCCAATATTTTCAATAAGATGACGAACAAACGCCAGATCGTCTGGGAAACCGAAGCCGCTCGTATCCGTCATGATGTAGTAGGCGCCAGCCGGCTTCCAGCATCGGAAACCCGCTCCCTCCAGCGTTTCAAGCAGCATGTCCCTCCGGCAGACGTAGTCAGCGGCCAGCTTGCGGTAATAGTCGTCTGAGAAGGCCAGTGCCACGGCGCCGGCGTGTTGCAGGGGCGCAGCGGCGCCCACGGTCAGAAAATCGTGCACCTTCCGGATAGTTCCCGTCAGCTCAGGCGAGGCCAGTACCCACCCCACGCGCCATCCCGTGACGGAGTACGTCTTGCTCATGCTGTTCACTACGATGGTGCGCTCCCGCATACCCGGCAAGGTCATCAGTGGAATGTGGGCGGCTCCGTCATAAACGATGTGCTCGTAGATTTCGTCGGTAACGGCTACGGCGTTAAACTCGCGGCAGAGTTCCGCGATTTGCCCCAGCTCGTGGCGCGAAAAGACCTTCCCGGTGGGGTTATTGGGGCTGTTTACCACTACCGCGCGTGTGCGCGGGCTGAAGGCACGGCGCAGCTCGTCGGGATCGAAGCGCCAGTCGGGAGGGTGTAGCCGCACCAGCCGGGGAACCGCGCCGCAGAGAATGGCGTCCGGCCCGTAGTTCTCGTAGAAAGGCTCGAAAATCACCACCTCGTCGCCCGGGTCCACAATCGACATGAGGGAGGCGACCATGCCCTCGGTGGCACCGCAGCAGACGGTGATTTCGGCTTCCGGGTCCACCTCAATGCCATAGGTTCGGCGGTACTTGGCGGCGATGGCGTCGCGGAACGGCTTGGCGCCCCAGGTGATGGCGTACTGGTTGTGATCCGCCGCTATGGCATCGGCGGCGGCGCGCTTGAGTTCCTCGGGTGCGCCGAAATCCGGGAAGCCCTGGGCCAGGTTGACGGCGCCGTGCCGTAAAGCCACGCGCGTCATCTCCCGGATGACGGATTCGGTGAACCCGGCGGTGCGTTTGCTTGTAGGAATGATCATGGTTCAGTCGGCACGCCGGGGTTTCGCAGCCGTGCTGGGGGCAGGTTTCTCCTCATAGATCAGGCGGTACATGGCGGCATTACGCAGCACCGCTTGAACGTATTCCCGGGTCTCGGTAAACGGAATTGTCTCGATGAACTCGGCCGGCTCATCATAGGAATACCATCCGGCCCATTCGGCGACCCGGGTGGACCCGGCATTATAGGAGGCCAGCGTCTCCTCCCATTTACCGTCCCATTTATCGAGCAGAGAGCGCATGTAGAACGTCCCCAGCTTGAGGTTGACCGACGGTTGAAACAGCATCTTGCTATTGAACCGGCGGATCCCCACCTTGGGCGCCAGTTGACGTCCGGTGCCGGGCATCACCTGGGTAAGCCCGTGGGCGTTGGTCCGGGAAACCGCACGCGGGTTGAACTCGGATTCCTGGCGGATGAGTCCCGCCACCTTGAACGGGTCGAGGTTGTGCTGCCGCGCGTTGCGCACTACATCATTCCGGAACGGCAAGGGGAAAAGATTCTCCCAATAGGCGGCGGGCGCCTGCTTTACGGGGATGGCCAAGTAATCGATCCGCATGCTCTTCATGAACCGGAGCTTCTCATGGGGTTCGGCGCCGCCGCGGGCCAGTTCCATGGCGAGCAGCGTGCCCTGTTCGCCGGAGCGGCTTCCAAAGCGGAGCTCGGACTCCGCCAGCTCATCCAGACCCGCGGAGCGCAACAGCCGGGCGCGTTCGATGCGCAGCACGGTGGCCGGGGAGGCGTTGGCGGGAGGGCCTTCGGGCCGCGGTGGAAACCGAATCCCACTCAGGTAGGCAAGGGTCTTTGAAGCGGGCACGGCGCGTGCGAGCTTCGTGTCGCTGAGCCGCTCGCGCGCCTGCAGCCCGTAGTAGTAGTTCGGATAAAGATCGGATAGCGCGCTGTAATAGGCGCGTGCTTCAGCCAAATGGCGGTCGCGTTCGGCCAGACGACCCAGGAAATAGAGGGCGGCGCTGGCGGAGGTATCGAGCGGGAAGGTCTCCAGGTGCTTGCGCAGGCGATCGTCGGCATCGCGCTTGCGGTTGATGTAGGAATTCCAGGCCACTTTCCAGTGGCAGTAGGGCGCCTGCGGATCGGCCGGAAAATCCTCATACGCCGACTTGAAGAGCGGTACGAATTTGTCGGGCTCATTGATGATCAGGTACCGGTTCGCTGCGCTGACCAGGGCCTTCAAACGCCAAGTAGAGCGCGGGTAGGCGCGGCCCAGGCGCTTCACGTGCTCCATCATCTCTTCGTCGTTGCCCAGCCGGCGGGCGCATTCGGCAAGGTAATAGAGCCGCTCGGCGTCGGCCTCGGACCCGGATTTGGAGTTGAGGGATCGGAGGTGCTGGTGTGCTTCACCAGTGTTGCCCGCTAGGTAGTCGGCGACTCCGGCGCGCACCTTGGCGAGATCGCCCTCGGGGCCGCCCAGTTGCGCACCTAGCAACTGGTATTCGGCACGGGCACGCTGCCAGTCGCGCCCTTCCAGCAGCCGGTCCGCCCGGGTGAGCATGAGGGCGGGGGATGGGGGCGGGTAGGCGCTGCCCAGGGCGGTCTTGATACCGGCCAGCGCGGTTTCGGCCTGGATTGCCGGATACGTGAGGGGGTGTTGATAGTAGACCAATTGGTAGCTGAGGGCCGCCCTTGACCGGTCGCCTGCGGCTTCGTACGCGGCAGCCAGCGCCATGTCGCCTTGCGGTTGCGGCAACTCGGCATAACGCGCGGTGAGAATCCGGATGGCGTCGCGGGCGGCGCTGGCCGCCACCAGGGTACGCCCTTCGAGCACCGCTGCGCGGGCCGCCAGAGGCGACGGCGCGGGGGAGCCGTATACCGGCGAGAGGCCCTTCGGATTGAGCACGACGTCCTTCGACTCCAGGCGCGCGGCGGCCACGTAATAGGCTACGTAGTCCGCCAGCTTCGGCAATCGGAGATTGTTCAGGTGCTGGATGGCGCCGGGCCAGTCCTTCTGTTCGAACGCCGTTACCCCCAGGGCCAGGCGCGCCAGCACCCCATTAATGCTCTTGGAGTGCGCAGCCGCGTAGCGCTCAAGCGCCGTCCGCCGAGCGGGGGAGGGTGCCTCCCGGTAGGTTTTCGCCAGCGAGGCAGGTGTTTCGGCAGCCGGGGCGAGCAACGCTGCAAATATCAGTAGAAGGGCCAGGTTAAGCCAGCGGCCCCGGGTACTTTTCGCCCAAAAGGGAAGGATCATTATTCGCCAGGGTTCGAAGCAATTCCTCATGAAGATAGTCGACCATCCCGGCGGTTGGGATCAGGAACTGCCTGCGAAAGATCTCCCGTGCCGGGTCGATGGAATCCCCGAGCGCGCCGTAAAGATCGCGCCGGGCGCGGCCCGCCGCCACATCGCCGGGCCGGTACAACCGAATCTCCGCCACTTGCACGCGTGCGAAACGTTGCGCGCGAAGGTGGTGTTCCCGTTCCGATTCCCGCATGGACATCCAATCGGGGGACGCACGTTTCCCGGATACCGCGGAAGGCGTAATCTCCACCAGCGCGGCGGCCTTAACATCCGGCGGGCGAAAGGCCCCCAGGGCCAAGCCGGCCGCCTGAGCCAGCAACTCTAAAGCAGCCATTTCCGGCTGCCCCCAAGCGTAGAGCACGCCGGCGGTATTGCCGCCCGAGGCTACGGGGAAAAGCGCCACGCGTTCCTCAGGGGGATGCCTGAACAATTCCGCGACTGCCGGAGAAAGCTCTGCCGCACTGCCCACCGCAACCACTGGATCTCCGCCCGTGAGCGCGGCAGAGAACGCGGCTCCGTCGGAGGCAGGGAACTCCAGCGAAGCGAAACGCAGGGATTGCGCCTCGTCCGCGCACCGGACGCACTCGCCATGCATTTGACTACCGGTGACGCGAAAAACGGCGGCACCGTTACAGAAAGCGGCGCTCGATTCCAGCAGCACGGCTGACGCAGCGGTAAAATCGCGCGTCTCGCGCAGGCGGCGCACGGCCTGGTTCAGATGCTCGGAAACCGAGCGGCGGGCCGACTGCACCCGCGCAGCCGCATCCGCATCGAAGCGGGCTACGGCTTCGGCCGCCACCTGGAGCAGGCGGTTCTCAAGCACCTTCTGAAGAGTTGAGGGCGCACCGGAGGGCATCGTTCCACTTCATTTTAAGCCAAAGTGTAGTGGCGAGTGTACCGAATCGGACAGAACCTCGTTCGGGTTGGCACTATTATCTGGGTACCATGCAAGACCCAATCTCAGGCAAAGTAGCCGTGATAACAGGGGGGACCCGGGGAATCGGCCGTGCTGTCGCCGAGCGACTGCTCGCCGAAGGAGCGCGGGTAGCCATTTGCGGGCGTAATCGCGACTCGTTGGACCGCGCTGTACAGGAAATGCGAGCGGCGTCGCGGACCGAAGTTATGGGGGAGGCGGCCGATATCTCGCGGCTGGAGGACGCGAGCAAATTCTTCCGCAGTGTGGATGCGCAACTCGGGCCGGTTGAAATCCTGGTGAATAATGCCGGTGTCGGAACGTTCGCCAGCGTCGCGGATTTAACGCCTGAGGCGTGGCATCGCGTGATCGATCTCAACCTGAACGGCGCGTTTTACTGTTCCCGGGAGGCTCTGAAACGTATGCGAAACGGGAATGGCGGCTACATCATCAATATCAGCAGCCTTGCAGGTAAGAATGCTTTCGCGGGGGGAGCCGCCTACAACGCCTCAAAATCCGCTCTAAACGCTTTCAGCGAGGCGATGATGCTCGATCACAGATATGAGGGGATCCGGGTCAGCTACATCATGCCGGGAAGCGTGGATACGGAATTCGGAGGAGGCCGGAGCGGGGATTGGAAGATCGCTCCCGAAGATGTGGCGGAAGTAGCGGTGGGATTGCTGCGAATGCCCGCCCGTACCACCGTCAGCAGGGTGGAAATGCGGCCATCGAAGCCAAAGAAATAGGGGTTTTCCACCAGTTAGGCGATTGGCACTGGACTTGCTCTGAGAGAGGGCGATGAGCCTGTTTGGCGAGAGGGGCAAAGGGATGGGTCGCTTAAGCAACAAGCAATTGGATCCGACGATAACTGGGTACGAGGCTGAAAAGCTCGAGTCGGATCTGCGCAAACGCATCGTGGGGCAGGATGAGGCCATTCTGCAAATCGTCAACATCTACCAGACGTTTCTGGCGGGCATGTCGAGCCCAGGGAGGCCGATCGGGAATTTCCTTTTCCTCGGTCCGACCGGTTCCGGCAAGACGCGGCTCGTGGAAGCCACGGCGGAGAGCCTGGTGGGCGATATGCGGGCGGTCATCAAAATCGACTGCGCCGAATTCCAACACTCCCACGAGATCGCGAAGCTGATCGGGTCGCCTCCGGGCTACCTGGGGCACCGCGAGACCCATCCGCTGCTGAGCCAGGAGGTGCTGAACCAGTACCACACCGAGAAGATGAAGCTGAGCTTCGTTCTCTTCGACGAAATCGAAAAAGCCAGCGACGCTCTCTGGAACCTGTTGCTCGGCATTCTGGACAAGGCCACCCTCACGCTGGGTGACAACCGGCGCGTGGATTTCTCGCGCGCCATGATCTACATGACGAGCAATCTTGGCGCTTCCGAAATGGGGCAGATCCTGCGGCCGAATCTGGGTTTTGCGGCCTCGGAGATCGAGCGGCAGCGGCGCGAAGGGCATGTCGATAGTGAACTGACGGATAAGATCACGCGCGCCGGAGTCGAGGCCGCGCGCCGCAAGTTCACGCCCGAGTTTGTGAACCGCATCGATAAAACGGTGGTGTTCAAGCCGCTTGGTGAGCCGGAGCTGCGCAAGATTCTGACGCTAGAGCTGAATATGCTCCAGCAGCGCATCTTCAACTCGTCAACGGGCGCGCCGTTCGTCTTTTCCCTGACGGACGCTGCCAAGGACTATCTGCTGGTTGAAGGCACCGACATGAAGTACGGCGCCCGACACTTGAAGCGTGCCATCGATCGTTCGCTGGTGCATCCGTTATCGAACCTGATCGCCACTGAACAGGTGCGCGGCGGCGACCTGATCCGGGTGGACTTCGATGGGACTCTTGCGCGGATGACGTTCTTCAAAGAAGCCGAGGACATGCCGGCGTATGCGATGGTACAAATGGTGGACACGTCGGTGGCCCCAAACATGGGTTCGTTCTCGACCGGCGCGAGTGCGGAGACCCCCAGGGTAATTAACGCCAAGACGTCCCGCAGATGAGGACACGGTTCTGAACCGCGCATGAGCCTGCCCGTTGAAAAGACGAACCGGGGGCTCATGCGCGAGATGTTCAGCACTGTGGCCCCCCGGTACGATTTCATCACACGAGTGTTTTCCTACGGGATGGATCGGCACTGGAAGCGTCTGGGGGTGGAGATGTCGCCACTCCCCGAGCGGCCGGCTGTTATCCTCGACCTGGCATCGGGCACGGGCGATTTCTCAAACCTGGTTGCGTTGCGCGCACCGGATTCCAGGCCTATCGCGGTGGATCTCACGGAACGCATGCTGCAATTGGCCCGGCACCGCGGAGTGGAGCGGGCGGTGTGCGCGGATGCCGCCGGGCTCCCGTTCGCCGACGGTGTGTTCGATTGCGTCTTTATCGGCTACGGGCTACGCAACTTCCCCGACCTCGGCGCGGCGCTGCGGGAGATCGGGCGGGTCACGCGGCCTGGCGGGATGCTGGTGACGCTGGATTTCTTCCTTCCCGCAAATCCCGTGCTGCGCGCGCTGTACCTGGGATATCTTTACGCACAAGGTACGTTCTGGGGGCTGGTACTGCATGGGCGGCCTCGCGTCTACACCTACATTCCCGATTCGCTGCGGTCGTTCGTTTCGATGGACGGCTTTGACGCGGCTTTGCGGATGGCCGGGTACCGAAGCATCCGCTCCCGGGGTTACGTCTTCGGCGGCATCGGGCTGCACTGGGCGTCGAAGGCCGGGGCCGCGCCGGCGCGCGTGAGCTAAACTGAGCGGCTGAGAGTAAGCCGCCATGATCCGAAGCCTGCTATTTCTACTGATCGCCCTGCCTGGCTTCAGTCAGGTAATCGACACCTCCCGGAGCCCCCACGCGAAGCTGCACGGAGTGCCAGTTAAGGCCGTTGCGATGGGGGAGGGGTTCTGGTCGCCTCGCATGCGCACCAACGTGGAGCGCAGCATTCCCACCATGTTGCAATTGCTCGAAGAGCATGGGGTGGTGGACAATTTTCGCCGCTTAACGGGCAAGAACGTCCCGCGCCGCGGGCCGCTCTACACGGATTCGGATCTCTACAAGTGGATGGAGGCGGCGGCGTTCGCGACGGAATCGGGCGGGCTCTCACGGGAGATGCACGCGAGATTGGATTCGCTCATCGATGTTGTACTGGCCGCACAGGAGCCGAGCGGCTACCTCAACACGTGGTTTGTGGAGGAACGTAAGGATCAGCGCTTCACGCAACAGCGCTCAGGGCATGAACTGTACTGCATGGGGCACATGATGCAGGCAGGTATCGCGTATTACCGTGCCACTGGCAAGCGCAAACTGCTTGACGGTGGCATCCGCTGCGCGAATTACCTGGTGGAGAATTTCGGCCCTCGGAAACGGCCTGCCCTGACAGGACACCCCGAGCTTGAAATGGCCATGGTGGAACTGTTCCGGACAACCGGCGACCGACGCTACCTGGACTTCGCGGGGTATCTCCTCACCGGCGAACGGGAACGCCTGGAACTGAAAGAGCGCGACCTGCGCGAGTTGTTCAGCGGCAAGCCGTTCACCAGCCGGACGGTGTTCGAAGGACATGCGGTGCGCGCCATGTACGCGGCGTGCGGGGCCTCCGACTACCGTGCGGAAACGGGCGCGCCAGGCTACGCAGAAACACTGGAAACGCTCTGGCGCGACATGGCGACGCGGAAGATGTACATCACGGGGGGAGTCGGCTCGCGCGCCTCGGGCGAGGCGTTCGGGGTGCCATATGAGCTGCCGAACGGTCTGGCTTACACGGAGAGCTGCGCCGCGATCGGGAACATGATGTGGAACTGGCGGATGCTGCTGGGGAGCGGGGAAGCGCGCTTTGCGGACGTGATCGAGCGCGCGCTCTACAACGGGATCAACTCCGGGATGTCGCTTTCGGGCACCATGTACTGCTATAGGAATCCGCTTGAAACCGAGGGCGAGAAGATCCGGCGGCCGTGGTTCGACACCACCTGCTGCCCGCCCAACCTGGAGCGTACCCTGGCATCGCTGCCCGGCTACCTCTACGCGACGAGCGCCGCCGGGGTTTGGGTGAACCTGTATCACTCCTCGACGCTCGATTGGCGCCTTGAAAACGGCACCGCGCTCAAGTTGCGGCAGCGGACGCAGTACCCGTGGAAGGGCGAGGTGGAACTGACGCTGGAACCCGCCGCAGCCATGGAGTTCAGCCTGTTTCTGCGAATTCCCGGGTGGTCTGCCAGAAGTGCGGCGGCGGTGAACGGCACCGCGGTGGCGGGGGTACAACCGGGCGGCTACCTGGAAATCCGGCGGCGCTGGAAAGCGGGCGATCGCGTAACGCTATCCCTCGATGTTGCGCCCCGATTGACCGCGGCGAACCCTCTGCTGCGAGAGAATGCGGGCAGGGTGGCGGTAGAGCGCGGACCGCTGGTCTACTGCCTGGAGAAACATGACAACACCGCCTTACCGAGCCTCTTCGATGCTGCGATCCTGACCGGCGGAGCGCTTAAGGAGGAGCATCGTCCGGACTTGCTTGGGGGCATCATAGCGCTGCGGAGCGCGGGCCTGGTCAGGGAGAAGCCGCTGACGAGCGAACCCTCTACAGCACCCTGGCGACCAAGCCGGAAGCGGTCAGACCGGCGGACCTGTTCTTTATCCCGTACTACGCGTGGGAGAACCGCGAACCCACGGAGATGCAGGTTTGGGTGCGTTACCGCTGAGAGTTACGCCGCCCGGCGCGGCTGCCCCGGTCCGGCCACGTCTTCGGCGCGGTCTTTGTAGCGCCCGGATATGGCCCAATCCACGGAAACGGCGCCGGAACCCAGGCGTATGATTGCGACGCTGAGCGCCAGCGCGAGGAGGTGGAACTCAAAGCCGTGCCCCGGCTGCGTGCCCCCCCAGTTTATGAATAGTCCGTTGGGCGCGTGAACCATAACGATGGCTACCAGCATCACGCAGGCGACGCCGAAAGCCGCGATGCGCCCGAGAAAACCGACGATTAATCCCAGGCCGCCGAAGAACTCGGCAGCGATCGCCAGGAAGGCGAAGGGCGCCGGTATCCCCATTCCCGTGAAACCGCCCATAGTGGCACTGAACCCTCCGCCGCCCCACCATCCGAGCATCTTCTGTGCGCCGTGGGCAAAAAAGACGATCCCGAGTGTGAGTCTCAAAACCAGCGGAAGCCAGTGGTTTTGCGTTTTGACCAGTCTGCGGAACATATTTTTTCCCTTGGTGACTGTTAGCACAACCCATGCCGTTGTGCGTGAACGCTTATATAATGGGCTCGCGTGACACGACGAGACCTATTCCGAGTACCGGCGGGCTGCACGCTGGCGTATTTGGCCACGGAGCCGCTTCCCGCCAGGGATGCCGACGAAATCCGCCGCGATTTCGACCGCATCGCCCCGCGGGGCAACCTCCGCCGCATGGCCGCGAACGAGCCCCACATGGCCCTGGTGGAGCTCGACTGCGATGTGCTGGTGGCCGGGGGAGGCATGGCAGGCGTGTGCGCCGCCGTGGCCGCCGCACGCCATGGAGCCAAAGTCGTGCTGGTGCAGGACCGCTCGCGGCTGGGCGGAAATTCGTCCAGCGAAGTGAAGATGCATATCGTTGGGGCGGACTGCCATACGGGCCGCCTCGGCTGGCGCGAGGGCGGCCTGATCGAGGAATTCCGGCTGGACGATGCGGCCAACAATCCCCAGCGCTCCTTCGAACTGTGGGACGCGCTGCTGTACGACAAGGTGGTTTCCGAGCCGAGCATCACCCTGCTGCTCGAAAGTGTGCTCTACGCGGCTTCGGTCAAGAGAGGACGGATTACCGAGGCGCTGGTGCGCTGCGACAAGAGTGAGCACCTTTATCGCGTGCGGGCCAGAATGTTCATCGATTCCACCGGGGATTCGCGGCTGGCGCTCGAGGCAGGGGCGGAGATGCGGTGGGGCCGCGAGGCACGCGCGGAGTTCGGCGAGTCGCTGGCGCCGGTGGAAAAGGATGCCGAGACGCTCGGTTCCAGCATCCTGTTCACCTCCCGGCAGTACCAGCGGCCGATGCCGTTCACGGCGCCGAAGTGGGCGCGCAAGATCACCAAGGACCAGCTTCGCAATCGCCGCATCACCGCCTGGGAATACGGCTACTGGTGGATCGAGTGGGGCGGCAATTTCAATCCGATTCGCGATAACGAGCGCATCCGCTTCGAACTGCTCTCGATCGTGATGGGGATTTGGGACCACATCAAGAACAGCGGCGAATTCCCGTCCAGCGCTAACTTCGCGATGGACTGGGTGGGGATGATGCCTGGCCGGCGCGGCAGCCGGCGGGTGGTGGGGGATCACGTCCTGACCCAGAACGACCTCATGAGCGGCACGCATTTTGACGACGCCGTCGCCATCGGAGGCTGGCCGCTCGACGACCACCCTCCGGGCGGCTTCGACCGTCCCGACCTGCCGCCGAACACCGTGGCGCGGCCGCCGGAGGTCTA
>DATMYF010000159.1:0-31336 GCA_035561075.1 Bryobacteraceae bacterium
GAACTGGTGCTGCCGTCGCTTACCAGGTAATAGCCGTTGTTCCCCTTGGTGTTCTCGACCGCCGCCAGCACCTCTCCCGCGGGCATCACCGGACCCCAACTCACGTTCAGGAAGTGCGTGATCAGGGTCTCGATGTCGTGCATGGTGCGCTCCTTGAGGGGCGGGGTGGCCAACCGGTGCGCGGATTTGTACGGCCCTTCGGGCATGTTGCGCATGCACTGCTCGATGATCCGCATGCTCTGGCGCATCTCTTCGACGCGCACTTCCGCACGGCCGTAGCAGTCGCCGCGATTAGAGATCGGGATATCGAACTCGAACTGTTCGTATCCGGAATAGGGCATCGCTTTCCGGACGTCCCAGGCGAGGCCGGTGGCGCGCAGGTTCGGCCCGGTGACACCCCAGGCGATGGCCTGCTCTGTGTTGAACTCCCCCACCCCCATGGTGCGGCCCTTGAAGATGCGGTTGCGCATGACGGTGCGGTCGTACTCCGCCAGCGCCTTATGCATGTGATCCAGGAACTCCCGGAACGCGGCTTCCCAGCCGTGCGGCAGGTCCGCCGCGGTGCCGCCGATGCGGAACCAGCCGGGGTGCATACGGTAACCCGTCACTCCCTCGATGATCTTGTAACCGCGTTCCCGGTCGTTAAACATGAAGAAGACCGGGGAGAGCTGCCCCACATCCTGCGCGAACGTCCCGTACCAGACCAGGTGACTCATAATGCGGAACAGCTCTGACATCATCACCCGTATGACCTTGGCGCGCGGCGGCACCTCGATCCCGGCCAGCTTCTCCACCGCGGTCAGGTAGGCCAGTTCGTTGATGACGCCCGCCAGGTAATCCACACGGTCGGTGTAGGGGATGTAGGTGTGCCAGGTCTGCCGTTCCGCGACCTTCTCCTGGGCACGGTGGTGATACCCGATGTCGGGTACTAAATCCACAATGGTTTCGCCGTCGAGCTGCACGATGATGCGGAGCACGCCGTGGGTTCCGGGATGCTGCGGCCCGATGTTCATGAACATGAACTCGGTATCGCCGTGGCTGCGCGCCATCCCCCACTCCTCTGGGCGAAAGCGGAGGGCCTCCTGCTCGCGATCTTCTTTCTCGTCGGGAAGCCGGAACTGCCCCATTTCCGTGGCGCGCGAGGGGTGCTCTTTGCGCAGCGGGTGCCCTACCCAGGTGCGCGGCATCAGAATGCGTTGCAGCAGGGGGTGCCCTGCGAACCGGATTCCGAACATGTCCCAGGCTTCGCGCTCGTACCAGTTGGCGTTCTGCCAGATGCCTGTGATGCTTTCGAGCGAAGGCGTCTCGCCTTCGAGCGCCACCTTCACCCGCACGTAGTCATTGCGATCGAAGGAGAGCAGCGTATAGACCACGGTGAAATCGGAGGGCGGCTGGCCGGCGCGGTTCCGGCGCATGCGCTCGTCAATGGCGGTAAGGTCGTACATCATCCGGTACGGCCGTTCGATACCCTCCTTGAGGTACCGCAGTACCTCGTGGTGCGCACTCTTATCGGCCCAGACTGTGGGGATGCCGTCGGCCGTTTCCTGAACCGTGAGGTCCGGGAAACGCTCACGAATCTGGTCCGTTACCGTGGCGGGGGCAGTCATGCTCATTCGATCTCGTTGGGCGGGCGCAGCACCGTCAGGCGGCTGCGCTGCTCCTGTTTCAGGTCGCGCTGGGCCGGCATGACCAAGCGCTCGGTGCCCTGCGGCCCCACCACCCAGCTCAGCGGCCGTTTCTCCTTACCTACGGCGTCCCGCAACAGCAGCAACGCCTCGATGAGGGTGTCCGGCCGCGGCGGGCAGCCCTGCACATACACGTCCACGGGCAAGAACTTGTCCACACCCTGCACTACGCTGTAGACGTCGAACATGCCGCCGGAATTCGCGCAGGAGCCCATCGAAATCACCCAGCGGGGCTCCATCATCTGCTCGTAAAGCCGCTTGATTACTGGCGCCATTTTGATGAACACGGTACCGGCGATAACGATCACGTCGGCCTCGCGCGGCGTGCCCCGGATGACCTCTGCGCCGAAGCGCGCCAGGTCCCATTTGCTGGTCAGGGTCGTCGCCATCTCGACGAAGCAGCAGGAGAGGCCGAAGTTGAACGGCCACATCGAATTCTTGCGACCCCAAGCGAGCAGGTCCTGAAGGCGCGCGGTCACCACGGTGCGGCGCACCTCCTCTTCCACAGAGGGCTGCGGGATGAATTCGCCTGGTACGATCGGTCTCGTGCTCATAGATTCATTCCGTATTCCGCCGGATGACGGCCCAGTCGAAGGCTCCCACGCGCCACAGGTAACCGAAGGCCGCGATCAGCAGCACAACGAATAGCGCCATCACGCTGTAGCCGTACCATCCGAGTTCCCGGGCGGCGATGGCCCAGGCAAACAGGAAAACCGCCTCCAGGTCGAAAATGACGAACAGCATCGCCACCAGATAGAAGCGCACCGAGAGCCGCACCCGCGCGCTGCCGATGGGTATCACTCCGCCTTCGTAGACGTCGTCCGTAGCGTGGTCGCGGTGCCTCTGCCCGAGCAGCGATGAGACGATCAGGGTTGCCGCCACGGCCCCGATCACCAGCACGAAATAGAGCGCCAGCGGCCAGAGGGGAGCCATTAAGCGCCCCCTTTGTACGTGAGGATGCGGCCCCACGTCGCCGCCGTACCCCAGATGCCCGCGCGCAGGCACTCAAGCTGCACGATTTGGCTGTGGTCCACGAACAGGTTCACCTCCGGGCCGTAATTGCGCACATACCAGGAGAAAACTTCGGGATCGGCGGCCTCGAACATCACCTTCTCGATGCCGAGTGCATGAATGATCCGGGCCGGCACGTCGGTGTGCCACGTTTTAACGTTCTCGGTGATGCCTTCGGACTCGATCATGAGCATGTTGGCGCCCGCGTCGAGGAAGCGGCGGCCCAGTTGAATGGCCCACTCCGGGTCCCGCGTGCCCTCGGCTTCGAGCACGGCGGCGCCGGAGGCACCTCCCGCGCCGAACTGAATGCCGATTTCCGGTTTGGCCTCGAGGCCCGCATTTAGCACGCTTTCGACCAAACGCAGCCAGTCGTCCGGAGGAATGGTGATAAACCCAGACGAAATCTCGATGGTGTCGAACCCCAGCCCCTTGCACTCGTCGATGTAATCGCGGACGGCGCCGGAGCCCTGTGTGAGCACGTACTCGATGAAGCCGCCGGTGGATACCCGCACATCGTGGGCATGGCAGAGGTCGAGCAGTTCCTCCACCACGCGGCGGGGCATCAGGGCGAAAGAGCCGCCAGCAAACTTCAACCCGTCCACCCAGGCACCCATGGTTTCGAGCACGTCTTCGAGGTAGCGCTTGCCCATGGGGGTGTAGTAAGGACCGCGTATCTCGGTGAGCCCGCGGCTGCGCGGCTTGGCCTGCCGCTGGTTCAGGTGCAGGAACGGCAGCGCGGGGGTGCTCACGAAGCCCTCCTTTCCCCGGCCGTTCCTGCGCTGGTACGGGCGACGCGCGCCAGCAACCCCATGAGATCCGCCACCCGGATGTCTTCGAGATGCGAGACCGCGTCGGCGATGGAGCCGCGGAGTTCGGCGGTCGTATACGGCGCGGCCAGGGTGTCGAACTTCTCACGGGCAGTACTCCACGAAACCGGCTGGGTGTAGAAGCCCGGATATTCGCGCATTTCTTTCGTGAGCACGCGACCATCGCGCAGGCGAAGGCGTACCCGGCAGGGCATCTCGTTGGGGAAATCGCGCGAATATGCCGCGTTCGGCCGCACCGTAACCTCGGCCAGCAGGCGCTGCGCGTCGGGGCGCCGGATGTTCTCGGGCCGGTACTGCTCGGGCATGACCCTTCCGTCGAGCAACGCCGCCGCGACCACATAAGGCAGACTGTGGCCGGCTTCCTCACGGTTCTCGACCACGCTGCGGTCGCCCTCCTCACCGCCGCCCGCCACGTGGTAGGCCACCTCGAAAGTCTCCAGGTCGATGTGCTCCACGTCGGCGGCGTCGAAAGCATTGCGGCGTTTGAGTTCCAGGACCGCTTCGATGGCTGTCTGGGTGTGGATATCGGCGTCGTGCTTCCGCACCACCGTGCGGCGGACGCGCTCCAGGTCTTCGCCGGCCCACTGGATCTCGAAGACACCCGCGATGGCGTCCATGAAGCCTTTTTCGCCTTCGAGCACGTCGAGCGGCCCGGTAATGCCCGCCATGGCGAGCAGGGCCACGCGCGTCGAGCACGCCGCCATGTGGGGATATGCCAGCGAGTCCCAATGGGAGAGCCGCCCTGTCCGCACGACCCTAAGTGTGTTGAAGCCGGTGGCGCTGATGGCTATGGCGTGTGCCGTCCGGGCGGCGTCGAGCCCTAGCACTTTCGCCACACCCGCGGCAACGCCGTACGCTCCCAGGGTGCAGTGGTCGAAGCCCGCGGCGCGCACCGGAGCCACATCGCTTAGCCGGCACTGCACCTGGTACGCGAGCGCCAGGGCGGTGATGACGTCGCGCCCGCTCGATCCGGCGTATTCACCGGCCGCAAGAATGGGGGCCAGGCTACCGCTGGGGTGGCATGTCTCGCCCTTGGCAATGTAGCCGTCGTTGAAATCCAGGTAGCTGACCAGTGCGCCATTAAGGAACGCCGCGCGGTCCGGGGCCGCGGTGCCGCCACCGATCAGGCTGCAGCGTCCGCCTCCATCGAACTCTTCGGTCTGCGCACGCACCACCCGGACGGTGTCCCCCTCCATGCCGGCGATGGCGCAGCCGAGTGAATCGAGAATGCGGATTCGCAACTGCTCGCGCGCGGCATCGGAGAGGTCCTGTTCGGAGGACTCGATGACGAATCGGGCCAGATCCTCTACGCAAGCCATGAACTCTTACCAGCCTGCGGGAGCAGAAGCGCGCAGGCAATAGGCAACGCATACCAGGGAGTAGTACGGACGTCCCGCAGGCGACGTGCGCAGTGTAGGCTTTGTCACACAATGATGGGCCGCGAATGAACGCAAATGAACGCGAATGACACAAAGACTGTTCTGGTCTTATTTGCGTTCATTCGCGTTCATTTCGCGGCCTATATGAGGCTTTTCTCCATCGCGGTCATCACAGCTTCCAGGCGGTTATGCGTGCCGAGCTTGTGATTGATGCGGTGCAGATGGTTGCGGAGGGTTTGAAGGCTGATCCCCAGTTCTCTCGCGATCTCCGCTGAGTTGCCGCCTTTTGAGAACGAACGCAGAATGCGGCGCTCCTGCTCGGAGAGCGGTGCGGCGGGCGCGGGACGTCCGGCGCCGTCGGTGACAGCCGTCAGTTGCCGCGACAGGTCCACAACCTTGCGGACCAGTTCCTCACCGCGCTTGCGATCCGTAATATCGCGTGCAAGATGAACTATGAGCCGCCGGTGTTGGCGCGGGTCGTTGTAGACCAGCGTGGAGATGTTCACCCACATTCGCCCGGAAGGCACCTGCACTTCTAGATCGAAGGCCGGAACGCCGCAGCCATCGACGGCGCACGCCGGCCCCTGGCCACAGCGACCCTTCAATACTTCGTGACAGCGCTTCCGGAGCACTTCTTCGGAGGAATAGCCGAATAACTTCTCCGCGGAGGCGTTCCAAGAACGGATGGCACCCTCGTCGTCCACCGTGAACGCAGCATCGGCCGTCCCCTCAAGAAGGGCAAACAGCTCTCCCTCGATCATGACGGTTTCCTCATTCAATTGTGCCAGTTGTGAGGGGATTCCTCGGTGGAGGGCTGTACGAAATATCCCAATATATACAGAAAGGCAGTCTTCAACAGTAGAAGCGGCGCGGGAAGAAGAGAACCTGAGCGTGAGCGAACCGACGAAGACTGCCTCTCCGTCACATGATATGGCGCTGAAGTATCAGTGTCAAGACATTAGGACCCGAATTACGTCGCACTAGTACTGTTTCAGGGCTGCGTTAGAATCAAAGTAATTCCGGCATGGAGAATAAGGAAATCGCGCGCCTGTTACAGGAAACCGCGGATCTCATGGAGATCGCCGGCGAGGACGGTTTCCGCATTCGCAGCTACCGCAACGGAGCAGTCGCCGTCGAAGGCCACCCCGAACGCATCGAAGACATTTTGCGGGACCCCGAGCGGAAGATCGTGGACATTCCCGGCATCGGGAAGGGCTTGGCTGCGGTAATTCGTGAAATTGTGGACCACGGTTCCTGCGAGCGCCGGGACGCCCTGCTGGCGAAATACCCGCCCTGCGCGCTGGAGTTCCTCAAAATCCAGGGGCTCGGCCCGAAGGGCGTGGCGATGGTGTTCCAGCACTACGGCGTGAAGACCATCGACGAATTGGAGCAGTTGTGCCGCGATCAGAAGCTCCGTGTGCTGCCGCGAATGGGCGCCAAACTCGAAGAGAAGGTGCTGAAGTCGATTCAGCAGTATCGGCAGCGCACCGGGCGTTTCTTGTTGAGCCAGGGGGATCGCCTGGCGGGCGAGGTGATCGAGTACCTGCGGCAGGTGCCGGGAGTAGAGGAGATCACCGCCGCCGGCAGCCTGCGGCGAGGGCGGGAGACCGTGGGGGACATCGACCTGCTCGTTACCGGTCCGAATGCCGAAGCCGTGCTCGACCACTTTATAGCGTGGCCGCGCGTAGAAGGCGTGCTCGGCCGCGGCGAGAACAAGGCCAGCGCCAATATCGGACGCGAATGTTTCCAGGTGGACGTGCGCGCCCTGCCGAGAGAGAGCTTCGGCGCCGCCCTGCAGTATTTCACAGGCAGCAAAGACCACAATGTCGCGCTGCGGCTCCGCGCCGTCAAGATGGGCTTGAAGCTCAGCGAATATGGCCTATTCCGCGTGGAGGACGAGAGTCGCGTGGCCGGAGCCACCGAAGCCGAGGTGTACCAGGCGCTGGGGCTCCAGTGGATTCCCCCGGAGCTGCGCGAGAATCTCGGCGAGATCGAAGCCGCCGCCGAGGACCGCCTGCCGGAACTGCTGGAACAACAGCAGATCCGTGGCGATGTCCATATGCACACCACCGAGACCGACGGCCGCGCTACCCTCGAAGAGATGGCCGAGGCCGCCGGCGCACTGGGCTATCAGTACGTCGCGATTACGGACCACTCGAAGTCTCTGGCCATGACCAACGGTCTTGACGAGCAGCGTGCCGTGGCGCTGGCGCGGCGCGTGCGCGAGATGAACGCAGGCGGCTTCCCCATCCGGCTCTTCTCAGGCCTCGAGTGCGACATTCTGAAAGACGGCGAGCTGGACCTTGCCAACGACGCGCTGGCGGAGCTCGACTTCGTCATCGCCAGTGTCCATAGCCACATGCACATGGAGCCGGCGGAGATGACCGACCGCCTGCTGCGCGCGCTCGAATGCCCCTACGTGCACGCGCTCGGCCACCTCACCGGGCGACTGCTGCTGCAACGCGACCCATACAGCTTCGATTTCGAACGCGTGCTCGATGAGGCCGTGCGCCGCGGCGTCTGGTTCGAGATCAACTCCAGTCCGGAACGGCTGGACCTGAATCCCCACATGATCCGGACGGCCAAGGCGCGCGGCGCCCGTTTTGTGGTGGCCACCGACGCGCATCATCCCAGGCACCTCCACAACCTGCGCTACGGCATCGTGACCGCGCGCCGGGGATGGCTGGGTCCCACCGACGTCATGAATACCCTCGACGCGGAACGTTTTGCCGCCGCCATCCGTAGGAACTGAAAGCAACTTATGAAAGCTCTAGCGATACCCCTGCTGCTTGCCGGCTCCCTGCTTTCGCACGGCGCCGAGGTTACCATACCCATAGAGAAATACAAGCTGGATAACGGCATGCGCGTGATCCTCTCGCGCGACAGCTCCGTGCCTGTGGTGGCCGTCTACGTCATCTACGGGGTGGGCGCGCGTTCGGAGCAGAAGGGCCGCACCGGCTTCGCCCACCTGTTCGAGCACATGATGTTTCAGGGCTCGGCGAACGTCCCCAAGGGCGCGCATTTCAGCGAGGTGGAATCGAATGGCGGAGTGCTAAACGGCTCCACCCATCCCGATTTCACCGACTACTTCCAGATCCTTCCCGCCAACAAGCTGGCCACCGCGTTGTGGCTCGAATCCGACCGCATGCGCGCCCTGAACATCACCAAGGAGAACCTCGATAACCAGAAGGAGGCTGTGAAACAGGAGCGCCGGTTGAGCTTCGACAACCGTCCCTACGCCACCGCCATCGTGGACCGCTGGCCGCTGCTCGCCTTCCGCAACTGGCAGAGCTCGCACTCGCTGATCGGCTCCTACGAGGACCTGGAAGCCGCCTCCGTCGAGGACGTGGCGAAATTCTTCAAGACCTACTACGCCCCCAACAATGCCGTGCTTTCGATCGTCGGGGATATCCAGATTCCCGAGGCTAAGAAGCTGGTGGCGGCGTATTTCGGCGACATCGCGCCGCAGCCGCAGCCCAAGCACCCGGACATGACCGAGCCGGCCGAATTCACGCCGCGCACGGAGGTGCATAAAGACGCCCACGCGCGCGTTCCGGGGGTGGTGATAGGGTATCCCGGTCCGGTGCGGCGTTCGACCGACTACTATGCGCTGAACATCCTCGACGCTCTGCTCACCGGCGGCGAGAGCTCCCGCTTTCAGCAGAATCTGGTTAAAGGGAAGCAGTCAATCATTCAATACGAATCGAACCTCGGCTGGCCGTTCGCGGGGCCGTCTGACTACAAAGATCCGGGCATGTACGCCATGTTCCTGCTGTATAAGCCCAACTTCAGTGGCAAGCAGATTGTAGAGCAGGCCCAGGAGGAGATCGCCAGGGTTCAGAAAGAGGGCGTGGACGCGAAGGAACTGGAGCGCGTCAAGACCTTCGTCCGGGCGTTCCGCATCCGCGAGTTGCAGGGCGCCATGGCGCGGGCGCGTCTGCTGGGCCAATACGAGCTGTTCGACGGCAGCGCCGAGTGGCTGAACAAGGAAATGGACCGCTACATGGCGGTGACGCCGGCCGAGGTGCAGGCCGCCGCGAAGAAGTATTTGGTTCCGGAGCGCCGCGCGGTGCTCGAAATCGTGCCCGCGCCAAAGGCGCAGGCCCCCACGGAGGGACGCTAATGCTGAAAACAACGCTTGCTGTGTTCGCGGCCGCCGCCGCCCTGGGTGCCCAGGCGATTGACCGGACCAAGGCTCCGGCCACACCCCCCATCCCCGATTACAAGCTGCCCGCCACCTTTGAAACGAAACTTCCGAACGGGCTCACCGTGGTGCTGCTGGAAGACAATCGCTTTCCCCTGGTGACCGTCCGGCTCGGCTTCCTGGCCGGGGCGAAATTCGACCCCAAGGAGACACCCGGGCTATCCGAAACCACGGCCGCACTGCTCACTCAAGGCACCGGCACCCGAACCGCGCGGCAGATTGCAGAGGAGTTGGCGTCCATCGGCGGCGCGCTCAATGGCGGCGCGGGGCCCGACAGCATCACAATCTCGGGCAGCGCGCTCGCCGAACACGCTCCCAAACTGCTCGAAATTCTGGCGGACGTGACCCGTAACCCCGCCTTCCCGGAGGAGGAGGTCAAGCTCCGGATCGCCAACCGTAACCAGGAATTGCAGGCGCAACGCTCCGAGCCTGCCTTCCTGGCCGAGGAGAAGCTGGCGTCGGTAGTGTTCGGCTCGCATCCGTACTCGCGCATCGCACCCACTCCGGAATCGCTCGCACGCATAGACCGTAAGGCGCTGGCCGGCTTCCATGCCACGTGGCTGGTACCGAACAACGGCTACCTAGTGCTGCTGGGCAAGCTTCCGCCGCGCGCCGAGACACTGCGCCTCATCAACGAGCGTTTCGGCTCGTGGAAACAGGGGCAGCTCCCGCCGGCCCCCAAGCCGGAGTTCCCCGCCCCGTCCAAAGTGATCGCGCTCGTGGACCGGCCCGGCTCCGTGCAGGCCGACATCCACGTAGGACGCCTCGCCGTGACACGCGCGAACCCCGACTATTTCCCGCTGATGGTGGCGAACAACATCCTGGGCGGTGGAGCCAGCTCTCGCATGTTCTCCAATATCCGGGAGAAGCAGGGTTTCGCTTACGACGCCCACTCGGAGCTTGACGCGCGCCGCGAGGCAGGGATCGCCAAAGCCGTCACGCAGGTGCGCAATGAGGTGATCGAGCCGGCCACTCGGGCCGTGCTCGACGAGCTGAACGGCATGATCAAGGGGACCGTCGCGCCGGCTGAGCTCACCCGAACCAAGAACTTCATCAGCGGCATTTACCTGCTTCGGCTGGAGTCGCAGGACGGCCTCGCCCAGCAGCTCATCACCACCAAGCTGATGGGGCTGCCGAACAGTTTTCTCGAGCAGTACACCGCGCGCGTGCGGGCAGTGCAGCCGGAGCAGATCCAGAACGTGGCGGGCCGTTACCTGAATCCGGAGAACGCCGCCGTGGTGGTGGTGGGGGACGCGTCAAAGATCGCCAAGCCGCTTGAGAAGTTTGGGAAAGTCGAGGTAACCAAGGCCCAATGATGCGTATCACATCGTCGCGCGAAGTTTACCGCTCTAAGGTATTCACGGTGACGGAAGACCATGCGACAGACGGCGAGTTCGAGATCGACCGCGCCATCGTGCGGCACAAGGGCTCGGCGGTGATGATGGCCGTAGACGGTAAGAATCGAGTGCTGTTGGTCCGGCAATTCCGGCTACCCGCCAACGGCTACCTCTGGGAACTGCCTGCCGGGCGCCTGGATGACGGTGAAACCCCACTGCGCGCGGCCAAGCGGGAACTGGTCGAAGAGACCGGCTTTCGCGCCCGAAACTGGGAGAAGCTGGTTTCTTTTTACCCCAGCCCGGGCTATGTGGAGGAGAAGATGACCATCTTCCTCGCCACCGATCTCACTGCCGGCGCGGCCACCCCCATGGACGACGAGCGGATCGAGTGCCGCTGGTTCGACAGGAAGGAACTCGGCGACATGATCCGCTCGGGCAAGCTGCAGGACGGCAAGACGATTGTCGGGTACCTGGCCTGGTCAGGCCTCCGCCGCGAAGCTGCCAAGGGCGCGGTCAAAGGCCGCTAGCGTCTCTTCCGCATCCTGCTCGGTGTGGGCCGTCGAAACGTACATGCGCCCGTCGGGCAGGATGTGGAGCCCCTGCTCCAGAGCCAGCATCAGGAAGCGCCGCAGGGCCGTCCGGTCGTCGGACAGGGTATCTCGGTAGTCGCGCAGCTCCGTGTTGTTGTTGAAGTGCAGCGCGAAGGCCGCGCCGAAACCGCGTAGCGTCAGGTTCACGCCGTGCTTGCGGGCGAGTTCGCAGATCCCTTCCATCAAACCCTTACCGATGCGATTGGCGTGCACCAGCGGTGCGCCGCCGTCGCGCGCGAGTTCGGTCAGACCGGCATCCGCGGCCGCCATGGACAGTGGGTTGCCGTTGAAGGTCCCACCGAAGGACACCCCTGACATCATCTGTTCCATGATCTCCTTGCGGCCCGCCACCACGCTGAGCGGCAACCCCGCCCCGACGGCCTTCCCGAAGGTCGCAAGGTCCGGGGTGACACCGAAATGGCTTTGCGCCCCGCCCGTGCCCATGCGGAAGCCGGTGATCACTTCGTCGAAGATGAGCAACACGCCGCGGCGGCTGCAGAGGTCGCGCACGCGCTCCAGATACCCCGGCAGCGGAAGCAGGCAGCCGCTGTTGCAGAGCACCGGTTCCATCATGACGGCCGCGATGGCGCCGGCGTGGCGGTCCATGATGCGTTCCAGCAGATCCAGCCGGTTCCAGGGCGCCACCACCGTGTTCTCGGCGGCGTTGGGCACCTGCCCGCGGGAGCTGAGCGTAGTGGGGGGCTCCTCAATAGGCCCGAGCTGATCGGCGCCCGGGTGATAGCCCACCAGCGCAGAATCCATCCACCCGTGATAGTGGCCCTCGAACTTCAGGATCAGGTTGCGGCCGGTGAAAGCGCGAGCCAGACGGTGGGCGGCCTGCACGGCCTCGCTGCCGCTGGAGGTGAAGGCGACGCGTTCAGCGCAGGGCACCATGGCCTGGATCTTCTCCGCGACGGAAATTTCGGCCTCGTGCTGCTGCCCGTAGCTGTGGGGACGCTCGGCGGCACGGCGGACGGCTTCCACCATGGCGGGATGGGCATGCCCAAGGATGGCCGGACCCCAGGCCAACACATAGTCGATGTATTCGTTGCCGTCCACGTCGGTGAGGCGCGACCCTCGGCCGCCGGTCATGTAAAGCGGCACTGGAAACTGGGCGCGAAACGGGCTGCTCACGCCCCCGGTCAGCGAATGACGTGCCCTGGCCAGCAGCGCGCGCGATTGATCCCAAGTTCTCATGTCCCTATTGTGCAGCCCGCGCGCAGCCGTGAGCAACCGGGGGACCGGCGCTCTGTTTCGGGCTGCAAGGAAACGCCTCAGCGCAGCGTCGGGTACTTCACTCCCAACTGGTCGAGATAACTGGGATACTTCGCGGCATCGTAGCGCAACTTACGGAGTTCCCCGCGCACCCGCTCCATCTTCTCGCGGTTCAGTTCGATCGGCGGCTTGGTGCCCTCCGGGATGAGGGACTTCCAACGGATATCCTTCGTCTGCTCCGCGAAGTAGGCCTTCGCCGCAGCCAGCAGTTCGGGGCGCATCAGCAGGTCCACGGCGGTCATGGCCTGCGCCTTGGCGGCCGCGGTGGAGCCCTTATGCGCTATGGGCGTAGCCATCGCGATCCCCGCCGACCAGTGATGCGCGATGGTCCCCGGGATGTTGCCCGGATACCTTAGCACCACGGTGGGGACGCTCCAGCCCACCTCCGCGATGTCGTCCGAGCCCGCGCCAATGTTCGAAGCACCGGGAGCCCGCGGGTCGGCGATCGCCGTCTTGAGGCCCGCCGCCTCCACTTTGATGGCCGTCTGCACCGCGCGGGCGAATGCCTGGTCGTCCTCGGACCAGCCCGGCATCCCCACCTCTTTGATATTCGCCGAGAGCGCCTCCGACATGGGCTTATTGAAGTGGCCGGGCCAGGTGGCCGCGAGCACCCGTTCTTTCATGGTCGTGTCCGTCATCTCGGCAGCGGCCCGGGCAATCTTCGTCCCGATGTCATGCAGACCCTGGATGCGCTCGTAGTCCCATTCCCGAAAGAAGTACCATACCGAGGCCAGCGGCGGCACTACATTAGGCTGGTCTCCACCCTTGACAATCACGTAATGCGAGCGGTGCTCCGGACGCAGGTGCTCGCGCCGGAAATTCCACCCCACGTTCATCAGCTCAACCGCGTCGAGCGCACTGCGACCCGCCCAGGGCGCTCCGGCGGAGTGCGCGCTCTGCCCGAGAAAGGTGTATTCAGTGGACACCAGTCCCGAACCCGAAGCGCCCCACGCCGTCCCGAAATCGCTCGCGATGTGATTGCTCAGCATCACATCGACGTCGCGGAACAACCCGGCGTTGACCATGTAGGTACGGCTGGCGAGCAACTCTTCGGCCACCCCGGGGTAGAGCCGGATGGTGCCCGGGAGCTTGTACTTCTCCATCAGGTCCTTTATCGCCAGTGCGGCCGTGACATTCACAGCTTGCCCCGCGTTGTGACCCTCGCCGTGCCCCGGCCCCCCCGGAATCAGGGGCTCATGGCGCGGCACCCCGGGCTTCTGCGACGTCTCGGGCAGGCCGTCGATGTCGGCCATCAAACCGATCACCGGCTTTCCGGAGCCCCAGCTCGCAACCCATGCCGTCGGCATCCCGGCCATCCCGCGGGTGACCGTGAAGCCGTTCTTCTCCAGAATCCCGGTGATATACGCGGAAGTTTCGAACTCCTGAAACCCGAGTTCCGCGAAGCTATAGATCGAGTCCACCATCTGCTGCGTGAGCTTCGCGCGGGAAGCCACACGGCCGGCGGCCTCCTGCTTCAACCCGGCGACGTCGGGCTGAGCGTGCAAAGCCAGGGCCGAAACACAGACGGCAAGACACAGAATCGACTTCATTTGCGGGCCACCTCTTTATACGTCTCCAGGACCTCTTTCGCGGTCCGTTCCCAGCTAAACCTGCCGGCCTGCTCATGCCCTCGCTTGATCAGCCTCTGGCGAAGCTCTTCGTCGAGCAGGACCTCTTTAATGCCGCGGGCAATGTCGAAGACGTTCTCCGGGTTCACCAGCACCGCAGCGTCGGAAACCACCTCCGGCAGCGAACTCACGTTGGAAGTCACCACCGGGGTTCCCGAGGCCATGGCCTCGAGCGGCGGCAGGCCGAAGCCTTCGTAGAGCGAGGGAAAAACGAATGCCGCCGCGCATTCAAAGAACGAGCGCAGGGTGTCGAAGGGGACAAAGCCCATGAACCGCACCACGTCCTCAACGCGGCTCTTGATCACCGCCTGCCGCACCGCGGGGTACAGCGAAATCTCGTCCCCGATGATGATCAGGCGCAGGTCCTTGTAAACGGGGTGGTCTGCGACTTGCGAGCGCACCACCGCGAAGGCCTCCACCAGCCGTGGAATGTTCTTTTGCGGCCGGATGTTGCCCGCGTACAGCAGGAACGGGTAGTGGATGGAATAGCGTTCGAGGATGCGCTTGCGCTCGGTCGCCTTTGCATCCGGACCGCCGGCCACGCGTGCGTCCGCTACGCGCCGGTGCGCGAAGAACTCGGGGTTGGGCGCGTTGTAGATCAGGCGCACGCGTTCGGCAGGAATTCCCAACACTTTCTGCACGTCCCTGCGGGTGGCTTCGGAAACCGCGATCACGCGGTCCGCGCGCGCCAGGCCGCGCCGGAAGAGAAACCGCCGCACCTCCATGCGCGCCCCGCTGCGCTGGTCGTAGAGCAGGCTGGCCATGTCGTGGATGGTGACGACGTACGGCTTCATCATGCACAGCGGCACCCGGTTGAGCGGAATGTGCACCAGGTCCGGGTGCAGGCTGCGCAAATAGATTGGGAAGGCGATGTGCTCCGCATAGTCGCCCTCCGGCCTCCCGTATACGGCAGTTTCGAAATTCGCCGGAAGGCCGCTGATGGTGCGTGCGTCCTCGGGCAGGGCGATCAGGACATAGTGGTTCTCGGTGTCGATCTTGCCGAGCGCATGCACCAGGCTGCGCGTGTACGTGCCGATCCCGAAGTCGCGGATGCGACGCGCGTCGATGACGATCCGGAGCGGCATAGAAGGGCGTCCAGCCCTAGGCTTTCACGGCGTCGAGTTTCCAATTGTACAGCGGGAACCGCTCGGTCAAGACGCCGACCCTGTGGCGCACGGCGGCCAGCGTCTCCTCGGAGGAGATGTTGTTCAGCACCTCGGCGATCAGCGCGGCAACTTCCCGCATCTCAGGCTCACGGAAACCGCGCGTGGTCACCGCCGGAGAGCCCAACCGCACGCCGCTGGGGTTCATCGGCGGGTTGGTGTCGAACGGGATGGCATTCTTATTTACGGTAATACGGGCGCGGTCGAGCGCCGCCTCCGCCTCTTTGCCGCGCACGCCCTTCGAGAAGACGTCCACCAGCATTAAATGGGTATCGGTGCCGCCCGCGACCACCCGGAAGCCGGCATCCATCAGACCCTGGGCCATCACCTTCGCGTTGGTCACCACCTGCTTCTGATACTCGGCGAATTCCGGTTGCAGCGCCTCCAGGAAGCACACCGCCTTGGCCGCCAGCACGTGGACCAGGGGCCCGCCCTGCGTGCCGGGGAACACGGTCTTATCGATCGCGGCGGCATACTGCTGCCGGGAGAAGATGATGCCCGAACGCGGCCCCCGCAACGTCTTGTGCGTGGTGGAAGTGACGATGTCGGCGTACTCGCACGGGTTGGGATGCACGCCCGCGGCCACCAGCCCCGCGATGTGCGCCATGTCCACCAGGAACAGCGCGCCCACCGAATCGGCGATCTGCCTGAAGCGCGGGAAGTCGAGGGTGCGCGGATAGGCGCTGCCGCCCGCGATGATCATCTTCGGCCGGTTCTCGTCGGCCAGCCGCTGCACTTCGTCGTAGTCGATCTGCTCGTCTTCCCGGCGTACGCCGTAGGGAACCACTTTGTACGTCTTGCCCGAAAAGTTCAGATGGTGCCCGTGGGTCAGGTGCCCACCGTGCGCCAGATTCAGCCCCAGGATGGTGTCGCCGGGCTGGAGCACGGCTGCATAGGCGGCCTGGTTGGCCTGCGAGCCGGAGTGCGGCTGCACGTTCACGTGCTCCGCCCCGAAGAGTTTCTTGGCGCGCTCCCGTGCCAGGTTCTCGACGATGTCAGTGAACTCGCAGCCCCCGTAATACCGCTTCCCTGGATAGCCCTCGGCGTACTTGTTCGTGAAGACGCTGCCGGTTGCCTCAAGCACCGCCTCGGAAGTGAAGTTTTCGCTGGCGATCAGTTCGAGCTGGCCGTTCTGCCGTTCCACCTCGTGCTGGACGGCCTGGTACACCTCGGGGTCGACCGCCGCGAGCGGCCGAGACATCCGTTCCGTTTCCGTCATGCGTTCCGTCTCCATTTCACTTCGAGGCATCTTCGATCTGTTTGATTTTCGCCACCCGGCGGGAATGGCGGCCGCCCTCGAACTCCGTGTTCAGGAAGATATCCACCAGTTCCGACGCACGCTTCTCGTCGAGGAACCGGGCCCCCAGCGTGAGCACGTTGGCGTCGTTGTGCTGGCGGGTGAGCCGCACCTCGTCATCCAACTGCGCGGGCGCGGCGCGCACCCCCGCCACCTTGTTCGCGGCAATGGCCATCCCGATGCCCGTGTAGCAGACCAGAATCCCCCGGTCGGCCTTCTTATTCGAAACCTCCCCGGCCACGGCTTGCGCGTAATCGGGATAGTCGGTGGATTCAGGAGAGTTCGTCCCGAAGTCCACTACCTCGTGCCCGTCACGCTCGAGCTTCCGGCGCAGGGCGTCTTTCAAGACAAATCCGGCGTGATCGGCACCGATGGCTATTTTCATAGGGAATTCCGATTTTACCAAAACTCGATACTGGTGTTCCCGCGGCGGGCCCGTTCAGCCGTAGAGTTCTTCGATTTCCCCGCGGAAATTTTCCATTACGCGGTTGCGCCGGACCTTCATGGTAGCGGTCAACTCTCCGCGCTCGATGCTGAAATCGCGCTCCAGAATTCGGAACTTGCGCACCTGTTCGAAGGGCGCAAGCTGCCGGTTGACGCGCTCCACGGCCTTCCGGATGGCCGCCGATACAGGCGGCGCAGCAAGCAATTCCGCCGTCGTCCTGCCCTGATAATCGCGCATGCCATCGAGCGTCTCGGCGGCGGCGGGATTGACCGTGAACAGGGCGATCAGATATGGCAGGCGGTCACCCAGCAGCAGCACCTGGCTGATCAGTGGCTCCGTCTTAAAGAGGTTCTCGATACGGGATGGAAATATGTTTTTGCCGGTCGAGGAGACCAGGATCTCTTTGGTGCGACCGGTGATATAGACATAGCCTTCGTCGTCGATATAGGCGACGTCCCCGGTGTGCAGCCAGCCATCGCGCAGCACCTCCGCGGTGGCCTTCCCGTCATCCAGATAGCCCGAGAAGACGGTCGGGCTCTTTACCAATAGTTCACCGTCTCCCGAGATTCGCAGCTCCACGCCCGGCAGTGCCTTCCCTATGCTGCCGGGACGCGGACGGTCCAGTGGATTCAATGCAACGACCCCGCCCTCAGTCAACCCGTAGCCCTCAACCAGCGGCATTCCGATCGCTTCGTAAAACTCGGCCAGGTCTTTACCGAGCGGCGCTGCACCTGACGCGGGCACCTTCAATTGCCCGCCCAGCCGCGAGCGAATCTTACGGAAGAAAACGCGATCGGCCACCTTCAGCGGCCCCCGGATATGTGCTGGAACGGGCTTGCCCTCGCGCCGGTAGCCCGCCGCGGCCAGCCCCAGCCCCAGCGCCCCCCAGAACGCCTTCTGCAAAATTACCGGCCGCTTGCGAATCTCCGTGCACACGCTGGAATAGATGCGCTCCCACATACGCGGCGGCGCCAGCATCACAGTAGGCCGCACGTGCTTGATCTCCTGCGGCAGCTTGAGCAGGCTCTCGGAAAACGTCACAGGCATCCCGCCCACCAGCGGAAGCAGCTCGATCACCACCCGTTGCGCGATGTGCGCCGAAGGCAGAAACGCCACTGTGCGGTCCTCCGGGCCGAGCGGCAAAACGGAGGGCCCCATGGCCAGGTTCGACAACAGGGCGCCATGCGAAACCAGCGCCATTTTCGGCTCGCCGGTGGCTCCTGAGGTGAGATACAGGATCGCGTGGTCGCACGGCTGGACCGCGGAGGTCATCCGCTCGATGAGGGTGGGGTCCTTGTCAATCGCACGCCGTCCGATGGCGCGTAATTCGTCAAGTGTGATGACGCCCGGGGCTTGGCCGGTGATGAGGATCCACTGCTCGACCGGCGCGTCCCGGAGGGCGGCAAGCGTTTTGGGATCTTCCGCAAAGGCGACCTTGGCACCGCAAACCCGGATGGTGTTCACCAGGTCCGGTGCCGGATAACTGGTGTAAAGGGCCGCCGAAACCGCCCCGCAGGCCATCACCCCGAGGTCGGCGAAGTAGAACTCCATGCGGGTTTCGCAATCGATCGCGACGACATCGCCGCGCGCCACCCCGAGCCCTCGCAGACCCGCCGCGACCTCCTCCACGGCTCGCCGGTAATCGCTCCACGAGCATGTCTGGTAGCGGTGCCGACGGTCGCCTGGCACGGGCTGGTGCAGGGCGGCGGCATCGCCGTGCCGTAGCGACGCCTGCTCCAAAAGTTGGTAGAGATTCCGGGGACCCACTTCATTGCATCCTACCAGACTGGCCGAAGCATCAGCGCGCCAGCAGTATGCGGACGTCCATCACGTTGGTGCCGGTGGGGCCGGTCATCACCAGGTCGCCCAGCGGCGCGAAGTAATGGTACGCGTCGTTGTTGGCCAGGAACTCGGGGGCGCACGGGTTCCGTTCGAGCGTGCGGCCATCGGCAATGGCGCCGGCGGCGTCTGTAGGCCCGTCGGTGCCGTCTGTGCCGGCGCTGAGCACCACCACATCGTGCATCCCGGCGATATCGATGGCCGCGGCGAGCACGAATTCCTGGTTGCGCCCGCCCTTCCCCTGGCCCTTCAGGGTCACCGTTGTTTCGCCCCCGGTGATGATGCACGCCGGCCGCTTGACGGGCCTCCCGGAGTGCACGATCTCCTTCGCGATGGCCGCGTGCATGCGGGCGATCTCGCGGGTCTCGCCCTCCACGAAGGTAGAGAGCACCAGCGGACGGTAGCCCAGTTCGCGCGCATGCGCCGCCGCCGCATCCACCGCCAGGCGATTGCTGCCGATCACCCGGTTCCCGGTGCGGCGGAAGACCTCGTCGCCGGGCTTGGGGGTCTCGGGGATTTCGCCTTCAGCGCCGCGCTCTAGCCGTTTCCGCACGGCTTCAGGCGCCCTGGCGCGCAGCCCGTACTTGTCCAGGATCTCCAGCGCGCGCCCGAAAGTGGAGGCGTCCGGAGCGGTCGGCCCGGAGCCGATCACGTCCAGGTCGTCACCGATCACATCCGAGAGCAAGAGCGATTCCACCGCCGCGGGCGCCGCCAGCCGCGCCAGTTGCCCGCCCTTGATGCTGGAGATGTGTTTCCGCACCGCATTGATTTCGTGGATATTCGCTCCGCAGGCGAGCAGCAGTCTCGTGATTTCCTGTTTCTCCGCGAGGGTGACCGGCTCGGCCGGCAGCGGCAGCAGGGCCGACGCTCCGCCGGAAACCAGGCAGATGACCAGGTCGTCCGCCCCGGCACCCTCCGCCATGGCGGCGATGCGCCGCGCGCCCTCCACTCCACGCTCGTCCGGCACCGGATGGCCGCACTCGTTCAGCTCGATGCGCCGCAGCTTCGCCACGTGCCCGTACTTGGTGTTGATGAGGCCCGCCTCAATCCGGCGGCCCAGCACGCGCTCGGCGGCGTGTGCCATGGTGGCTCCGGCTTTCCCGGCCCCGATCACGAAAATGCGGCGGTAGCGGTCGTACTTGCCGGCCTCGAGAGCGCGCGCTACGGCGCCGGCCGGGTCCGCGGCCTTCAGGGCGGCGCGGAAGATGGCCAGCGCCTCTCGTCTCAACTTGCGTTCCTGCTTCATCGGAAAAAGGGAAGAGCCAGCACGGCCTCAACCACTGCGGCCGGGTCGTCGCCGGCCATGACGCGGAAATCCGCGCGGCTGTACACCTCCAGCCGCTCTTGGTGGAGCGCCGCGAACCTCTGCGGATCGCGCGCCAGCGGCCGGTGCGTTTCCTGTTCCACGCGCTGCTTGAGGATTTCGAAAGGGCAGTCCAACCACACGCTCACGCCGTTGCCGGCGATGAGTTCCAGGTTGGCTTCCGTGCAAAAGGCGCCGCCCCCCAGCGCCACCACTGTGGCGGAGCCGCATTCGATATCCCGCACGCGCCGCCGGATAGCCTCCGTCTCGATGCGACGGAATTCGTCTTCACCGCAGGTCTCGAAGATGCGGGCGATGGTGGTGTGGGCGCGCGCCTCGATGTCGTCGTCCACGTCCACGAACTGCCACCCCAACCGCTCCGCCAGCAGCCGGCCCACGGTAGTCTTCCCGCAGCCCATGAAACCGACCAGGTAGATGCCCGGGGTGCGTTTCAATCGGATGTCCATATGCTTTGACCAATAGCGACCAGGCGCCTGTCCACCAGGCGCGGTGCCAGCCGTGCCAGCGCCACCAGCAGCCAGCCCGATCGCGGCGCCATCACCGTTCGGGCATCGCGCTCCACTCCCCGCACGATCGCCCGCGCGCACTCCTCCGCCGTGATGGCGAAGCGCTTGCCACCCGCAATTCGCGTCGGAGGCTCGCCCTGCGCATTCGTATGAAACCCCGTCTTCACATACCCCGGGCAGACCGTGATGGTGTGGATGCCGGTGCCGGCCAACTCCATCCGCAGCCCGTCCGTAACAGAACTTAGGGCATATTTCGATGCGCTGTAGAGAGTCATCCAGGGCAGCGTCACGCGGCCCGCGATGGAGGCCACGTTGACGATCGTGCCGCCCCCGCGTTGGCGCATGTGCGGCACCACCAGCCGCACCATATCGAGAGGAGCGAAGAAATTCAGCGAGAAAAGCCGTTCGGCATCCTCCGCGGAGGCTTGCCATGCGGGGTGGTAGAGACCCCGGCCGGCGTTGTTCAGCAGCACGTCGACGCCGCCGAAGCGTTCCACCGTGCGCGCCACCACGGTGCGGCGCACGTCCGCATCGGTGATGTCGCCGGGAGTGGCGAGGCCGTCCGGACCCGCCGCCGCAGCCAGCTTTTCCGCCGACCGCGCAGTCACCGAAACCCTTGCCCCGCAGGCACGGAAGGCCGCCGCGCACGCCGCCCCGATCCCTTCGGAAGCGCCTGTGATGAGCACCACTTTTCCTTGAAGCCGCATGGGCGCTGGTTTGTGAACCTGGTTTCGAGACGCAATAATGGTATCATGCCGTCGCGGCTGCTACCGCTCTTTCCGCTCCAGGTGGTGGTGTTCCCCCGCACCCGGCTCCCCCTGCATATTTTCGAGGACCGCTACAAGGAGATGGTCGGGGACGCCATCCGGGAAAGTACCGAGTTCGGAGTGGTACTGGCCAAAGAGGAAGGCATCGTCAATGCCGGATGCACGGTGGTGGTGGAGAAGGTCGTGAAACGCTACCCCGACGGGCGCATGGACGTGATCACCTCCGGCCGCCGCCGCTTCGAAGTGATCTCCCTCAACGACGAAAAGGACTACCTCCAGGGCGAAGTGGAGTTCTTCGAAGACGAGGACCCCGCCCCGGCCCCGCCCGAACTCCAGCACAAGGCCCTAGCGCAGTTCAAGGAACTGGTGGACCTCGGCGTCGTCCACTCCTTCAACGAGCCCGATTTCGATGATCCGCAGTTGAGCTTTCAACTGGCCCAGTCCGTTACAGACGTTGACTTTCTCAGCCTGCTGCTGCGCAATCGCTCGGAATCGGAGCGGATGAGAGAGTTGAACCACTACTTTTCCGAGTACGTCCCGCGCCAGCGCGAATCGCTGCGCATGAAGACGCTGGCCCCTTTGAACGGCCACGGACGCAAGCTGGAGGGCATCGAGTAGCGATGGCCCCCCGGGCAGTCCCGTTCGGCGTGTCCCTGGGGCTGCATGCGGCGGCGCTGGCTTGGGTGGCCGCGGGCCCTGTACGGAACGTAACGGAGCGCCCCCGAACGCTCTATGAACAGGTGATCGCGCCCAATGAAAAGAAGATCGTCTGGTACACCAACCGTGACACCCTGCCGGAAGTTTCGCCACTCGAGCGCCGCGGCATTTCGCAGGCGCCTAAGGCCGAGGTAAAGGCGCCCCAGACGGTAGTAGCACGGCCGCCGCAGGGGCCGCGCGCCAGGCAAATGGTGTGGCTCGCCGCGCCGCAGTTGCAGTTGAAGGCGGAGTACCGCTCCCCGAACCTGCTGGCTTTCCACGCGCCATCCGCACCTCTCCTGCCGCCGCCGAAGCCCAAGCTGTTCGCACCGCCGCCGGACCGGCCGCCCGAAGCCGTTCCCGCGCCGGTGCTCGCCGCACCCCCGCAGCTTGCCGCTGCGCGCGCCGGTGCCGTCCCCGCCGTTCTGAGCCAACCCGCTGTTCCCGCGCGCCCGCAGCCGCGCCGCTTTGAACCGCCGCAAGCGACGGCCGTAGCACCCACTCCCGCGCCGTCCGTGGCTGCTCCCCCGGGGCTCGCCGCCCGCCTCACCACAGCCGCGCCCGCCGTCCTCGGCCAGCCCGCCGTTCCCGCGCGTCCGCAGCCGCGCCGCTTTGAGCTGCCGCAGGCGACGGCTGTAGCACCCACCCCCGCGCCGTCCGTGGCCGCTCCCCCGCAGCTTGCCGCATCGGGGATCTCGGGTCCGCTTAGCGCCGCAGTGGTGGGGCTCAACCCCGCCGAGCGCCTGACCGCACCCCCGGAAGGGGCTCGTGATGCCCAGTTCTCCGCCGGCCCTGCGCTGCGGACCCGCGGCGGCGCCGGCGAGCCTGTCGAAAGCGCCCGCGTCTTCGTCCCGGACCTCATGGTCCGCGGCCCCAGGGAAGCCCCCGCCGCAGGCCCGCTGCTGGTTTCCCGCACCGCCCCTACCTCGACGGAGAACCTGCGGCTGGCCACCCGTGCCGTCGCGAACCACCCTACGCCCGCACCCACCCCGGGTGCCATCGCGCGCCCGGCCCCCGCGCCGGATCCCTACCTCGACGGCCGTGCCGTTTACACCATGGCTGTGCAAATGCCCAATATCACAAGCTACTCCGGAAGTTGGATCGTCTGGTTCGCCGAGCGTGGGGCACCTCGCGGCGCCGCCTCCGCCGTCAACGCACCCGTGCCCCTCCGTAAAGTCGACCCCAAGTACGTCGCGTCCGCCGCGGCCGACCGCGTGGAGGGCAAGGTGCGCCTGGCCGCCGTGATCCGCCGTGACGGCAGTGTCGACACCGTCGTCCTGCTCAGCCGCCTCGACGAGCGCCTGGACCGCAGCGCCTCCGAGGCCCTCGGAAAATGGCTCTTCGAACCCGCCCGCCGCGCCGGCAGCCCCGTTGAAGTGGACGCCGTCTTCGAGGTCCCCTTCCGCCTCGCACCCAGGGTGGCGCGGTGAGCCGCCAGCACCTCATCATCGATGCCGATGACACGCTCTGGGAGAACAACATCTACTTCGAGCGCGCCTTCGACGATTTCGTTGCTTACCTGGATCACTCGTCCCTGACACCGGACGAAGTCCGGCAGGTGCTCGATGAGATCGAACTGGTGAACATGAAGGTGCACGGCTACGGCTCGCTGAATTTCGGCCGCAACCTGCGCCAGTGTTACCAGCGGCTGGCCGAGCGCGAAGTGTGCGACCGCGACCTGGCCACAGTCATGTCCTTCGCGGAGCGCATTCTCGACGCCCCCATGGAGGTGATCGAAGGCGTCCCCGAAACGCTCGATTACCTCGCCCTGCGGCACGACCTTACGCTTTTCACCAAGGGCCATCCCGAGGAGCAGAAGCTCAAGATCGACCGTTCCGGCCTGGGTATCTACTTCGGCCACACCGCTATCGTGAAAGAGAAGGACGCCGCCGCCTACCGCGACTTGGCGCGCGAGCGTGGCATGCAGCCTCAACGCGCCTGGATGATCGGCAACAGCCCGCGCTCCGACATCAACCCGGCGCTCGCCGCCGGGCTCAACGCGGTGTACGTGCCCCACCCCCGCACCTGGGTTCTGGAGCGTGAGGAGATCGAGCCCTCTGCCAACGGCCGCCTGCTGATCGTAGAGCGCTTCCCCGGCCTGCGGGACCACTTCTGACGGTGGCTACTGCGCCGCAACCACGCTGAAATTCGAGAGCCCGATCTCGTCCTTGCCGTGCACCACGAAGCCGAACGGCCCCTGGGTGAAGTTTGCCTGGGGGTCGCTCCAGTCGTCGAGGACGGACCATTGCCCGCCGATGTTGATGCGGTGTAACACGTGGTCGCGCGACACCTTCACCTGCATGGTGCACGTCAAGTATTGCTGCCGGGGCAGGCCGTGCGGTCTCTTGGCTAACTCGGCCGTCTTGCCGTTCACCACCTGCTTACGGTAGAAGTACTTGCCATCCACCTCGAAGAGCGCGTGATTGCGCTCACCGGCGTGTTGCACAACCCAGCGCAGGCGCTTGCCCTTCTGCAACATCACGGTGAACGTGTAGGTGGCGCCGTTGGGAGTTGGCTTGTAGAGCACGAATTCCCCGCCGCGCTGCATGTACCAGGGCCCGTTGGTCTGCCAGCCCGCCGGCTTGTCCCAGCTCTCCATCCCCAGTTTCGCGATGGTTGGAGCCGGGGCTGCGGCGATGGTCTTCACCACCGGCTTGGGCTCTGCCGGCCGGGGAATGGCTTCGAGCGCCACATCGCCCGCCGCCAGTTTTACCGTCTCGCCCGCGGGGAATCGCCGGATCACCACGCGCGGGCGGTACTGGTCCAGGCGCAGCTCGATGGTGTGCTCGCCGGGCGTCAGGTTAGGGATGGAAAGGCCGCCGTCCGGCCCGATCGTGCCCGCCGTGCCGCCGTCGAGCAATACCTGCGTTCCGGGCCGGGCGCCCTCGATCAACACCGACGCCACCGTGGGTACCGGCTTCAAATCGAACATCAGGCGGCTATCTTCGCCCTTTCGGATCTCCACCTGCTGCTCGGGCATTTCAATAAAGCCCGCCTTTTCCACCCGGACCATGTACTGCTTCACCGCCAGGTTGGGAATCCGCAACTGGCCGCCCTTGGTAACACGTCGTTGCGGCTTGCCGTCGATCAGGACGTTGGCGCCATCCTGCCCCGTGACCACCACCAGGGTGCCGGCCTCGCGGTCCGAATTCAGAAACGCCGTGAGGGATGTTTTGGCGCCGATCTCGAAGGACAGCTTGCGGTGCTCCTTCCCTTCCCCGATCTCCAACGCGTGACCGCCCGGCGCAAGGCCGCTCAGCGCCAGTCCGGCCGAGCCGGCTTCCCCGGCCGGGTGCCCGTCTATGGCTATCTTCGCCCCCGCGGCGCTCGCATACACGCGCGCGTCTCGGCCTACGTTAATCACCACCACCGCGGCGACCTCCTTCGCCAATACCGGTCCGGGCACCTTGGGCGGAGCCGCGCCCGCGATCTCTATCGGGAAACTGGCTTCACCCGTGACTCCGGCCACCCGCACCATGTGCTTCCCTTCGGGCAGCCGTTCAATGACGAACTGCCCGCCCTGAAACTCCACTGGCGCCTGGTCGTCAATGGAAACGCGCGCGGGATCCAGGTCCGTGAACACCCGCAGCGCCACACTCAGCGGTTCGAGCGTCAGGTCCACCACCCCGGGCACGCCCGCCCGCAGGGTGAGGGAGGCCACCGCCGGCTGGAAGCCCGGCATAACCGCCTGCACTTCGTGACTTCCCACCGCGAGTTCCAACCGGCAGTTCGAGGTACCGCGCGGCTGCTGGTCAATCAGCACCGTGGCGCCAGGCGGCACCGTCCGGACGTCCAACGCCACCACCGGCGCGCGTTTGCGCAACATCACAGCGCCGCCGAACACTACCGCAAACACCGCCACCGCGATTGCCGCGCCGATCAATAGCCTTTTGGCACCTCCCGGCCTGCGCACGGGCGGGGCAGCTACGGACGGGAGGACAGGCGCAACCGGTGGCGGCGCGGGAGCGGACCCGATGGGCTGCTCGGGAGGTTGAACCGGAGGCGGCTCAGGGGCGGCCACGGGTCCGGCTTCCTGCAGCGCTTTCTTGAGCAGCGTGTGCAACTGTCCCAGCCGTGGCGCCGAAGGGTGCAGCCGGATGCCTTCCTCCACCACCGCCATCGCCCCGGCCAGGTCGTCCGAGGCCTGCAATTGCCGTGCCCGCGCCACGCATTGCTCCACATACTCCTCGCGCCGGCGGTCCTCGATCTGGGTGCGGAGGCTACGCGCCGGCGCGTTCGATGCGTCCAGCCGAAGCGCCGCGTCCAGCATGCTGGCCGCCCGGTTCGCATCTGTTTCCATCACCACGCGCGCCTGCTTCACCAGGACATCGACCAGGACGGCCCGCACCACTGCGTTGCGCGAGTCCATCTCGTAGGCCTTCCGCAGCCAACCCAGGCCGTCGTCGAAATGCCCGGCCTCGCACTCCGCCTGCCCTTTTTCAACCAGGGACTTCAGCTCCGCGGCACGCTCCAGGCCCTGGCGGGCCAGCTTCTCCAACTCCCCCAGCTCCGAATCCCCGGGGAACTCTCCCAGCGCGCCCGGTAGCAGGTCGATGGCCCGCTGGTACTCACCCGATTCGAGGTGCCGGTCGATCTCCTCCACCCACCGCGCCTTGGCGTCGCCACGCGCCTGCAAATCCCTGCGCCGCGTGACCCGCTCCACCTCGAAAGACAGCCCTGGGTACTGTGGATAGATCGTGCGCAGGATTTCCCATTGGGCCAGCGCCTCGGAGAACTGCCCGTTCTCCTCCCATTGCCGCGCCTTGGCCTCAATCGAGTGAACCAGGTCGTGCTTGTCTCGCAGCAACCGCAGGGAGCGCTGAAAATGGTCTTCCTCCGGGAAGCGCGACACCGCCTCTTCGAGGATTTCGGCCCGCTTATCGAGATCCGGCTCCGCGTCCACGCGGCGGTCCACCTCCACGATGTAGCCCGAGAGCTTCTGCCGGCGCTGCTCCTCGATGTCGTACTGCAAAGCCTGGAAAAGCGCCTGCCCGGGGTACCTGTTCAGGTACTGTTCGGAGAGCGCCCGCGCCTTCGCGAAGTTGCCTTCGTCGAGTTGCCGCCGCGCCTCCGCATAGGCGCCCATCATCTCGTCGTGCTCGGAGCGCACGCGGTTGTAAAGTTGCTGGTAGGCCGCCCCGCGCTCCGGCGCCGAAACGTCCGGAATCTTCTGGTCGAGCTCCAGAACGCGCTGGAGCTTGCTCATGGCGGTGCTCAGTTCGGCGTGCTCGTAGGCTTCGAGCGCAGCGCTGTAGAGCTTTTGCTTCTCCTCCCGCACCTTCAGGTATTCCTGCTCGCGGCGCTGGACCTCTGCGAGCAGTTCGATCGCCCGCGGGTCCGTGGCATTCAACTGCAGCACGTTCTGAATCGCCTGCCGGGCGTGACTGAAGCCGTAACTGTCTGCATGCTGGCGCGCCAGGCGCAGCCATTCATCCGCCTGACGCTGGCCGCGATGCTTCTCGATGCGGGTCTTCAGTGCCAGGGCGTCGGCGTTCTCGGCCTCCAGTTCAAGTGCCTCCTGCACTTTCTGGAGCGCCAGCGGATACTCCTCTTCGAGCATCCGCGTGCGCGCGCTTTCGAGCAGTTGCGTCACCGTCTTGCGCCGCACGGCATGGTCGAGTTGCCGGCGCAGCAGCGAGATGGATGGGTCAAGATAGCCTTCCGCCTCCAGTTCACAAAGGATCTCGGAAGCGAACTGGTGGTCTCCCTGCTCGAAAGCCCGGCTGGCTCGCTCGACGCGTGGCTGGATGCGCGCCGCGTCGAACAGCTCGAGGGTCTCGTTCCGCACTGCCTTTTGCAAGGCATCCGCCAGCTCCCGGGCGGTCGCGAAGCGGTGCCACGGCTGCTTGGCCATGGCCTTGTGGATCACCCGGCTGATGCTCTGGTTCACCGCCGGGTTGAGGTCCGAGACCGGCGGCGGAATGCGGTTCAGGATGGCGTTGGCCACCTCCCGCTCACTCACGCCCTCGAACGGCCGCCGCCGCGTGAAGGCCTCCCATGCCACAACCGCCAGTGCGAAAATGTCGGAGAGCGCCGTGGGCGGCTTCAACTGGATCTGCTCCGGCGCCATGTAGAAGAGCGTGCCCTTCGCCGTCGTGGTGGTGTTCGATTCGGCGATGTGGGCCACCCCGAAATCGATGATCTTCACCGCGTCGTCGTTGAGAACGAAGATGTTGCTCGGCTTGATGTCGCGGTGCACCAACCCGCGCTCGTGGGCGGCCTGCAACCCTCGGCAGGTCTGGCACAGAATCTCCACGATGCGCTCCACCGTCAGCCGCTGGCTGGAGGTTTTGATCAGCGCATCGAGCGGAGTGCCCTGGAGCAGCGGCATCACGAAATAGGGCTTGTTGCCACCCGGTTCTTCGAGTTCCCCGATGTCGAAGATCTCGACGATGTTGGGGTGACTCATGCCCGCCAGCACGTTGCACTCCTTATAGAACATCTCGAGCGCCAGCTTGTCGGGCGTGTCGCGAATGGTCTTGAGCGCCACTTCCCGGCGAATTAAGGTGTCGTAGCACTTGTAGACGACACCCATGCCGCCCTGGCCCAGAATCTCGCGAATCTCGTAACGGCCACCCTTCAAGCTTTCAGCTGGCACAGCCCCCCCTTTTGCGGAGCTTATTATCTTAATCCACCAGGGGGCGCGATGATATGGCTATTTCCGGATACAATCACCAGCATGAGCCACCCATCGACGGCAGGCATCCATATCAAGCGGCGGGATTTCCTCCGCGCCGGCTCCGCGCTGGCCTTGGCGTCCGGCGCCGCATGGTCCCGGGAGCACGCCCCGGCTTCCTGCATCCTGCTATGGCAGGAGGGCGGGCTCAGCCATTTGGACAGCTTCGACCCGAAACCCGGCGCCCCACCCGAAATCCGCGGGCCGTTCCGGGATATTGCCACCGCCGCACCCGGGCTGCGGTTCTCCGAGCACCTGCCGTGCCTCGCGCGCCAGGCGGACAAGCTGACCGTGATCCGCTCCATGCAGGGGGAGGACACCAATCACGAGCGCGCCGCGGCCCTGATCGCCGGCGCCCTGCCGCCCGCTACGGTGCTGGAACCTGCTGCCGCCCGCCGCGCCCTCGCCCTTGCCGCCGAATCCCCCAGCCTGCGCGACCGCTATGGCCGGACACCCCTGGGGGAGGCCTGCCTGGGCGCGCGCCGCCTCGTCCAGGCCGGCGCCCGCATGGTTCGGTTGATCCACACCGGCTACGATACCCATGCCGGCCATTTCGAGGCCATGCGGTGCCGTGTGCTGCCCGAATTCGACCGCGCCTTCGCTGCGCTGGTCGAGGACCTGGAGGAACGGCGCCTGCTCGACCGCACCCTGGTGATCGCCGCGGGCGAGTTCGGCCGCTCTCCCCGGATCAATGCCGCCGCCGGCCGCGACCATCACGCCCGTGCCTGGTCCGTCTGCCTGGCCGGAGCCGGGGTGGCCCGCGGGCGTGTGGTCGGAGCCACCGATGCCACGGGCTCCGAGGTGGTCGATTCTCCTGTACGCGCCGCAGACCTCATATTTTCCGCGTACACGATATTGGGGATCCCCACGTCGAATGTGGGTGGTGGACGTGTGGTCCGCGACCTTCTGGCGTAGTGCGCGAATGGTATCTTGAGGGCAGAGGCCTCTGACGATGAGAACTCTTGCGGCAGTTTCTTTTGCGTTGATCCTGGCCGGCAGTCTTTCGGCCCAACACCGGGGAAACCGCAGCGGTTTCGGAAGTGTGGTGTTCCCGGGGGGCACCCCGAGGCCCGGCGTTAGCGGCTTCGGCAACGTAATCTGGCCCGGCGGCTCGCCTTCCACGCTAAGGACGCTGCCGCCGTTCTCGATCACCAATCCCGGCTTTGCTGCCGGCCTCGGGGGCACGGTCTCCGGCCATGGGCCCTTTAGCTTCAGCAGGCAACGCGGGGGCTTCAACCGGCGGCAGCCATATATCTATGTACCGTATGCCTACCCGGTGTACGCGGGCGGCATGGACGCATACGGCTATCAGGAACAGCAGCAGCCTCAAGTGACGGTGGTCTATCCCCCGCCGCAACCCCCGGTAGTGCTGAATCAAACCTTTGGCGCCACGGCGACGCCCGTCATGCAGGAGTTTCCACCTGAAGGGAATGACGTGACGGATATCAAGGTTTACCAGGCGCCTGCGCGTTCCGATCAGGAGATGGCGGGCGCCGTCCCCACCGGACAGTATTACCTCATCGCCTTCAAAGACAATTCCATCTACTCTGCGGTAGCCTACTGGATTGACGGCGACACCCTGCACTACTTTACTTCGGGCAACAATCACAACCAGGTGTCCATGTCTCTGGTGGATCGGGAATTGACCGAACGGTTGAACCGCGAGCGCAAGGTGGACGTGAAGCTACCGAAGTAGCTTTTTTTCTGCCAGCCGGCCGACGAAGTCGATGTCGCCTTCCAGGAAGTCATAGGCGGTGAGATCGGCCGGCTCGGCCCACGCGATCGTTTCGAACACGACGTTCTGCGGTTCCCCGGAGAACCCGGAAACCGAGAAGAAAATCAACAGGATAGGGGTTTTTCCCGGGTAGCGGAACTCGTATCGCTCGATTTCCCGGCCGGCGTGGACCCGAATTGCCAATTCCTCGTGCAGTTCCCGCGCCAGCGCCTCCCAGGGTGCCTCCCCGGGCTCCACTTTGCCGCCCGGGAACTCCCATTTGCGCGGATGCGCGTCCTGCGGTCTGCGGCGGCACACCAGCACGCGGCCGTCGCGCTCAATCACGCCCGCTACAACTACCGTCACGCTTCGATCTCGGGCGCGCTCAGGCGCATCGTTTTCGCAGTCATAATGGGGACCTGGAGCTATTATGCACTCGGAGTTGCTGCTCGATCATTTCCGCAACCCGCGCAACGTAGGGGAATTGGCGCCACCGGCCCGCATGGTTGAGATTTCACAGCCTGTGTGCGGGGATATCCTGCGGCTTTCGGCGCGCTTCGACGGAGACACGGTGGTGGAGGCACGATACAAGACCCGTGGCTGCACCGCATCCATCGCCGCGGGCTCCGCCCTTACCGAGTGGATGGCCGGCAAGACGCGCGCCGAACTCGCCGCGCTTCAACCTGCGGATATCGAACGGGCTCTCGGCGGTCTCAGCCCAGAGTCCCACCACGCGGCCCTGCTTTGTGTGGATGCCCTTAAGGCGCTGCTCCGGAGCTAGCAGGCGGCTGATAAACTCGCGCGTGGCCGCGCAGCAAGGAACTGCGTTCGTCAGCGAGGCGCGAGGAGGAGGCGATGCGGGCTCATCGTTGACGACGAGAAACGATGCTGGCGAACGCAAACCCTTGCTGCCCGGAGGGTTGCGGCGGCGCCGGCTGATCTGCCGCGTCGCGGCTCGTCCCCGATGTCCCGC
>DATMYF010000160.1:0-4796 GCA_035561075.1 Bryobacteraceae bacterium
GAGTTCTACAGGCTGTGCCTCAAGCACAACGCGCCCGCACGCGCCGCCGCTACTTGCGCAGGTTGAGGACTTCGTTCATCGACCCCTGCCGGTAGCCTTCGAGATCCAGCGTCACGTACTTGAACCCCAGCCCGCGGAAGATCTCGGTGAAGCGCGCCGACATCTCCAGGGTGAGGGCGCGCTCCATTTCCTCGCGCGCGATCTCGATCCGCACCAGTTCCCCGTGGTAGCGCACGCGGAACTGCCGGAAGCCGAGCGCTTTGATCTGCTCCTCGCCTGTCTCCACCGTCTTGACCGTCTGGATGGTAACGGGGGTGCCGTACGGGATCCGCGAACTCAGGCACGCCGATGCCGGACGATCCCATGTGGGAAGCCCCGCCTGCCGGGAAAGCTCCCGGATTTCGGCTTTGCTGAGACCCGCCTCCACCAACGGCGCGTTCACCTCGTGTTTCTTGGCGGCATTCTGGCCGGGACGGTAGTCCCCCAGGTCGTCCACGTTCACCCCGTAGACAATGTGCACTACGCCGCGCTCGCGTCCCAACTCCTCAAGCCGCGTGAACAGCTCGTCTTTGCAGTGGAAGCAGCGGTCCGGCGCATTGCGCACGTAATCCGGGTTGTCGAATTCGCGCGTCTCGATATACTCGTGCCGGATACCGAACTGTCGCACGAACTCCTCGGCATCGCGCTTGTGCGATTCCGGGATGGAAGCCGAATCCGCCGTCACCGCCACTGCGTTTTCGCCTAGCGCCTGATGCGCGGCCCACGCCAGGTATGCCGAATCGGTCCCGCCCGAGTAGGCCACCATCACGTGCCCCATTTCCTTGAGGACGGAAAACAGCTTGTCCTCTTTCTCGCGCAGACGGACAGGGTTCGACAGCTCGACGAGTGCGGCCATACCTGAATTATAACGTGCGCCCGGCGTTCACCGCTTCCGCAGCCACATGTAGCAGTGGTTCCCGAGGCGGCCGGCCCGCGGCGTGCCGAAGAGCGGCAGGTCGAGGTAGCGCAGCGGAAACAGCAGCCACCCGAGCACCCCGTGCACCCCCACACGCCATGCGTGCCAGGGCAGCAGCCCCTTCGCGTATTCCAGCATGAAGACAAGCAGGGTGGCGGTGGGTCCCGTGCGCCAACCTTCGGCCACTACTTCCAGGCCGCCGGCCATAGTGCGGAGTCCGTCCGGTGTGAAGCGGCGATAGTCCCGCGGGTACTCGTGGAACGGGTGGCAGAAGGGCGTCACCAGGTGCGCGAAGCCGCCCGGCGCCAGCACCCGCTCGATCTCCCGCATCACCCGCACCGGGTCCACGACGTGTTCAAGGACGGCGTCGCACTCCACGCGCTGGAACACGCCCGCGGGGAAGGGAAGACATTCGGCGTCCGCGGCCAGATCCACACCCGGCAGCACGAAGAGGTCCAGGTTGACGAACCCCGGCATCGAACGCCCGCCCCCGCCGATGCACAAATTCCACCGTCCCAGTGGAGCCTCAATCTGCTCCCGCGGATTCATGACGAACGGTGCGGGCGGCTCCAGCCATCGCCGCAGCCGGTCGCGCCACCGCGCCGAACCGCGCCGTTCGTACACGCGCTTGAGATCTTCCCCGGTAGCCAATTGCATATTGAAACACGGCGCGCCGCCCAAGGTTGAATTCCCGCGCGCCCGGTGTTCAAGTGAGGAGGTTCGGCATTTGCACAAGGAGAGCGGAATGAAACTCGATATGACGCGGCGCGGTCTGATGGCAGCATCGCTCGGCGGCGCGATGACGCAGCTTCAGGCGCAGGGGCAGGCGGGCTGGAAGGCGGGTGCGGCCAAGGTGGCCATAACCCCCACCGGTCCCATTTGGATGGTAGGGTACGCATTCCGCAACAAACCCTCCGAAGGCGTCCGGAAGGATATCCACGTGAAGGCGCTGGCCCTGCAGGATGAGCACGGCAAAACCGCCGTAATCCTAACCTCGGACGTTGTTGGGATCAAGCGCGAGCTTGCGGACATCATCGCCGGCCGGTGCGAGAAGCAGTACGGACTGTCGCGCGACCGCCTGACCATTAACTCCTCCCACACCCACACCGGCCCGGCCCTCGGCAATGTGAAACCAAAGGACTTCCCGGAACAGGAAGAAATCGTTCGCCGCTATACCGACGGCTTCCTGGATAAGTGCGTACAGGTCGTCGGCACGGCCATCCAGAACCTTGCCCCGGCCACTCTGCACTGGGCACAGGGGCTGGCGGGCTTTGCCGTCAACCGCCGCCGTGACCGCGACCGCGTGGGCATGCGGCACCTGCCCGCTCCCGTCGATCACGACGTGCCGGTACTCGCGGCGCGGCGTCCCGATGGTTCCGTCTCCGCGGTCCTGTTCGGCTACGCGTGCCACAATACCTCCCTGGGAGATTATAAAATCAGCGCCGATTACGCCGGCTTCGCCCAGGAGGCGCTTGAGAAGGTGCATCCTAATGCCGTCGCGCTCTTCATGCAAGGCTGCGGCGCAGACTCCAACCCCCTGCCGCGGTACCACAACTCCGACCCCGCTCTGGTGCACTATTCCGAGGAGCTTTCCTCCATGTACGGCCGGATTCTCGCGGCGTCCGTGGACCTGGTGCTGCACGGCAAGATGACGCCCGTCGCCGGCCCCCTGAAGACCGTCCTGGAGCGCGTGGACGTGCCGCTTGCGGAATCGAAGGCGGGACTCAAGAGCTACCCGTATCCCATCCAGGTGCTCCGCTTCGGTGACGCGCTCAAGATGGTTGTCCTGGCGGGCGAAGTGGTAGTGGATTACTCCCTTGCCATCAAAGCCAGGCACGGCTGGGAAGACACCTGGGTGGCTTCCTACTCGAACGACATGCCCGGCTACATTCCTTCCGTACGGGTACTCAAAGAGGGCGGGTATGAAACCCGGGGCGGCTCGGCGGGCACATTTGCTCCGGCAGTTGAAGAGATCATCCTCGGCAAAGTAAGCAATTTGGTGGAACGCACCGCCAGGGAAGCATAGGTTCGCTGCATCACGGTCGCGGTTCCGTCTCCCACACGGGACCGCGACCGCCGGAGCTCCAGGCCATCTACTCGTCCAGGGGGGATGGCCCATGAGAATCATCGCCTGCCTGCTGCTGGCTTCCTTTGCCTGGTGCCAGGTAGCCCGCGAAGCCAATCGCGATTACGAGACCAAGGAAGGGCGCGAAAAGATCGTAGGGATTCTGGAGTCGCCCGCAAGACTCGCGAACCTGCGTCCGGGCGAGCTTGTGGCCCGGCTCGATGTATACCCCGGCTCCACGGTCGTCGATCTCGGCACCGGCACAGGCAACCTGCTGTCCGCCTTAAGCAACGCCGTTGGGCCCAAAGGACATGTCGTCGCCACCGATATCCAGCAGGATTTCCTGGACCGCGCCCGGGAGCGTGCCGCCGGGGCCGGGCTTAAGAACGTCGATTTCGTGCTGGGGACGGAAACCGATCCCAAACTGCCGCCCGGCGCCGCCGACCTGGTGGTCGTGCTCGATGCCTACCACCACTTCGACTACCCGGAACAGATGCTGGCGGCCATACGCCGGAGCCTTCGTCCGGGCGGCCGCCTCGCCATCATCGAGTACCACAAAAAGCGCGGCGCCATGGAGGTAAATCCTGATTTCGCCCTGACCCATATCCGCGCCACGGCAGATCAGGTGATCCGTGAGGTCGAAGCCGCCGGATACAAGTTGCGTTGGCAGCGCGAACACGCGCCGGGGCGGCAGTACATCGCCATGTTCGGGGTCAACTGACCCCCGCCTTACACTGCGGGTCCGCTGCGATACGGCGGATCGACAAACCGGCCGGCGGCTTCGGAATTGGTCACCCGCATGGCAGCCGAATTCCACTCCAGGCGTTCGCCGGCGAAGCGTTGCGACAGGCAGCCGAGCAGGAACGCTTCCGTCACGGGACTCTGCGGCTCAAATCCTGCCGCGGTGGCCGGGTCTCCCTTGCACCCGGCGATCCACTGCTCCACGGCGCGGTCCGGCGGCGGAGCACCCTGGCCTGACTGCCGCGGAGGCGCGATGTACTTTTTCGATTCCGGATAGACCACCGGGCTGTCGCCGTTGAACCCCGCCACAATCAGGCCTTTCTCCCCGACGTACATGACGCCCTCGCCGCGCCGCTGGAACAGGCGTTCCTGCCGGCCCAGTCCGGCAGGGCGTCTTGGCCGCAGCCCGCCGTCGTACCACGACATCCGTACCGCCGGGCGCGCCCCCGCGGCAGGGAAATCCAAGTGCACGATGGACGCCTTGGGATACGTCTCCTCAAACGGTTCGCTCGCGCAGCATTCGACGGCCGTCGGAGGGGTGAGTCCCAGGATCTTGAAGATGCCCGCGAAGCTGTAGCACCCCATATCGCCGAATGAACCGCAGCCGAAGTCGTACCACCCGCGCCACACGAACGGCAGGTAGGCGGGATGATACGGCCGCTCGGGCGCCGGACCCAGCCAGAGATCCCAATCCAGGCCCTCCGGTATCGCCGGTGTGCCCTCCGGCCGGTCTACTCCCTGCGGCCAGTACGGGCGGCTTGACCAGTTGTGGACTTCCCGCACGCTTCCGATGGCGCCATCGGCGATCCAATCCGAGATGAGCTGGGTGCTGCTCGATACCGGGTTGTTGACCGTCACCGAGGTGGCCACCTTCATCTCCCGCGCCGCCGCGGCCACGCGCCTTGCTTCGCCGATTGAATGCGTCATCGGCTTTTGGCAGAGCACGTGTTTGCGCTTGCGTATCGCCGCCAGGGTGATCGGCGCATGCCAATGGTCGGGCGTGGCGACGTAGACCGCATCCACACCCTTCTCCGT
>DATMYF010000161.1:0-3515 GCA_035561075.1 Bryobacteraceae bacterium
CCTATCGCGCCCTGGTGCGCAAGCACTTTCCCAACGCCCGCATCGTGGCCGATCGCTTCCATGTAATCCGCATGATCAACCAGCATTTCCTGGCCTGCTGGCGCGAGATCGACCCCGCCGGCGCCAGGCATCGCGGCTTGATGTCCCTGATGCGCCGTCACCGCCATAACCTCAAGCCGGAGCAGCAGGACCGGTTGGCGGCCTATCTGGCATCCTATCCCGCCCTGGATGTGATCTACCGCTTCAAGCAGCGCCTCTGCTACCTGCTGCTAAAGAAACACCGCACCCGGCGACAGTGCGCACGACTGATGCCACGGTTCCTGCGAGCGGTCGAGGAGTTGCGGCAGTCCGGACTGCTGCAACTGGTACGGCTCGGTGAAACGCTGCACAACTGGTCCGCGGAGATTGCGGCCATGTGGCGCTTCACCCGCAACAACGGCATCACGGAAGGCTTCCACACCAAAATGGAACTCCTGCAACGCCAGGCATTCGGCTTCCGCAATTTCCAGAACTACAGGTTGAGGGTTATAGTGATGTGTTCTTGAATTTGCTTCAGAGGTGGGGGTGCCCCCATTAATGGCGTAGAGCCTGTTTTGAGAGGATGACTTTGGCGTCCCCAGGGGGATTCGAACCCCCGTTACCGCCGTGAAAGGGCGATGTCCTAGGCCGGGCTAGACGATGGGGACGCTGGAACCGCGAGGAATGCGCACGGATCAATACTAATGTACCTGCTTGCGTGCGCGAGCGTCAACTATTCCGCTATCGCCAGCCAGATGCGCCTCCACGATATACCGCATGGGCGCCGAACCGAGATAGTAAAACGGATAGCACGTAATGAGGTTCATCACAGGTTCGGCGGTGTCTTGGAGCGCCTTGGTATTGGTCGGTTTGACAATACTGATCTTCGCTACCTTGTAGCGAAAGCGGCCCTGCCGCGTCTCCACCAGCAGTTCGTCTCCCTCGTGCACATCTTTGAGCACGCGGAAGTGGGTGTCGCGATGCCCTGCGATAATCACGTTCCCGCGCATCCCGGGGAGGGCGCTGCCTGGCATGTGACCCGGGCCGAGCCTTAATTCTTCCTTACCTACCCCCGGAAAAACAAACCACGATGATTCCAGCCGCGGAATGGAGAGCCGCGCGAAAGCGGGGCCGAGGTCCGGTACGGCCTGCTTCGTCCCGGCTTTCGTCGCGGCCGTCCTGGACGAATCTTCCCACCGTTTGGCGGCTTCCCTCTGGGTCCAGATGGAGCCGATATATTCGCGGGCACCCAGCGATAGGAGAGTGGCTCCGGCGACGATCAACGCCAGCGAGAGCAGTTTCTTTCGATCCCCGAGCATATTAGACCCCTATCGAACCAGGTGCCCACAAGGCGAACAGAGTTAGGCCTGACGGCGCAGGGCGAGGCCCAGGCCGGAAAGCGCGCCTCCGCCGAGGAGCATCATTAGCCAGCCTGAAGCGGTCTCGGGCATACGCCGCTCCGCGACGACGGGTGCGGGCGCCGGAGTTGCCTGAGGCTCAGGCGCCGGAGGAGGAGCCTGGGCCACTTCCGGTTGCGGTGCCGGGGTCTCTTGGACAGGCGCCGGTGCAGGGGCCTGCGCCACTTCCTCCTTCGGCACGGCTTCATACGTGGCGGCCACAGTGAGTGGTGCCATTCGCTCACGCTGGCGGGCCTTCACGGCATCGGGCAGCGGGAATTCGTAACCGTAGTCCTTCCCCTGGATCCAGATCTTATCGAAGTAGTAATCAGGCCCGAAATGATGCAGGACCACTTTGGTATTGTCGGCCGTGGTGGGGTCCAGAGCCGGGATCGTCATGGCGGAGGTCTCGAACTGGCGGCCGTCATTCGAGTAGATCAGCAGGACGCGACTCGCGCCGCCCGGGCTGTCAACCTGCCGGATCATGTATGGCCCGGGCTGTAAAACGTGCTCGCCCACTGTGACGGTATACGGCAGGTTAACCAGAACCTTATCGTACAGAGGGCCCTGCGCTTCGGTTACCGCGGGGATCACGGCGAGGCCCAAAGCCAGTGCGCACGCCGTGCGAAGAAACCTCGATACTTTCATGAATGTGCTACTCCTCTCGTTGGGGTCAATTCCATCGTTGAAGCGCGCTCGTTGAAAATCCAGGCTTTTCGGCCTGCTTCAAACCACGCTGTAAGAAGGTGCAAACGGAGGGCCAATGGCGGCAAAGACCCGCAAGACTAGCACGCCTGGATCGGCATGAGGATCAGCAGTTCACGATCTACTCAGATCGTGCAAGTTTTACAGACCGTAGACGGGGCGGGGAATCAACCGCGCGATAACGAACCCTTGATTTCCAGGCCTACGAGATACGAGCGCCCACGGCGCGTACAGTGACGAACCCAGCCCGCTCCCGCGAGTTTATAATCCTCTCCGCGCACATTGACCAGGCTGCCCACTTCGAGCGGTCGGTCAGCCTTCAGGGCAAGGCCCCGGTCCGACATGTCGACGGCTGCGGCTTTCAGCGCCCGGTCGCGGCCTTCTGAATCCCGCCACTGCAAGTCGAACGTGGAGCGTAAAGGGAATCTCGGCCCGCTGCGGATGTCCGGTACGTCTGCGGCGGTCTGCTTTGGGGGCGGAGGCGCCATGCGGTTGAGGATCTTGATCAGTCCCAGAAAGACCAGCACGCCGGTTACGCAAGAGATGACGATGATCGCGGTCATTGAGAACGTGTCCTTTTTGTACGCGACGCACGAACCGCAAGGTCGAGCGCCACACTATTAGTACCAAAGTACTCATTCGGAGTCTATCGGCAAAGTGCTGGCCGGGATCGGTACCCCCGGGTAACATTCGGCGATCGCGCGCCATCATCTCTCCATACATACATGTCTCGCGCTTTCTGGTTTGCACTATTCTTGGTCGTTTGCGGGTGTTATGCCCGCGCTGAAGAATCTCATCTGGCGGGCACGGTGCGTTCCGCGGGGCAGCCGGTTCCCGGGGCATCCGTTACGCTGGTGCAAGGCGGCCGCCGCGTGATCACTACTACGGATGAGGCTGGGCGCTATGAGTTCGCCGGCTTGACGCCGGGGCCCGCGACTGTGCAGGTGGAGATGTTCGGTTTCGGAACGGCGGCACAGACTAAGGAGGTCGGGACGGCGGCCACGCAGCTCGACTTTTCGCTGGAGTTGAAACCCTTCGCGGGCACCGCGCCGGCCGCTCAGCCGGCGCCGGCCAAGCGCGTGCCCCCGCGCGGCTTCCAGAGCCTGACCCTGACCGCGAACGCCGACGCCCAGATCCAGGAAGCCTTACGAAACACCCAGCACCAGGAGGGACCGGCTCCGGATGCCTCGAACGCCAACGAGGCTTTTCTGGTGTCGGGCAGCCTGAGCACCGGATTGCAGGAGGCCCGCCCCGAGGACCTGATGCTGGGCCGGCGTGAGGAATTCGCGCAGATGCGGGGCCGTGAGGGCATGGAAGGCGTCTTCGGGCAGCCCGGCGCCCCGGCAACGGGCGGTGAATTCGGGGTACCCGGGGGCTTTGGCGGCGGTGGAGGCG
>DATMYF010000162.1:0-17522 GCA_035561075.1 Bryobacteraceae bacterium
GCAGGTGGTGTATCTGCGGCGGCTGCGGCTGGGCGGGGGCACGCCGCTGGTGATTGCCAACACGTGGCTCCCGGAGCGCCTCTTTCCGACTTTTCTGAAGCACGATCTGCGCCGGCAATCGGTCTACGATGTGATGCAAAAAATGGGGCACAAGCCGATCGACGCCGTGCAGAGCATCGAAGCCGCCAGCCTCGAAGAGGAGGAAGCCGCCCTCCTGACCGTACCCGTAGGGTCATCGGCGCTGCTGATCAAGCGTGTGGCGTACTCGGGCGGTGTGCCGGTGGAGTATGCGGTCGACTATTATCGCGGCGACCGTACCAAGTTCCGGGTGCGCCTCGGAGTCCTGGAACAGACGCTTGTCACAGGCGGCATGTAACCCCGCGTCAGTTCGCTGCCAGCTTGCGCACGAGCTCAAGGTCGATCATGAGGGCCACTTCGTCGCTCACCGTGACACCACCGGCTTCGAGCGCGCGATTCCACGTCATTCCGAAGTCCTTGCGGCTGATTTTGGTGGACGCGGTGGCGCCGGTGCGCTCCCCGCCACGACCGTCCTTGATCGGGGTGGCGAGGCCTTCCACGTCGAAAGCCACCTGGCGGGTGACTCCGCGAATCGTCAGGTCGCCGATGAGCTTGAACCGGCCCGCGCCGCCTGGTTCCACGGACTTCGACTGGAAGCGCACCGTCGGGTACTTCGCGGCATCGAAGAAATCCGCGCTCTTCAAATGGGCATCGCGCTTGGGCTCGCGGGTGTCGATGGAGTCCACCTGCACCTCCGCGACGATACTGGATTTCGCAACGTTGGCCGGGTCGTAGACCGCGCTGCCCGAAATCTTGCCGAACTGGCCCCGGACGGTGGTCACCATCAGGTGGCGTACGGAGAACTGGGCGGCGGAGTGGGCGCCGTCGATCTGCCACTCCTGGGCGGGGGCGGAGCCGGCCAGACACAGCACCGCGGGAACGAGAAGCGCGAGTCGTCTCATGCCTGTTTGGATGCTGCTACTTAGGGCGCGGCTTCGAGCAACCGGCGAATGGGCGGCACCACGCTGATTAACAACTCGGCACGGGGCTGGGCGGCACGGTCGAGAAGGGCGCGTCCATCCGGCGGAACCTTGCCGTCGAGGGCTCCCAGCGCAGCAGTTGCGAGGGCAGTAAGGTCTTCGGACAAAGGAGCGGCCTCGGCCAGTAGCGCCGAATCGCGGAGCACGGGAGCCAGCCGCGCGTGATTGTCGCGCCAGAGCACAAGCTGGCGTCGCAACTCTTCCCCGCCCGTTTTGGTGGCCAGATAGCGGTCCACCGCCTGCCCGAATTCTCGAGCCACGCGGCTCTCCGGACGAGCCACGTCCACCAGGCGGTTGAATGCCGTCAAGCTCGTGTACGTTCGGGAGTTGTGCCGCTTATACTGCTTCACCGGCTCCACGACTTCGGCCAGTACCCGCACCGGCTCGGCGGAGTGCCGCCCGGCAAGGCGCGCGGTCATCATCCGGAAGCTCGATTCGTGTTCCAACCCGACCCATTCGAGTTCGCGGCTGACAAACGCCAGTCGCCGGTACATCGAATCGACGTCGCGCACCTCGCGGGGCGACCAGAAGCGCTCGGCGATGGCGGCGGTGCGGGGCCAGATGCGCGCATCCACGTTCTCCGGGGTAACATGCTCGCTCCACTCGCAGGCTTCTCCGCCCAGGATCTTGCCGCCCGACATCTCCGGCTCCACCAGATAATGCCTCTCGGCGGGCTCCATCATATCCAGGTAGTAACCGTAGGAAAGGATGGTGGGGAATCCCCGTGATGCCACCTGGGGCAGAGACTTTTCGCCGCGCCAGGCATGGACTACGGTGTCGCGGGATAGCGCCGGATTGAGGATCTCCTCCCACCCCACCATCTTCTTCCCATGCTTCTGGACGATCGCCTGGACGCGTCGCGTGAAGTAGGCCTGAAGCTCGTGGTTGTCCTTCATCCCCTGGGCGCGCTTGAACTCCAGAATGCGCGGGTTGGCGTTCCACTGCTTGCCGTTCACTTCGTCGCCGCCGATGTGGAAGTAGGGGTCGGGAAACAGCGTCGCCATCTCTCCGATGAAACCGTCGAGGAACTGGTAGACCTCTTCGCGTGTGGGGTCGAGTACCGGGTCGAAGATGCCGAAGCCGCGCTCGATCGGGTAGGGGCCGGGACCGGCGGCCAACTCGGGGTAGCCGGCGAACCAGCTTCCGGTATGTGCCGGCATGTCGAACTCGGGGAGGATCCGGATGGCGCGCTCCCGGGCGTAGTCGACGATCTCCCGGATCTGCTGCTGCGTGTAATACTGGCCATCCGAGCCCATGCCCTGGAGCTTCGGGTAGCGGCGGCTCTCAACGCGGAAGCCCTGGTCGTCGGCAAGGTGCAGGTGCAGGACGTTGAGCTTCACTGCGGCCATGGCATCGAGGGTGCGCCTGATGACGTCCATCGGCATCCAGTGGCGGGCGACGTCGAGCATCAGGCCGCGCCAGGGGAAGCGCGGGCGGTCTTCGATCTGGACGGCAGGGACCTCGAAGCCTTTAGGGCCGAGCTGCACGAGTTGAGCGAAGGTGGCCATACCCCGGAGAACACCCGGCGGCTGGGCAGCTTCGATGCGGGCGCCCTGGGGCGTGACGGAGAGCCGGTAAGACTCATCCGTGTCGCCGGGGCCGGCGCAGCGGAATTCGAGCGCTGCGCTTCCCTGCCCCGTGCCTCGCATGGGGATCCCCGTCTTCCGCGACAGAAGCGCGCTGAGGCGCCCTGCGGCGGCGTCCAGGCGTGGCTCACGGTGGCCGGTGAAGGCCACCCGAAAGTTCGCGTCAATGGTCAGGCTCCCCGGTGCCGGAGTGAGTTTTGCGGGCAGGGGCATCAGTTCCTGCCCCTGCAACGCCGTCGCGGCAATCAGGAAAGCCAGGGTTCTCATGCACTCTCTGCGGCTGCGAGGCCAAGCGCCAGCAGCCTGCGATAGGCACGGCGGGCCACTACCACCTCTTCGTTGGTTGAAAGCGCCAGCACCTTCACGCGCGACGCGGCCGCCGAAACCAGCCGATCGCCGCTGCCGCCGTTATTGGCCGCGGGGTCGAGTTCGACGCCCAGGAACTCCAGATTGCGGCAGCATTCGGCGCGAAGGCGGGCCGAGTTTTCGCCGATGCCGCCGGTGAAGACCACGGCATCGAGGCCGCCCATCGCCGCGGCGTAGGCGCCGATCGTTTTGCGCACCTGGTAGACGAAGACCTCCAGCGCCAGGGCGGCTTCCGGATTGCCCTTCGCCGCGGCATCGTCAAGATCGCGTACGTCGCCGCCGGGGATACCGGAAAGGCCCGCCAGACCGCCGCCCTTCGAAAGCTGTGTGCGCACTTCTTCCGTCGACCAGCCGTGGCGCTCCATCATAAAGAGCACCGCGAACACATCCAGGTCGCCGTGGCGCGTGGCGTTTTCAAGTCCGGATTGCGGCGAGAAGCCCATGCTGGTGTCGACGGAGCGGCCGTCCCGGATGGCGCACATCGACGAGCTGCCGCCCAAATGACAGCTCACCAGGCGCGGGGCCGCACCCAGCAGTTCGATCGCGCGCTCGGCTACATATTGGTGGGACGCTCCGTGGAAGCCGTACTTGGCAACGCCTTCGGCACGCCAGGCTGGCGGGACCCCGTATTGCCGCGCATATTCCGGCATGGTGGCGTGAAATTCCGGCTCGAAGGCCGCCAGCAGCGGCACCCCCGGCATAGCCTCCTGAAACGCCCGGATGGCGGTCAGATAAATGGCATTGTGGGCCGGGGCGGCGGGAAGGAACTCCTCCATGGCACGAACCAGGGCGGCGTCGATGAGGAACGTACCGCGATAGTCCGGCCCGGCGTGCACGGCCTTCAGGCCCACGGCGTCGATACGGGTATCGCCCGTGCGCACCTGCGCGATGGCCTCGCGGTAGTCCTGCACGCGCTCCATCCGGCCACGTGCGAGCACGGTCTCGGAGGGCATTTCGAGGATCTGGTACTTGAGCGACGTCGAGCCCAGGTTAGGGATTAGCAGATTCATTTGATTCCGGTGAATTCGCGGCGGACCCCTGCCAGATTCTTGGCTGCCAGGGCCTGGAAGCGGCTTTTAATGGTCGAGCACTGCCGGTAGAAGTTGGCCGCTTCCTGTCCTTTCTCCATCTTATAGTTCGCGAACCCGAGATAGTAGAGGGCCTCGGCCTTCACCTGCTCATTATCGAGCAGCGGGACGGCCTCCCGGAGTTCCTTGTCCGCCTGCGGCCAGCGCGCTTGCGCGTAGTAGAGCGATCCGCTTACGAAGTGCGCCGCGCCCAGCATCGCGTTGCGGCGCTTCTGCCAGTCGGCATCGGAGACCCCTTCGGGCTTGGGCTGGGCGGTCATGATCTGGACCACCTTGGCGGAATAGGCGTGCACCTTCTCCGGCTCCTTCTTCTTCGCGAGATAGTCGCTGGCAAGGACGATCAGCATGTCGGGATCGGACTCGTCCGTGGCTAGCACCTTCTGGGCGAGCGCCACTGCCTTGTCGTTCGCGCCCGCCTGCCTGTAGGCCAGGAAGAGTTGCCCGTAGGCCTTGGCCAGGTATTCGCTTTTCGCGTTGCGCGCTTGAAGAGCTTCGAGGAGCTCGATCTTCTTCTTGGGCTCGGGTGCCTGCAAGGCCGCGGCGTAGAGCGAATACTCGGTATAGGTATTGACCTGCCGGGCCCAGTCGGCGCGGTTCTTCCAGGCTTCCACCTGGTCCTCGTCGGCGGGCTTGGGGGCGTTGGCCACCTTAAGGGCGATCTGGGACGTCTGGTCAGACCATTTGCGGATCAGGTCCAAATCCTTCTTGGCTTCGGCGGCTTTCAACATCTGCTGGGCGGATTCGACGCAATCGGGCGAGAGCGCGAGTATCTTTCCGCCCAGTTCCAGGACCTTGTCCGGGTTGCCGGCCTTACTGTACGCGGCTTGCGCCTGTTCGTAGACCCAGCCAACGGCCTCGTGCTTGGCATGCTCGGCGGCGAATTTCTCAAGCAGGGCGAGTTTCTTGACGTCGTCGGATTCCTGCCCGATCTGCTGGAGCAACTGTCCCTCGGGTGTTTCCGCGTTGACCTCGGCAATTTTAAAGCACTGGGCGAAGCTGCTGGAGGGCGCCATCGACAGAACCACCACCAGCAATAGAGATGCGCGCATCGAAATACCTCCCGGAACGCCTTATCATACAGCGCCCCGCGCGGCTTGGGAAGCCGGCTCCGGAGGAGGATAATGGACGGCAGGCCGCGAGTTTCAATCGGGCGGCGGAGGAACATCGGTGAACCAAAATATGACGCGCAGGACATTCCTGGCGGCCACGCCGGCGGGCGTCGGCGCTGCCGCTTATGCCCAGGAGGCCGGCGGGGGAGGAGGGTGGCAGGCAGGCGTCGCCAAGACCGCCATCACACCCCGGGAGCCCATCTGGCTGGCCGGCTACGGAGCCCGGACCAAGCCCTCCGAGGGCGCCCTGCACGATATCTGGACCAAGGCGCTGGCCATTCGGGACGGGAGCGGGAAGACCTCCGTCCTGGTGACCGCCGAGATCCTCGGTTTCGGCGCCGACATGGCCGCGACCGTCGCCGGACGCGTCGAGAAGAAATATGGCGTTCCGCGCGAGCGGCTGGTATTAAGCGCATCCCACACTCATAGCGCGCCGGTCACAGGGCAGGTGCTTCGCCCCGCCTATGAATTCGACGACCGGCAGGCGAAGGTCATCGATCGCTACACGGCGGACCTGCTCGATAAAGTCGTGGACGTGGTGGGAGCCGCTATCCGGGACCTCGCTCCGGCTGAACTCGCCTTCGGCCAGGGGCTGGCCGGTTTCGCCGTGAACCGCCGTTCCCCCAATTTCCCGCGGCCCGTGGATCACGATGTCCCGGTGCTTAGGGTCCGGAGCCCGGAGGGCAAGGTGCGGGCACTGGTCTTCGGCTATGCCTGCCACAATACAGTGCTCAGCGGGTATGAGGTAACCGGCGATTACGCCGGCTTTGCCCAATTGGCCGTGGAGAAGGAATTTCCGGGCGCCACTGCGCTGTTCGTGGCAGGCTGCGGCGCAGATGCCAACCCGCTGCCCCGCCGCAAAGTGGAACTCGCGGTCGCCTATGGGCAGATCCTGGCGGAAGCCACAAGCCAGGTGGCGCAGGGTAAGATGCGGCCGCTTGCGCACCCGTTAAAGACGGCTTTCGAGCGCGTGGACCTGGCTTTCGAGACGCCGCCCACCCGTGAGGAACTCAAGCAGAGGCTCACTGCCGCGCCAGCCATCCGCAGGCATGCCCGCCATCTGCTCGACATTTACGAGCGCGACGGACGGCTGCCCGACCGCTATCCCTATCCCGTCCAGGTATGGCAGTTCGGCTCCGGGGCTTCTTCCCCCGGCTTGGCGTGGATCATTTTGGGCGGCGAAGTGGTATCGGACTACGCCCTGCGTTTCAAGCAGCAGTACGGCCCGGGCAATAGCTGGGTATCGGGCTACTCGAACGACGTGTTCGCCTATATTCCGTCCCTGAGGGTTCTCAAGGAAGGCGGCTATGAGGGCGGCGGCGCCATGGTCCCCTACGGCCAGCCCGGTCCCTTCCGCCCCTCCGTGGAAGAGACCATCGTGGCAAAAGTAGACGAACTCGTGCGCCGTACCCGCTGACCGTCTATGCCTTGGCTAGTTCGCCGGCGTGGGCCTGGATCTTCCGGACCGCGTCGGCGATCTGGTCCATGTCGCTGCGAGGCCCCAGCAGCATGTTCTGGGTGAACCCGACCGCCTGCGTGCAGAGCTGGTCGTTCACCGGGCAGCGGTTGCGCTCTTCCCAGGCATCCAGCACCTTTTTCGAGTAGATCCTGCGATATCCGCGCGAAGCCAGCACGTTCTTGATGTGGCGGCGTTTGTTCAGCTCGTCGTAGCCGGTTACGCAGGATACACCCTCGGCCGACATCGCCTTCACGAAGCGTTCCCGCGGCATCCCGGCGAACTGTTCCTTCAGGTAACGGAACTTGTAGACATGGTAGGCGTGCCGCGTGCAGCCTTCATAGATCTTCTGGGTGCCGATCCCGGGAATTTCCTTCAACAGGCTGGTCAGGTACCGGGCATTCGCCTCGCGGGTGCGTGTCTGTTCCTCCAGGCGCGCCATTTGAGCCAGCAGGATCGCAGCCTGGAACTCGGTCATCAGATATTTGGTTCCGTGCAGCGTGTCCACCCACTTCGGTTTGCGGCCGCTGCCGTTGTAGTGGAAGGCGTAGCATTTTTCAATGAGGTCATCATCGTTGCTGATGATCGCCCCGCCTTCGCCGCAGTTCAGGTTCTTGCTGGCCTGGAAGCTGAAGCATCCGGTAGCGCCGTACGTGCCGGCCTTCCGGCCCCGCCACTCGGATAAGTGCGACTGGCAGGTGTCCTCGATGACGGGAAGCTTGCGCTTGGCCGCTACCGGCAGGAGACGATCCAGATCGGCGACGTTGCCCGAATAGTGCACCGGGATAATGGCCGCAGTGCGGTCGGTGATGGCGGCTTCCACCTTGCCGGGGTCGATCTGCATGCTCTCCAGATCGCTATCGACAAAAATCGGCAACGCGTTCAATAGGAGCACCACATTCACGGTGGCGACGAAGGTGTACGGCGGCAGGATGACCTCGTCCCCCGCGCCTATACCCAGGGCTCCGAGCGACGAGTGCAGCGCGCCGGTGCCGCTGGAGGTGGCTATGCAGTATTTTGCACCCGTAAGCTGGGCGTACTCCGCCTCGAACTTCTTCACCAGCTTTCCGTTGCCCTGGAACCACTGCCCGCTGCGCACCACTTCGATAAGCGCCTGCTCCTCGGGTTGGCCTGCGACCGGCCACTTCGGAAAGCGGCCCTGCTTGGCCGGAGTTCCCCCGAGCATCGCCGGCTTCGATGCTGGAGCCGCCGCTACGGCCGCTGCTGGAATGGCGGCCAGAATCTGCCTGCGCGTTAAGTTGCTCGACACGGTTGTTTCTCCTTAAAGGGAATTCTAGCCGACATATCCGTGGTGCTCTACGTTATCCGGCTCCACACTTTTCAAAACGCAAATTTCAAAACCGCTCCTCTATCGCAACAGACGGAAGAGATTGCTGTAGTCGTCCGTCCAGAGCGGAACCGTGCGGGTGGGGCGGTTGTGGTCCGCCGCGGCTGCCAGGGAAACGTCGGGGTCGCTGGCAACCAGGGCCCAAGTGGTCGTGTAGATGGCCTTGCCGTCGCCCTGCGCCCGCATAATCAGGCTCCGGCGGTTGAATGATTTAACGCCCGCCGTCACCACGGGCGTGAGATCTATGTAGCGGTTGGTCAGATGAACCGCCAGAATACCGTCGGGCCGCAGATGCCGGAAATAGAGCGCGAATGCCTCGCGGGTGAGCAGGTGGACGGGGATGGAGTCGCCGGAAAAAGCGTCCACCACGAGGACATCGTAGGCCTGGGGCGGTTCGTTGCCGAGCGTCAGCCGGGCATCCCCGAGGACCATTTCGGTGTGCGCCTGCGTATTCTTCAGATAGCTGAAGTGGCGATGGGCAATGTCGATGACCAGGGGGTTGATTTCGTAAAAACGGAAGGTGTCACCGGGACGGCCGTAGGCAGCCAGGGTGCCGGCGCCGAGGCCGACGACGCCAACCCGCCTGCCCGGCCGGGCCCGGTTTTTAAGCGCCAGCCCCACGCCAGACGATTCGCCATAATAAGCCGTGGCGGTGCGCGAGCGTTCCGGGACCAGAAATTGCGAACCGTGGACGATAGAGCCGTTATACAGGGTGCGCAGGGCGCCCGGACCCTTGCCGTCGGCGATCTCCACCGCGCCGTAGAAATTGCGCTCGCGGAGGACCTGCCCGGACTTGGTGCCGCGGAAGTGGAGCCCCAACCCGACACCGATCAGCGCCATGATCGCCAGCCGGATCAAATGCGACGGCCGTCCGTAGCCGAAGAGAATGGCAAACGCCAGGACCAGGCAGCCGATCAGGACGATTTGTAGTTCGTAGTAGGCGGAGAGCAGACGAGGTGCCGCAAGCGCCACGAACGCTCCGCCCAGCGCGCCTCCTACCGCCACCATCAAATAGAAGGAAGTAAGCTGCCGCGGCTCGGGCTTGCGGCGCGCCAGTTCTCCGTGGCAAAACATCGAACAGACAAACAGGGCGAACATCAGCAGCGCGACGGTGCGCCACAGCGGCGCGGTCCACTGCTGCGCCAGTCCGAAACTACCGGCCATCAGGGCCACAGGGACGAGTATCCTGTAGTGCGAGGGAGAGTACCAGCCGTCGCGATCAAAACAAAGAATCAGGGTAAAGAGATAGATCCCGAGCGGCAGGATCCAGAGAAACGGCATGGGGGCGATGCTCTGGCTAACCTGGTTGGCCGCCGCGAGCCACAGCGCGGACGGGCAGGCGGCCAGGACCATCCAGGTGATGCGGTCCTTCCACGGCGCCCCGCACTCATCGCGGGGGATCTGCTTGCGCCCCATACTGGCCAGCGCGGAGACACCGCAAAGTACGGCGAAAGCGGCGTAGCACGCCGACCAGACCACAAGTTGGGTGTGCAGCGGCAGAGCCGGCTCAATGGCAAACGGGTAAGAGAGCAGCGCGGCGAGAGACGCGAAGTTCGAAACCGCGAATAGCCGATACGGTGAGCGGCCGGTCTCCCGGGCGTACCAGCTTTGGACCAGCGGCGTAGTGGTCGAGAGCAGCAGGTACGGAAGCCCGACCGTGACGGTGAGGAGGACCAGAATACCTAGCACCGGGTCGCCGCTCGCGGCCGGTTTCCAGCGAACTGCCGGGATGACGGGCAGCAGGGCAAGGCTGGCCGCCAGCAAGGTGCCATGCAGCGCCGCCTGGGTACGCGAACCCAGCGCCGAGGCACGGTGGGCGTACCAGTAGCCCGCGAGCAGCAGCGCCTGGAAGAAGAGCATGGACGTGGTCCACACCCCCGCCGAACCGCCGTACCACGGCAGAATGGCCCGTGCCATCATGGGCTGCACCAGGAACAATAACAAGGCGCTGGTGAAGATGGTGCAGCCGTAAAGCGCGCGTCGCCACTCGGTGCGCATCAGGGGCCTCCGGTTTGGCAGGCGCATCGCCGGCCATGAATTCGCAATTAGTAGTCTACTTCATCGGCCGTCGCTGCCGTGCGGCCGGCAGCCCCTGATACGATGAGGTTCTGAGCAAGGCACCTTCTCTTGAGCGCGTACTGAACCTGCGGGACCTGGTGTTGTTTAACATCGCCGCCGTGGCGGGAATCCGCTGGCTGGCGGCGGCGGCGCATGCCGGTCCGGGCTCTGTCTCGTTGTGGGTACTGGCGGCGGTGTTCTTCTTTGTGCCGTCTGCCCTGGCCGTGGCCACGCTCTCACACCGGTACCCGGATGAGGGCGGTATCTACGTCTGGACCAAACGCGGCTACGGCGAGTGGCACGGCTTTCTATGTGGCTGGTGCTACTGGCTGAGTAACCTGTTCTACTTCCCTAACCTGCTCTTGGCGGGCGTCAGTATGGCCGGATACAGCATGGGATTCGGTGAGAGCAAACCGTTTGTGTTCGGGCTGTCGCTCGCCATTCTCTGGATTGCGCTGGCGGCCAACGTGGTGGGGTTGGGGGTGGGGCGATGGGTGAATAGCGGCGGTGGTGTGGCCACATACGCCGCCGGCGTCCTGATTGTGGTGGCGGGTTTCCTGGCGTGGTCGCGGACGGGACCGGCAACCCCCATCCACGTCTTGCCAGAATGGGACTGGGGAAAGATCAATTTCTGGTCGCAGATCGCGTTCGCCTTCGGGGGTCTGGAACTCGGGGCGGTGATGGGCGGTGAAATTCGGGATCCGGCACGAACGCTGCCACGGGCCGCCTGGATCTCGGGATTGGCGATCGCGGCATTCTACATCCTGGGGACGCTCGCGCTTGTAACGCTGGTGCCGTCAGGCGAGATCAGCGTCATCACGGGTCTGGTCCAGGCCGGTGAGGCGGCGGGTCTGCGCGCCGGGTTGCCATGGCTGGGATGGCTGCTGATCGGGTTGATCCTATTGGGTGTGGCCGGGCAACTCGGGGCGTGGATCGGCGGGAGCGCTCGCCTGCCCTTCGTCATCGGGCTCGACCGTTACCTGCCGCCGGCCTTTGCGCGGCTGCACCCACGCTTCCGGACGCCCTGGATCAGCATTCTGGCGCAGGGCGGCGCGTGCACCGTCTTCCTGCTGGTGCTGCAAGCGGGATCCAGCTTGCAAACCGCCTACCAGTTACTGGTGGACATGACCGTGATCACCTACTTCATCCCGTTCCTATACCTCTTCGGCGTGGCCTGGAAGCACGGGCGGAGGTGGAGCGCCATATCGGGACTGGCGGTGACCGCGATGGCCATGGTGTTCTCCGCCATCCCTCCGGCGGGGGCCGGACCGGCGTGGTTGTTCGAGCTGAAACTCGCGGGCGGGTGCGCCTTCCTGATCGGTGCCGCTAGAATAGTATTTATAGCCGCACGAACACGCGCATGATTGCCAAACTGCTCGCCATGGTTCTATGCCTGGCGCCGGTACTGCCGGCAGCCGGATACGATCTGATATTCCGCAATGCCCGCGTTGTAGACGGCTCGGGTAATCCCTGGTTCCGTGCCGATGTGGGGATTCGTGACGGGCGCGTCATTACTATTGGCAGGATTCCCGCGGAGGCCGCGGCAGCGCGCGTCATCGATGCCCGCAACCGGGTGCTCGCGCCGGGTTTTATCGACGTCCATACCCACGTTGAGGGCGGCCTGGAGAAGGTGCCGCGCGGCGATAACTATGTAATGGACGGCGTCACCACGGTGGTGACGGGCAATTGCGGGGGTTCTTACTCCGACATGGCGATATCCCTGCGGCGATTGGAGGAGATCGGACTTGGGCTGAATGCCGCCTCCCTGGTAGGCCACAACACCGTCCGGCGGCAGGTGATGGGCACGGCGGACCGGCAGGCTACCCCGCAAGAGATTGCCGCCATGCAGGACCTGGTTGAGAAGGCCATGCGCGAAGGCGCAGTCGGGTTCTCGACCGGCCTGATCTATATCCCCGGGACCTACGCTTCGAGCGATGAGGTTGTCGCGCTGGCGAAAGCCGCGGGCAAGTACGGCGGCGTGTACGCGAGCCACATGCGGGACGAGGGCGCGCAGGTAATCGAGGCCATCGAGGAGGCCGTGCGGGTGGGTCGCGAGGCCGGCATGCCGGTCGAGCTTTCCCATTTCAAGATCGACAACCGGCGGCTATGGGGCATGAGCGAGAAGACGCTGGCGCTGGTAGAGAAGTACCGCCGTGAGGGCGTGGACGTAGTGGTTGACCAGTATCCCTACGACCGGTCGAGCACCTCCCTGAGCATCACGCTGCCGAGTTGGGCGCATGCCGAGGGCAAGCTTAAGGAACGGCTGGCGGACCCGGCCACCCGGGCGAAGATCGCCAAAGAGATGGAGCAGCGGCTCAAGCAGAAGGGGCACAGGAATTACAGCTACGCGGTGGTGGCGGGCTGCCGGTGGGATCGGTCGCTTGAAGGCAAGAGCATCAGCGAGATCAGTCGCATGGGTCGAGGGAAAAAGCTGAAGCATGAGATCGAGACCATTCTGGATATGGAGGCCAAGGGAGGCGCCCAGATGGTCTACCAATCCATGGGGATGAAGGACGTGGAGCGCATTCTGCGCTATCCCTTCACCGCCATCGCGAGCGACGGGGGCGTGCAGGAATTCGGCATAGGGATGCCGCACCCGCGCTCCTACGGCACCAATGCCCGGGTGCTGGCCGAGTTCGTGCGGCGGCGCAACGTACTCACGCTCGAAGATGCGGTGCGGAGAATGACTTCCCTGCCCGCCCGTACCTTTGGGTTCCGCGACCGGGGTCTGGTGCGCGAAGGCAACTGGGCCGACCTGGTCCTTTTCGATCCCGCTCGCATTGAAGATAAGGCTACATTCGACAAACCTCACCAATTTTCCGAAGGATTCGACTTCGTGCTGGTGAACGGCCGGGTCGTAGTAGACGAGGGGAAGCTTACCGAAGAGCGCGCCGGCAGAATTCTCCGGCATTCGACAACATGATTCAACTCACGGGGGCCGCGAAGCGTTTCGGGCCCAAAACCCTATTCGAAGACCTGGACTGGATGGTGACGCCCAACGACCGCATCGGCGTCGTGGGAGCCAATGGCACGGGCAAGTCCACCATATTGAAGGTGTTGGCCGGGATCGACGGCCTGGATGGCGGCACCATCACGGTCCAGAAGGGCGCCACCATCGGGTACCTGCCGCAGGAGGGCCTGGAACTCTCCGGGCGCAGCTTGTTCGCGGAGTGCCTGGGGGTTTTCAGCGAAGTGCTGGCGCTCGAGACCGAGCAGCAGGCTCTGGCGCATCGTATGGCGGAACTCGACCCGGAGGGGCGGGAGTACGCGCAGGTGGCCGAGCGGTTCCATATGGCGGAGAGCGAATTCCGTGCGCGGGATGGCTTCGCGGTGGAGGCGCAGGTGGGAATGGTACTGTCGGGCTTGGGCTTCCCCCAGCGTGACTGGCAGCGCCGCACGGAGGAGTTCTCCGGCGGTTGGCAGATGCGCATCGCGCTGGCCAAGCTGCTGTTGCAAAAGCCCAACCTGCTGCTGCTCGATGAGCCGACCAACCACCTGGATCTCGAAGCGCGCAACTGGCTCGAAGGCTACCTGAACCAGTACCCCAACGCCTTCGTCCTGGTATCCCATGACCGCTACTTCCTGGACGTCACCGTCAAGAAGATCGCGGAGTTGTGGAACAAGCGCGTGCATTTCTACACCGGCGGCTATTCGCGCTTCGAGCAGCAGAAGGCCGACCGTCAGGTGCAACTCGAATCGGCGTACAAAAACCAGCAGGACCGGATCAAACAGCTCGAGGCGTTTATCGACCGCTTCCGCTTTCAGGCCACCAAGGCCAAACAGGTGCAGAGCCGGATCAAGGAACTGGAGAAGATCGAGCGAATCGAGCTTCCGCCCGAGGAGAAGACCATACACTTCAGCTTCCCGCAGCCCAAGGCGAGCGGGCGCGTGGTGGCGGAGTTCCGCAACGTAGCGAAGAGTTACGGCGAGTTGCAGGTGTTCTCGGGAGCGAACTTCATGGTGGAGCGCGGGGATCGCGTCGCGCTGGTCGGGGTGAACGGCGCTGGTAAATCCACCCTCATCAAGATTCTGGCCGGGCAGGAGGGGGTCACGTCAGGAGAGTACATCCTGGGGCACAATGCACAGCCGGACTACTTCGCCCAGGATCAGTACAAGGAACTGGATGCCTCCGCGCGCATTATTGACGATCTGGGGCGCGTGGCCCCTCGCGCCACCGAACAGCAGTTGCGCTCGGTGCTGGGCTGCTTCCTGTTCTCGGCGGATGACGTGTTCAAGAGCATCGGTGTGCTGTCCGGCGGCGAGCGCAACCGTTACGCGCTGGCCCGCATGTTGATGATGCCCGGAAACTTCATGCTGCTCGACGAGCCCACCAATCACCTGGATCTGCGCGCCAAAGACGTGCTGTTGAACGCCCTCCAGGAGTTCACGGGCACGGTGGTATTCGTCTCCCATGACCGCTACTTCATCGATCGCCTCGCCACGCGGGTATTCGAGGTAGCTGACGGCGCCGTCACGGTATACCCGGGCAACTACGAGGATTACCTGTGGCGAAAGGAACAGGCCACCGCGAGCCAGGGGCCGACGTCCGGGGATGCGAACGGGGCGCCGTCGGGTGCTGACATCGAATCCGAGAAGCCGGTTGAGGTAAAGCGGCTCAACCCTCTGAAACTTAAGATGATGCAAGATCGACAGCTTGAGATCGAACGGGCTGTCGCGCAACTCGAACTGGAGATCGCCGGGTATGAAGCGGATCTGGCGGCCTTTAAGAGCGTCGAGGAGAGCAAGCGGGTGATGGAATTGCTGGGGGCGAGACGTTTCGAACTGGAAGCGCGCCTGGAGGAGTGGGAACAGGTCTCGGGTAGGATCGAATCGAACCAATAGTGTTGGATGTGGGGCTCGGATACCGCGTACAATACCTGCGGGAGGTGTTCCTGATGCTGGCAGGGAGACTGGTCCATTTGATCGAGTCCAACTGGGATACGATCACCGCCAATGCTCTCCGGCATATCCGGCAGGAGCCCAGGATGACACATATCGCGGGCCTGCCCGGCGCCGAGTTGCGGGAATGGGGGCAGGACATCCTGCAACACCTGGGGTTCTGGATGACCCAGGCAAATCTGGATGAGCTGGGCCTGCGCTACGAGGCGCGCGGCAAACTGCGTTTCGAGGAGGATGTGCCATTAGCGGAAGTCGTCCGTGCGCTGGCAATCCTAAAGGCCAAGATCATCGACTTTGTAGACCAGCAGGCCGTAGAGGGTACGAGCACCGAAATCCTCGCGAAAAAGGACCTTACTGTACGGTTGGGGCGGTATTTTGACTTCCTGATCTGTCATCTGGTGGCAGGGTACGAGAAAGCCCTTCGCCAGGCCGCGAATCTGGAGGCGGCTATGCACCCGCCGCGTCGGCAGCGGGCGCAGAGTTAGGCCGTCGGGGTTACCTGGGCAGAAGCGCCTGCGCCGCCTTCAGACCTCCAGCGCGCTGGATACCCGGAACGAAAAAGTCGCGCATAAAGTCCTCATCTTGGCCCTTAAAAGCCCCCAAAGTCGTCTTAAGGGCCACGGGATTTTCTGCCAGTGCCGCCGCAAAGAAGCACCAGACCGCAGCCTTCCCTGCTCCCACAAGGGTGACGTCACGGCGGTTGAGGTACGCCAGCGCGGTGAGGATATCCTGGACGCGATTCGCGTCGTCCGTCTTGTTAAAGGTGAGGAAGTGCTGGTGGGAGGTATCGCGCTTCGCCACGGCGGAACCGGTCTGGAAGGCATCGATCAGTAGCACGGGACGCCCGGCACGAAGATACTGCTGCGCTTCGGGTGACCGGCGGCCGGCTTCGGCTCCCTCCGGATGCACGATCAGGACGGGCGCACCTTTGCCGGAGACATGGATGGCGGGGACGCGGTCGCCTGCCCCCGGGCGCCCCAGTACGAGGCGTTCACCGGAAGTTTCCGCAAGCACCTTTGCCGGCCACTCGGCCATGAGCGCCAGGGCCAGGCGCTCCCGTACGGCGGCGCGGTTCGACACGTCGGCGTTTTGGCTTCCGGCTATATCTATCCATTTATTGAAGAGTTGGTCGTAAGTGACAGCATTATCAGGCAGTTTGCGATTGTGCAGGGAAAGCATGTCCTGCAGCTTTTCAACCCGAATACTCTTTTCCACAAAGGTGCCAGCGTCGGTTGAGCCGAGGACGCGCTTGCCGAAGAACCGGTAGACAGCCTCGCGGCTCTGCTGGTTATAGTTATGCGGCGCGTCGATCTGGATGGTTTCCACGTTCTCGGGCTTGCCATACAGCTTGTAGATAGACTGGACCGCCGGAAACTCCTCTTTGGGCGTGTTGCGTGTCCAGTCCCCGGTGGCGGAGACCATCAGCATGGGGCGCGGCGCCATCATGGCCCCGAACTCCATGTTATTGGCGCCGATCCGGAGGTTGGGGGCGTTCTCACAGGGGGAACCGCCCTGCATGATGGCGGAGATCATATTGACCGGGGCCGAGAATTTAACGCGATCGTCCACGGCGGTGAGGAGGAACGTCTGGGTGCCACCGCCGGAAGCGCCGGTGGCGCCGATGCGGGCGGGATCGACATCAGGAAGGCCGGCCAGGAAGTCTACTACCCGGATGGAGTTCCACAATTGCAGCCCCAGGGGACCGAAGGCCCAAAGCTGCTCGCGTTTCCCGCCGAAAGCGTGCGGGGTCTGGATGGTGTCGTTGTACCCCACCATGTCGTAGGCCAGGACGATGTGGCCCTGGCGCGCCAGATTGATGCAGCGCGCCGGGATGGAGCCGTTCACGCTGTGTTCCAGCCGGCCGTAATTCCAATGGCCGTGGGGAGAGGCAATGGCGGGAAAGGGACCGTTCTTACCGGCGGGACGGTAGAGATTGCCACCGAGCCAGTAGCCGGGCAAAGTTTCCAGGAGAACCTTTTCGATTGTGTAGCCGGGGCCCTGGATACGGCCGAAGACTTGCGGGTTGAGTGGGCTCTTAGCCGGCATCGGCAAGAGGCCGGCAGCGGAGAGGATCTGTTTGCGCAGGTGTTCCTTGCGCGCTTCCCACTCGGCAAGGGTCCGGTACGCCGGCATGCGGAAGTGAGTATCGGTATTGGGAACCGTGGTGGTGCGCGCGTCTTGTGAGGGGACCTGCGCATAGAGCGGCAGGGTGAGAAGGACGGCCAGCAGGAGTCGCATAGCCCGCCACTATATCAAATCACGTCAGGATACGGGAGCGAGGGAACTGAGGAGGCGCGGATAGAAAGCCTGGATGAAGCGGCGCCCGACATCATCGGCCGTCCGCACGTCAGCTCCGACGGGAACTACTACGCGGATCAGGGCGGTATCGCTGCGATGGTACCGGATCGAGTCGGCTACGAGCCAGAACTTGGCGGAGTATTCGTTGGCTATGGTTCGGCCGCGGCTCTGATACCAGTACAGCACCAGGCTGCGTTCTTCGCCCCGGGAAACCATGTAGCGGTTGATCTGGATGTTGCCGTGGCCGGGAACGGAG
>DATMYF010000163.1:0-31014 GCA_035561075.1 Bryobacteraceae bacterium
GATGAGTTTCTTGGCCATGGCCGGAACAACGAGGCCTTTCATCACAACGTCGTCATTGTGCAGCGGTTTCCCGTAGAGCACCTGGTTCTCGTCCAGGTCATTCCGCAAGGTGGCCCCTTCGAGCGAGACGCCCGCGAACGCGCCGCGAGAGCGCGACCAGGAGAGGATCTCTGCCGACATCCAGGCGTCCGTCTGGGCACTGGCGGACCGCCCCACGGGCCCTCCGGCCACCGACGCATCTCCACCCAGAGTGAATTTGCTCGACAGCAGTTTCTTCATCCCGCGCTCGTTCATTACCAACAGTACGACGTCAGTTGAGGAGACGCCGATCTGGAAGCCGAAGCTACCGCCCTCCAAACGGACCGCCCCTGGAGCGCTCCAGCCAGGGCCGGCGCCGTGCCGGCAGGAGACGAATCCTTTCCCGTATTTTCCGCCGAAGCCGAAGGCAGCCTTCTTAACGCCCGGCACCAGCACGATGCAGTGCGCTCTCTCGAGCAGATCCTGCGGAATCGAGCGATCCGGCGTCTCCATGATTTCGGATAGCAACTCCGACGCGTCACTCAGGCGGTTTTCGGTCTTTTGGGCGAGGGCGGGAAGACTCAAGATGCAAGCAGAAAGGGCGAACGCTAACAATTTCATGCTTGTATGGTATCGCAGCCTCGGGCGCGTCCGTCATGCCGGGAACGCCATTGCCTCAACATAGCGTTCCTGGAATTCCGGATCTGTGCCGAGCGACACGTGTTCCACGCGTGCCCGCAAGTCCGCATAGTCTGCGCCCTGGAATAAGGAGAGCTTGGCCCCCAACAGCGCGGTGTTCCCCGCCGGTTCCACGGCCTCGATCGGCAGATTGAGCAACCCGATACGCGCGGCGCTGGCGCGGTTCAGATAATTGCCGAACGCGCCTGCCAGATAGACGCGATCCAGGTCTGCGACAGTCGCACCCAGGCGTCCAAGCACGATGTCGAGCCCCGCTGAGGTGGCGCCCTTGGCGAGCTGAAGCTCGCGGATATCGGATTGCGTCAGCGCCACATCGCCGGCCAGCGGAATCGTTTTGGCGCCGAGCGCCAGGCGGCCGCCCGGCAGCACCAGCCCGAGATCGAGCGCCGCCGCGGCCGCATCCACCAGCCCGCTGCCGCAGATACCACGGGCCGCGACGTGCCCCAGCACGCGGCAGTGCATGCGTCCGTCTTCCGCGCGAACTTCCATGATGGCGCCGGTGGCGGCACGCATCCCCATCCCGATGCGTCCGCCTTCGAAGGCCGGTCCCGCGGCTGTGGACGCGCAGACCAGGCGCTCGCGATTGCCCGCCACGATCTCGCCGTTTGTCCCCAGGTCGAGCAGCGCCGTCAGCCGCTCGTTTTCGTGCATGCGGGTAGCCAGCACCCCGGCCAGGATATCGCTGCCGACGAAGCCCCCCAGGCAGCCAAGGAAGCGCACCGCCGGGTCGCCCGGCACCGTCCAGCCAAGTTCAGTGGCGCGGAATTCGATCTGGCCGTCACCTGAAGGCTCGAACGGGCAGTGACTGAGCGGCTCCACATCCACGCCGCAGAAGAGGTGGTGCATCACCGTGTTGCCCACCAGCACCACGTCCCGCACCGCTCCTGGGGGGGCCAGTTTGCGAATCAGCGTGCCGACCTCCGTGCGAATCATGTGCTCCAGTTCGCGCTGTCCTCCGCGGATGGCGAATTCCACGCGAGTCATCAGGTCGGAGCCATGCTTCACCTGCGGGTTGAGCGCCGTCCGGACGCCCATCACTCGCGCGGTCCTGAGATCGAGCAGTTGCGCCACCAGCGTGGTGGTGCCCAGGTCTATTGCTATGCCGAGCCCTTCCCGCGGGGTAAAAGCGAACGCCGAGTCGTCGGCCAGGATGGCGGTTTCCCACTGCGCGATTTCGAGCGTCAGCCCGGCTTCCACACGCGCATGGCAGGCGAGGCGCCAACCCTCCGCGATCTCCCTGGGGGTCAGGATGCCCTCGTCACCGGCAGTAACCGGCAGCGAGCCCTCCGTCACCTTGACGCGGCAGCGCTTGCATCGCCCACGGCCGCCGCAGGGGAACTCCACCCCGTAGGGGAACAGCACGTCCTGGAGCGGCGTGCCCGGCGCCACTTCCAACGTCTTCCCGAGCGGCTCGAGCTGTATCCGAACGCGGCTGCTCATGGGAGCATGGCTCGGAAGTTTTCTGCGGACGTGTCCCGTACCGTTTCGCAGCCGGCGCTCGCGATGTACCGGGATCCTGCCTGCCGATGGCATTCCGCCATCGCCGCGGCAACCGATTCCGGCGTGCCGTTGCGCAGCACCGCGACGGGATCGATATTGCCCAGCAGCACCTGTTCGGGCCCCATCACACGGCGCGCTTCACCGACCGGCGCCATCCAGTCCAGGTCCACGATTTCACAGCCCAGCCGCCCCATCCCGGGGAAGATGCGCCGCGTGCTGCCGCAAATATGCAGTCGTACTTTGGTGCCCATGGCGTGCAGCCCGTCCACCAGCTTGCGCTCGTAGGGCCACACGAACTCGTTGTAGATCGCGGGACCCACCAGCGACGCCGCCGCGTCCCCGAGCCCGATGAAATCGGCTCCCGCTTCCACCTGCGCCCGGGCGAATTGCAGTTCCATGTCCACCGAAAATTCGAACAGGTCGCGCACGAAGGCAGGGTCATCGATGAAGTCCGTCATCAAGGTATTGATGCCCCGCAGGTCCGCCCCTTCCGCGCAGGGGCCTTCCACCCAGCCCTCCACCATCTTGTCGTCGCCCACGCGTGTCTTTAGCAGCGCGACGCCCTTCACGCGGTCGTGCATGCGCCCGCCGCCGAGCGGGTCCGGCGCCTTCAGGTGCGCCAGCGCGCGCTTATCCCGCAGCAGGGCTTTGGCCTCGTTATTAGCCGGCGGCTGATCCTCGAAATACTCAATCTCAGCGCCCAGGTCTGCGGTCTCGCGGGCAGGGTCGGAAATGGCTGCCACATGATCGGTGTCGAAGTCCTCGGCGAGCCGGAGTTGCGCCTCGACCAGCACCCGGTAGTCCGACGTGTAGTCCCCGAACTTCCTGCCGATGCGGGCCGACGCGAACTGCATCGCGATAGGCATGAAGGCAACGCGATCTACCGGACGCCCTTCGATAGTGGCAAAAATCCTCTCTCTCCCGTTCATGTGCCTTGAGGCTCCGTCCCGATGATATGGTCGTCGTAGCGCGCCGTGATCCGGAACCCCGGCTGCACTACCAGAAAATCGCGCTCCTCCCATTTGCCGTCCACTAGTCCCTCGACCAGCGCCAGGTCGCCCCGGATCTTCTCAAATTTCCACCCACGTTCCGCGGCACGTTCCCTCGTGACGCGTTCGAACTGGTCGTCGGGCTCCAGCCCCATCTCTATGTATGTGAACTGCCGATACCGCACCCCGTACTTCCCGAGTTGCTCGTAGAGGTACTGCGCGTTGTCCTCCCCGTACTTGGCCACCAGGTCCTCGTAGGTTTTACCGAAGCCCTGCTTTTCCAGCGAAAGCTGAGTGAGCTCGGAACCCTCCCCACGTTCAATCCAGCCTGTTGTGGTGAAATAGACCCCGGGGTTGTCGTTGAAGTACTGGAGATAGCGCTCTTTATTGCCGAGGAACAACGTGATGCAGTCGTGGGCGCGGGGCAGCACCAGCGGGGTGCCGCGCGCGGTGAGCCCCACCAGGCCGTTGCCGCAGAGCCCGTAGCCCAGGCAGATGGCGTCGTATCGCACCTGCCCTTGCTCGGTGCGGTCCACGGCGGCTTGCAGGGTTTCGAGCATCGGGCCCGTCCCGGCATCGTGGAGCCCCTTGGTCAGGAACTCGATATCCACGTGGTTTTTCGAGCGCGCCACCACCGCGCAGACCTCGCGGTAGAGGATCTCGCAACTGATCAGCTTGAGGCGCACCCGGACACCCGTTCCCTCAGCGCACGGACGAACGCCGGACCCGTGCCGCAGCAGCCCCCGATGAAGCGCGCCCCGGCTTCGAGCAGAGCCGGAAGGTAGGAGGAGTACTCCTCCGCGCCCATTCGGTAGACCGGCTGGCCCTCCACCAGTTCCGGCAGCCCGGCGTTGGCCTTGATCCAGATCGGACGACCCGTAGCGGCGTGCATACGACGCGCGATATCCACGTAGCCTTCCACGCCACAGCCGCAGTTCGCGCCGATGAGGTCCGCGCCGGCATCCGCCAGTTCGCGCGCGCACTGCTCGGGCGTATTCCCCATCATGGTGCGGTCTTTCTTCCTGCCCGCGTCGAATACCATTGATACCACTACCGGCAGCCCGGTTTCTTTCGCCGCCGCCAGCGCGATCTTCGCCTCTTCAAGGTCCGACATGGTCTCCGCTACCAGGGCGTCGGCGCCGCCCGCCGCCAGCGAGCGAGCCTGTTCCGCGAAGGCGGTGTGCAACTCTTCAGCAGTCACTTCGCCCGCCGGAAGCATTTTGCCGCTCGGCCCGATGGAGGCGAACACTGCCGCCCGTCCCGCCGCTGCGCGACGCGAGATCTCCACACCGGCGCGGTTCACCGCGTCCAGGCAATCCGCCAGCGCCGTCCCCGCCATCGCGATCCGGTTGGCCCGGAAGGTGTTGGTAAGGATCACCTGGCTTCCCGCCTCCACGTACGCGCGCGGTACCTCTTCTACGCGCTCCGGATGCGCAAGGTTCCAGCCGTCCGGGGACTCCCCGGTTGTCAGGCCTCGGGCCTGCAATTGCGTTCCCCATGCGCCATCGGTCACAACCGGGCCGCCTGCCAGTAAACGTTCAATGAGGTTCACAGTTTCAGGTTCGCTTCCAGTTTTTCATTCGAGCGCATCATCTCGTCCCAGGTGACCGTCTTCTGCTGATAAGCGGCCATGCGCCCCAGGATCGCGGTCAGGTTGCTCTCAATGCTCTCGGGAATATTGTTCACGTACTGGCCCGTGCGGATGCTGTCGGTGAAGCTCTTGACGTTGGTGACGGCGCCGCCGACGAACGTATCGTCCTTCTCGGTGCCGGGCCACGGTTTGTCACCGGTGATCCGGATGTAGCCGCCGTAGTGCGAGTCGAGCGTGCCCCCGGTGCCGTAGATGCGGGCGCAGAGAATGTTGTAGCCTTTGGTGAACTGCCCGGAGCTGAATGCCACCTTTACGCCGTTGGGGTAATCGAACGTGACAATGAAATGATCCCAGGCATCGCCGACGTCGATGCGACCCTTTCGGCCGCCGGTGCCGATCGCGCTCACCGGGTGCCCCTGGAGGAACCAGTTGCCCATATCGATCACGTGGATATTCTGCTCCACGATGATGTCGCCGGAGAGCGTCTTGTCGAAAGACCAGTTGCGCAGCCGGTTCTCGGCCTCACTCGCCCCGGGCTTGTCTTTTCGCTGCAGCCGGCCGGTGTGATAGAAGACCTGCCCGATTACCGGGGTGCCGATGTCGCCCGCGTGCACGCGCCGCGCGGCTTCCTGGAACATCGGGCGGACGCGGCTCTGGAAGTCCGCCAGGAAACTGATCTTTCCCTTGGCCTTGTCGCCGCTCGCCAGGATGCTCTTGCACCCGGCAACATCCACGGCCAGCGGCTTCGCCAGGTAAATGTGCTTACCCGCGGCCAGCGCGGCGGAGACCTGCTCGGGATGGAAATACGCCGGGCTCTCGATTGCCACCGCATCCACCTTCGACGCCAGCAGTTCCTGGTAGCCGTTGATCCCCTTGTAGAGGCGCGAAGACTCGACGCCGAGTTTCTGGGATGCCAGATCGAGCCGGTCCTGGAACGGGTCGGCGTAGGCCGCCAAGTGTGTGAGGGTGTGCTCCTTGAAAAGCCCGCCAATCCAGATGCCGCGCCCACCCGCGCCGATGATCCCCAGCTCGATAGCCGAGTTGGCCTGCGAGCCGAAAACCGTCTCCGGTTTTAGGATCAGCAGCCCACTGGCGGCCGAGCCCAGGAACGTCCGTCTTCCGGTCATAAATTCTCTCCGCAGGGCAATTCTATCACCCGGGTGGCGCGGCTGTGATAGATTCGTTGGGAATGAGGCGGCTACTGCTGGCTCTCGCGCTGTGCGCCCCGGCGCGGGCGCTGGATCTCACGGGTGCGGCGCTCGTCTGTCCCCCTACCGACCGGAAGGCTTGCGGCATGTTGCTCGACGAGGTCGAGCGCCGTTCCCAGGTGCGTTGGCAGACCGGTCGCGGCGCTGCCGTGACAGTTACCGTGGAGCGCGGTTCTGGACCCGTGGAGGGCTATCGGGTTCGCGCTTCCGGCTCGGGCGTGACGGTCACCGGCAACGACTCCCGCGGGGTGCTCTATGGAGTCGGCCGCCTGCTGCGCGCCATGGAGATGCGCCGCGGCGCCATTACCCTTGCGGACGGCTTCTCGGTTACCACCGCACCCAAGTACCGTCTGCGCGGCCACCAGCTCGGGTATCGTCCCAAGACCAACTCCTACGATGCCTGGGACGTCCCCATGTGGGAGCAGTACATCCGTGACCTCGCCGTCTTCGGCGTCAACGCTATCGAGTTGCTGCCGCCGCGCTCGGATGACGATGCCGAGAGCCCCCATTATCCCCTGCCGTCCATGCGCATGATGACGGAGATGTCGCGCCTGGCCGATGAGTACGGGCTCGATGTCTGGATCTGGTATCCGGCGATGGATAAGGACTACGGCGACCCCGCCACCGTCGAGGCGGCCCTGCGCGAGTGGGGCGAGATTTTCCGGCAATTGCCTCGTGTGGACGCCGTCTTCGTCCCTGGTGGCGACCCCGGCCACACGCAGCCCAAGCTCCTCATGGCACTGCTCGAGAAGCAGACGGCCGTGCTACACCGCTATCACCCGAAGGCGCAGATGTGGATGTCTCCCCAGGGCTTCGACACAGCCTGGATGGAAGAGTTCCACGCCATCCTTAAGAAGGAGCCGGCTTGGTTGAGCGGCATCGTCTTCGGCCCCCAGGTGCGCCAGTACCTGCCCGAGCTGCGCGCCCAAGTGCCCGCCCGCTACCCAATCCGCCACTACCCGGATATCACTCACACCCGCCAGTGCCAGTTTCCTGTGCCGGATTGGGACGCGGCCTACAGCGCCACGTTAGGACGCGAACCCATCAACCCCCGGCCCATGGACCAGGCGCGCATCTTCCGGCTGCTCCAGCCGCATACGATCGGGTTCATTACCTACTCCGAAGGGTGCAACGACGATGTGAATAAGGTGATCTGGTCCGCGCTCGGCTGGGACGCCCAAGCGGATGTCACCACCATTCTGCGCGAGTATGGCCGCTACTTCATCGGCCCGGACTACGCCGATGCCTTCGCCCAGGGTTTACTGGCGCTCGAACGCAACTGGCGCGGCCCCCTGGCCTCGAACGCTGCCGTATCCACCACGCTCCAGCAGTTTCAGGACATGGAGAAGACGGTTGCCCCCGCCGTGCTCCGCAACTGGCGCTTCCAGCAAGGGCTTTACCGGGCATATTATGACGCCGCCACCCGCAGCCGGCTGGTCCACGAAACCGCCGCCGAGGAGCAGGCCATGGCGCGGCTCCGCGAGGCCCCGGAAACCGGCGCCCTGGCCGCTATCGCGCGCGCCGAGGCCATCCTCGACCATGCCGCTGCCAACAATCCGGCCGCCGACTGGCGCGCCCGCGTCTTTGAACTCGCCGAGGCCCTCTTCCAGTCCGCCCGCATGCAGTTGAGCGTGCCGCGCTACAAAGCCATCGCGGTGGGCCGCGGGGCCAACCTGGACACCCTCGACGTGCCGCTCAACAATCGCGCATGGCTGAAGCGGCGCTTCGCCGCGCTCCGCGGCGCCGATGAACCCGCACGCCTCGACGGCATCCGCGAAATCCTCCACTGGACCGACCCCGGCCCCGGCGGCTTCTACGACGATCTCGGGAACCTCGCCCGCCAGCCGCACCTGGTGCGTGGTCCGGGCTTCAGCGAAGACCCGGCATTCCTGCGCTCGTCGTTGGTGGGCTTCTCCTACAATCCCGAGTGGCGCTCCTCCTGGTGGGACGATGCCCAAAGCCTAATCGAACAGCCGCTCGAAATGCGCTACACCGGCCTCGACCCCGGTGCCCGGTACAAGCTGCGTGTGGTCTATGGCGGCGACAGCCTGGCCCGCAAGATCCGTCTGGTAGCAAACCGCGATGTCGAGATCCACCCGCTGATGGCGAAACCCGCGCCGGTCCGCCCGGTGGAGTTCGATATCCCCCAATCCGCGACACAGAAAGGCGTGCTGCTCCTTTCCTGGACCCGCGAACCGGGCCTGGGAGGTAACGGACGCGGCTGCCAGGTCTCAGAAGTCTGGCTCATTCGAAAATGACACAACCTGCTTGGGAAAATCCCGTTAAGAAAGCCTTCCGCGAGGGCCGGCCGGTAGTGGCCGCCACCATTACGGTGAACAGTATCGACGTGGCCGCGCACGCCGCCGCCATGGGCTTCGATTTCCTGTGGATCGAGATGGAGCATTCCCCCATCACCCTCGAAACCCTGCGCAACATGGTGCTGGCCACCCGCGGCCTGCCCACGGTGCCCTTCGCGCGCGTTCCCGTCAACGAGCGCTGGACTGCCAAGCGCGTGCTCGATGCCGGGGTGGCGGGGGTCATCTTCCCCTTCACCAGCACGCCCGAATTGGCCGCGCAAGCCGCCGCGGCGTGCCACTATCCGCCCTTGGGAAACCGCGGATCCGGCCCCGGCCTGGCGAAGTTCTGCTGGCCCGCGTGCGACTCCTACCACGACCTGGCCGACGAGAACGTGGTCTCGATAGCCATCATCGAGGAAGCCCAAGCCGTGGAGAACGTGGACGCCATCGCGGCCACCCCGGGGCTGGACGCGCTCTTCATCGGGACCAGCGACCTGTCCTTCTCCCTGGGCCTGCGCGGCCGGCAGGACGACCCGGCCCTCGAAAAGGCCATTACGAAAGTAGTCGCCGCGGCGAGAAAGCACGGCAAACCGCTGGGAAGGCCGGTGGGCAACTCCGCCCGGATACCGGAGTTCATCGAGCAGGGCTTCCAGTTGTTTCAGGCGCCCAGCGAACTGGTGCTGCTTGCCGCCGGCGCTAAGCAGTACCTGGAACCGCTCGGCAGGATGGCACCCGCGTCTGGGCCGCGCTCCCTTTATTGAATATGCGCGCGCTGCCCTGGCTGATGCTCGCTGCGGTTCCCATGGCAGCCCAGGAACTGCGGCTCTACTCGGAGTTTCAGCGCCCGGACCCGTTCGGGGCCATCGCCGTCCCCGACCGTGGCCTCAAGCCACGCGAAATCCTCTCTCCGGTCCTGGCGCGGAACGCCTGGTCGTCTTTTTGGCTGGCCTGCACGCTGCCGGAGGGCGCGCCCGCCACCCTTTACATACAGCAGAACCCGGAAGTCCTGGACGTGGCGGTCTACCGCGCGTCGTTCATGAAGACCGCGCACGGCTGGGTGCCCGACGCTTTGGAAAAGGTGATGCTGCCTCACGTCTTTCAGTTGCCGGACGTCGCCAGCCCCATCCCGAACCAGACCACCGTGGCGCTCCTGCTGGATATTCGGGTGCCGGCCAAAACGCCGGCCGGGCGCATGCGCCTGCAAGCCGATCTATACGCCGGGGACCACTGGCTGACGTACCCCATGGAACTCCGGATCAGCGAGGCCGTGGTGCCCGGCAGCCCTTCCGGAGCCGGTCCGCTGCCTCCCGTGGAGGCTCGCGCTGACGCGCCGCTCATGGGCGTGCTGCGCAACCGGTTCTGCGCTGCCCCCGAGAGCGGCGGCCGTGTCCCGGGGCTCACCGCCCGCCGTTTGCTCCGCCGGAATGCGCAGCAGGATGCGGCACTACCGAATGTCTCCGCAAACCCGTCGATAGCTGCCGTTTGCGCTCGCGCCCCCGGCGATGGAGCCGAGTGGTGGCTCACGCCTCGGCGCAAGATCTATGGTGCCCCATAAACAGCAACGGCCGGCGCCTTGCCGGGCGGCCGCCAAAGCTCGTCGGCCCCCGAGAGCGGCGCCGGCGTCACGGGGCTCACCGCCCGCCGTTTGCTCCGCCGGAATGCGCAGAAGGATGCGGCGCTGCCGAACGTCTCCGCGCGCTCGCGCCGCCGCGCAACATCTATAGTGCCCCATAAACAGCAACGGCCGGCCCCTTGCCGGGCCGGCCGCCAAAGCTCGTCGGCCCCCGAGAGCGGCGGCCGGGTCCCGGCCCGCCGTTTGCTCCGCCGGGATGCGCAGAAGGATGCGGCGCTGCCGAACGTCTCCGCGCGCTCGCGCCGCCGCGCAAGATCTATAGTGCCCCGTAAACAGCAACGGCCGGCCCCTTGCCGGGCCGGCCGCCAAAGCTCGTCTATGTCAGGGAATCAGGCCCGCCTCCGCCAATAGCTGAGCCCCACCAGGCCCGACCCAAGCAGCAGGAAGGCAGCCGGTTCCGGGGTTTCGCTCGGTGTGTACGTGTAAAGGACGGACACCGTCGCATCGGCGGCTCCCGTAAGGGAGGCGCTGTAGAGCCCTGTCCCGTCCTGCGTCAACGTGTGGGACGTTTTTGCGGTTACCGGCAATGTCACATCCCCGGACCCGGTGAAGAGGTAGAACAAACTCTCATCCACTCCGCCCGAGACCTCGTCGTGAGCAGTGCCGGCCCTGTGATACGGAGTTCCGACATAGATCTGATAGGGCGCACCGGCGCTCCCAACCAGGAAGGAGGGAAACACAATTACCAGGGGATCGCCACCCGTTGGTGACCCCAGCATCACTCTGATCCCCGCCTCGCCGTACAGGCTTACTGGATCGGTTGACCCGGTGTTGCTGATATCCAGCGTCAAATCTGAATTGCTGGAGAGAGAAAGCGTGATGCCCGTCAGAGCCCCAAGACTGGTGTCGAACGCGGCAAACGATACCGAGTCGGTGAAATTGGCCTGGGTTGAAGGGATGGTCGTCGTATAGCCGATCTCGGCTGCGAAGGCACCGCTACTCAGCGCGAGGATAACGAACAGGATGGAAATACGGCGCAAATTTGTCATAGTTAATGAATTGTGCTAAACATAACAATTCACTTAATGGTAAGGGTACTAGAACCAATAGACAAGTACTTGTACGGTGTCTCGTAAACCGACAGTACTAGTGGTACGGTACTAGATGCCGTCGCCGCCGATGAAACTGCGGGAGTTCGCCTCGAGTAGCTTTTCAAGATCAATGTGCAGCGCCTCGTGGTCTTTGAGGTGCACCAGCCGGCCGGGGGAAAGATCCGGCGGGATATTGTCCGTGGCTACGCAGACCGCGATCAGCCCCGCATCCCGTGCGGCCGAAGCAGCGCTCGTGACGGTTTCGGCTTCACCATCAAAGACGCACACGGCACAACCCAGGTCGAATAGCTTGCGCTCGAGCGTCCGGGCCGTCTGGAGGCTCCCGTCAAGCCAGATCGCCAGCCCCGGGTGCCCGTAGCGGGCCACGCGTTCGTCCCCGGTCACCGGGCCGGTGTGGCAGTCGTCTGCGCACGGTCCCGCAATCATCCCCGCGCCGGCGGTTTCGCTGGTTAGGGGGTCGATCAGGATGAAGCTGCCGGTCGCGCGGTTCTGGAGGTAGGGGTCGAAGAAGAGCGCGTGGTGGGTTTCGATGGTCACCGCGCCAATATCGTTCAGCCGCAGTTCTCCGGCCGGATGGTGGGCGAGGTTATCCATATCCACCCGGTGCCGGATGGCCCGGACGGTCGCCCGCACCTGCCTGGTAGTGTGCTTGAGGATGTAACCGCGCCCAGGGGCGAGGGGTTTAGCGGCCATCCAAACCACTGTCGCTTCCAGGCGGCGAGCGGCGTGCGGCGGTTCCACGGCGGAAACCAGCATGTCCCCTCGGCTGATGTCGATCTCGTCCTCGAGACACACCGTCACGGACATAGGCGGGGCGGCGGCTTGCAGGTTGCCGTCCCACGTCACCACGGACTTCACCCGGCTGGTGCGTCCGGAGGGCAGAATCAGCACCTCCTCGCCCGGCCGCGCCACGCCCGAGGCGACCTGCCCCGCATAGCCGCGAAAATCCTGGTCCGGCCGGATCACGTATTGAACGGGGAAACGCAGCGGCCCGGCGGAGGCGCCATCGGCCACGGGGGCCTCCTCCAGGTAGCGCAGCAGGCTTTTGCCGTCGTACCACGGCATGTGCGCGCTGGGGTTGACCACATTGTCGCCACAAAGGGCGCTTAAGGGGATGTAATACGGTTTTACGGCGCCCAATTGTGCACTAAAAGAGTCGAACTCCGCGCGCACGGAATCGAAGATCTCCCGGCGGTAGTCCACCAGGTCCATCTTATTGACTGCCACTACGATACGGGGAATGCCCAGTAGCCAGGCGATATAGGCGTGGCGTCGCGATTGCTGCAAAACGCCGTGCCGCGCGTCGACCAGCACCACGGCCAGGTCGGCCGTCGAGGCCCCGGTCGCCATGTTGCGGGTGTACTGCTCGTGCCCGGGGGTATCCGCGATAATGAACTTCCGGCGCGGTGTCGAGAAGTAGCGGTACGCCACATCGATGGTGATGCCCTGCTCGCGTTCGGCCCGCAAGCCGTCCGTCAGCAGAGAGAAATCCATGCCATTGCGGCTGGCCTTCTTCACGGCCGCAATCTGGTCCTCATAGGCCCCCCCGGAATCGTGCAGCAGCCGCCCTATGAGTGTCGATTTGCCGTCGTCCACGCTGCCGGCGGTTGAGAAGCGCAGCAGTTCCATCAGAAATAGCCCTCGCGCTTCTTGATCTCCATGGAGCCTTCCTGGTCGTGGTCGATGACCCGGTTTTCCCGCTCGGAGCGGCGGAACCGCAGCATCTCTTCGATGATTTTGGGTACCGTGTCGGCCTCCGACCGGATCGCCCCGGTGCAAGGCGTGCACCCCAGGGAGCGCATCCGGCACATCACCATCTGGGGCTGCTCGCCCGGAAGCAGCGGCACATCGTGTTCCACCGGGATGAGCGATTCGCCCCGCACCACCATCGCCCGCGGCTTGGCGAAATAGAGCGGCACTACGGGAATGTCCTCTTCGTCGATGTAGCGCCACACGTCCAGCTCGGTCCAGTTCGACAGTGGGAAGACCCGGATGGATTCCCCCTGGTTCACCCGGCTGTTAAACAGGTTCCACAGCTCCGGGCGCTGGTTCTTGGGATCCCACTGCCCGAAGGCGTCGCGGAATGAGTAAACCCGCTCCTTGGCGCGGGACTTCTCTTCGTCCCGCCGTGCGCCGCCGAACGCCGCGTCGAAGCCGCCCTCCTGCAACGCGTCCAGCAAGGCTCGCGTCTTGAGCAGCGAGCAGCACTTGCGGGTGCCCAGCGTGAACGGATTGGCACCCTCGGCTATGGCTGCCCGGTTGGTGTGGACGATCAGGCGGGCCCCGATCTCACATGCGAAACGATCCCGGAACTCGATCATTTCCCGGAACTTGAACGTGGTGTCCACGTGCAGCAGGGGGAAGGGAATCGTGGCGGGATAGAATGCCTTCTGCGCCAGCCGCACCATCACGGAAGAGTCCTTCCCGATGGAATAAAGCATTACCGGCCGTTCGAACTCGGCCGCCACCTCGCGGATGATGTGAATGCTTTCAGCTTCTAGCGCCTTCAGGTGCGATAGCATGGAACAACCCCCTGAGAAGAAACGACCGTGACGCCTCAGGATAGCACGCAATGAGAACAAAGTCTATCAACATAGTGATGATTGCTGCCGCGCTGGCTTTCCCCTTGGCGGGGCAGCAGATTTCGGCCGAGCGGATCCGCGCCCATACAAAATTCCTGGCGAGCGACTACATGGAAGGCCGGGGGGTTGGTGCGCGAGGCGGCGATCTTGCTACCGAGTATCTGGCCACGGCCTTCGCTGTGGCTGGCGCGCTGCCGGCGGGGGAGAACGGAACCTACTTCCAGCGAGTGCCGCTGGTCGGGGTGGAGACGCAGCCAGGCGTGCAGCTTTCGGCGGTATCCAAGGGCAAGACGGTGCCTTTCCGCTGGGCTGAGGATTTCGTCGGGTTGAACCACAAGCAGCAGGCGTCGGGGCGCCTGACTGCGGAGGCGGTTTTCGTGGGCCATGGAATAAGCGCCCCCGAGTTCCAGTGGGACGACTACAAGGGCACCGATGTGCGCGGCAAAGTCGTGGTGCTGTTCACCAACGAACCGCCATCCGAAAAGGCCGACTTCTTCGGCGGGCGCGCGCTTACCTATTACGGCCGCTGGACATACAAATACGAGGAAGCCCTGCGCAGGGGAGCCGCGGGCGCCATCATTATCCACACCACCCCAACGGCGGGCTACGGCTGGGATGTGGTGCGGAACTCCTGGGGACACGAGAATCCCTTCGTCAAACTGGCGCCGAACGAAGCCGCCCTGGCCTTTGCCGGCTGGGTGACGCGCGAAGCCGGGGAGAAACTGCTGGGGCTTTCCGGCCGGAACGTGGAAAGCCTGCTCAAGGCGGCGGAATCGCGGGACTTCAAACCCATTCCCCTGAATGTCCGGATCAACGCCGTCATCCCCAGCAAGGTGCGGCAGATCGACACCCGCAACGTTGCCGCGGTGGTGCCGGGCAGCGATCCTGAGCTGAAGAAAGAGGCGGTGGTCTTCACGGCGCACTGGGACCACCTGGGGATCGGCACACCCGTTGACGGCGACGCCATCTACAATGGCGCGGTGGATAACGCCACGGGTTGCGCGATGCTGATCGAGATGGCGCGCGCCTGGGCGGAGTTGCCCCAGAAACCGCGGCGGTCGGCGCTCTTCCTGGCGGTTACGGCCGAGGAGGGCGGGCTGCGCGGCTCCGAGTTCTACGCCAACCATCCCATCTTTCCGGCCGGCAAGACCGCGGCGGCGTTCAACTTCGACGCCATCCACCCCTACGGCCGCACGAAAGACGTGGTGCTGACGGGCGCCGAGCGCACCACGCTCTGGCCGGTGGTGGAGGCCGCGGCGAACCGCATGGGCCTGGTCATCAAGCCCGACCCGCGCCCGGAGCAGGGCAGTTACTACCGTTCAGACCACTTCTCGATGGCGACTGTGGGGATCCCCGCCTTCACGGTGGAGGCGGGCTCAGACGTTCTCGGTAAGCCGCCCGGATTCGCCGACCAGCTCTTCCGCGAGTTCAACGCGCGGCACTACCATCAGCCCTCGGATGAATTCCACGATGACTGGGACTTCTCGGGACTGGAGCAGATGGCGCGTTTCGGTATCCTGATCGCGCTCGACACGGCTAATCAGGATGCGCTGCCGACGTGGAGAGCCGGGGACGAGTTCCTGCCCGCTCGCCAGAAAAGCGGCGTAAAGTAAGAGATGTGAATATCTCATTCCGGGCTGCCTGCCTGTCTCTCGCCGTGGTGGCGCTGGCGCCGGCACAGTTTCGGGACCTTGCGACCACGGCGGACGGCTCGCGGCTGTACTTCCTGTCTTCTCTGCGGCAGCGCAGGACGGCCCAGCCGCTATTCAGCAAGATTTACTCGCTGGATGCCCGCGGCGTCTCGCTGGTGTGGGAGTTCACGCCGCCGGGCCCGAATCCGTACGATCAGTATTCGGTGGGTCCGCTCCAGGCGGCAGGCGACGGTTCATGGGTGACGTACGGCAGGCTGCGCAACTGCATCGGCGGCAGTTCCTGCTTCCTGAACGAGCAGCGCAGCGCTTCCCTGGTTACCGGCGGGGCCACCGAAGGACTGGGTCCTAACGCGCGCTTCAGCCGGGACGGCCGCTGGCTGGTGGTCTATAGTTCGCCTAATGTACTGATGCGCTACTCGCGGCGGATCGACCGCCGGGACGGCTCATGGGTGGACCTTCCCAAGCCCTCGACCGCCCCCGCCGTCGCGCTCGATGGTACGGTTCTGATCCCCAGCTACGATCGGCTGGTGTTGTGGAAGGATGGCGCGACCAGGGAACTCGCGCCGGGCGTCGAGATGGCGGTCATGGATGATGCCGCCACGACGGCCGTGTACCAGACCCGCACCGAGCGCCACCTTCGTGTGGTCGATATCGCATCAGGGCGCATCTGGCCCCTCGGCCCGGATACACGCGACAACTGGGCGCCGAACCTCAGCAGCGACGGACAGCACGTGCTCTACCTTTCCCGTATCGGCAAAACCCCGCAGGTCTTCTTCAGCCGCCGCGACGGCACCGAATGGAAGCAGTTGACGGCGCTCGACTCTGGCGCGAGGGAAGCCGTGCTATCTGGCGACGGCCGCACGGCATGGGTTGCCACGGGCGATGGCGCCATCCTGCGCATCGACACCGGGACGGGCGCCGCGGAGCAGCGCATTGCGCCCATTCCGCAGGTCGATTCGCCCCTTAACGGCGCCATCGGCTCGGTGGTTTCGCTGGTTGGTTCGGGATTTGCCGGTGTGGAGAGCGTTAAAATCGCAGGCCGCGCCGTGCCGCTCGATGCGGTTTACCCGGACCAGATCTATTTCCAGACCCCCTGGGATTTGACGGAGGCCACCGACAGCGAGATCGCGTTCGACGCGGGTGACCCGGCTTTCGACGCGGCATTTCCTTTCAACGTGAGGTCGCAGTGGCCGGTCGCCTCAGGGGTTGTTATCCATGAGGACTTCGGGTCGCTGGTGACCGAGTCCAGCCCGGCGCGCCCCGGCGAAGTCCTGCATCTGTATGTGATGGGCCTCGGTCCGGTAGCCCCCAGGGTTGCGACAGGGCAACCGGCTCCTTCGGATCCGCTTTCCCGCACGCTGCTGCCGTTCGAGTGGACGTGGTCCGTCGGGGGAGAGACGATCGCCGAGGTACTTTACTCCGGCCTTGCTCCGACGCTCACGGGCTGGTACCAGGTGGATGTGCGGGTTCCCGTGGCGGTGGATAATTCGTCGATCTGGCTGGCAGTCAGGTTGAACCAGGCGGGCGCGTGGGCCAGTTGGGGGCTGGGGTACATCCCGGTTCAGCGCTGATCAGCGAGTAATGGTGGCGATGGCCTGTGCTTCGGCCGACCGGCCTTCGCCCACCGGCCCGACCTTCTCGGCGGTTTTGAACTTGACGGAAACGCGATCCGGCGCGAGGCCCAGCACCGCGGCTAACCGCTCCCGGATGGCCTGGCGGTAATCCTTCAGCTTGGGACGCTCGAGGATCACGGTGGAATCCACGTTCACCAGCCGCCAGCCGCCCTCGGCCAGCAAGTGCGCGGCGTGTTCGAGGAACCGCATGCTGTCCGCGCCTTTCCAGCGTGGGTCGGTGTCGGGAAAGTGCATCCCGATATCGCCCAGGGCAGCGGCGCCCAGCAGCGCATCGGTTATCGCATGGGCGAGCACGTCGGCATCGGAGTGGCCTTCGCAGCCTGCCTCCGCCGCCACCGGCACGCCGCCCAGGATCAGGGGCCGGCCCGGGGCGAGCCTGTGGACATCCCACCCCAGCCCGGTCCGGTATTCCGTCACGTGCGGGCGGTCTCCTGCTGCAAAAAGAGACGTGCCAGATCCATGTCGCCGGGTTTGGTGATCTTGATATTGCGGTCCGTCCCCAACACGACGCTCACTTCGACCTGCTCCAGGCGCTCCACCAGGCTGGCCTCGTCGGTAGCGATGAAACCGTCCTGCCGCGCCGCCTGGAACGCTTCCCTCAGCAGCGCATAGCGGAACACCTGCGGGGTCTGTGCCATCACGAGCTTTTCGCGAGGGATGGTGCCCCGGACCTTGGCCACCGTCTCCTGTCCCCGGGTCACCTGCTTCACTGTGTCCACGGGAACCACCCCGACGATCGCCGCACCGTTGGCAGCCGCCTCGTCGAAAACTTTGTCCATGGTTTCGAGGTCGATGAACGGCCGCACGGCGTCATGCACGGCGACCAGTTCGGTTGCAGGGTCCAACGCGTTCAGCCCGTTCTCGACGGACTCCTGCCGGCTGTTCCCGCCCTCCACCACCCGCACCCGCTTACCGGGAATCTCCCTGTCCAACATCTCCGCGACCCAGGCGAGGTCCTCGTGCCGCAGCGCGATGACGATGTCGCTCACGCGTTCGGAGGCGGCGAACTTTCGCACCGTATGGAGGAGAATCGGCGACCCCTCGAGCAGCATAAACTGCTTGCGGCTGGTGCCAGCCGTTTCGGCGGAGAAGCGGCCCATGCGGGTGCCGAGCCCCGCGGCCGGTATGATTACCGCTACCTTCATGAATCTACGATTCTACCGTGGATTTCTCGCTGTTGATGACGGGCTCCGGCGGACGGTTCCGCGGCGGACGCTCGTGTTTCTCGCCCATGGCTGCCACGGCGTGCACGCGCTCGTCGTACTTGCCGAAGATCATTTTGCCCGCGGTGGTCTGGAGTACGCTGGTAACCGAGATGTCAATGGTCTTTGAAATCATCTTCTTGGCATTGTCCACCACCACCATCGTGCCATCGTCAAGGTAGGCTACACCCTGGTTGTACTCCTTGCCTTCCTTGAGCACGAAGACGCGCATGATCTCGCCCGGCAGCACGATCGGCTTGAGCGAATTAGCCAGTTCGTTGATGTTCAGCACCTCGACCCCGTGGAGTTGCGCCACCTTATTCAGGTTGAAGTCGTTAGTGATGACCTTGCAGTCGTAGATCTTGGCGAGTTCGATGAGCTTCATGTCTACTTCGCGGACATGTGGGAAATCGTCTTCCACGATCTGCACGTTCAAGTGGACCATCTTCTGAATGCGCTGCAGAATATCCAAACCGCGCCGGCCGCGGTTGCGCTTGAGGGAATCGGCCGAATCGGCCACCAATTGCAGTTCGCGAAGGACGAACTGCGGGATGACCAGTACGCCGTCGAGGAAGCCGGTTTCCGCGATATCGGCGATACGGCCGTCTATGATTACGCTGGTGTCCAGGATCTTGAAAGACTTTTTCGAGCTCTTCTCGGCCCCGAAAACCCCACCCATGGCGGCAAGGTTTAGCATGTCGCCCTTTTTAGCGCCAACTACCATCCCGACATAGGTCATCCACATGAGAATGGCAACCTGCACCCAGTCGGGGATCTGCGGCGACCGCTGTAGCACGAGGGCCATCAGGAATGCCCCGAAAATCCCAAGCACGGAGCCTACAGCCGCGCCAATCAAGCGCTTGAGGCTCACGCGGTCAAGCCGGATTTCAAAGATGATAATGGCTCCGGCCGCTAGCATTCCCGCCAGGGCACCGATGGCACGCGACACCAGAGTGGAGCCATCGGGCTGCAGGAAGTACCCGGAAACCCCCAGCACTAAAACGAAAATAATTCGGACAAGTGTTAAATCCACCATGAAGACACCCCATTCAGGCGAGTACGAGAAATCGCATCAACGGCCGCGGTACGTACCTGACCCTGGATACGCGACAACTGTCGCGCCAAGAGTATACCATCGAAATCAGAGCGTAGATTACCGCTTTGGACGGTTGTGCTGGACCTCACACTCTGGTAAGCGTGGTGCCCTGGGTCAGAGCAATTCTCTCAGCATTTCCGGCCGGGGCGACGGGATCACGCCCTTGTTTACGAGCATGCCCTTCCGAGCCACCACCTGCGCGCCGATGTCCACCGCACTTTGAACCGCGGCCACGTTGCCTGTGAGGGTGAGGAAGGCCTTGCCGCCCAGCGCCATCGCCAGCCGGATTTCGATCAGTTGCACGTTGGCGCTTTTTACCGCGGCATCGGCCCCTTCAATGAGGGCGGCGACCGAGAACGACTCCAATACCCCCAACGATTCCACCTGATCGATCTTGTTGGTGCCACTGATGGCAGGGAAAACGGACTCGTGGATATTGGGGATGACGAAGCTATCGATCACCCCGAAGTTGCCCGCCTGAATGCCCGCCGCTACGGAGGCTTGGACGGCGCCGACGTCACCGCGGACCATGATCATGTACTTCCCGGAGCAGATGCTGCGGGCCAGGAGGATCTCCACGTCGGCGGCCTTCAGCATGGCATCGGTCGCGCCGAAGCCGGAGGCGATGCTGCTCAATTCGATCAATCCGATGGAATTCTTTGCCATGTTCAAGCCGTAATTTCGATGTAGTCGGTGGTAATCGCCCGCACTTTGCCGTCGATGCTGGCGTGGATGGGAGCGCCCAGGTCGGCCTCTCCGACGCGTCCGATGAGTTGGCAGCGCTTCACCTTGCGCCCCACTGCCACGGCCGGGACAGCCGGTTTTCCGGCGTGCTGCTTCAACTTGATTCGCACGGAGGGAGGCTCGAAAGCGGCGCTGTCGTAGGGCGCTTCCACATCGTATTCGTCGATCCGCAGGCGTTTGCGCAATTGGCTCTGCGGTACGCGGCGGTACTCCTTCATGGGGTGCACCTCGACGGGCCGCTGCTGCACGAATTTGAGTCCGGCGGCGCGGCGGTCGGCCTTGCCCTGGTCGCAGGCCTCCTTGGGATAGAGGTCCTCGGGGCAGGCGTACAGAGTGCAGAGCCCGCAGGCGCAACAGAGCTCGGACCACTGGTTCCAGATCTCACCGCCGGTGAGGGTGAACCCCAGGCTGCGCATCACTTTGTGCGGCATCACCTCGTACCCCAGCAGGTAGCGCGGACAGAACTCCGTACAGTAGCTGCACTGGTCGCAGGCGGATTTGCCGATGCGGCTGCGCTCTTCGTGAGTGCGTTCCTTGCGGGTGATCAGGTAATGATCCCTGGGCACCACGATGATGCCGGCCGTCGTCTTAGTGACCACATCGTCAAGGTCGTAGGACAAGGTGCCCATCATGATGCCGCTGACGAACATCCCGCACTCGGAGGTGGTGGCGCCGCCAGCCAGCGTGAGCAGGTCGCGAAAGCTGGTGCCCACCGGCACCCAGAAAGACTTGGGTTGCTTCACCGCCCCGCACACCGAGACGAATTTTCGCGTCACCGGGGTGCCTTCGACGGCCAGGTGCACGTTATAGAGCGTCTCCACGTTATTGACCACGCAGCCGACCTGGAGAGGGATGCCGGCCGCCGGAATGAGCCTGCCGGTGGCCGCATAGACCAGTTCGTACTCGTCGCCCGAGGGGTAGAAGTCGCCCAGTTCGGTGAATTCGATGCGGCCGGCGGGCAGGTGCGCACGGATGGCCTCGCGCGCCTCGGCGTTCTTCGACTTCACTCCGAAGCGCCCCGCGCGTGCGTGGGTGGCGTCCATCATAGCCGCCATCCCGGACACAATTTCGCCCGGGAAATGCTTCATCAGTTCGAAATCCTTGTGGATGAGCGGCTCACATTCGGCGCCGTTGGCGATCATGAACTCGATCTCCGACTTCGCCTTGACGTATGTGGGGAAGCCCGCTCCCCCGGCACCCACTACGCCGCATTCCCGCAATTTCTCACTCAACATGGAAGATCCATTATAGAAGGTGTCGGGCACTCCCGTGTCGGCATCCGGCGTGCTACCTTTCGAGCATGGGCGCGCCCGCAGTCCGCGAGTTCCGAATCCAATCGTGGGACCAGTTCCTGGAGATCATCCGTTCCGCGCCGTACTCAAACTGGGCGTTCCGCGGGGAGCGCCACGCGAACTGGCCGCTTTCCACATCGCTGGCGCGATATTTCTGCGATTTCGGCATCCACCGCCAGGCGTGGCCGGAGCAGGAGCGCCGCATCCTGCGGATCTTCAAGCGCAAGGCGCACCAGTACCTTTCGCAGCCGCCGGCGCTCGACGACGACTTCCAGTGGCTGGCGCTGATGCAGCACCACGGCGCTCCCACGCGGCTGCTGGATTTCACCTGGTCGCCCTACGTTGCCGCCTTCTTCGCGCTCGAGCGGGCTACAGCGGAGGCGGCCGTCTGGGCGCTCAATCCGGCGGAGTTGGGCTCGCGCGAGGCGCGGAAGCCGGGCGCCGCCCAACGCGTCACTTTGCCCGAGATGGACCCCCGCATCCCGGGCAACTTCTCCCGGTACTTCCTGCAGGGTAACCAAGCTTTCATCTGGGTGGGTGAGCCGGATACCATGAACCGGCGGCTGATCGCGCAATCCGGCACCTTCGCCGTACCCGGGGTACTGGACATTCCGATTGAGGAGGTCCTTCTTGGCTATCCCGAACCGGAGAACATGATCGCCAAGATCGTGCTCAGCGCGAACGTCAGGGACGCCGGACTGCGTGAACTCTACCGCATGAACATCACCTACGCCACGCTGTTTCCCGATCTCGACGGTCTGGCCCGCTCCCTTGGTTATGAACTGGAATACCACTGGGGATACGACCCGCGCAGCATGCTACCGCTCGAGAGGTGACGCCGGCGGCCGAGGAATCCAAAAGAAATTAACGAGCGTAAACGAACGGACTTGTGTCGGCCTCTCGTGTAGAATATCGGGCACCGGAGACACAAGATGGGCGCGCCGCAACCGCTCTCGTCCGAGATCGAAATCCAGGAGCAGTACCGGCTGGCCGTGGACGCGGCTGGAGTGGGGACCTGGTCCGTGGACTTATTGACCGGCGAGGCGGTGTTGAGCGAGGTCTGCCGGAAACTGTTCGGGATTCCGCCGCAAGCGCGGCCTGGGTACGACGACTTACTTGATTCGGTGCATCCCGACGACCGCGAGCGCGTGCGTGCCGCGGTGGAGCGGGCTCTCGCAGATGGCAGGGAGCTCAACCTCGAACATCGCGTGGTCTGGCCGGACGGCGCTACCCACTGGCTCAACGCCAAGGGCCGCGCCTATGCCGATCCAGCGGGCCGATTAGTTCGCATGCATGGCGTTGTGTTCGATATCTGCGAGCGCAAGCGCACGGAGCATGCCCTCGAGGAGAGCGAGGCGCGGTTCCGCCTGGCCGTCGAAACCGCCGGGCTGGGGCTTTGGGAAGAGAACCTTGAGGACGGCACGATCTCGGCGGGCGAGAACGTCAAGGAAATGTTCGGCTTTAGCGCGCCACCTCCCGGCCAGGACGCCTGGCGCGCGCGAATTCATCCGGAGGATCTGCCCCGCCTGGATGCCGGTTTGAATGTGGCGGAGGCGGGGATGGGCGATTTCCGCGAGGAATACCGAGTGCTACACCCCGACGGCCTGCGCTGGGTGCACTCGAGCGGCACCTTGCTGCGGGACCATCAGGGGCGTCCGACGCGAGTTCTGGGGCTTAGTCAGGACATTACACGGCGTAAGCGGGCCGAGGAAAGACTCCGCCAGAGTGAGGAGTGCCACCGCCGCATCGTCGAGAGTACGCATGAGGGCGTCTGGGTGATCGATTCGTCCGGCATCACCACATTCGCGAACGAACAGATGGCCCGCATGTTGGGCTACGAGCCCGCTGAAATGGTGGGCCGGCCGCTTTTCGATTTCCTCTTTCCAGAGGACGTCGCTGCCGCCAAGAGGAGCTTAGAGGAACGCAAGCGATCGAGCGAGGGCCGCCGTACGACAGTTCGGTGGCGGTGCCGGGACGGCGCGGAATTGCAGACCGAGGTAACCAGCAGCCGGATCCAAGATGCGGAGGGACGGGCGGTCGGGTTTCTCGGCATGTTTACGGATGTGACTGCTCGTCTTAAAGCCCAAGCCGAACGGGAGCGGCTCCTCGAGCAGCACCGCAGGCAGCGCGAGTTTCTGCAAAAGCTGGTGGAGAACTCACCGGCGGCGATTGCGGTGCTGGAGGGCCCGGAACATCGTTGCGTGTTCGCCAACTCGGCTTTCACCGCCGCTGCGAACGCAACATTGGTGGATGAGCACGGATGCGCGTCAATCGATCAGGTGTATTGCACCGCAAAATCTGTCAGCTTGCTGGAGAGACCCGTGCCGCTCGCCGGCGGCGCCGGAACCGGCTACTGGAACATCGATTATGTTCCGCTGATGGGGACGGATGGGAAGCCGGAATCGGTACTGGTCATCGGACGCGATGTAACCGACCTGGTCTCCGCGCGCAAACGGGCCGAAGTGTTCGCGGCCGAAGCGAAACGCCGCGCTCGCGAAGCGGAGGAGGGGCGCAAGGCCGTCGACGACCTTACGGCGCGCTTCCGCCGCCTTATCGATGGTGGCTTCATCGGCATTGCCGTTGCCGACCCCGACCGAATCGTGGAGGCGAATGACGCCTTCCTGAACATGCTGGGTTATACGCGTCAGGAGTTCGAGGTCATCAATTGGCAGGACATCACCGTTCCGGAGTATCTTCACCTGGACTACCGGGGAATGGAAGATCTCTACAAAACCGGAGTTTGCAAGCCGTTCGAGAAGGAGTTCATCCGCAAGGACGGAACGCGCCTGCCGGTGTTGATCGGGGCATCTTTGCTCTCGCTGCCTCCAGAGCCCCAGTGGGTTGCTTTTATCCTCGACCTGACGGAACGGAAGCGCATTGAGGCGCAGTTCCGCGAAGCGCAGAAGATGGAGAGCATCGCGGTGCTGGCAGGCGGCATTGCCCACGACTTCAATAACATCCTGACGGGGATTCTCGGCAACGCCAGCCTGCTGCTGGAATCAATGCACCCGTTCGACGCCGATCGCGTCTATCTGGAGGGCCTGATCAGCGCCGGCGAACGCGCGGCCGACTTGACCCGGCAATTGCTTGCCTATGCCGGGAAGGGCCGCTTCGTCCTCAGCCGGCTCGACCTCTCGACGGAGGTTTCCGGCATGCTTGGGCTTCTGCGCGCCTCGCTCCCCGCGACGGCGCGGATCGAAACGGAGCTGCCGCCCGGCCTGCCCGACATCGAGGCCGATTCGGGGCAGATCCAGCAGGTGCTGATGAACCTGGTATTGAACGCGGCGGAGGCGCTCGAAGGGCGGCCCGGCCAAATACACATCCGGACTTTTGCCCGCGCGGTGGAAGAGATGGGCGGCGGGGGACTGTCTCCCGGTATTTACGCCGCCTTGGAGGTGCGGGATACGGGCTGCGGCATGGATGCCGCCACCCTGGAGCGTATCTACGAGCCGTTTTTCACGACCAAGTTCACCGGCCGCGGGCTGGGGCTTCCGGCAGTGCATGGCATTGTGAAAGCGCAGAAGGGAGTCATACAGGTGTCGAGCGAGCCGGGCAAGGGCTCCGTGTTTACGCTGTTCTTCCCTGCGGCACACGCCGAGGCGCCAAGAAGAGTGGAGTGGGCCGGCGCCGCCGAACCCGCGAACCCGAGGCGGCCGGAGATCGTGCTGGTGGTGGACGATGAAGAGTCCGTACGCCAGGTGGCCCAGGCCGCGCTCGAGCGCCATGGCTACACCGTGCTGCTTGCCAACGACGGACCCGACGCGATTGAGGTCTTCCGGCAAATGCACGACCGCATCTCCGTCATTGTCCTCGACGCCACTATGCCGCGCATGAGCGGGGAGGAGACCCTGCGGGAGATCAAAAGGATCCGGCCGGATGTCGGGGTGCTGCTCTCGAGCGGTTACAGCCACCAGGAGGCCGAGCGCCGCTTCCGTGGCCACGAGCTGGCGGGCTTCATCGGAAAACCCTACACTGCCGCCGCCCTCGCGGAGAAGGTTAAGGCGGTCTGCCACTGCCAGCGTTGACCTCCGCACGGCCGGCGGTTCTGAGACAATAGACCCTCGTCGAGGGCATATATGGCGAGAGCGGTCCTTGTTTGTCTCCTTGCGGCGGGATGGTGCCTGGCACAGAAACCGCTGTTGTTGCAGAAGCCCACCCTGAACCAAACCCACATCGTGTTTGTGTACGCAGGGGATCTGTGGAGCGTACCTCGCGAGGGCGGCGACGCCGTGCGGCTTACCACCGGTGCGGGCACCGAAACCGACCCCGCATTCTCGCCGGACGGCTCGCAGATTGCGTTCACCGGTGAATACGACGGCACCGATATATACGTCGTGCCAGCCGCCGGAGGTGTGCCGCGAAGGCTCACTTACCATCCCGGCCCGGACCAGGTGCTGGGCTGGACTCCCGACGGCAAGCGCATCCTGTTCCGCTCTTCGCGCAATAGCTACTCGCGCTTCATGCGGCTGTTTACCATCGCTCCGGACGGCACCTTCCCCGAGGAGTTGCCGCTGCCGATGGCCGATGCCGCTGCCTGGTCCGGCGACGGCTCGCGCATTGCCTATACACCGCTCGCGCCCGCCTTCGATTCGTGGAAGCGCTACCGAGGCGGCCGCACCAGCCCCATCTGGATTGCGAGCCTGGCGGATTCGAAGATCGTCCAGCGAGTGCCGCGCGAAAATTCGAACGATTACTACCCCATGTGGGCCGGGGATAAGGTCTATTTCCTCTCCGACCGCGGCGGGCCGTTCACCCTGTGGGCTTACGACACGAAAACCCACAAGGTGAGGCAGGCGATCACGAACGGCGGCCTGGATATCAAGTCCGCTTCCGCGGGTCCCGGGGGCATCGTGTACGAGCAGTTCGGCGAGATCCACGTGTACGACCTGAAGAGCGGGAAAACCAGAAAGGTGGACATCCGGGTCACCGGCGATATGCCCGCGGTGCGGCCCAATTTCGCCAAGGTGAGGCGCGAGATCCGCTCCGTCGATATCTCCCCAACCGGCGCCCGCGCGGTGTTCGAGGCCCATGGCGAGATCCTCACGGCGCCCGCTGAAAAGGGCGACATCCGCAACCTGACCAACACCACGGGGGTGGCGGAGCGCTCGCCGGGATGGTCGCCGGACGGGATGCGGATCGCCTGGTTCAGCGACGAATCCGGCGAATACGCGCTGCACATCCGGAACCAGAACGGCATGGGCGACGTGCAGAAGATCGGGCTCGGCAACCCGCCGGGGTTCTTTTATAACCCTGTGTGGTCGCCGGATTCGAAGAAGATCCTGTATACCGACAACCGCCTGAACATCTGGTACCTGGATGTGGAGAAGCGCGAGCCTATCAAGGTGGATACCGATCTTTACGACGACCCGGACCGGCGCCTCGACCCGACGTGGGCGCCCGATAGCCGCTGGATCGCGTATACCAGACAGTTGAAGAGCCACTATCGTGCGGTTTTCATCTACTCGCTCGAAACGGCCAAGACGCAGCAGATCTCCGATGGTCTGAGCGATGCGCGCTTCGCCGTGTTCGATAAGGAAGGCAAGTACCTTTCGTTCACTGCCTCCACCGATGTGGGGCCCGGGATGGGGTGGCTCGATATGTCGAGCGACCCGCACGCCGTAACGCGAAGCGTGTACCTGGTGGTGCTCGCCAAAGACGCGCCATCGCCGCTCGCGCCGGAGAGCGATGAGGAGAAGACCGAAGCGGAGAAGAAGGAGGCGGAGAAGAAAGAAGCGGAAAAGAAGGACGCCGAGAAGAAGGACGCCGCGGCGAAAAATGAGCCCGTGAAGGTGGCGATCGATTTCGAAAATATCGGCCAGCGCATCCTGGCGCTGCCCATTCCGGCGCGCAACTACCGCGGCATGAGGGCGGGGAAGACGGGGCTGCTCTACCTGCTCGAAGCTCCTCCGGCGAACGTCCGGCTAATGGACGGGCCAGCGGGCCGCATCCTGCACAAGTTCGACCTGAAGACCCGCAAGGTCGAGAAAGTGCTCGACGATGTAGGGCTCTTCGCCATCTCGTTCGATGGGGAGAAGATGCTCTACTCCCAGAAGGAGCAGTTCGTGATCGCGTCCGCTACCGCGGCACCGAAGCCCGGCGAGGGCGTTCTGAAGCTCGAAAACGTCGAGGTACGTGTGGATCCGGTGGCGGAGTGGAGGCAGATGTACCGCGAAGTCTGGCGGATCGAGCGCGATTTCTTCTACGACCCCGGGCTGCACGGGCTGGACCTGAAGACGGCCATGAGCAAATACGAGGTGTACCTGGATGGTCTGGCCAGCCGCGCGGACCTGAACTATTTGTTTCGGGAGATGCTCGGGGAGATCTCCGTGGGGCACCTGTACGTGGGCGGCGGCACCTCACCGGAGATTAAGCGCGTGCCGGTCGGCCTGCTGGGGGCGGACTACAAGATCGAGAACGGACGCTACCGTTTCGAGCGCGTCTACAACGGCGAGAACTGGAATCCGCAACTGAAGGCGCCGCTCACGCAACCGGGTGTGAATGTCGCGGCCGGCGAGTACTTGCTGGCAGTGAACGGCCGCGACCTGCGCGCTTCCGACAACATTTACTCCTTCTTCGAGGCGACGGCCGGAAAGTCTGTGGTGCTGCGGGTTGGGGCGGACCCCTCCGGCGCCGGGTCCCGCGAGGTAACCACGGTTCCAGTGGAGAGCGAGAACGGCCTCCGGAACCTCGCCTGGATCGAAGACAATCGGCGCAAAGTGGACCGCATGAGCAACGGACGCCTGGCCTACGTGTACCTGCCGAATACCGGGGGCGGCGGCTTCACAAACTTCAACCGCTATTACTTCGCGCAGGTCGGCCGCGAAGGCGTGGTCATCGACGAGCGCTTCAACGGAGGCGGGCAGATTGCGGATTACATTATCGACTACATGCGCCGCCCCCTGTGGAACTACTTCTCCACACGCTGGGGTGAGAGCTTCACTACGCCCGTAGGCGCTATCTTCGGGCCCAAGGCGATGATCGTGAACGAGTACGCCGGTTCCGGCGGAGACGCCATGCCGTGGCTATTTCGCAAGGCCGGGCTCGGCCCCCTGGTTGGCAAGCGTACGTGGGGCGGGCTCGTGGGCATCTTTGGTTTTCCGGAGTTGATGGACGGCGGCACCGTCACCGCCCCTAACCTGGCGTTTTGGAACACCAAGGGTGAGTGGGACGTCGAGAACGCCGGGGTGACGCCGGATATCGAGGTGGAATTCGACCCGGCCGCGTGGCGCGAAGGGAAAGACCCGCAACTGGAAAAGGCGGTGGAAGTGGTGCTGGCGGCGCTTGAGAAGAATCCGCTCCCGGTCCACAAGAAGCCGGCGTTCCCGAATTACCACAAGAAGTAATGGGCCGCGAATCAACGCGACTGAACGCGAACCGCGCGCTTTTCGTTTAGGAGTTTATGCGCTTTCTTCTTGGGGCCGCCGGGTTGTTGGGCCTGCTGAAACTGGCGATCCAGCTCGCGGCAGTTCCGGGCTACGGCATTTTCCGCGACGAGCTGTACTATCTTGCCTGCGGGCGACGGCTGGCGTGGGGGTATGTGGAATTTCCTCCGCTCATCGCGGCGGTCACCAAGGCGATGACCTCGGCCTTCGGCGACGGGCTGTTTGGGATCCGCCTGGCGCCGGCGCTGGCCGGGGCGGCGCTGGTCGTCCTAACCTGCCTATTCGCGCGGGAGTTCGGCGGTGGGCGCTTCGCACAGGTGCTTGCCGGCATGGCAGTGATCGCCGCTCCCGTGTGGCTGCTGCTGCACCACTTTCTGAGCCCCAATGCGTTCGAGCCGCTGTTCTGGATGGGTTGCGCGTGGCTCTTCGTCCGCTATGCGAAAACCGGCGATGCGGGGCTGTGGCTGTGGTTCGGGCTGGTGGCCGGCGTCGGGCTGATGAACAAGCACTCCATGCTGCTGTTCGGCTTCGGCCTGGTGGCGGGGATGTTGTTCACACCCGCAAGGGCCGCGTTCCGGGAGCGCCGTTTGTGGTTGGGGGGTGCGATCGCGTTCCTGATCTTCCTTCCGCACCTCGTCTGGCAGGTGCGCGAGGGGTTCCCCTTGATCGAGTTCCTGCGCCGCGCGGACCAGGTGAAGAACTACATTCAATCCCCCGTAGAATTCTTCACTGCCCAGGCCATCATGCTCCATCCCTTGCTGCTCCCGTTGTGGCTGGCGGGGCTGTGGTTCCTGTTCAGCAGCGCGGGTAGACAGTGGCGCCCGCTGGGCTGGGCGTATGTTGTGGTTTTCGGCTTGCTGGTCCTGTTGCACGGAAAGCCCTATTATCTGGTGCCCGTCTACCCGATGCTCCTGGCGGCGGGAGCGGTGCTGCTGGAGCGCGCCATCGAGCGCCGGAACTGGAACTGGCTGAAGCCCGCGACAGTGGCGGCGGTGGTAGCCGGCGGCGTGGTCATGGCTCCGTTGACGCTGCCCGTTCTGCCGGTCGAGACCTACATCCGGTATGCCGCGACACTTGGGATCAGCGAAGTGCGGACCGAACGCCACCAGATGGGCCGCCTGCCCCAGGTGTACGCGGATATGCACGGGTGGGAAAACATGGCCGCGCGGGTGGCGGAGGTCTACCACGCACTGCCGCCGGAGGAACGCCAACAGGCGGTCGTATTCGCTCAGAATTACGGGGAAGCCGGGGCTATCGAGTACTTCGCCCCGCGATACGGGCTCCCGCGGGCCATCAGCGGCCACAATAGCTACTGGCTCTGGGGTCCGGACGCGGCCGGCGGGGTGTTAATCGGGATCGGCGGCAAGGCTGCCGGGTACCACGAGGTCTTCGAAGACGTGCGGCGGGAGGGCACCATCACGCACCCATACGCCATGCCCTACGAGAGCAATCTGCCGATCTGGGTCTGCCGGAAGCCCAAAATCCCGCTACGGCAGGTCTGGCCCAGGGTAAAGCACTTTAGTTAAGCCGGACTCTATCAGCAGGCACGCCGCGTGCGATCCATAGGCTTTCGAGACCCCAGTATCGATCAGGATCACCTTGCCTCCGAAGCGCCGGACCACAGTCCCGCCGGTGGGCGTATGGCCCACTACCATGCGGCCCGCGCCCAGTCGCTCCAGAACGGTATCCACGTGGGAGGCGAGCGCCGCTTCGTCGCCGGTGGCCAGTCCACGGTACCAGAACGGGCCTTCGGGGTCCATCAGGATGCCGCCCTCGAGTTTCGCCGGGTCTCGCAGTTCCTCCCGTGCGCGATCGTTTAACTCCCGTATCTTCGCCCCGGCGTACTTGGGGCCGATGCCGCCGTGCACGAAAACCGCGTCGTTAATCCGGATGATGGTGTTGTGGCGGGCGATCCACCGGCCGTACCTCCCCGCTGGTGAGAATGCAGCCAATCGCTCGAACCAGCCGGGCGGCCGGGCGGACATCCATTGTTGGTTGTACGCATCGTCGGGCTTGGGCTTGCCGGCGCGGCGGAGTTCTTTGACGTGCTCCTGGTAGCGCCGCTCTCGTAGCCGCTCGGAATTCCTGTCCTGGAACGCAGTGAAGTCACCCGGAGAGACGTAGCGCAGGTCGCCGTACATGTTCATGGCCTCGTGATTGCCGACGAGGGCGTGGACCGCGCCCCCGGCCGCGCGCGCCTGCTTTTCGAGCGCCATGAGCAGATCGAGACACTGGCGCGAATCGGCGCCGCGATCGACCACGTCCCCGACCTGTACCAGGTGGGCTTTGCCCCCGGTCCATTCGTGATTATCTACTTGACACAGGAGTGAACCAGCGGCATACTACCGATAGAGGCCGCGAAGATGAACCTGATAGACGTTGCCAAACAGTTCTCCAGTGAGGAAGCCTGCCTTGATTACCTCGAAGGGATGCGCTGGCCCGA
>DATMYF010000164.1:0-2176 GCA_035561075.1 Bryobacteraceae bacterium
GCCGGGAAGAACTCCGGTCGGAAGATCACCAGGCCCGAGGCGCAGCAGGTAGAATCCCGCCGGCCCTGCATAGACGTTCAGCCGGGTCATGCCGAGCGTGTGGTCGTGGTACCAAAGGGTAGCCGCCCGCTGGTCGTTGGCGTATTGAAAAGTTGCCGTGCCAGGTTCCCAAGCCACACCGGTCTCATTCAAGAATATGGACTTGAAGACGTCGTACCAGGTACCCACCCTGGCGAAATCGGCTGGAATACCATTTGCGGCGGGGAGATACCAGGCTTCGGCGAAACCGTCGCTTTCCTGTGAGGTGTGGCCGCCGTGCAGGTGCGTGACGATTGGGACCGGGCCAGTATAGGGTCCCGGAGTGCTCGTGAACGTGGGCCGTGAATCGCGGCCTGCGGCTCCGTCCGGCGGGTTGGCCCAATGCAGTGTGGGATCCACCGGCAGAAGGTGAGGTAAGAAGTTTCCGTTCGCGTCCTTCAGGTCATTGATCCACTTCACCCGGACCGCTCGGTTGAACCGGGCTTCGATAGTGAAGGCGGGGTAATTGAACGTACCCGGATGGTTGACCGAGCCGTAACTCCACACAGTAGTACTTGGCATATTGGTTGGCAGGATCTGCTGCCGGAATTGCCTGACTGCGATCTCGTAGTTATCCACCGGTCCCTGGCCCGGCTGCACGATAGTCCGTGTCATTGGCATCGCTGGCGGGATGACCAGCGGCATTGCATATTTGATGATGGTTGTGGGATCGAGCGTACCACCGCGTATTGCCGCATACAAACGCCGTCCCGAGCCCCATGTGAGGCAATATCCAGCTCCGCCGGCCGCGAGTGTCTTCAAGAACTTCCGTCTGCTGACCATAGTCCCTCCCTTCCGAGCGCGAGTATTATACTTCCGGCCAGTTCACTTGCCACCTATTTTTTGCCGGATAGGGTGCAGCGCCGCATGCACGTTCGCCGGGAACATCATCATCAGAAGCGACACAGATAGACGTCGCGCGAGTCGTGCCAGGCAGGACCAAGGTTTTCGGGCACGTAGATACCGCCCTCACATGGGTTCTCAGGTGCTCATGGCGCACCGGCCGGCGCCGAAAGCCCTCCGCCCAAACGCCTTTAAAGCGAGACCAGGCAGGTAACCACGGCAGTTTGGCGCTGTGTGATTTCCTCCAGCGCGGTCAGGAACAAACGGATGAACTCTTCCTTTCGATGTGGTAACGCCCGGAATAGGCGGCCCCGTTCTGGCGCAAGAGCTTAAGCGGGAACAACCCAATATCTAGGGTGCTGTTCGTGTCGGGGTACGGTCGAAAACGCGATTGTGCGACGCGGTCTGGCCGAGCCAGGGAGCGCCTTTCTGCCAAAGTATTTTCGGCTGAGGTGCTCGCCCAAAAGGTGTGGGAGGTGCTGGATGATCGGACACCAGTGCCGGGGGCTGATCACGTCGAGGAGTTGTAAACTCGAACAACCATTTCGATCGCCTCCTCCCTCGCCTCCCGTACCACCGCCCCATACCTGCCTGCATCCATCATCTTCGAACGTGACCGCCGCCCGCGTTCGTGGTAGACTCGACGCGCATAAAGCGACTGGCGTTAGAGTTAGAGAGACCTCGACATGAAAGGAATGAAACGATGACACTACCACAACCAGTCACCCGACGTGGATTCTTGGGTAGGACGGCGGCAACAGCGGGCGCGGTGCTTGTGCCAGGCACGCTCGGACGAGCAGCCGATTCCGGCGTTCCCCAGCCCATCGCCGGTGAGACGGAGCACTTCTGGTATCGGGCGCAGCCAGCAGGAAAGTACATTGATTCGCAGCGCGGCGACAAGGCATTTGCGTACGCCGAGGGCAAGGTCTTCCTGTCGGAAGACAACGGCCACACCTGGCCGCACAGTGTCGCTTTTCCCGACGCTTCCCTCATTACGTTCAGCCACATCCTGAAGAATGGAAACATCCTCTTCGCCACGGGCGCGAAACTGTACCTCAGCACCGACAGCCTCAAGAGCTACCGGCAGATCACAGTGAAGGCTCAGGACGGCTCAGATTACATCCCGCACACACCCAAAAACCCGGAACTTCCCGGCTGGTACTTCCACACGCTCCCAGGCGTAGTTTCGTGGGACGTCAACGGCGAGGAAATGATGGTGTGGGGGAACTACTGCAACGTCGTAGGCGGTGCGACC
>DATMYF010000165.1:0-2131 GCA_035561075.1 Bryobacteraceae bacterium
GCCGGGAAGAACTCCGGTCGGAAGATCACCAGGCCCGAGGCGCAGCAGGTAGAATCCCGCCGGCCCTGCATAGACGTTCAGCCGGGTCATGCCGAGCGTGTGGTCGTGGTACCAAAGGGTAGCCGCCCGCTGGTCGTTGGCATACTGAAAAGTTGCCGTGCCAGGTTCCCAAGCCACACCGGTCTCATTCAAGAATATGGACTTGAAGACGTCGTACCAGGTACCCACCCTGGCGAAATCGGCTGGAATACCATTCGCGGCGGGGAGATACCAGGCTTCGGCGAAACCGTCGCTTTCCTGTGAGCTGTGGCCGCCGTGCAGGTGCGTGACGATTGGGACCGGGCCAGTATAGGGTCCCGGGGTGCTCGTGAACGTGGGCCGTGAATCGCGGCCTGCGGCTCCGTCCGGCGGGTTGGCCCAATGCAGTGTGGGATCCACCGGCAGAAGGTGAGGTAAGAAGTTTCCGTTCGCGTCCTTCAGGTCATTGATCCACTTTACCCGGACCGCTCGGTTGAACCGGGCTTCGATAGTGAAGGCGGGGTAATTGAACGTACCGGGATGGTTGACCGATCCGTAACTCCACACGGTGGTACTTGGCATATTGGTTGGCAGGATCTGCTGCCGGAATTGCCTGACTGCGATCTCGTAGTTATCCACCGGTCCCTGGCCCCGCTGCACGATAGTCCGTGTCATCGGCATCGCGGGCGGGATGACCAGCGGCATTGCATATTTGATGATGGTTGTGGGATCGAGCGTACCACCGCGTATTGCCGCATACAAACGCCGTCCCGAGCCCCATGTGAGACAATATCCAGCTCCGCCCGCCGCGAGTGTCTTCAAGAACTTCCGTCTGCTGACCATTAGTCCCTCCTTCCGAGCGCGAGTATTATACTTCCGGCCAGTTCACTTGCAGCCTATTTCTTGCCGGATGGGGGCGCAGCGCCGCATGCACGTTCGCCGGGAACATCATCATCAGCAGCGACACAGATAGACGTCGCGCGAGCAGTGCCAGGCAGGACCAAGGTTTTCGGGCGCGTAGATACCGCCCTCACATGGGCTCTCAGGTGCTCATGGCGCACAGGCCGGCGCCGAAAGCCCTCCGCCCAACGCCTTTAAAACGAGACCAGGCACGTAACTGCGGCAGTTTGGCGCTGTGTGATTTCCTCCAGCGGGGTCAGGAACAAACGGATGATCTGTTCCTTACCGATGTGGTAACGCACGGAATAAGCGGCCCCGTTCTGGCGCAAGAGCTTAAGCGGGAACAACCCAATATCTAAGGTGCTGTTCGTGTCGGGGTACTTCGAAAACGCGATTGTGCGACGCGGTCTGGCCGATTTTCGGCTGAGGTGCTCGCCCAAAAGGTGTGGGAGGTGCTGGACGATCGGACACCAGTGCCGGGGGCACGTCGAGGAGTTGTAAACTCGAACAACCATTCGATCGCCTCCTGTACCACCACCCCATACCTGCCTGCATCCGTCAACGTCGAACGTGACCGCCGCCCACGTTCGTGGTAGACTCGACGCGCATAAAACGACTGGCGTTAGAGTTAGAGAGACCTCGACATGAAAGGAATGACACGATGACACTACCACAACCAGTGACCCGACGTGGATTCTTGGGTAAAACGGCGGCAACCGCGGGCGCGGTGCTTGTGCCGGGCGCGCTCGGACGAGCAGCCGATTCCGCCGTCCCCAAGCCTATCGCCGGTGAGACGGAGCACTTCTGGTATCGGGCGCAGCCAGCAGGAAAGTACATTGATTCGCAGCGCGGCGACAAGGCATTTGCGTACGCCGATGGCAAGGTCTTCCTGTCGGAAGACAACGGCCACACCTGGCCGCATAGTGTCGCTTTTCCCGACGCTTCCCTCATTACGTTCAGTCACATCCTGAAGAATGGAAACATCCTCTTCGCCACGGGCGCGAAACTGTACCTCAGCACCGACAGCCTCAAGAGCTACCGGCAGATCACAGTGAAGGCTCAGGACGGTTCGGATTACATCCCGCACACACCCAAAAACCCGGAACTTCCCGGCTGGTACTTCCACACGCTCCCAGGCGTAGTTTCGTGGGACGTCAACGGCGAGGAAATGATGGTGTGGGGGAACTACTGCAACGTCGTAGGCGGTGCGACC
>DATMYF010000166.1:0-93327 GCA_035561075.1 Bryobacteraceae bacterium
GCCCCGCCCGAACCCCCCGCCGGGATTGAGGCGGCCCGCCAAAGCCTGCGCCACCAGGCCGCCGCGCTGGACGCTTTCAAGCTCCCCATGGAGACCGAACCGGACTTCCAGTTCCGGGCTTGAGGCGCGCATGGCGGACGAGAACCTTTTCTTCGCCAGTATCGGGGAACTGGGGGCGAAACTCCAGAGCCGCGAGGTTTCGGCCGTCGAGCTTGCCCGCGCCTTCGGGCGGCGCCTGGCTCAGCTCGGTCCACTGTACAACGCGCTGGCGTTGCCGCTGCCGGAAGAGGCTGTCCGTAGCGCAAGGGCGGTGGATGCCGATCTCAAGCGCGAGCGGCTGCGCGGTCCCCTGCAAGGTATCCCGTATGCCGTGAAGGACCTGCTGGCACTGGCCGGCCGGCCCACCAGTTGGGGCGCGGCGCCCTATACCTCCCACAATTACAACGCCGCGATCGTCGAGAAACTCGACCGCGTGGGCGCACCGCTGGCAGGCAAGCTCACGATGGCGCAAGTGGCGGGTGCCGGCGTATACCGCATGGCGGGCGACCCTCTCACCGGCCCCGCGCTCAATCCGTGGGACCGCACGCGCTGGGCGGGCGGGTCCTCCTGCGGCTCCGCGGCGGCCGTGGCGGCGGGTCTGGTGCCCTTCGCCATCGGCTCCGAGTCTTCCGGCTCCATCCTCACCCCGGCAGCCTATTGCGGGGTGACCGCGCTGCGCCCCACCTACGGGCTGGTGAGCCGCTACGGCGCTATGGCGCTCTCCTGGACGCTCGACAAGTTGGGCCCGTTCTGCCGCTCCGCCGAGGATTGCGGGCTGGTGCTCCAGGCCATTTCGGGAGGAGATCGCCGCGACCCGGGTTCGGCCGGGAAGAGCTTCTACTACACCCCCCAATACGCCCGCAAGCTACCGGACCTGCGAGTCGGCTTCGCTCCGGTGGATTTTGAGGAGTGGGCCGAACCCGAGGCACGCCCCGCTTTCCGGAAAGCAGTGGAGGTGATCCGGCAGAGCGGTGTGAAGATGTCGGAAACGAAGCTGCCGGACTTCCCCTACGGTGCGGTGATCGGGACCATCCTGTCGGCGGAGGCGTCGGCTGCCTTCGAGCCGCTCATTGAGAGCGGAGCTGTGGATAAGCTGGGGGACCCCAGGCAGATCGCCGGTCTCCGCGCGGGACTGGAAATCCCCGCACGGCAGTATTTAAAGGCCATGCGGATCAGGCGGGTGATTCACGCCGCGTTTCGCAAGCTGTTTGCGGATGTGGATGTGTTGCTGGCGCCCGCGCGCCCTGGCACCGCTTCCGCCGTGGAGGAATCGGTCAATCGGCGCGCATCGGACCGGATCACGCCAGCGCTTGCGGGCATGAACGCGATTGAACCCGCGGGGAACCTCGCGGGGCTGCCGTCCCTGGTGCTGCCCTGCGGCTTCGCGGGCAACCTCCCGGTCGCTATCCAGCTCGTGGGGCGGCCCTTTTCCGAAAACACCCTCTTGGCGTTGGGCCGTGAATTCCAAAGCCGCACGGACTGGCACCGGCGCCAGCCTCCGGAAGCCTAGGCGGCGGGTTTACGCTTCCATCCAGTTGCGCCGCTCGATGATGGTGCCGGGCTCGTAGCTCATGCCCTCGGCCAGGCGCTTCTCTTCCCGCATGCTGGTCCACCAGAGCACCGGTCCTGCCAGCCGCGCCGCCGCGGCGGACCACACGCCGAATTCCCGCTCCAGGTCTTTCCGGAGCGCGCGAATCTGCACCGTGACCGATTCGTTGGTCTCGCGCAGCCGCTTCTCCATCGCCCAGAGCATGGCTATGTAGCCGTGTCGTAACGCGGTCGCTTCGCGCTGGAAACGCTCCCGCACCCGCAGGTCGGGATGGTTCTTGTACCGCTTCCAGCCCTCGAAAGTGGTGCGGGCGATGCGGAAAAGGCTGGGGCCGTTGATCTCGAAATCCCGCCAGAAGGCCCAATCGAGGAACTTCTTCGATTCCTCCCGCGAGATGGCGGCATGCTGGAAGTTGAAGCCCCGCTGGCCGTGAATGTCGGCCAGATCCACGTCGAGCAGCCGTCCCTGTTCCTCCATCTGGCTGTACAGCGGGGTGCCAGGAACGGGCGTGTAAAGCATGAACTGGTGAAGGTCCGTCTGGTGCGAGATGGCGTGCTCGATTTCGGCTTTGATGTTCTCCGGGGTATGGTGCTCCAGGCCTATGATCGTCGAGCCGAGCAGCATGATCCCGTGCCCGCGCAGTTCGCGGCTGAGTTGCACGGTATCGGCGCCATCGAGCTTCGCGTAGCTCGAGTGCGGCGATTCCAGGCCGATCCAGATGGAGGAGATCCCCAGGTCCACCAGTTCGTCATAGCTATACTTCCGAATGGCGTTGGCCGAAGAGAAGATATTGAAAGCCCAGCTCTTGCCATGGTCCTTCATGCGCGCCAGCAGGTCCATCGCGCGCTTCTTCTGGAGCAGGAAATTCTCGTCCATGATGAAGAACGATTTCACCTTGCGGGTGGTCTCGGCTTCGTCCATCACGCGATAAAGCTCTTCGCCCGTCTCGTAGAAGTTGAGCACCTTGCCCTTGCCCCCGAAAAACGCGGAGGTGGTGCAGAAGTTGCATCCCATGGGGCAGCCGACCGAAGCAATCACGGTGGCGGAGGAGTCCAGCTTCTCGGGAACCTTGACCCCCATCACCCGTAGGTCGAAACCGGAGGAGAGCGCCGGATGGCTGATGGGCGCGTCTGGATCCTCCCCGAGATAGCGGCGCATCCACGAGATCCCGTCGCCCTTCACGATGTGGTCGGCCTCCAGAATCCGTTCCACCCCGGGAATCGCGGTGACGTGGCCACCGACGATGATGACTGAGTGCGGCGAAAGCTTCCGCACCATGCGGCACATCTCCCGCGTTTTACCGACGTTAACGACGATGGAGGAGATCCCCACCACGTCGTAGTGATGGGCTTTAAGTTCCCGTGCAAACGCCTCCCGCGTGGGGAAGTCGAGCACCGTAGACGGAGCCGAGATATTCTCCTGGATCATCATGATGCCCCAGGAGCGGTGGAAGCGGCGCAGAGAGAACGATCCCTGCACGCGCGTCACCTGGTTGTGGTACAGCTCCATCGGATTTATGGCACGGCTGCCAAAATCATCGTCCTGCGCGTATGGGCCGAACACCGAGGAGAGCAGAATCCGGGCGTTCGTGCCTTTGGGATGTGTATCTGTCATCAGGGGAATAACTCGAATCGCGATCTGTTAATCCTTATTCTAGCAGGCGCGAGTGCGCATAGTACGGCCCGCCACATCTCCCGTCCCCGTCCCCCAACCCCCAGCTCCCGTTCTTCTAGAGGCGGTTGATCAGGCTGGCCACGTATCCCGCGCCGAATCCATTGTCGATGTTGACTACCGTGACGTTGCTGGAACAACTGTTCAGCATCCCGAGTAGCGCCGCCAGCCCGTGAAAGCTGGCCCCGTAGCCCACACTGGTGGGGACCGCGATCACCGGGCAAGAGACCAGTCCCCCCACCACGCTCGGAAGCGCGCCTTCCATGCCGGCGCACACCACGATCACCCGCGCCTCGGTCAGGCGCACACGGTTGCTCATCAGCCGGTGGATTCCGGCGACCCCGATGTCGTTGATGGCCTCCACCTGGTTGCCCATGACCTCCGCGGTCACCTGCGCCTCCTCGGCTACCGGCATATCGCTGGTGCCCGCGCAAACCACTGCGATCTTGCCCTTTCCGCGCACCTGCTTGTCGCTCCAGATGCGGATGGCACGGGAGAGCGGGAAGTATTCGGCGCAGGGGATCTGCCGGGTTACCAGTTCGGCGGTTTCTTCGACGGCGCGCGTGATCAGCACGTTGGGCGCCCGCTCCAGCAGTTTCTGCGCGATAGCCAGCACCTGCCCGGAAGTTTTACCCTGGGCGAAGATCACCTCCGGCATGCCGTGGCGCAGGGCGCGGTGGTGGTCCACTTTGGCGAAACCCAGGTCCTCGAAAGGCAGGTGACGGACGCGCTGGAGGGCCGCATCCACGTCCACGGCGCCCGAGCGAACCTGTTCCAGAAGCTCCCGGAGTTGCTCTTCCTGCATCTTCCCAGCGTATCAGAAGGACAACGTGTCCCCGACCTTCAGGCCGTGGCGCGCCGCCTCACCGGCGCCGATCTCGAGCACGTACTGCGACTGCGGCTTGCCCCCGTAGTTGGGGCATTCGCTGGCCTTGGTCTTGCATGGCGGCGTGTTGTGGGAAATCTCCAGGATGCGATGGTTCGAATCCATCCAGACGATATCCAGCGGGATCAGCACGTTATACATCCAGTAGGTGTACGGACCCGGCTTGCGATGGATGAACAGCATGCCCTGTCCGGCGGGCAGCGATTCCCGGAACATCATGCCCCGCTGCATGTCGATGGCTTGTATCTTCACTTCGGCGCGAATCCGCCCTCCATTCGGCAGACTGATGGTGCGGGTCTGGAGCACGTCCGTGTTTGCATCGGAACCCGAGGACCCGCAGCCTGTCCAGGCCAGTGCCAGGGCGGCGCAGAGCAGAAGATAGCGCATAGAATAGAATGGTAACCCCGCTCCCCTATGTTCTGGAAACGCCTGCGGCTCACGCTCGAGATGATTCGCTTTGAGCACTCCGTGTTCGCCTTGCCCTTCGCGCTCACTGGCGCCATGCTGGCCGTCCGGGAGGGCGGCGAGGGGAGCAGCGGCGTAGGGTGGAAGTTCGCCCTGATTATCGTCGCAATGGTGGCGGCGCGCTCCGCCGCGATGGCCTTTAACCGGTTGGCCGATGCTGAGATCGACGGTCGCAACCCGCGCACCCGCTCGCGGCACCTGCCCGCGGGGCTGCTCTCGAAAGCGTTCGCGTGGGGCTTTGTGGCGCTCTCGGTGCTTGTTTTCCTGCTGGCCGCACGGGCGCTCAACCCTCTGTGTTTTCGCCTCGCCCCCCTCGCCTTGGCGGTGCTCTTCTTCTACTCCTTTACCAAGCGCTTCACCTCTGTTTCGCACCTGGTGCTGGGCTTCGCGCTGGGGATCGCGCCGGCCGCCGCCTGGATCGCCATTCGCGGCTCGCTCGACCCCCGCATCCTCTGGCTCACCGCCGCCGTGACCTTCTGGACCGCCGGCTTCGACATCATCTATGCCTGCCAGGACTACGAGTTCGACGTCGACGAAGGCCTCCACAGCGTACCCCGGACCATGGGGATCGGCGGCGCCCTGCGGCTGGCCCAGGTGCTGCATGTCCTAATGGTCGCGAGCCTGGTGGTGCTGGTCCATACCCTGGCCCTGGGCTGGCTCAGCATGCTTGGAGTGGGGGCCGTGGCCGCGGTCCTTGTCTACGAGCACAGCCTGGTGAAACCGCACGATTTAACGCGTATCGACGCGGCCTTCTTCACCATGAACGGCTACGTGAGCGTGCTATTCTTTCTATTCTGGGCCGCCGATATGGTGCTGTTCAGAAGGTGACCCCGCCCGCCGGAGATACCCATGCAACTGCTGGTGGAAGACGCGCGCCTGAAGCCCGTTCTCGAGAAGGTGGAGGCCGGCCAACGGCTTTCCTTCGATGACGGCGTGGCCCTCTATCGCACCGCGGACCTGCTGGCGCTCGGCGCCATGGCCAACCTCGTGCGCGAACGGCTGCACGGCTCCCGAACGTACTACAACGTCAACCGCCACATCAACCCCACGGACGTCTGCGTGGCCAGTTGCCGCCTGTGCGCCTTCGGAAAGCGCGTGCGCGATCCCAAAGCCTACACCATGTCGCTCGAAGAAGTGTGGCAGCGCGCCGGTGAAGGCTGGAGCGAAGCCGTGACGGAGTTCCACATCGTGGGGGGACTGCATCCGGAGCTCACCCTCGACTGGTATTGCGAGATGCTGCGCGGCCTCAAGCAGCGCTTCCCGGGCGTGCACCTGAAAGCGCTCACCATGGTGGAGATAGGGTACCTGGCGCGCCGCGCGGGAATCTCCGTCGAGCAGGCGCTCGTCAACCTGCGTAACGCCGGCCTGGATTCGCTGCCCGGCGGCGGCGCGGAAATCTTCAGTGAGCGCGTGCGGCGCATCATCTGCGATCACAAGATCGACGGGCAGGAGTGGCTGGATATCGCCCGCACGGCCCACCGGCTGGGATTGCGGTCCAACTGCACCATGCTCTACGGCCACATCGAGAACGAGGAAGACCGCGCGGACCACCTGGTCCGGTTGCGGGAGTTGCAGGACGAAACCGGCGGCTTCGTGGCCTTCATCCCCCTTGCCTTTCACCCCGATAACACGGCGCTCCAGCACATCCCCCGTACCACGGGCTTCGCCGACCTGAAGAACATCGCGGTGGCCCGCCTGATGCTCGACAACATCTCCCACATCAAGGCGTACTGGGTGATGATGACGCCCCGGATGGCGCAGATCGCGCTGCGCTTCGGTGCCGATGACCTCGATGGCACCGTCACCGAGGAGAAAATCTACCATGATGCCGGCGCCACCACCACGCAGGCGTTGCGTCGCGCCGAGTTGCTGGAACTGATCCGCAACGCGGGTCGCGAGCCGGTGGAACGGGACACGCTCTACCGTCCTGTGGCGCGCACCGGGACAAGCTTTACCGTACTCGCATAAACGCTATGGCACTGCGATTCCGTGCGGCCGCGCCGTCTGATTACGCGGCGCTTGAAAAGCTCACCCTGGAGAGCTTCGAACCCATCACCTGGTTGAAGAAGGTGGACGAGCGCTTCGGCCCGCTAAACGGCAGGGACTGGCGCGCACGCTGGCGGAAGCGCTTCCGCCGCGCCTTCGAAACCCAGCGCATGCTCGTCGGCGAGGCCCATGGTACCGTCGTGGCGTTCGCCAGCGGCACCATCGACGAGGACACCCGCCTGGGCTACATCGACCTCCTGGCCGTTGACCGGCGCTTCCACGGAGAAGGCTACGGGCGGGAAATGCTGCGGGGTATGCTGGCCTGCTTCAAGGAGCAGGGCTGCCTCCATGCACATCTGGAATGCCTCTCCGACAACGACGTGGGCAACAGCCTCTACCGCTCCGAGGGATTCACGGAGATGGCCCGCTCCGTCCACTGGTTCTTGAAGATCCCTTAGCGCCGAAGTGTGCTCTTGTTCACGGCCGCCGGGAAGGTCCGGTCCCGGCGCGCTACACTGAGTGTTACTCGCTCATGTTGTCGATAGTCATTCCGATCCACAACGAGGAGCACTCGATCCTCCCGCTCTATGATCGCCTGACCAAGGTGCTGGAGGCTCTGGCGCGTCCTTATGAAATTCTTTTCGTGGACGACGCATCCACGGACCGCAGTTTCGAACTGCTCTCGAACCTGGTGGAAACCGATGCGCGCCTGAAGGTGATCCGGCTACGGCGGAATTTCGGCCAGACCGCCGCCCTGGCCGCGGGCTTCGACGAGGCACAGGGCGAAGTCATCATTGCCATGGATGGCGATCTGCAGCACGATCCCGACGATATTCCCGCGCTGCTCGCCAAGGTGGACGAGGGCTACGATATCGCCAGCGGCTGGCGCAAGGAACGGGTGGATAACGCGATCACCCGCAAGATTCCCTCCCGCATCGCGAACTGGCTTATGGCGCGAGCCTCCGGGGTGGACCTGCGGGATTTCGGCACCACTTTCAAGGCGTATCGCGCCGAGGTGCTCAAGGACGTCCACCTTTACGGCGAACTGCACCGTTTTATCCCCGCGCTGGCCAGTTTCTACGGCGCGCGCGTGGCCGAAGTGCCCATCCGCAATACGCCGCGGATCTCGGGCGGGTCGCATTACGGCATCAGCCGCACCTTCCGGGTGCTGTTCGACATCCTCACGATCAAGTTCCTGCTGAAATACTTCACCCGGCCCATGCACTTTTTCGGGTCGCTGGGGCTGGTCGGCACGGGCACCGGGGGGCTGATCCTTGCCTTCCTGGCGGTGAAGAAACTGTTGGGTTACGAGATCGTTCTGGAGCACGGGCCCCTGATGATCGCGGGCGGCCTCCTGCTGCTGGCCGGCCTCATGATGTTCACCACCGGCCTGATGGGCGAAGTGATGATCCGGACGTACTTCGAAAGCCAGAACCGGCGCATTTACGCCGTTCGCGACATCCTAACCCAGAAGCAGCGTGGTGTGGCCGGATCGCGCTAAGCTAGCTCAGTTCCGTTCCTTGTTGCCAGTGCGATTCGAACAGCCCCTTCATGGCCTCGCCCATGCCGCCATGGTCGAACACCACCGCCGTCCAGGAAGGCCGGCTGATCACCGGGTCGAGCAGCGCCACCATTCCCATTCGGCCATCGAATACCGCCAGTTTCATGGGGAGTGAGTCGACTCGCCGGATCTCCACGCCCGCCTGTCTGTATTCATCGAGACTCTGCCGGTGGGAGTTGTCGAGGTCCCCGGATTCGAGCAGTAACCGGCAGCCGACGCCGCCCACCCGTGCCTGCTTCACAAGTTTCTCGTCGAGCGGATCCACGGCGTATGGCGGCCGCGAAAACTCCAGGTATTCGCTCTTCACTTCCGACAGCATGCGCCGGTACTCGGCGGCGGTTTGCGCCGGCTCGGTGACGATTCGTAAGTAGTCGAGCGTGCCCCGGCCGCCCTGCCCCTCCGAGTAGATGCTCTTCAGATCCTCGGCCAGCAGATCCGCCAGCCGGTTCTGGTCCTGCAACTCCTCCTCAAGGGTCTGCCGCTTGCGCGCCAGATAAGCGGGAATTGCCAGATTCGGTTCCACCGCTGAGAATAGCTTGGTCCGCTCCTGCACCACTTGGGCGAAGCCCTTTTCAACGAGGCTGTCGAGAACTTCATAAATCTTCTGTCGCGGCACATGGGCCCGCGCCGCCAGTTCCAGCGCCTTGAACTTCGGATGCCCTAACAGGACCAGGTATGAACGGGACTCATAGGCGTTCAGTCCCAGTTGTTGCAGCCTGCGCCAGTAGCGTTGGTATTCCATCTCGGCAATGTCTTCGGTCATCGTCCCTATCCCCTATGAATCCACAGCGTTTGGTTTCCCTATTCTACAGTTAGATGAGAAAATGTTGCGCCTGGGCCATTTGACTTAGTACTATAGGGCTTCTAAAATTGAGCCAGTATAGCCCAAATGTATGTCTGAGAACAGCTCTGCCTTGAATGGGCCATCCGCGCCGGATCCCGAGCGCGCCAAAATACGCATCGTCGTAGCGGATGACCACCCCATTTTCCGGGACGGCCTGTGCAAGCTGCTGGCGTTGGAAGAAGATTTCCACGTTGTGGCTCAAGCGCAGGACGGCAAGCAGGTGCTGGAAGTATTACAGCAGTTTGAGCCGGATATCCTCCTGCTTGACCTGAAGATGCCTGGGCTCGACGGTTTGGCTACTCTGCAAAGATTGCAGGTCACTAAGAATAAGACCAAGGTCATCGTCCTCACGGCGTCAGAAGACAAAAACGAATTCATCCAGGCGATGAAATTCGGGACCTCCGGGATTGTACTCAAACAGACCGCCACCGAACTCTTGATCAAGAGCATCCGGAAGGTGAACGCGGGCGAAATCTGGCTCGATTCCCACACCACTGCGGCGGTGATGCGGCAATTTGCCACCAACGAGGACCTTCCCACTGCGGCGCCTCCGCAGCGCGAACGGCCCCCCCTCAGCCAGCGCGAACGGGAAATCGTCGCTCTGGTGGCGCAAGGCTTCAAAAACAAGGAAATGGCCGAGAAGATGTTCATCAGCGAGCAGACGGTGAAGAACCACCTGCACAACATCTTCGATAAACTGGGAGTTTCGGACCGCCTGGAACTGGCCCTTTACGCCATCCACCACAACCTGCATACCGGCCGCTAACGTTGAGAGAAGGCCGGTCGCCGTGTCCCGGCATCAGGCCCCTGCGCTCACGCTGTTCCCGTATTCCTTGAGCTTGTTGTGCAGCGTTTTCAGGCTGATCCCGAGGATCTCTGCCGCGCGCGTTTTGTTGTTGTTGGTATGTTCGAGCGTACGGAGAATGAGACCCTTTTCAGCGTCCTCAACCGTGGTCCCGATGGGGAAACGTACAAAGCCTTCGTCCGTCGGCGCAACCGCCACCGGAGCCGCCGCAGCCGCAGCCGCTGCAGCTCGCGGGTGAAGAAACGCCGGAATGTGGCGCATCTCGATGCTGCCCTCCCCGGCGATAATCACCGCACGCTCCAGCACATTGCGCAACTCCCGGACGTTGCCCGGCCAGCTATGCTTTTCGAGCGCCTCCATGACCTCCGGAGAGATGTCGCTAACCCGGCAATCGTGCTTGCGGTTGAGGTCCCCCATCAGTGATTCGGCAATCGGCTGAATGTCCTCGCGCCGCTCGCGCAACGGGGGCAGGTGGATATGGAACACATTCAGCCGGTAGAACAGGTCCTCGCGCAGGTGCCCCCCGCGAACGGCCTCCTCCGGCACTTTATTGGTGGCCGCCACCACGCGCACGTCGACCTCGAATTCCAGTTTGCCCCCCAGTCGCCGCACCTTTGAATCTTCCAGGATGCGCAACAGCTTGGCCTGTGTCTGCATCGGCATCTCGCCGATTTCATCGAGCAGCAGGGTGCCGTGCTGGGCCACCTCGAAACAGCCCGCCCGCCGTTCCGACGCCCCGGTGAACGACCCCTTCTCGTGCCCGAACAGTTCGCTTTCAATCAGCGTCTCCGGCAGCGCCGCGCAGTTGATGGCGATGAACGGCCCTTGCCTGCGCGGGCTCAGCGCGTGCACCGTGCGGGCGATTAGTTCCTTTCCCGTGCCACTCTCGCCGGTGATCAAAACGCACGCCTTACTCGGCCCGGCCTGCTGCACGAGGGCAAAAATTTCCTGCATCACCGGCGAGCGCCCCACCAACTGTCCCAGCGAACCCTTGTAGACCAACTGCCGTTCCAGGTGCTTCTTCTGCGCGCGTAATTCCGCGTGCGATCCCGCGCGCCGTACCAGCACCTCCAGCGTTTTCGCCTGGATAGGCTTCTCCAGGAACCAGTAGGCCCCCAGTTCGTGCACCGTTCGCACAGCTGTTTCGATGTTTCCGAACGCGGTCAGCACGATGGTGGGCGGCATGTCGCCCTGCTCCCGCAGTCTCTCGAGGAAGCCAAAGCCATCCAGCCCGGGCATGTTCAGATCCGTCAGAATCACGTCAGCCGCGAAGCTCTGCAACTTCTCCAGAGCCTCCGCGCCTTCGGTGGCGGTCTCCGCGGTCATGCCCCACGCCGTCACCATCGCCGCCAGACCCATGCGCTGGCTAATTTCGTCATCCACGATCAGAACTTTCAATTTCTCGTCCAGGATTTTCAACTCGGATTCCTTCCCAGGGAGGGGACAATCCTATTTTACGCCGGTCCGCCACTTCGGAGCGTCACATGCAGGGGTACACACCGTGGCCAATGTGTCGGACCATCTGATTTTGCCCCATAATGATAGGATTGAAACCAGGCAGGATCGCGTTTCATCGAATCATCACGGAGATGGGTGCGATTCTGCACGGGGGGCTATGGTAATCGAGCGGATCAGGCAGGCTCGCCGCAGGTATCTGTGGAACGAGATGCTCGCGCAGGGCGCGTGGGCGTTGAGCGCCGCCTTGGCCGTTGTTATTTTTCTTCTCCTGCTGGGCACCCAGATCCTTGATTGGCAGTGGCTGATTGTCTTGCCCACCGCCACGCTCGGGCTGGGCGCGTGGTTAACCATCCGCCGCCTGCCTTCGGCGTACCGCATCGCACAGCTCATCGATACGCGCCTGGGGCTCGCCGATTCCCTCTCGACGGCCTTGTTTTTCGGCACCGAGGGCCGCGAGCGAAAAGTCCAGGAGGGCGTCCGGGCTATGCAGAAGGCCGAGGCAGAGCGGCTGGCGGCCGGGATCGACCTGCGCGCCGCCATCCCCTTCACCCTTCCGCGGGCGATCTACAGCGTGGCGATCCTGGGCGTCGCGGCGTCCAGCCTGTTCGCGCTGCGTTACGGCCTGGACCATCAATTAAGCCTTCAGAAACCGCTGGCAAGCATTATCCAACAGGCGTTCGGGCTGGACCAGCAGCAAGCTGCCGCCTTGGATCGGAAACAGCCGGTCCCTCCGCCCGAGCGTAAGCGCCTGGACATGCAAGACATGCAGGGCGTTTCCGTTGAGGACGGGCAGTTGCCGCGAGACGGCCAACTGGAAGCCGGCGAGGCGCTGAACGTGGACGGCACGAAAGGCGCGGCTGACCAGAATAAGCAGGGCGCCGCCCGTTCCGCCACTCGGCAACAGAATGGTTCGGAGCAGGGCGACGAGATGGACGCCGCCGGCCAGGAATCCTCCGGCGTCAGCAGCGGTGCCGAGGAGCAGGGCCGCGAGGGCAAGCAGGGGAAGCAGGGTAAGGAAGGCGGCCAACAGTCTGGCGATGAGCACGGCTCCGGCGATTCCTCGAACAACTCCCTTTTATCGAAGTTCCGCGAAGCCATGCAGAACATGATGTCACGCATGCGACAGCCCCAAAGCGGCGGCCAGGGCGGCCAGCAGCAGTCCGCCAAGAACGAGGGGAATCGGCAGGGCAAGCAGCAGGCGGGCGAGGGTCGGGAAGGCCAGCAACAGGGCAGTGGGCAGGAAGGCCAGGGCCAGGACGGCCAGCCCGGTTCCCAGGCGCAGTCCGCGCAAAACGCCAGCGGCCGCGGGTCCGGCCAGAGCGGCGAGGAGAACGCCAGCAAACAGCCCGGCAGTGGCATGGGCCGCCAGGACGGCGATAAGGACCTGAAGAACGCCGAACAACTCGCCGCCATGGGAAAGCTCAGCGAAATCATCGGGAAACGCTCGGCCAATCTCACCGGCGAAGTTACCGTGGAAGTACAATCAAGCCGACAGCAGCTCCAGACGCCTTATTCCCAGCGCCGGGCCACACAGGGCGAGACCATCGCGGAGATTAGCCGCGACGAGGTGCCGGTAGCGCTTGAAAGCTACGTCCAGCAGTACTTTGAGCAGGTACGGCGGAAGGCCGAAAGCACTGCCGCCGCAAGGCGATGATGGCCTACGTCCCGCGCCCCGCGAGGCGATCATAGCGGTAGTAGGCCGAGACCGTCCCTAGGCCTTCGTTGTAGAGGCTGGTGAGTCCCAACACCGCTTTCAGCTCTTCTTCGAAACGGTGCAGCGCCCGCAGGTCGTCCGCGAGGGCGGGCCTGCGCTTCCCGGAAGGCGCCAGCAGGAACTTCTGGAAGCCGCCGTCCACCAGCGCGGCAATCTCGCCGCCCTCAAGCCAACCGGCCCGCAGGACGCCGTTCCCTTCCCGCAGCGTCGCACCGCAACCGTCGCGCGAAACCTGCACGGCGCCATCCGGCAGCGCCGCTATCGTGAAGCCGGCGCGGCGCAGATTTTCAAGGCGGTCGGCGAAAGTTGCGAGTTTGGGACTTCGGCGTCGAAAGAACATACACTCTCCTGATGCGGGGACTGCGGCTGCGGCCTCAACTGTGCCGGATGACGAGGACGTCCCCGTCCTTGACGATATATTCCTTGCCTTCCAGGCGCAGCAGGCCTTTTTCCCTCACCCCGGGGTAGCCGTTCAAATCCACCAGTGCCTTCCAGTTCACCACCTCGGCGCGGATGAACTTCTTCTCGAAATCGGAGTGGATGGCCCCGGCAGCCTTTACGGCCGTGCTTTCCATGGGGATGGTCCAGGCGCGCACCTCCGTCTCCCCGGCGGTCAGGAAGGACATCAGCCCCAGCAGCGAGTAGGTGGCCGACACCATGCGTTCCAGGCCGGATTCCTCCAGGCCGTAGCTTGCCAGGTAGTCGCGCTGCTCCTCCGGGGCCAGCTCCGCCAATTCCGCCTCAATCTTCCCGCAAACCGCGGTGACGGCCGTATGGGCGCGGCCCGCCAGCGCCCCTTCGCGGTACTGCTGCTCGAGTTCGTGCAGCTTGCCGGCGCTTTCCTCCCCCAGGTTCAACACGTAGAGCATGGGCTTCTGAGAGAGGAACTGGAAGCCACGCATGCGCTTTTCCTGGTCGGCGTCGAAGGTCATTTGGCGCAGGGGCCGGTCTGCCTCCAGTTCCGCCTTGCACTGCTGCAGAAGTTCGAATTCGCGGTCTAACTCGGGGTTTTTGATCTTCTTTCGGTCCTTATCCAGCCTTTCGAGGCGCTTTTCGATCACCACGAGGTCGCTGAGGATGAGCTCCATCTCGATATCTTCGAGGTCCCGGACGGGGTCCACGGACCCCTTCTCGTGGGGCACAGTCTGGTCCTCGAACAGGCGCAGCACCTGCGCGAAGGCGTCCACCACCCGCAGGCTGGCCAGATAACTGGGATCACGCAGGCTCTCTTTGGAGATGGCCGGCATATCCAGGTACTCGACGACCGCGTGGGTGATCTTGGGGGGCTCGAAGATGCGGGCGAGTTCGTCCAGGCGCGCGTCCGGCACGCGGGCAACGCCCGTCCGCACCGCGGTGGACCCGATGCGGGTCTCCTGGTGCACACCGGTGAGAATGGTAAACAGCGAGGTCTTGCCCACCATGGGCAGACCGATAATGGCAGTCTTCATATTTGGGCTACAGGGGCACGTCCACTTGCGTGAGAATCTCTTCGATAATGCGGTCGCCCGCATCGGTGCGGCGCTGGAGCAGCGCGGTGCGGGTGTTGACCACCACCCGGTGAGCGAACACCGGGACGGCAAGGCGCTTCACGTCGTCGGGAATGGCGTAATCGCGGCCCTCCACCAGGGCCAGGGCTTGCACGGCGCGGAAGAGCGCCTGGGAGCCGCGCGGGCTTACTCCCAGCGCCAGCGCCTCATGCGAGCGGGTCTTCTCCACCACCGCCAGCATATAGTCCACCAGGGAATCCTCCACGGTGACGCGGTGGACGGCTTCCTGCAGCGCCAACATCTCCTCGGCGCCCAGCACGGGCTTCACGTGGTCGTCGCCCGGCCGTTCGAAGTTGCGCAGGATTTGGCGCTCCGCGGCGGCATCGGGATAGCCGATTCGCAGCCGCATCAGGAATCGGTCGAGCTGCGATTCGGGGAGCGGATAGGTGCCGTGGTGCTCTACCGGGTTCTGTGTGGCGATCACCATGAACGGCTGGGGGAGGATGTGAGGTGTACCGTCGATGCTCACCTGCCCTTCGTTCATCGCTTCGAGCAGTGCCGACTGAGTCTTGGGCGTCGTGCGGTTGATCTCATCCGCCAGCAGGATGTTGGTGAAAATGGGGCCAGGCTTGAACTCGAAAGTTTCCGCATGGGCATTCCAGATGGTGACGCCGAGGACATCGCTGGGAAGCATGTCGCTGGTGAATTGCAGGCGCTGGAAACCGCACGCCACGGCATGGGCCAGGGCCTGCGCAAGGGTGGTCTTTCCAACCCCCGGCACGTCCTCGATGAGTAGATGGCCGCGGGCCAGCAGGCTCACCAGGGAGAACCTCACGGCCTCCGGCTTGCCCCGAATTACGGCAGCCAGGGCCGCTTCCAGATCCGCCAATCGCGCGTACATGTGCTCGGAGGAGGGGAGCGGCGGGGCTAGCGCTGTTTCCCGCTCGGACATTACCCGCTATCATACTAAAGTTGCGGACCCGGCCACCATGGACGGCGCCGGACGAGTGGAAAATGCCTACGAACATTAGACTTGCGGCCGCCCTCGGGGCCGCTGCCCTGTTCTTTATGACGCCTTCTCAATGCCAGGTCAGGACTCAAACGCGGTCGATGGTGATTTCCCCGTACGGCATCGTGGCCACCAGCCAGACGCTGGCTTCCCAGGCCGGTGCGCAGGTGCTGGCCCGCGGGGGATCGGCCGTCGACGCCGCCATAGCCGCCAACGCCGCCCTTGGCGCCGTGGAGCCGATGATGAACGGCATCGGCGGCGACCTGTTCGTGATCTACCGGGAAGCCAAAACCGGCAAGCTCACCGGCCTCAACGCCAGCGGCCCAGCGCCGAGAGGACTGACCATCGACTTCCTGGCATCGAAGGGCATCCGCAGCATGCCCCAGGGCGGCATCCACTCCGTCAGCGTGCCCGGCGCCGTGGACGGCTGGGAGAAGCTGCACAAGCGCTTCGGGCGCCTTCCCTGGCGCAGCTTGTTCCAGCCGGCCATCTGGTATGCGAAAAACGGCTTCCCGGTGACCGAGATCATTCAAGACGCCTGGAAAGCCAACGAGGCCAAGCTGGCAGCGGACCGCAATGCGCGCGAGATCTTCCTGCCCAACGGCGCCGCCCCGAAGGTGGGGGATCTCTTCCGCAATCCGGCGCTGGCTCGCGCCCTGACGCTGGTCGCGGATGAAGGCGCCGCGGCATTCTATCGCGGGCCCATCGCCAGGGCCATCGTCGAGACCTCGAAGCGCCTGGACGGCACTCTTACCCTCGCCGACCTCGCGGGATTCCAGGCCGAGTGGGTGGCGCCCATCTCGACGGAGTACCGCGGGTGGAAGGTTTACGAACTGCCGCCCAGCGGCCAGGGCATCGCCGTGCTCCAGATGCTGAACATGCTGGAGACGCTGCCTATGGCCGGCTACGATCCCCAGGGTGTTGAAGACCTGCACGCCAAGATCGAGGCGCAGAAGCTTGCCTATGCCGACCTGGCCCGCTACGTGGCGGACCTGCGCGTCTCCCGGGTGCCGGTCGCAGGGATGCTGGCCAAGCCCTATGCCGCGGAACGCGCGAAACGCATCGACCCGCGGCGCGCGGCTTGCCAGGTCTCACCGGGCGATCCGCTGCCGGGCGCCGGCGACACGGTGTACCTGTCGGTGGTCGACCGGGAGGGCAACATCGCCTCCCTCATTCAGAGCATTTTCCTCGCGTTCGGCTCCGGGGTGGCGGTGGATGAGTTCGGCTTCCATCTGCACAACCGCGCCGGACTGTTCAGCCTCGAAGCGGGCCACCCCAACGCGCTGGCGCCGGGGAAGCGCCCCTTCCACACCATCATCCCGGGCTATATGGAGAAGGGCAGCATCCACATGGGATTCGGGATCATGGGCGGACTGAACCAGGCGCAGGCGCACGCGCAGTTCGTCTCGAACGTGGCGGACCACGGGATGAACATCCAGGCGGCCCTTGAAGCGCCGCGCTTCACCAAGCTGAACTTCGGCGGGTGCGACGTGATGATCGAAAGCCGTGTCCCGGTGGCTGTGCGGGAAGGCCTCACGACCCGGGGCCACAAGCTCGAAGTGCTGGGTCCGTTCGCCTCGCAGGTAGGGGGAGGGCAGGCCGTGATCCACGACTCCAGCACCAACGTGAACTACGGCGCGTCTGACCCACGCAAAGACGGCGCCGCGGTGCCCGAACCGCCGCCATACCTCGAGGCTACTCCCCCACTACCGTCACGGTAATGTGGCGATCGCGCGGGCGCGTGTCGAAATCGCACAGCACCACCTGCTGCCAGGCTCCCGTCGCCAGACGCCCCTCTTCGAGCGCGAAGCTCTTGCCGGTGCCGATGATGGCGCTGCGCAGGTGCGCGTAGCCGTTATCGTCCCCCCAGCGTGCGTTGTGGGCGTAGTCGGCGTTGGCGGGGGCCACATTGTTCAGCGCCCGCCGGAGATCGGCGACGCAGCCGGGCTCATACTCAAGGGTGGTGATCCCGAGGGTGGAGCCGCGCCCGGAGACGTTCACGATGCCGCGGCTGATGCCGCTCTCCCGTACGACGCTCTCCACCTGCGAACTTATATCGACTACGTCGGTGTGTCCCTTAGTCGAAATCTGGAAGCTCTTCTGGTAAGCGGCCATAAGCTATAGCTTAGAGGGTGCTGCGCCAAGGAGCCGGACGCGCACCACCGGCAAGCGGCGTTAGTAACAAAGGGCAGAGCCATAACATACGGCGTCTCCCAGAATTCAGTTTACATGCGGGATGCCGGAGCAACAATGCCCTCGTCTCGAGCCACGCCCGGAGTCGGCCTCGAACTGATGCCGTTCCGCCGCACGATGTTGCGAAAAGTAATTTTCTTGCCGACAAGAAGATATTCGTACCTTGACAGGTGATATCCAGGCGCGCATACTGTGGCCGATGTTGCGCATTTAGCAATCAGCGCCGCTGAGGACGAAATCGCACCACGAGCTCCTGTTGAAGACCAACCCGTTCACCTTCCCTCCTGATCAACGCGCCGGTAGCAGTCGATAAATGCGCGGCATACGAATTTAATGTCTCCGAGCGAGGGAGGAATTTAGATGCCTTACACACGTGGCATTCGTGCTGCGGCTCTGTTATTTCTGTTACTGCTTGTCAGCAGTCACGCGACGGCGGATGAACTTACCGTACCCATACCGAACCTCCCGGTTCAGGTCCAACGCGCCCCTCACGGCGGCGCACTTTTCATCGGTTCAGACATACAATACTTGAGTCAAACCGGCGAACCCGCTATTCCGTTCATGACTTTTCGGGTGCTTCTGCCCCCCGCTACGCAAGTGCCCACCGTGACGGCGGACGTGCAACAGGCACGGATCGAACAGGTTCCGGGGCTGTGGGATGTTCTGCCGGCGCCACCGGCGGCTACCTGGAGACTCGGAGTCCGGGAGGTTGTCTGGCCCTCCGGAAGAACTTTTGTGAACGGGCGCGATTCGGGCGTCTACACGGCCGATGCCGTGTTTCCGAGCGCGCTCCTGCATTCCGTAATGCCGGGACAGTTTCGCGACTGGAAGTTGGCCGATGTTACTGTCGCGTTGGCGCAATACAACCCGGTAACCGGAGTTCTGCACCGGCTGGTTGAGGGTACGGTCAGCCTGCGGTTCAGCGTGGCCGCGCCGCCCCAGCAGTTTACGGGGGAGTACGCTGACGCCGCCAACGCTGCACACGCCAGGAAACTTGTGGTGAATTTCGACCAGGTCGCTCCTCAGTACCGGACGTCAAAACCCAAAGAGTTCCTGGGTCACAAGGCGGCGTTTCTTATCGTGACGACACAGCAGATCGAGAAAGACTCGCAAGCCCTGAAGAAATTCGTCCAGAGCAAGCGAAAACGTGGATTCAACGTCAACGTCGTGACGGAAGAGACTTGGGGCGGTGGAAGGGGAGATATCGCGGCGGACAATCTGCGGGGTTGGCTTCGCTCCAAGTATCTGGCGGCAAAGCTGGTCCTCGACCGGCGCGACCTCTCGTGGGACGACGTTCCGAAGTACGTCCTACTGATCGGTAATCCGGACCCCTACGCCGGAGACGTACCGATGAAGATGTTATGGCCGAGACCCGATGCCCCTTACTGGCGGGAATCACCGTCGGATTTCTATTACTCGGATCTTACCGGGAACTGGGACAGGGACGGCGACGGTCTCTCAGGAGAATACTGGGGCGATTTCGGCGCGGGCGGGATCGACCGCTACCCGGAACTGCTTGTCGGCCGGATCCCATTCTACGGCAGCATCGCCGACCTGGATCGTATTCTGGATAAGATCGTGCTGTACGAAAACGCCTCTCCGGCGGACGTCTCGTGGCGCAGGAACGTGCTGCTTCCGATGAAGCCATCCGACGAGGTTACACCGGGATACCACTTGGGCGAAGAGATCAAAGATACGGTTCTCATTCCGCAGGGGTGGGGCTATCACCGTATCTACGACGAATCGTATGGATTGAATCCACCGCCGGAGACGGTGCCGGTAACGGTCCAGAATGTCACGCGAATCTGGACCAGTGCTCCCTTCGGCGCAACATTTTGGTGGACCCACGGCTGGTCGGAAGGCGCCTCGGACATCATGGACCTGTCGCACGCGGCGCTGCTGAATGACACCTATCCTGCGTTCACCTTCCAGGCTTCGTGTGACAATTCGTTCCCGGAAGACGCCTTCAACCTGACGTACTCACTTCTCAAGAACGGCGGCTTGAATACAATCAGTGCGACCCGCGTCTCCTGGTATTGGGTAGGCCAGCGGTCGTTTGCCGATTACGACAGCAACTCCGGATTCACGTTCGGGTACGCTAGACGTCTGATCCGCGACGGGATGGACAGCGGAGCGGCTCTGTTCGATCTCAAGGCTACGCTGTACCCAACCTGTTCCGAGATGTGGATGAACTACACCGGATTCAATATATACGGCGATCCCTCGCTGGGATTGTCTACTGCGGAAGGAAAGTGAGCGTTGGACGTTTCGCAAACCGCGGCTACCCGGGATTTGCCGGCGATACCCTCGAAGGAACGAGGCCGCGTACGGCCCAGGCGCGCGCGGGCAGCGAAAATGGCTCGTCGTTTGCGCTCAAGTTCAACCGGCCCTTTAGTTCGGTACGCAATGCCCGCCGGTGGTCGTCATCGAGATATCGGACGTAGGCGCCGGCGGGTCCCTGGCCCAGAAGGAAGGGGTCCCAGTAATCCGCAAAGGACTTAAACCGCATGGTGATGTCCAGCGGGCGCTCCTCGACGTGCTCCAGGCCACTCTGTTTCCACAGTTCTTTCAGTTTACCTTCGCGGCATAGGGGCATCTGTGACTCATCAAACTGCCCGGCGGTTGGATCGGCGGACACCGCCGCATCCCAGAAGGCCCGGAGCATCTCCATGCCCGCGCCATAATCCCAAACTGCCGCGGAGATGCAGCCCCCCGGTTTTGTTACCCGGCTCACCTCGTGAAGCGCCTGCCTAGTATCGGGAATGAAGTTGAAGGCAAGCAGGGAAAGACTGGCTTGAAACGTCGCGTTGGAATGGCGCAACCGCCGGGCATCGCCGACCTGAAAGCTCACGCGGTCAGGAAACGGGTTCCTGCTGTTTGCGTAGCCGACGTACGCCTGCGACGGATCGATTCCCAACACCCGGCAATGGCCCCTCAGTCTGGCGATCGAAAAGGCCAGCGCCCCTGTGCCGGAGCCCACGTCAAGCACGCCTCCCGCAGCCTCACGTGGACCGGCGAACTCCACCAGTAGAGGCGCTAACAAGCGACTCCATCGGCCCATGAATCGTTCGTAGGCCTCGGCTTCACTGAACATATTCGGCCTCCGGCCTGGCCGTTACAACATCCGTTGAGTCTACCTCGCGACCGGGATTTAGGCCGGTGAAACCCCGCCTTCGCGCGGGTGCCTGTAAGCATTCGCACGGGGCGCATCCGAAAGAGGACGATGGCTTCCAATTGCGGTTTCCACTGCCGCCGCGCTGCGATAATGGGTGCGGCGTATGTTGTATACTGCGGATCGAAAGCGGTGGAAGCCAGCGGAGGGACACCATGAAATCCAAACTGATATTGCCAGGTCTCTTGATCTTCGCTTCGCTGGGGACCGCCCAGGAGGGCACCGCCGTGAGCGGGCCCGTTTCAGGATTTGTTTTCGACCAGAATACGGGCGCGCTGCGGCCCATGTTGGGAATGCCTGGAGCGGCCTATCTTGGTGAGCCGCTGCTCGCCGGGGTGGAAGCGGCCGGGATCGCGCCGGACGGCACGGCCGCACTGGCCGTGATGGAAGGCCGGCTGTATCTGGCCAGCGGGCTGAAGACTGCCGAACCGGTAACGGCCGCCGTCGAAAGCGCCATTGAAGGCGCGGATCGCTTCGCCTGGGCGCCAGATGGCAGTTCCGCCGCGGTCTACTCCTCGAAATCCGGCCGGGCGCAGATCCTCCGGGGTCTCGAAAAAGCCCCGAGTGCGGGTGAACCTTTCGAGCTTTCCGCCCTGCCTGGCGCCGTATCGGCGTTGGCCATAGCGGGTGACCTGGTGATCGCCGGTGTCGCTGATGCCGAGGCCGGCGGCTTGTACGCGGCTCGCGCGGGGGAGACCCCGCGGTTGCTGGCGAAAGCCTCGCAGCCCGCCGCCATTACGGTGGCTGGACGCGACCTCTACTTCGCCGACCGCGAGCGGGGCCAGGTGTGGCAGATCGGCGAATTCGCCGGAGATGCCACCCCCCTGCTGTTCGCCGAAGGCCTCGAAGCGCCCGTTGGCGTGCAGGTCTCCGGCAAACGGCTGTTCGTGGCCAACGCCGGCAATAACACCCTGGAAGTCTTCGACCTGGATGCGCGTGCTTCGTCCGGGCGCATCGCGCTCGATGCCGCGCCCGCTACCCTGGAGGACTTCGGAGGCCGTTCGTTGTGGCTGCTGAATTCCGCCGCCGCTGACGGGGGTCCGCTTTACGTGCTCGACGGCGCGGCCGACCCGGCGGTCTATTTTGTGCCCGCCGGGGGTGTTGAAACTACCGCCCTGCGCCGCGGCTCTCCAGCCACGAGATCGCGTATTTCCGGAGCAGAACCACGTCCGGGCGGCCGTCGCGATTAACGTCCGCCGTTACGGCGCGGACGACGGGCTCGCCGCGCGCGATCACCTCGCCCGTGCCGTTGCGGAACACCATCACGCGGCCGGGAGCGGCGTTCTCGGCAACAAGGATGTCCGCGTGGCCGTCGCCATCGAAATCCGCCAGTTCCGCGCTGTTGAGATTGGCCAGTTTCAGGCCGTCGTCCAGGCTGTGCTGGGGCCATTGCTCCCGCACATCGCGGTGCCGCTCGAACCACGCCAGGCGCGCGGGCGACCTCTCGCGCTGCGCGGCCACCAGGGTGGCGCCGTTCCATGCCAGGCGCAGGAGCGCCGAGTTCTCCTCCTCGGTCCAGGTGTTGATCGCGAAGAGGCGCCAGGGCAGGTCGTAGGAGTGTGGGGAGCGGATCCAGTAATTGCCGCAAAGAATATCGGGACGACCGTCACGGTCGATGTCCGCCAGCAGCAGCCCGCCCTGCCGAGATGGCGTGTAGATCGAGTAGATGTCGCGCGGCGGCGGCCATGGCCGGGCTGGATCGCGTGGGATCGCATAGAACCGCACCTGCTGGTGCTTGTGGATGAGCAGGATGCCGCGCCGGCCGAAGAGCGCGGCCGGGATGACATCGCGCGTCACGACGCCGGTATCGATGGTATGGCGCGTGCCATCGCGGCCGTTGAACCACACCAGCGCGCCTCCGGTTTCCAGGGCCGCTACGTCGGCGGTGCCGTCGCGGTCGATATCGAAGACCGCGGCGCCTTCACCCAACAACGGCCCCGGGCCGCGCAGCACCCGTGGTGCGCCATCCGGCAGTTGCCGCACGGCCAGCCGCTCTCCCCACGTGTAGAGTGCGGGTCCTTCGATGGCAATGCCGTTCACCGCTTTACCGGCAGCGATGACGTGTTCCACAAAGAGCAATGCCGCGAGCGCCAGCATGTTATTCGAGCGCCAGCCGGCGCGTGCGCGGTCCCGCCAGGCGACCGCGCAGCCGTGCCTCGCGACGGCGCATGGCGGGACTGTCCTCAACCCCCAGTGCCGTGCGGGTCATCTCCAGCGCCATTGCGTAGTTGCGTTCGCGGTGCTCGTAGTACTTGGCCAGTTCTTCGAGCGCACGCAGCCGGTAGGGGTTGCGGCAGGCGGCCAAGTCCGTGAGGAGTGCCAGGGCGGCATCCTCACGTTCGAGCTTCTTTTCGAGCATGGCGATATCGAACTGGGTGCGGAAGAGCAGGTCGTCGGGAAGCCCCAGATCCACGGCGCGCCGGAACAGCCGGAGGGCCTCTTCGCGCCGCTCGGCCTGGAGCGTCCAGCGGGCCAAGCCGATCAGGTCCGCGCCGTGCCGGATGGCGGCCTGCTCGGGATCCCGGAAGGCGAAGGGCACAATAGCCGACAGGCACGCCAGCGAGAGAATGTCGATAGCGTTGTGGTGAAAGATAGGGACCAGCCGCATCGCCAGTTGCGAACGCAGGTACTCGAAATAATAGTAGGGGATCATCTCCCCGGGTATGTCGCCGTCGCGCTCGACGCCCAGGATCTGGTTCTCCAGGTCCACCAGCCGGCAACTGTCCAGGCGCAGCTTCCACAGCCGCCGCGCCCCGAACAGCAGGTCCAGGTGCTCCAACCGGTCGAAGGGGTGCCGCGCCCGCACCATGCGGAAGCGGGTTTCGAGCAGCGGCTGGTCGTAGGTCTTGCCGTTGTAGGTGATGAGGACGTCGAAGCGCGCCAGATACGCGGTCAGGCTCGCCAGCACAGAGCCTTCCTCCCCGTAATCGCGCATGAAAAACTGGCGCAGCCGGAAGCCTTCCGCGTCGATGCTCCCCACGCCGATCAGGAAAGCGTACGTTCCTGTACCGCCCGCGAGACCCGTCGTTTCGGTGTCGAGGAAGCACCATTTTCCGGGCTCACAGGAGGGGATGGCGCCGCCCGAGAGCGAGTCGAACAGGTCGCCCGGCAGCTCGATCAAGCCCCCGATATCCATGCTGCCATGCCGCCGGTGGCGCTCCCAAAGTCTCTCGGTTTCAAAGTGTTTGCCGAATTCGGTCTCCACCACTTCGCCCGGCATGACATCCTCAATCGAGCAGCGGGCGGGAACCTGCGGGCGCGGCGGCGCAGCCGGCTTGTCGGCCCACTTGCGGTCGATCCGGGCGATGCGCCTGCGGAGTAATGCGAGCTGTTCCTGAATGTCCCCCATCTTTGCTTCGCTTTTTATTTGCCTACTATAACCGTATAGTGGATATGTGATCAAGAGCGCGGTGATCCCTGTCGCGGGCCATGGCACCCGTTTGCTGCCCGCTACCAAGTCGCAACCGAAAGAGATGCTGCCTGTTGCGCGCAAGCCGATCGTGCAGTACGTGGTGGAGGAACTGGTAACCAACGGGATCGAGCAGATCCTGTTTGTCACCGGTCGCAACAAGGCGTCCATCGAGAACCATTTCGACCACGATCCGACGTTATCGAAGGTCCTCACCGAGAATAACAAGCACGACCTCCTGCAGGAACTGGATTTCGAGGCCCTGAAGGCGAACTTCTTCTACACGCGGCAGCGCATGCAGAAGGGGCTCGGCGACGCCATTTTATGCGCCGAGAACTTCGCCGGTGAGGAGCCTTTCGTGGTGGCACTGGGGGACTCCATCCTGGGGCTGAACGCGCTCTCGCGCGCCGTGACGCGCCTTACCACGGTATATGAAGAGCGGCGTGCCAGTTGCGTGATCGCAGTGGAAGAGGTGCCCATCCAGGAGACCTCGCACTACGGTGTGGTGCAGGCCGAAAATGGCATCTCCGACGTCTTCCGGGTGGTCAACCTGGTAGAAAAGCCGCGGCCCGAGGATGCGCCCAGCAACCTCGCCATCGCGGGCCGCTACGTCTTTTCACCGGTGATCTTCGACATGCTGCGGCGGGTGCAGCCGGATAAGCGCGGCGAGATCCAGCTCACCGATGCCATTCAACTGCTCTGCGAAGAGGGCCGGCGCGTCATGGCGGTGCGCCTCGAACCGGAGGAGAAGCGCTACGATATCGGCAACTTCCCCAGTTACTTCGAGAGCTTTGTAGAGTTCGCCCTGGCCGATCCACTATACGGCGCGGATTTCCGGAAATGCCTGGAGCGCCTGCTAGCGAAGTCCGCCGCGGTCTAAGCGGCGCCACCCTGTTCTGGGCGCTGCTCGCCACGGTGCTGGCGGCGGCTCGGTTATGCCATAGCGGCGTTTTGTGGGCCGAGGAAGGCCTCCCTATGGCTGCGGGGGCGCAGATGGCGCGCGGCGCCGTGCTCTATCGCGACGTCTGGTTCGACAAGCCTCCGCTGCTCGCGGCGTTTTACGTTCCGTTCGAATATGGTTGGGTGCTGCGGCTCGCCGGAGCGCTTTACGCGCTGGTGGCCTGCGCGCTCGCGTGGTTCTTCGCAAGGGATGCCTGGGGGCGTCTGGAAGCCTATTGGGCGGCCGGTCTGATGGCCTTCTGCCTGACCTTTTACGTGCCCTCGGCGGTGATTCCCCTGGCCGCTGACCTGCTCATGCTGGCGCCTCACCTGGCCGCCGTCTACCTGGCATGGCGCGGGCGTTGGCTCGCGAGCGGCATGCTGGCCGGGATGGCGTTCCTGATCAATCCCAAGGGCCTGTTCGTGCTGGCTGCCTGCATGGTGTGGGGATGGCGCGGGCTGCCCGCGCTGGCGCTGGGTTTCGTGGCGGTGAATGCGGCGGGCGCCCTGTGGCTCTGGAGCCAGGGCGCGCTCGGGCCGTACATCGAGCAGGTATGGCGGTGGGGCCGGGTCTACGCGGGTGGGACGTTCGTGGGGGAGCCGGTCGCAAACGGCATCAGCCGGACGCTGGCGTGGGCGGGGTTCCATGCCGCCCCTATTCTGGCCGCCGCGTGGGCATGGCCGCGGGAGAAGCAACGCTGGCACTGGCTTGCCTGGGCGGCGGCCTCCTTTGCCGCCGTGGCCGCCGGATGGCGCTTCTTCCCGCGCTACTTCTTCCAGGTGTTACCGGTGGTGGTGCTGCTGGGCGCGCGCGGCTTCGTGCTGCTGGGAGCCCGTCGCAGATGGTGCCTCGCTCTGCTGCTCGTGGTGCCGCTGGTGCGCTTCGGCCCGCGCTATCCGCTGCTGGCCGCGGGGCGTTCGGAATCCTGGCCGGACATCTCGATGGACCGCGACAGCCGCGAGGCATCCAGCTTAGTGCGACAGATGGCGCGGCCCGGGGACACGCTCTTCGTGTGGGGATTTCGTCCGGAGATGTACTGCTATACGGACCTGCCCGCGGCCACGCGCTTCCTCGATTGCCAGCCGCTGACGGGAGTCCCGGCCGACCGCCACTTGACGCAATCGGCGACCCTCGCACCCGGCCTTGCCGCGGCGAACCGCGCGGAACTGATGCGCTCCCGCCCGCGCTTCGTAATGGATGGCCTGGGGCCGTACAACCCAAGGCTCGCCGTTACCGCGTACCCGGATCTGGCGCCGTGGCTCAAGGGCTATACCCTCGCCGCACGCAGCGCCGGGACCATCATCTATCGCCGCACGGTGCCGTAATCAACGCGCCGCCGCGGCGGACATCTTGCGCTTCAAGAATTGGATGCCGTCCCAGGCGATCGATTCCGGGGTGGGGGCTATGTCCCTCCAGATGGACGCTGCCGCCGACAGGGCTCCCAATGAAAACCCGAAGCTCTCGATGGTGAGCCAGCCGTCGTAACCCACGTCGCGCAGCGCCGCGAACACCGCGTCCCACTCCACATGGCCGCTCCCCGGCGCGCCGCGGTCGTTCTCGCACGTGTGGACGTGCTTCAAGTGCTTCGCCACGGTGCGGAAGCCCTGCGCGATGTCCCGTTCTTCGATATTCGCGTGAAAGGTATCGAACAGAATCCCGATGTTGGGGTGATTGACGGCGTCGCAGAACGCCGCGGCATCGGAGGCGGTATTCAGAAAATAGGTTTCGAAGCGGTTGAGCGGCTCCAGGCACAGCGTTACGCCGCACTCGGTGCCCACCGGGCCGAGCGCCTGAAAACTCTCGACGGCCCACCGCCACTCATCGGTCGTTCGGCGTCGCCCGGGAAGGTACCCGACGGGCGAGTAGAGCGGGCCGGCGATAATCTTCGACCCCGCTTCGGCCACCGCCTGGACGCAGGCGGAAAGATGTTGCACGGTTTTACGGCGGATCTCCGGATCCGAGGAGCCGGCGTGCAGGCCTTCCGGCAGCACTGAGCAGCATGTGCACTCGAGACCGCTCGCCTCCACGCCTTTCCGAATGGCCGCGGCGGGGAAGGTGGGGGCCGCGAAGATCCCCACCTCCACGCCGTCGAAGCCGTGCTGTTTGATCGGGGGGAGTAGCGGCAGATCCGAAGGGCCGAAGTTGGCCGTCCAGATGAACGCATTCACCCCGTACTTCACTTGGTAAGCCCTCGCGCGTCCGGGTTGCCGGGCCCGAAGTGCTTCAGCATCACGAGGTCCTCGCTCTTGCTGCGGTTGGTGATCGTGACACCCTGCTGCGCCGCGCAGGCGCTGACGAAGAACTCGTCGCTGGTCATCTCGCCGAAGCGGATGAGCGACGGCGTCTCGACGTCGAGCTTGCCCACGGCCCCCTGGCCTTGGGTGAGTATGCTGCCGTAGGCGGCCGCGTCCTTGATGGTGACGGTGCGGCCCGGGAAGACGGTCAGCTCCTTGGCCGAGTAGAATTCGGTGGAGTAGGCCACCCACTTTTCGGAATAACCGGCGTCCTTCATCTCGGCTTCCGGCTTCACCGGCTTGGGGTGGAACAGGCGATGGGCGGCGAAGTGCGGATCCACATTTCCCTCCCAGTCGAGCATCCCGATGATGTAATCGAAATCGTGGTGGAACTCGGGAGGCACATCCTTCACCAGCAGGTCCCAGGAGACCGGACGGCCCTCGACCAGCGACTGGAACATGCCGAACACGTCGGAGTTGACCTGCGGCTCATAGGTCACCAGGGACCCGGGCGCGTGCAGGATGCCGGCGTCAATCTGCCAACCGGTGCCGGGCTGGAGGCGGTAGGCCTTAGAGTGGTTCAGGATACCGTTATCGCCTTCGTTCCAGCGCTCCAGGCAACGTCGAACGTCGTCCTTCGTAGTGCCGGGTTCGAGCCCCATGAACGTGTAGGGGAAATTGTTGCCGGTAAAGTTGTACTGCGGCGGGAAATAGTAGGCTTCCGGCTTGCCCTTCTGGCCCACGCGTTTGGCGTGCTCTTCGCCCTGGTGCATATGGTGGGGAATGGGGCCCAGGTTGTCGAAGAACTTGCAGAGCACGTTCCAGCCGCCATACTGGCGCATGACATCGGCGCCAAGGAACTCGTCCCCGATGGTCTCGATGGCCTCCTTGAGCAGCACGCGCTCGCCGTCAACGGCGATATAGCTAAGGCCTTCATCGGCGGGGGTTCCAGGACCGTTGTCGGCATGGGTCGTGGAGGAGAACCACCGCTCGTCGATGCCGCCGCGATGGGCTCCCAGCGCGTAGAGATCGCGCGGATCCAGCTTCAGGCGGCCTCCCGGCATCAGGAACGACCGCGGCACCCAGCAGGGCGCCAGCCGTACAATACCCTCGCCGGCGGAGATGGCGTCTTTGAGTAGGGAGATCTTGGACATAGTTCGCTCTCGTTGAAACGTTTCCTACTCTACCAAAGATTGGCCGGCCCGGATTCCAGCAGGCTGCTGAAGAACTCGCAACGCGGCTCACGGGAGTTCTCCAGCAGCCTGCTAGGTGTTCACCACGCTGCCGCCGTTGGGGTGCAGCACCTGGCCGGTCATGTACGAAGCGTCGTCGGAGGCCAGAAAAACGAATGACGGCGCAACCTCTTCGGGCTCGCCGGGACGGCCGAGCGGCACATCGGCGCCGAACTTCTCTGTCTTCTCCTTGGGAAAAGTCGAGGGGATCAGCGGCGTCCAGATGGGTCCCGGCGCCACGCCGTTCACCCGGATGCCCTTTTCCGCCAGATTCAGGGCCAGCGATCGCGTGAAGGCCACGATGGCGCCCTTGGTTGAGGCGTAATCGAGCAGGTGTGGGCTGCCGCGGTAGGCGGTCACGGAGGCGCAGTTGACGATCGCGCTGCCGGCGCCGAGGTGCGGCAGGGCCGCCTTCACCAGATAAAACATGGCAAAGATGTTGGTGCGGAAGGTGCGCTCCAGTTGCTCGGAAGTAATATTCTCGATGCTCTCCTGGGGATGCTGCTCGCCGGCGTTGTTCACCAGGATGTCGAGGCGGCCGAATTCCCGCACTATGCGCTCCACCAGTTCGCGGCAGAAGCTCTCGTCCCCAATGTCGCCGGCGACGGAGACCGCGCGGCGGCCTTGCTCGCCCACCATCCGCACTGTCTCCTCGGCGTCCTTGTGCTCGTTGAGGTACGAAATCAAGACGTCGGCGCCTTCCTTGGCAAAGGCGATTGCGACGGCGCGGCCAATGCCGCTGTCACCGCCTGTAATGAGCGCCACTTTGCCGTCCAGCTTGCCGCTGCCGCGGTGCTTCGCATCCTGCGAAACCGGCCGCGGAGTCATATCCGTCTCGCGGCCCGGGCGTCGGGGCTGTTCCTGCGGCGGCCTGGTCTTCGTTTCGGGCATACAAATCTCTCCTATGCCTCGAAAAATGGCAACCATGCTGCCGTTGTGCCGCCGGATACCGCTGGCGGCTACCCCCGCCCGTTGAGCGCCGCTTTCGCGTAGCCTTCGAGTTCCGCCACCCGGCGGGCCGCGGTGTGTCCCGCCAGCACGCGGCGGTGTGCCCGTTCCCCCATGGCAGCCAGTTCTTCCGCCGGGATGTCCCGCAGGAACCGCAGTACTTCGTCCGGCGAACGCGCCACCAGAATCTCGCGGCCGATCTCGAAAAGGGATTCCAGACCCGCCCAGTAGTCGCTCACGATCGGGGTCCCGCAGGCCGCCGCCTCGAACAGGCGCACGCTCGGCGAATGGCCGGCGGCGCGCATATCCGCGCGGGTGACATTCAGGGTCAGCCGCTGGGCATTGTAAAACGCGCGGTGGCGGGCTGGCGGCAGGTGCTCCACATGCTCCACATTCGCGGGCCAGCGGAGCGCGGCCGGGTAAAGCGGTCCCGCCACGATGAACCGGCCCTCGCGCCAGCGCCGGGCGGGCTCGAGTAGCAGGCACTCCAGGTGCCCCTGGCGGTCCTCGCTGTATGTCCCGATATAGCCGAGGTCCCACCGCGCCGGGCAGGGCTCCGGGAAGTACAGCTCCGGGTCCGCCGAGCAGTAGAGCACGCGCGCGCACGGCGAACCGTAGCGCCGCTCGATCTGTTCCAGAATCGGTCCGCCGGTGAAGGAGAGGTATAAGCCGTAGCGGGGGATCAGATCGCGAGAGAGGTACTCCGCATCGCCGCGCTCAAGCTTGGCAAGCGTCACGGGCGTATCGATGTCGTAGAAGGCCGGCACGCCGCCCGCGGTCCGCACCACCCATTCCCCCACCGCCACGCCTTCGGGGACGTAGGAGCCCACCACCACCATATCGGCGTTCCGCACCTCGCCGGCATAGCGGTCTTTCAACTCGCCCAGGCTGCCGTAGAGTTCCGTGCGGCCGTAGGGCGGTTGCGGCATGTCCCGGTTCTCCGCGTACCACGGCTCGTCGCGCTCCAGGAACAGCACGTCGTGGCCGGCCCGGCTGAGTTCCCGTACCAGAGCGCGATAGGTTGTGGCATGGCCGTTGCCCCACGACGAGGTGATCGAGAGCCCCAGGAAGACGATCTTCATAACAGCGTGCCCGCGGTACCCGTCCGTGCGCGCCCAGCGCCCAACAGCTTCTCAACCTGCTCGGCCCGATGAGCATAGGTGTGTTCGGCGAGGATACGGCGGCGGCCGCGCCGCCCGATGGTGCGGCCCTGAGACTCCGTCAGGCGCGCCGCATGCTGCGCCACCTCCTGCCCGTCGCGTGCCACCAGCACTTCGGAATCCGGCTCCAGGAAGAGGCCGATGCCCTCCCATGCGTCGGTGATGATGCAAGCGCCCGCGCCGGCGGCCTCGAAGACGCGCGTCGCCGGAGAGAAACCGTAGCGCGCCATGCTCTCCCGCGAAACATTCAGCACCGCGCGCGTGCTGGCGTTGAAGGCATTATGGTCGCGGGTGTAGACATGCCCCACCCGCGCCACGTTGGCCGGCACCGGCTTGTCGTCCCATCCCGCGCCGCCCAGCACGAAGCGGCGGCCGTCGAGCGCCGCGGCCCGCAAAAAGAACTCCTCTACCCGCGCCTCGCGGTCCGGCAAGCGATTCCCGAGGAACCCGACTATCCCTTCAAAACGGACATCGGGCGGCACCGGGAAGTGGGTATCCGGATCGAGCGCATTGTAGATGGGGACGCAGTCGCGCGCGCCCAGTTCCTTATACGCGCAGGCCACCGGATCGCCGCCGCCATAGGTGAAAACCGTGTCGTAGCAGGGGATCAGCTCCAGAAACGGATCCGCGGGGTCGCGGTGCACGCGATCGAGCGTGGCGGGCGCGTCCACATCCCAGAAGACGACCGCGGTATCCGGCCCCTTCAGGTCCAGGACGGCGCGCTCCAGCAGGCGGTCGAACACCCCCACTCCGCTGGCCTTCACCACCACGTCGGCGCCGCGTGCCTCTTCGAGCATGCGGTAGACATGCTCGTCGCCATCCGCGGAGTAAACCACCACACGCGCCCAGGGCGGATCTTCGATATCCCGATGCTGCTGGCGCTGGTACGCATCGGGCTCATAGAAGGTGATGCGATGCCCCCGCCCGGCCAGCGCGCGCACGATCCCCCGGTAGTAAGTCGCGGCGCCGTTCCAGTACGCCGAAACCAGGCTCGATCCGAAGAAGGCAATGTTGAGCGGCTCAGGCATTGACGTCGATCGCCGCCTCCGCGCTGATTCCCAGTTCGTGGCAGATGCCGAGCAATTCATCGGCGCGATGCGCGCAGGTGTGGCGCGCCAGAATGGTCTGGCGGCCGTGGAGGGCCAGTTCCCGCGCCATGCCGCGATCCTCCATCAGGGCGCTGAGGTGGCGCTTCATTTCACGGCCATTGGCCGCCACCAGGTAATCCTTCCCCTGCTCGAACAGCCCCTCGGTATCGTCCCAGGGTGCGGATACCAGTGGGATCCCGCAGGCCAGCGCCTCGAACATCCGGATGGTCGGGATGCCGCTCAGCGCTTCCGCATAGGGCCGGCGCGGCACGTGCACGGTGGCGCGGAAGCGCGCGAAGACGCCCGGCGCTTCGTAGTTGGGGAGCCACCCTCGGTACTCGATGCCGGCGTCCGCCAGCGCCTTGCGGGCATCCTCGGGATAGCGCACCCCGTGGACCCGCGCCCGCAGCCGCAATTCCTTCACCGGGCGCAGCAGGAATTCGTCGAGCTCGGCGGCGCGCTCGCCGTCGCCCCAGTTCCCGATCCACACCACGTCGCCCTCGCAGTCGAGATACGGGATGTGGTGGAAGATGCGGGTATCAGCGGCCTCATGCCACGCCCACGCGCGCTTCGCCCAGCCCCGATCCAGGTACAGGTCGCGCAGCACGGAGCCGAAGGCCAGCACGCCGTCGTAATGGCGCAGGTCATAGGCGGCCATGGCGCACTCGTCCGTGACGGCGCGGTGATGCGTGTCGTGGAACAAGAGCGCGTAGCCGCCCCGGCGGGCGCGGTGGACGCCCAGCCGCCGCACCAGCTCGTGGTCGTTCCATTCATGCACCAGCACCAGATCCGCGCCTTCGAGTGCGCGTTCGAGGTCCAGTGTATTCGGGTTGTAGCGCGTGCTGGAGAGCTCCGGATACACTTCCCGGAAGCGCCGCAGCGGCTCCTCCCCGTGGTCGGCCATGAGGTTTCGGATGCTCCAGCCGTCGAGCGGCTCGTAAACATCCACCTCATGCCCGCGCAGGGTCAACTCCGTGGCCACACCCCGCAGAAAATGGGCATTGCCATGGTTCCAGTCCGACAGCAGGGAATGGCAGAACACGACGACGCGCATGATTACCGTCCTCCGGCCATCTGCGGCTGCAGGAACTCTTTGGCAGCCGAGCGGCCCAACACCGTAAGTGCGCTCAATATCCTTGCCTGGTTCACCGACGATTCCGATCCGGGCCGCTTCTCGCTTCCCCCTCGTGCCCGCGGCAGGAAATACCGGTCCACCAAAGCGAGGATATCGCTGGTTGCGCCCGGGAACAACCCATGGAAGGCCGCCAGCAGGTTGGCTTGGGTCGAGAGAACACGCTCCGCCTCGCCGCGACGCGTCGCCATCACGATCTGTCGCGCCGCCCGGCGTGCACTCATGGTGATGCCCGGGGTGGCCGCGCCGATGCCGAACCAGGCCGAATCGGCGTCGGAGGAGAACATCGCGTTCAGGTAGGAACCCGTGCGCATCAGGCCCGGCGCGATCGTCGTCACCTTGATGCCGCGCGGCCGTAACTCCGACCGCAGGCCTTCGGAGAATCCCACTGTGGCAAATTTGGCGCAGTTGTACGGCAGCAGGTGCGGCACGCTGACCTTGCCGCCGATCGAAGTGATGTTCACAATCCGGCCGCTCTGCCTTGCCCTCATCTGAGGCAGCACCCGCACGGTGGCGTGGACGGTGCCCCAGAACATCACGTTCATGGCGGCATGAAAATCCTCAACCGTCATACTCTCCAGCGGACCCACTTGTATAATGCCGGCATTGTTCACCAGGATGTCGATGCGGCCGTAGTGGGCCATCACGCTGTCGATCATGCGGTCCACCTGGCCGGGGTCCGCCACATCGCAAACCACCGTAAAGACGCGCGCGCCGCGGCCTTCGAGATCGCGGCGCGCGCGTTCCAGTTCGGCTTCGTCCCGCGCGCAGATGGCGATCGGGCACCCCTCGTCTGCGAAGGCTCGCGCCATCGCCAGGCCTAGACCACGGGAACCGCCGGTGATCAGCACTATCTGTCCGGCAATATCCTCCGCGCTCCACCTCCGATACAGCTCACGCGCAGCCACCCCGGCGACAATGCCGGCGGCTACCAGCGCGACCTTCTCTTTATTCCCGACGGTGCCCATATCCCCTCCTGCGCGTCTACTTGTTTTGCTTCGCCTTATCGGCCTCTTCGTGAATCCGGAGGGATTCCTCCACGGTTTCCAACTCGCCCTCCGCCAGGTCGTCCTGGTGTTCGCCCGTCTTTTTCGGGGCTTCCTTTTTCTTGGTCTCCTCGGCCATATCCCCTCCTAGTTCGGTTTGAGCACCACCTTCATGCACTCGTCTTTGGCGTCCCGAAACGTCTTATACATCTTGGGAGCGTCGTCAAGCGCAGCACGATGTGTGATGACGAAGCTCGGGTCGATCTCGCCATTGCGCACGCGGTCCAGCAGCGGCCTCATGTAGCGCTGCATGTGGGTCTGCCCCATCTTGAAGGTGAGGCCCTTGTTGAATGCTGCTCCGATGGGGAACTTGTCGATGAAGCCGCCGTAAACCCCGGGTATCGAGACGGTCCCGCCCTTGCGGCACGCCTGGATGCACTGCCGCAAAACGTGCGGCCGGTCGGTCTCGAGCATCAGCGCCTGTTTGGCGCGGTCGTACATCGCGGGCAGGCCGGCCGTGCTGTGGGCCTCCATCCCGACTGCGTCGATGCAGGCGTCCGGCCCTTGCCCGCCGGTCATCTGCTTGAGTGTATCGACGACATTGAGGTCGCTGATATCCAACGCCTCCGCGCCGCCCTCTTTGGCCATGCGCAGCCGCGCCGGAATGCGGTCCAGCGCAATCACCCGCTCGGCGCCCAGCAGAAACGCGCTACGGATGGCGAACTGCGCCACAGGGCCGCAGCCGAACACCGCAATCGTGTCGCCGGACCGGATTCCGCAGTTCTCCGCGGCCATGTAGCCCGTGGGGAAGATGTCGGAAAGGAACAGCACCTGCTCGTCGCGCAAGCCGTCCTCGATCTTGAGCGGCCCCACGTCGGCGAAGGGCACACGCACAAATTGCGCCTGCCCGCCCGCATATCCCCCGAACAGATGCGAGTAGCCGAATAGGGCCGACGGCGTCTGCCCGTAGATTGTCTCGGCCCAGGAGGCGTTGGGGTTCGAGTTATCGCACAGCGACCACATGTCGCGCTTGCAGAAGAAGCAGTTGCCGCACGAGATGGTGAACGGCACCACCACCCGGTCCCCCATCTTCAGGTTCTTCACCTCGCGTCCGACCTCCACCACTTCCCCCATGAACTCGTGGCCGAGAATGTCGCCCTTCTTCATGGTGGGGATGAAGCCGTCATACAGATGCAGGTCGGACCCGCAGATGGCCGACAGCGTGATCTTCACGACGGCATCGTGGGGGTTGATAACCTTCGGTTCAGGGACGTTATCGATGCGCACGTCCTCGGTTCCATACCAGCACAGTGCTTTCACGCGAAACCTCCTTTGTCCTTCAGCCTCTCCATGCGGGCGAATCGCTGGCGGGGAAGGATTCCTCGCTGGCCGCCCCCACCGAGTCGGTCTCCCGGCTGTAGATCGAATGATCGCCGGTTTTGGCAGCACGGGAGCGCCCCGCCCCGGCTGGTTGCCCTTCCGTGGTCGCGATCTCGCCAGTCTCCATCATCTGCTTGAAGCGGTGCAGGTCGTCCTGAATCTGCTGCCCCGGCTCTTCCCCCCACATCTTGGCCACCAGCGCGCCCAGAGTGCCTGCGGGCGGGTTGTACTGCAACTCCACGGTCACCGCGGTGCCGCGCCCGCCGGTGGCATCCTTGAACCACACCGAGCCGGCGTTCCGCACGCCGGCCCCAGGCAGCGAGCGCCACGCAATCATCTCGTTCTCACTCTCGTTGTAGATCTCGGCGTCCCACTCCACGGTCCTGCCGGCGGGCGCCCTGGTTACCCAATGGGAGCGTTTGTCGTCCAGAATCGTGACCGATTCGAGGTGCTTCATGAAGCTCGGCAGATTGCTCACATCGCGCCAGTAGCGGTAGACCTCGTGCCTCGGCCGGTCCACCGTTATGGCCTTATCCACCCGGATGCCGAGATCATACGGCACGCTGGTGGTTGCCGCTCCCTGGCCGAGTGGCGCCGTGCGCACCCCCAACGCTTTGTAGAGATGGGAATGCCCGGTTGCCCCGCGGCGGACCAGGTCGCCTCCGATCAGCGCCATCGCGATTCCTGCCGCCGAGCGCCTCCGGATGCCCCATGTCGCCAGCGCGGCGCCCCCGAACACCGAAATCACGCGCTCCGCGGGCGCCAGGTTCACCGCATGTTTCTTGTGCGAAATCCATTGCATGCAGAACTCCTTTTATTGCTGTGTGATTTTTCACTGAACAAGCTGCAAGGGCATGCGACCCGAGAAATTCTTCTCAGCCGGGCGGGTACTTTATTCCCCGGGCAACTTCTCCCGCAACTCGCTCGCCAGCGCCTCAATAGGCGTCTCCTCGCTTAGCTCTTCGATTTCTTCACCCGAGAGCCGCACTCCCAGCCGGGTGGCAATCCGTTGTAGCATTTGCAGGACCAAGGTCATCTCGCGTTCCGCGAGCATGTTGATCTGCAAGTCAAGGTTGGCGCGCTGGTCGGCGCGTTTGCTCATGCGGTTCTGTTTCATGAGCACGAAGGTGGAGAGAAAGATCGCTTCCAGCGACACCGTCATCGCCAACAACATGAATGGATAGGGATCGAAAGCAGGAATCCAGGGAATCCATTTGAGGTTGATCACGATCCACAGTCCGAAGATCAGCACCTGAAGGATGACGAAGCGCAGGTCTCCGGCAAAACCTGCGATGAGGTCGGTCACGCGATCGCTCAGGGTGCGCCGGTCGATGAACTCCTGCTCCAGGCGCGCCATCATCTCGATATTGTTCCGGACGGCTTTCGCGATGACCTCCGGCCGGTCGTTCAGGTTTCCACTTTCCATGGTTTACGCAGCGCGTGGCCTTCCGGCCCGCCCTTTCAGCCTTGGGGCTCGCGATCCGTAGCGCTCGGCATACAGCCGGGTGAACACCGCACCCAGGAAGAAGACCTGTGCCGAATAGTACACCCACATTAGAAGCACGACCACTGAGCCCGCCGCCCCGTAAGCCGACCCGATGCTCGCCTTCCCCAGGTAAAGCCCGATGGCCAGTTTCCCCGCCGAGAAGAGCAGCGCCGTGACGAACGCGCCCGTCATCACGTCCTGCCATGCAATCGTCACGTCCGGCACTACCTTGTACAGCAGCGCGAACAGCCCCGTGATGGCGGCCAGGGAAATCGCCGTGTTCACTAATTGCAACACCGGCTCGGGCACCGGCAACATCCCGCCCATCAGCGTTCCGGCCGCCGAAAGGATCGCATTCACTACCAGTGAAACCAGCAGCAGGAAACCGATCGCCATCACCATCGCGAACGAAAAGAAGCGGTTCTTGAGGATGGAGACCAGCCCGACTGTGGCCGGCGCCTGTACGCCCCAGACCATGTTGAGCGAGCTCCGGAGCTCGGCGAATACGGCCGAAGCACCAAACAGCAGCACCAGCAGCCCAATAGCCGTAGCCAGCACACCCGCGGCCGGGCGGTTCGCGTTCTTCAGCATGGTCTGGATCACTTCCGCGCCCTGCTGTCCAATCAGGTCGCGAATCTGCCAGACGATCTGGCCTTCCGCCGCTTCCCTCCCGAAAACCAGCCCGGCGATCCCGACCACCACCACCAGCAGGGGCGCCATAGAGAAGACCGAATAGAATGCCAGCGACGCACCCAGCCTCTGGGCATTTGCGTTGAACCATTGCCAGACCGTGTCCCGAAGCAGTGCTCCCAGGGCACTGATGTCCATGGGGGCAGCGGCGGGCTCGGCCATGCTAGTGTCTTCTCCCGGCTGGTATGCGCGCGAATAGCGCGATCATTTCGCGATTAAATACGGGGAGATCCGATGGCTGGCGGCTGGTTACCCAGTTGTCGTCCACCACACACTCCTGGTCGAGCCAGGTGCCGCCTGCGTTGCGGATATCGTCTTGGATGGTCCAGTAGGCAGCCAGCTTGCGGCCCCGAACCACCCCGGCTGAGATGAGCGCCCACGGGGCGTGGCAGATGGCGGCGATTGGCTTGCCGGCATCGTTTGTCGCGCGAATGAATTCCCGGACGCGCGGTTCCATCCGCAGGGTGTCCGCGTTCAATGCGCCGCCCGGGAGCATCAGGCCGTCGTAGTCCTCGAGTTTCACCTCGTCGAAGGTGCGTTCCACCGGGACGGCGCTGCCTTTTTCAAAATGCCGGAAGCCCTGAATCTGTCCGCGTTTCTTCGAAATTACGTGGACGGTGGCGCCGGCCTGTTCAAGTGCCCTGAGCGGCTCTGTGAGTTCGGATTCCTCAAAGCCTTCCATGGCCATGATTGCGATGCGCGTGCCTTTCAACTCCTGCATGGCAATTCTCCGTTAAGAAATGAACGTACTCCTGCTTCAACGGATAAAACTGCACGCGGAAGGCCACTGCGGCGGCCGCTACTTCAATAGGGCCGCCGCTTTTGTTGCGAAGTGGAGCACGGGCGTGGGAAAGATACCCAGCAGCAGGGTACCGAGCGCGGAGATCGACAGCGCTGCCCGGATTCCCCAAGGCAGCGGTTCCATATCCGGACCGGTTCTGGAGGGCTCCTTCATGTACATGGCGACCAGAAGACGCAGGTAGTAGTACGCCGCCACCGCGCTATTCAGCAGTCCCAGCACCGCCAGCCAGATCAGTTCGGCGTCCAGGGCGGCCTTGAAGATGTAGAACTTCCCGAAGAACCCGGCCGTGAGGGGCACCCCGACGAGCGAAAAGAGAAATACTGCGAGCATCGCGGCTGTAAACGGCTGCGCCTTCGCGAGGCCGGCGAAATCGTCGATCTCCTGGTATTTCTCGCCCTTGCCCGCCACGTGAGTCACCGCGGCGAACGCGCCTGCGTTCATCAGGGCATAGGCCGCCAGGTAGAACATAGACGCCGCCACGCCGTCCTGCGAGCGCGCCGTCATGGCTACCAGCACGTAGCCCGCGTGCGCGATCGAACTGTACGCCAGCATGCGCTTTACGTTGGTTTGGGAGAGCGCGGCAAAGTTCCCGAGAGTCATCGAGAGCAGCGCCGACATCCACACCAACGGTTCCCACCTGCCGCCGATCGGCGCTAAGGCGGTCATGAAGATGCGCAGAAATATCGCGAACGCGGCAGCCTTCGCACCGGTCGAGAGGAACGCCGTCACCGGCGAGGGTGCGCCCTGGTAGACGTCCGGTGCCCAAACCTGAAAGGGCGCGCTCGAAACTTTGAAGCCCAGTCCCACAAATAACAGCGCCGCAGCAATCGAGAGGTGCAGCGGGTCCGCTCCGCCGCGTCCGATGACCAGTCCGCGGATCGCCGAAAGGTTGGTCACCCCGGTGGCGCCGTATGCGATGGCCACGCCATAGAGGAAAAATGCTGTGGCGAACGATCCCAGCAGAAAATACTTGAGCGCCGCCTCCGTGGCACGCTTGTCGTCCCGCAGATACCCGGAGAGCACGTAGCTTGCGATCGAAGAAATCTCAAGTCCGATGAAGATCACGATCAGGTCGTTCGCAGCCGCCATGAGGCATTGCCCCGCAATGGCGAACAGCAGCAACGCGTGGAACTCAGCCGTCTCAGCAAGCTCCCGCGAAAGGAAACGATACGACGAGAGCACCGTGACCATCCCCACCACCAGCACCAGTACTCGAAAGTAGGCGGCGAAATGGTCCACCATCAACAGCCCCGAGAACGCGGGCCCTGGAAACGTTCCCGCATTGACGGCACCCAGCAGCGCCAGTGCGAGCGCCGCCAGGGAGAGGTGCCCGTAGAACCTGCGATAGAGCCCCGCCAGCGGCGCCATGATCATGAACGCCGTCCCAGTAAGCACAAGGACGATCTCCGGCAGAAGCCGGATCAGGTCCGCCTGCTGCGGCACCCAGCTACCGGACAAGTGCCACCTCCCCGGGCCGCGGCACGGGGGCCGCGCGCTCCACCTGAAACCGCACATTGACCTGCGTCTGCTTGAGCACCTGTGCAGTGGCCGCACTCACCGGCGGCAGGAAACTGCGGGTATAAGTGCCCATCCAGACCATCAGGATCACCAGCGGCAGGATGGCTGCCCACTCGCGCCGGCTGAGGTCGAAGACCTTGGCCCGCACCTCGTCGCCGGCCGAGCCGTAAAAAACGCGCTGGTAAAGCCACAGCATGTAGCAGGCAGAAAGAATCACCCCCAAGGCCGCGAAAACGGTCCAGCGGAAATTGACCTGCGCGGCGCCCTGAAGCACCAGGAACTCGCCCACGAAATTGTTGAGCAGCGGGAGCCCCGCACTCGCCAGCGTGGCCACCAAAAACACCGTGGCAAGCCAGGGTGCGACCGTCGCCACACCGCCGTAATCCTCAATCGCCAGGGAGTGGCGCCGCTCGTAGAGGTACCCGACCAGGATGAAGAGGGCGCCGGTCGAGACGCCGTGGTTCAGCATCTGATAGACAGCACCGTCGAGCCCCTGCTGGGTGAACGAGAACAGCCCCAGCACGACGAAGCCGAGGTGGCTCACCGAGGAGTACGCCACCAGCTTCTTCATATTCGGCTGCACCAGCGCGACCAGCGCGCCGTAGAGGATCCCGATGATCGCGAGTACCGCAATCCACGGGGCGCACTCCCGCGCTGCGCCTGGAAACAGCGGCATCGAGAAACGCAGCAGCCCGTAGGTCCCCATTTTCAGCATCACCGACGCCAACATCACGGAGCCCGCCGAAGGCGCCTCCACATGCGCGTCCGGCAGCCACGTGTGCAGGGGAAATAGCGGCACCTTGATGGCGAATGCCAGGAAGAACGCCAGGAACAGCAGCAGTTCCTCTCCTGGCCCGAGCCTCAGGGCGCCCGACGCGAGCAGCCCCAGAAGTTCCGGGTAGTCGAACGTGCCGGCCCGGCCGTAGAGCCAGATCATGGCCGCCAGCATCAGGACCGAGCCCGCCATGGTGTAGAGGAAAAACTTCACCGCGGCGTAGATCCGGCGCTCGTGGCCCCAGATGCCGATCAGGAAATACATAGGCACCAGCGACACTTCCCAGAAAACGTAGAACAGGAACAGGTCCTGCGCCGCGAAAACTCCCACCAGGCCGAATTCGAGCAGCAGCAGGAAGGCGTAGAACTCCTTGACGCGGTCTTCAATATGGCGCCAGGAGATCAGCATCGAAAGCGGTGAGAGCAGGGTTGTGAGCAGCACGAGCCACAGGCTGATGCCGTCGATGGCGACGTGGTAACGGATCACCGGCGAGGCGATCCACAGGACGCTCGTGGAGAACTGCTCGCCCGCCTGGGCCGCGCGGAAGCCAATCGCCAACCCCAGAGACGCCAGGAACACCAGTGCCGCGAACAGCATCGCGGTGAAGCGCGCCGCCGCCGGATTCCGGCGTGGCGTGGCCAGCACCGCGAAGAAGCCCGCCAGCGGCAGCGCAATCACCAGGTCCAGCAGGTTCATCGGAGCCCTCCCGCGATGGCCATCGACGCCAGCAGGAACACCGACCCGAGCAGGACCCAGGCGGCGTAGCTCCGGGCATTGCCGGATTGCACCAGGCGCAGCAGCGCCCCAGCCGCACGCGCGCTGTGGCCGATGCCGTTCACCAGGCGGTCGATCAATCCCGTGTCGATGCGCCGCCACAGTACCGCGTGGGAGCCCAGCACCAGCGGTTCCACCACGGTGGCACCGTAGATCTCATCCACGAAATACTTGTTCGCAACCAGCGTGTAGAGGCCGCCCAGGCGCGCGGCAAGCGCATCGGGCAGGGCCGGCAGCCGCACGTAGAACAGCCACGCCATCGCGATGCCCGCGGCGCCCGCCGCCACCGAAAACGCCACCAGCGCGAAGCCGTGGTGCGGATGCGAGGCAGGGAACAGCGGCGCGAGGTACGCCGGGACGTCCAGAAAGTAGCCACCGCCTAGCGAGAGTGCGGCCAGCAAGGCAAGCGGCGCAATCATGACGGCGGGCGACTCGTGGGGGTGTTTATCGCCCCGATAAGCGCCATAAAACGTCAAAAACATGGCCCGGAAGACGTAAAAAGCGGTCATTCCCGCCGTAGCAACCGCCATCCAGTACATCCACGGCGCGCGCTCGTGGGCGGCCAGCAGGATGGCATCTTTGCTGAAAAATCCGGAAAACGGAGGCACCCCTGCGATAGCCACGGCGGCGGCCAGCATGGTCCAGTGGGTCCAGGGGATGCGGCGGCGCAGCCCGCCCATGTTGCGCAGGTCCTGCTCTCCCGCGAGCGCGTGGATTACGCTGCCCGCCCCCAGGAACAGCAGCGCTTTAAAAAACGCATGCGTCACCAGGTGCCAGATGCCCGCCGAAAACGCCCCGCATCCCACGGCCAGGAACATGTAGCCCAACTGCGAAACGGTGGAGTAGGCGAAGACCTTCTTGATATCGTTCTGGGCGAGCGCGATGGTGGCGGCGAAGAACGCGGTGAAGAGGCCAACTGCGGCCACGGTATCGAGCGCCACGGGCGCATTCACGAATACCGGCCAGGAGCGCGCCACGACGTAGACACCGGCCGTGACCATGGTGGCCGCGTGAATCAGGGCCGAGACAGGCGTCGGCCCCGCCATGGCGTCCGGCAGCCAAACGTAGAGGGGGAACTGCGCGGATTTGCCGCATGCCCCCACAAACAGCAGCAGCGCAATGGCCGTGAGGACGCCCTCCGTCGCGCGCGGAGCCGCCGCGAACACGGTGCCGAAATCGAGCGAGCCGAAATGCACGAACACCAGGAACATGGCTAGGGAGAAGCCGAAATCGCCGATGCGGTTGACGATGAACGCCTTGTTTCCGGCGTCTGTGGCGGACTTCTTCTCGAAGTAGAAGCCGATCAACAGGTAGCTCGCCAGCCCCACGCCTTCCCAGCCCACGAAGAGCAGCAGGTAATTCGCCGCTAATACCAAGGTCAGCATGAAGAAGAGAAACAGGTTCAGGTAGGCGAAGAAGCGGTAGTAACCGCCCTCGTGCGCCATGTAGCCGATCGAGTAGATATGGATCAGCGCCCCTACGCCGGTCACCACAAGAAGCATCACGGCCGTGAGGCGGTCCACCGTGAAGTCGAAGCCCACCCGGAAACTGCCGCTCGCGAACCACTCGAAATAGCGCTCGGTGTGCGGTCCGTTGAGGCTCATGACAACCCGCAGCACCCAGGCGAACGAAAGCAGCACGGCCGTGAGCGCCACGGTGTTGACCGCGGCCTTGGGAAGGCGGCGCCCGAGCAGGCCGTTGATCAGGAATCCCGACAGGGGGAACGCCGGGATGAGCCACAATTGCATGGCGGTCAAGTCCGATCCCCCAGGGTGTCCACTTCATCGATGTTCAGGGTGCCCCGGCTGCGGTAGATGGCCAGGATAATCGCCAGCCCGACCACCGCCTCGGCAGCCGCCACAACCATCACGAAGAAGGTGTAAATGTGCCCGTTCACGTGCTTGAACTGATAGGAGAAGGTCACGAAGCTGAGGTTCACGGCGTTGAGCATCAGCTCGATGGACATGAGCATCGTGATGACGTTGCGCCGGAACAGGAACCCAGCCACCCCCAGGGAGAAGAGCACGGCGCTGAGCATGAGATACCAGTACAGCGGGACAGCCTGCATCAGTCCACCTCCTTCCTGGCGAGCACCATGGCCCCCACGATCGCCACAAGAATCAGGACGGAGGTGATCTCGAAGGGCAGCAGATAGCGAGTGAAGAGCGCGTGGCCAATGTCCCGCGCGGTGCCTCCAGTGAAGGCTCCGAAGGCGACCACCGAGCCGGCCGGGGCCATCCGGGCGACAGCCCACGAGAGCAGCCCCAGCAGCGTGACCAGCAGGGGCACCCCCAGCAGTTGCACCACATATGAGCGGCCGCGCCGCACTTCCGCGCCAGCGTTGAGCAGCATGATGACGAACAGGAACAACACCATCACGGCGCCCGCGTAGACGATCACCTGCGCGGCCGCGATGAACTCCGCGCCCAGTAACAGGTAGAGCACCGCCAGCGAGCCCATCACCCCGATCAGCGAAACGGCGCTGGCGATCGGGTGCGGCTGCACCACCACATTGATGGCGCAGACCACCGCGATGAGTGCGAATACGAGGAACAGGATCACATCCATAACGTCACCCCAGGGCCACCAACAGGCCGGTCACCAGCAGGTTCACCATGGCCGCCGGGAACAGAATCTTCCACGCGAAGCTCATAAGCTGGTCGTAACGGAAACGTGGCAGCGTGCCCCGCACCCAGATGAAGATGAAGAGCAGCACCCCCGTTTTGGCGCCGAACCAGAACAGCGGCACCAGGTAGACCCGCACCGCAGGAAGCAAAAACACCAGCGCGATCGCGAAGAACAGCGCCGCCACGACCGGCAGCGTGAGGCGGTCGCGCCTGCGTGCTGGGTTCAGCCCATGGCTGAGCGCAATCGCACCCGCCAGGCCGAAGACCGCCGCAGGTACCCAGTCCGAACCCAGCGACGAAGGGAACGGCGCGTGCCATCCACCCAGGAACAGCACCGTCGTCATGGAGCACATGGTGACGATGTTGGCGTACTCCGCCATGAAGAACGCAGCGAACTTCATGCTGCTGTACTCGGTATGGAAGCCGGCCACCAGTTCGTTCTCGGCCTCCGGCAGGTCGAAGGGGATACGGTTGGTCTCGGCGAACCCGGCCACAAAGAAGATCGCGAAGCTCAGGACCTGCGGCCATGGCCCCTGGAAAACATGCCAGTTGGGCAGAAAGCCAAACAGATACCCGCCCTGCCTCTCGACCAGTTCCCGCAGGCTGAGGGTATTGGCCAGCAGCAATGGCGCCACGATGGCAAGGGCCAGGGGCAGTTCATAGCTGATCATCTGGGCGGAGTTGCGCAGCCCGCCGAGCAGCGCGTACTTGTTATTAGAGGCCCAGCCCGCCAGCACGATCCCGTAGACCCCCATTGACGAGGCGGCCAGAATGAACAGCACCCCCACATTCAGGTCTGTGAGCTGCATCCAGGTGGTGCCGCCGAAAACCGGCACCTCGGGGCCGAACGGGATCACCGCCGCCGGAAGCAGCGCCACCATCACGGCCAGGAACGGCGCGGCGATGAAGAGCGGCTTGTTCGCGTGCGGCGGGATGAGGTCTTCCTTGGTGAGCAGCTTGATGACGTCCGCCAGCGGCTGCAACAGCCCGTGCGGACCCACGCGTGACGGCCCCAGCCGCACCTGGATATGGGCGATCACCTTGCGCTCCACCCATTGCAGGTAGGCGAGGGTAGTAAGAAGCACCGCGGCCACCAGCGCCGCCTTGAAGAGACTGAGGACCAGGAAGTTCATGCCCTCACCGCAGCCAGCAGTTTCGAGTAGCGGCCCAGCGTGCCGGAGGTGAAGAGGCTGTCGCGGGAGGACCACACCAGGTCCGGTCGTGCGTCCGTCGCAGGCGTCCATGCACGCGGCTCCGCCGACAGCGCGGCGCCCATTTCGCCCGCGATCCGTTGCATGATTTCGAGATCGCTCTTGGGCCCCATGGTCTCGACGGCCTTCTTCAGACGCAAAACTTCCCCGCAGACGTTGGTAATGGTTCCGTCTTTCTCATAGGCCGAAGCCGCAGGCAAGACCACATCCGCCGCCGCGGCGGTCTCGGTGAGAAACAAATCCTGCACAACGAGGAACCCCGGCCCCTGGCCCCCGATCCCCGGCCCATGTTTCAACGGGTTCGCACCGACCACGTACAGCACGTCGAGATTCGTCGCCAACATCTCGGGTAAGGTGAGGGCTCCGGCGTCCGGAGTGAGGCCGTTTTCGACGGCGCCTCGCGAGTTGGCGTAATCCACCAGGGCCACGTACTTCACCGGGATTCCGAGCGAGCAGCCGAACGCGACCAGGCGCCGGACGGCGTCGCCCTTGATCGCGTCTCCGTAGACGATGACGAGGTCCGGTTCGGCCGCCAGCCTGTCGCGCAGTGCCCCATACTCTTCCGCGCCTCCCCGTACCGCGGCTTCCGCGTATTGGTCCTCCCGCACAGGCCCGGGTGTCACCACGTAGACGCGCGCGCCGTGGTGGCGATGATTGGCCCGCACCTGCCAGGAGAGAAACGGCTGTTGCTGGGCGAGGTCCGCCCCGAGGATCAGGACGGCGCCCGCGGTGTAGAGATCCGCCGTGGTGGCGAGCGGCGCGCCCGAGGCCAGCAGGGTCGCCACGTCGCCCGTGCGGTGGTGGTCGATGTTGCCCGTTCCCAGCACCTCCCGGGCGAAGCGGGCGAGATAGCGGTTCTCCTCGTTGGTGGTGTGGCTGCCACCGATGACCCCGAACGTTTTCGCGGCTTCGAACTGCGCGGCCACGGCGTGAATCGCCTCCGGCCAGGAGGCCGGCGCAAGGTTGCCGCCGGCGCGCACCAGCGGCGTTTTGAGGCGCTCCGGATGGTCGTGGAAATCGAACGCGTAGCGGCCCTTCACGCACAGGAACTCGCCGTTGATGCCGGAGCGGTCGCGATTATTCGCCCGGATGATGCGGTTGTTCCGCACCCCCAGGGTGGTGGTGCAGCCGTTCGAGCAGTGCGCGCAGATGGTGGGGGAATGGGTCATCTCCCAGGGCCGCGTCTTATACCGGTAGGCGCCGCTGGTGAGCGCGCCCACGGGGCAGATGTCGATGCAGGCGCCGCACTGGTCGCAGTCGAGGTGGTCGCCGCCATTAGGCGCGATCTCCGACTGCGCCCCGCGATTGACGATCCCCAGCGCCCCCACCCCCATGCCTTCCCCGCAGACCCGCACGCAGCGGAAACACAGGATGCAGCGCGGCGCGTCGTAGAATACAACCGGCGACCACTGCTTCTCCTGCACGTGGATCTTGTTCTCGGCGAAGCGGCTCTCGCCCGCGCCGTAGCGGAAGACCATGTCCTGCAGCTCGCATTCCCCGCCCTTGTCGCACACCGGGCAGTCGAGCGGATGGTTGGTCAGCAGGAACTCCAAGGTGGACCTGCGCGCTGCCGCCACCGCGGGTGTTTGGGTCCTCACCACCATGCCCTCGGCAACAGGCAGGGTGCAGGAAGCCATCAGCTTGGGCGCCTTCTCCACCTCCACCAGGCACATCCTGCAGGCCGCCTGAAGGCTCAGCCCGGGGTAGTAACAGAAGGCTGGGATCTCGATCCCAGCCTGCCGCGCCGCCTCGATCAAGAGGGTGCCCCGTGTTACCTCGACGTGATTGCCGTCGATCGTGAGCTTCACGAGGTCAGGCATAGACCGCCTCCCGCGGGCACGGTTTACCGTCCAGGTGGGCTTCGAACTCATCCCGGAACTTCTCGACAAAAGCCAGGGTGGGCATGGCCGCGGCATCGCCAAGGGGGCAGAAGGTGCGGCCTAGCATGTTGCCCGCCAGTTCCCCGATGAGCGCGATATCGCCCTTGCGTCCCTGGCCGTCGTGGAAACGCTGAAGCAGCTTCCGCAGCCACGTGGTGCCCTCGCGGCAGGGAATGCACCAGCCGCAGCTTTCATGCGCGTAGAAACGCATGATACGCAGCGCCGCTCTCACAATGCAGGTGTCCTCGTCCATCACGACCACGCCGCCCGAGCCTAACATGCTTTTGGCCTTCGCCAGGGAATCGAAGTCCATGGGGATGTCGCACTCCTCCGCTTTGAGGACGGGGCAGGAAGAGCCGCCCGGGATCACGGCCTTGAGCTTCTTGCCGCCGCGCACGCCGCCCCCTACTTCCTCGATCATGCGGAGAAGGTTGAAACCCATGGGGAGTTCGTACACCCCGGGCCGGTTCACGTGTCCGGAGAGGCAGAATAGCCGCGTGCCGCCGTTCCTGGGCGTGCCTAAATCGGCGAACGCCGAGGCTCCATCCCGGATGATGGCCGGGACGGCGCAGAACGTCTCCACATTATTCAGCACCGTAGGACACTGGAAGGCCCCCACCACCGCGGGAAACGGCGGGCGGATGCGCGGCACCCCGCGCTTGCCTTCGAGCGATTCGAGCAGCGCCGATTCCTCCCCGCACTCGTAGGCGCCAGCGCCGGTGTGCGTGTAAAGGTCGAAACCGTTGCCCAGGTAGCCATGCTCGTAGGCCTCGGCGATTGCGCGGTCCATAATTTCGATCAGGTAGCGATACTCGCCCCGGATGTAGATGTAGCCGGCCCGCGCCCCCACGGCCAGCGCAGCGATCAGCACGCCCTCGATCAACTGGTGCGGGTCGTTTTCGATCAGCAGGCGGTCCTTGCAGGTTCCCGGCTCGCTTTCGTCGCCGTTCACCACGATGTACTTGGGCTTGGGCGAGTGGCGCGGGCAGAAGCTCCATTTCATGCCCGTGGGGAAGCCCGCGCCGCCGCGCCCGCGCAGGTTCGACGCTTTCACCTCGTCGATGATGGCCTCGGGCGTCATCCCGCGCGCTTTTTCAAGCGCCGCGTAGCCGCCATTTGCCAGGTACGTCCCGATGGACGTCGAATCCGGCAGGCCGAAGCGGCGCGTCAGGACCTTCACCTCGAGCGGGCTGGGTGCGTTGTAGAGCATGGTTACTGGAGCTTCCTCAGGCTGTCGAGCAGGCGGTCGAGCTTCTCCGGCGTAACGCCGTGGTGGATGTCGTAGTTCACCTGTATTGCGGGCGCCCAACTGCATGCCCCCATGCACTCGACTTCCTCCAGCGAAATCTGGCCGTCCGCCGTGACTTCCTTGTGGCCGATGCCGAGCTTCCTGCAGGCGTGCTCCCACACTTCCTCGCCGCCCGCCAGCATGCAACTGATGTTGGTGCAGACCTGCACGTGATACTTCCCGAGCGGCTTGCGGCGCAGCATCGAGTAATACCCGGCCACCTCCTCGACGCGCAAGGGCTCGACGCCCACGCGCCGCGCCACTTCTTCGATCAGTTCCCGGGAGACGTGCCCCACTTCGTCCTGCGCATACAGCAGCATGGGGACCATGGCGGAGCGCTGCCGTCCCTGCGGGTAGCTTTCCAGCAACCTGGCAAACCTGGCTTCGAGTTCGGGAGAAAAGGTCATGGCCGCGTCACCTATCGGTATCGCCGAGAACGAAATCCATGCTGCCCATGGCGGCGATCACGTCCGCGATGAGGGTGCCCCGGATCATCGTGGGCACCGCCTGCAGGTTACCGAAGCTGGGCCCCCTGACGTGCACACGGAACGGCCGCGTGCCGCCGTCGCTCACCACGTAATAACCCAGCTCGCCGCGCGGCGACTCGATCACCTGGTAGACCTCGCCCGCGGGCACCTTGAAACCCTCGGTCACGATCTTGAAGTGGTAGATCAGGGCCTCCATCTGGGTCTTCATCTTCTCGCGGTCGGGCAGTACCACGTGCGGGGCATCGGCGGTCCAGCGGCCCCCGGGCATGCCATCGATGGCCTGCCGGACGATGCGCGCGCTCTGCCGCATCTCTTCGATGCGCACCAGATAGCGTGCGTAGACATCGCCCTCGGTGCGCACCGGTACCTCGAAATCGAATTGTTCGTAGCCGGAGTACGGCTGCGTTTTGCGGGTGTCCCAGGCAAGTCCGGCAGCGCGCAGCATGGGGCCGGTGACGCCCAGGTCCAGCATGTCTTCAAGCGGCAGCTTCCCCACACCGCGGGTGCGCTCGATCCAGATGCGGTTGTTGGTGAGGAGGTCTTCATACTCGTCGACGCGGCCGGGAAAGGCGTCGATGAAGCGCCCGACACGTTCGCGCCAGCCCCGCGGCGGCTCCAGTGCCAGCCCGCCTACACGGAAATAGCTGGTCATCATGCGCTGCCCGGAGTACATCTCGAAGATCCGCAGGATTTCTTCGCGCTCGCGGAAGCAGTAGAGGAAGACGCTCATGGCGCCGATGTCGATGGCGTGGGTCCCGAGCCATACCAGGTGGCTGTTGATGCGGGTCAGCTCGGTGAGCATAACGCGCGTCCACTCGGCCATGGGGGGCGCCTGCAATTCGAGCAGCCGCTCCACGGCCAGGCAGTAGCAGAGGTTGTTCGAGAGCGGCGCCAGGTAGTCGATGCGGTCCGTCAGGGTGACGGCCTGCTGATACGTCTTGACCTCGAACTCTTTTTCGATTCCGGTATGGAGATAGCCGATATCGGGTCGGCAGGCCACGATGGTTTCGCCGTCGAGCTCCAGCTCCAGGCGCAGCACCCCGTGCGTCGACGGATGCTGCGGCCCCATGTTGAGGACCATGGTGCGGCGTCCAGCCGCCACCGGGCTAGAGTCGGGTTCCGGTGATGGCATAATCTTTGCGCAAGGGGTGGCCCTCCCAGTCCTCCGGCAGCATGATGCGGCGCAGGTCGGGGTGATTGCGGAACCGGATGCCGAAGAGGTCAAACGCTTCGCGCTCGTACCATTCGGCGGCACGCCACACGTGGGTGACGGAGTCGATCTCGGGCCGGTCGCCTGAGAGCCGGCATTTGAGGCGCAGGCGCAGGTTCCGGTCGACCGAGTGGAGATGATAGACCACCTCGAAGCGCACTTCGGCGGGGTAGCGGTCCACTGCGGTTACGGTGCTCAGCCGGGTGAACCCCTGGGCGGACTTTAGAAACGCGCAGACCGCCGCGATTCTCGAGGCGTCGACCTCGAGCGCCAGTTCCCCGTGATGGAAGGCGCCTGCCGTGATGGCCGTGGGGTCGAACGCGTCGAGTGCGGCGGCTGCCGCGTGCTCTTTTAGATTTTCAGGTAGCATCCGTATCGAATCAGCGCCCCGGACGGTCCTGGTGCGACCAGTCGAGCGCTCCCTTCTTCCAGATGTAAAAGAAACCGGCAAGAATCAGGATAATGAAGATCGCCATCTCGAGGAAGGCGAACATCTTGAGTTCCCGGTAGACCACCGCCCAGGGAAACAGGAAGATAGCCTCGATATCGAAGACGATGAACAGCATCGCCACAAGGTAGAACTTTACGCTGAAACGCTCCCTGGCGTTGCCCGTGGGCGCGATTCCGCACTCGTAGGGCATGTCCTTCACGCGGTTCCGCACTCGTCTTCCGAGCAGGAACGAGGCGCCGATCATTCCGGCGGCTACGGCCATGGCGATCAGTGCCTGAACGAGAACCGGAAAATAGATTTCGGAGTAAGAGCCGGGCATCTGATTTATCGATGATACCGAGAGGCCATACGTCGCTGAGACGCAATTCGCAGCCCGCGGGTGACGGGTTCGTTCGCGGTTGGCGAATCTTGACTATAATGGTCGGGAACCGGGGTGTCAATCACCCGCACTACCCTGCCTTTATGCCGATGGAAATCACTGTTAACGGAGAAAGCCGGCCCGCGCCCGAAGGGCAGACCCTGCTGGGGTTGATCGACGCGTTGGGACTCGACGCGGCGCGGGTGGCCGTCGAATTCGATTTGAAGATCGTGAAACGGGAGCGCTGGGCGAACACCGCCTTGCACCCCGGCGCGCGCATCGAAATTGTGCAGTTCGTGGGTGGCGGCTAGCCGTTCCCGTACGGTCGCGGTTCCCTGCCTGGAAAACTTGAACCGCGACGGTACGGAAGCGGGCTGCCACTAGGCGAAGCTGCGGATGGCGGACGCCTCGTCGTCGTGGACGTCCAGCACGGTGATGAGCTTGGTGATCTGCAACAGGTCGCGGACGCGCTTGGTCAGGTTCAGCAATTTGAGCTGTCCGCCCTGATTGGTGACGGTCGTGAAGCCGGAAACCAGTTCGCCGATCCCCGAGCTGTCGATATAAGAAACCTCTCCCAGGTTCAGCAGAATCTTTTTCTGGTTCTTGGCAACCATCTCGCGAAGCGTGTCGCGGAGCGCGCTGGAACCCTCCCCCAGCGTAATCCTTCCCGCCACGTCGATGACGTTCACATCCCCTACTTGTCTCGTGTTCAACTTGACGCTCATGAGCTATATCTCCTCCAGGAACTGTTAGGCCGGGCCGCATGTGCGCCCTCCCCGGCAGGGCGGCGCGCTATCTGGCCATCAGGTACTTGATCAATGTCACTTCCGTTCCCGCCGGGCTGAGGCGGCGGACCTGAAACTCGTCCATGAAGGCCCGGATCAAAAAAATACCCCGGCCGGAGCTGCGCAGCAGGTTCTCCGGCGCCAGCGGATCGGGAAGGTGGTCGAAGTCGAAGCCCTCTCCCTCGTCCGCCACCTTTACAGTAAACTGTTTCGGCCCGCTTGCGATGGACAGCCGGACCTTCTTATGGGCGCTGTAGCGGTTCCCGTGCACGACTGCATTCACCATGGATTCCCTCACGGCCATGGCGATTTTTTGCAGTTCGTCCTGGTCAAGACCCGTCGTGCGCGCCGCACCCAGCGCCAGGGCCTCGGCAGTATCTACGCTTTCCAGCGTGGACTCCAGAATGTGGACTATTTCGCTTTCGCCGCCCGTACGCGCTCCCGTTAGGACCGGCCGACGCAGGGCCAAGTCGAACCTGTAGAATAAATTACCCGGAAGCGCCGCGTCAATAGGAGGCGCCGGGAAGCCAGGGTGGCGCGGTGCGATTTGGCTACGAGGATGCAGAGGCGCCGGCGGCTGCCGGGCGACTGATTCCCAGCTTTTGCATGCGCGATTGCAGGGTGGTGCGCTTCATTGCCAGGCGCGCGGCGGCTCCCTGCGGGCCTCCCACAACCCAGCGGCTCTGTTCAAGCACGCGCAGAATATGCTTGCGCTCGGCCTCCTCCATGGTGCCGAGCCGTCCCGAACCCGACTCCGCAACGGTCAGCCGCGATTCGAACGGCGCGATCCGCAGTTCCGGGCCGCGCGAGAGCATCACCGCGCGTTCCACTACGTTGGACAGTTCCCTGACGTTGCCCGGCCACGTCCAGGAGACCAGCGCTTGGACGGTTTCTTCGGGAATCGTGTCGATCCGCCGGTTGGCGAGGCGCGCGAACTTGCGGGCGAAATGGTTCACCAGCAGGGGAATGTCGCCGGGGCGCTCGCGCAGGGCGGGCAGGACCACCGGAAAAACGTTCACGCGGTAAAACAGATCGCTGCGGAACTCGCGGGCGGCTACCATGCGGCCCAGGTCGAACGTGGTGGCGGTCACCAGCCGGACGTCCACCGGGACGGGGCGGCTGCCGCCTGCCGGGTGGATCTGGCGATCCTGGAGCGCCTTCAGCAGTTTGGGCTGGAGGTCCACTGGGATGCGTCCGATTTCGTCCAGAAAGAGCGTGCCCTGGTCAGCAGTCTCAAAACGACCGGTCACGCTGGGCACGCCGTCCCCTTCCTGCCCGAAGAGATATATCTCAAGTTTTTCGGGAGGAACGGACGCACAGTTCACCTTGACGAAAATGCGCTCGCGGCGCCGGCTCAGGGAGTGAATCGTGCGTGCCAGCAGTTCCCTGCCTGTGCCAGCCTCCCCGCGGATGAGCACCGTGGAATCGGTTGGCGCCACCGTCTCGACATCGCGCATCGCCTGCTTCCACGCGGGGCTCTCGCCGATGATTTCGGCGCAGTCGTAATCGCTGCGGATTTCCTGCTTCAGGTACTGCCGTTCCCGGATCAGTTTCTCATTCAGTTCCGCGACGCGCTGGTAGGTGAGCACATGATCGACGGCCACCGCCACCTGACCGGCCACCAGTGCCAGGAATTCCAGATCCGACTCCATAGCCCCGTAGGAAGTCCGGTTGCCGAAAGCCAGCACTCCTAAGCGGCGCTTGGCGACGGTAAGGGGTAGGGCGCATACCGCCCGCACTCCCTGCTGCCGCAGGAAGTCCAGGGCGCGCGGGTAGCGCGGTTCGTGTTGAATATCGGAATGGAGCCAGGGGCGCTGCGTCTCAAAGACCAGTCCGGCCGGTCCCTCTTCCACGTGCGACTTGAAATGGGGGCCCGGCGCGGCGTCCTCAAGGTTATAGAGGCGCATGGTATTGCGGGCAGGGTCATGCAGGATGAGGGCCAGAAAGTCGAACCGGACCACGCGTCGCAACCTGGCGCCGAGATTACGAATGAATACGGCTGGTTCTCGACAGAGGGCAGGCGCTTCCGACAACTCCAACAGCGCGTGCCAACGGGCGGCCAGCGATGGTTCTCGTATGTCCGGCAAGCATCCCTATCATACGCCTGCCCCTGGTACTTCGGGGGAGGCTCCTAAGCTCGGGCGGCGGTTGCCTTTCCGCGGGTCTTAAACTGGTACTTTTCGATTTTCACGGCTGCCAGTCCGCGGCCGGTCCTGACCACATGACCCACCGCCACGAACTTCAGGGGGCACGTTCCATCGAGCGCCACCGGCCAGTTGACCGAAACTTCCAGCAGCCTGCCCGGCGCCAGCACGGAACTGGTGGTAAAAAGTACGCCGCTGCGGCTCATATCCACCGTAAGCCCTGTTCCCTCGTGCGGTTCGCCTCGGCGGTCGAGCACACGAAAACGGATCTCCTCGGCGATCGGAAAGCGGGTGGATAGCCTACGTTCGACCCCCACACCGCCATACGTTTGTACGCTTTCGTGCATTCCAGGGCCCATCAAAACTTATCATGCGTTGGTGACGCGACGCTAACAATAGTACGCAGGTTGCAAAATGCTAGTACATTTCTCCCTATTTTCGCACTTACTTCCAGAACTTTGGTTCTAGAACTTGACAAAATGAGCTATTCAGAATTAGTCTAGGTTTTGATGAAATCCAGATTGGGATACGACGTCGGTGCCGCTTTCCGGGCTCGTTCCCTGCGCTCCACCCCCCAGCGCTACGCCGTATTTCAATACCTGCTGGACAACCCCGTGCACGCCACCGCCGAGGAGATCTTTCGCGCCGTGAATCGTTCCGACCCGCGCTCCTCGCGCGCTACCGTGTACAACAGTCTGCACGCCCTCGTGCGTGCGGGCCTGGTCCGGGAAGTGGCTCTAGAGGGCCGCTCCGCCCGGTTCGACGCCAACCTGGACGGGCACCACCACTTCCTCTGCGAGCGTTGCGGCGCCGTGGAGGACGTAGACGGTGTTGCCTTCACGCTGCCGGAGCTTGAAGGCCGTACCGTCCGAACCTGTGACATCGTCTTCCACGGCTTATGCGGACGGTGCCACCTGGAAGCGGAAACACCCCATGCCTGAACTATGCCTCGCCGATAAGCATTGCGTTCCCTGCCGCGGGGGTGTCCCGCCGCTCGCCGGGGAGGAGTTGCGCTCTTATGCCGCGCAATTACCCGGCTGGAATCTGGTTGGCGAGCACCATCTGGAGCGATCCTTCGCGTTTCCAGACTTCAAAACCGCACTGGACTTTGTCAATCGTGCCGGCGCCATTGCGGAGGAGGAAGGGCATCATCCGGACCTCTATCTCACCTGGGGGCGGGTGGATGTTAAAACGTGGACGCACAAGATTGACGGCCTCACCGAAAGCGATTTCGTTCTGGCAGCTAAAATCGAACGGCAATACCGCTCCGCGTAGATTTTCATGACTCCCCTATCGGGCTTTGCGCATCTCATTATCGTAAGTTCATTTAGCAACAAGATACTAATTCAAGAGGAGCACACTGAATGTTAGCAATCGGAGCGAAATTTCCGGAGTTCACCCTGACCGCCACCGTAAGTACGGAGAAGGGCAAGACGTTTCAGACGATCACCGACAAGGATTACGCCGGCAAGTGGAAGCTGTACTTCTTCTGGCCCAAGGATTTCACCTTTGTTTGTCCGACCGAGATCGCCGGTTTCGGCAAGGTGAATGAGGAATTCGCCGATCGCGACTGCCAGATACTGGGCGGCAGCATCGATTCGGAGTTTGTGCACCTGGCATGGAGACAGCATCATGAGGACTTGAAAGACCTGCCGTTCCCCATGCTGGCTGACGTGAAGCGTGAATTAACTTCGGCACTCGGAATTCTGGACCCCGGCGCCGGGGTGGCCCAGCGCGCCACGTTCCTGGTGGATCCGGAAGGCGTCGTGCGCTTCGTGTATGTGACGGATCTGTCGGTGGGACGCAGCCCGCAGGAAGTTTTGCGTGTGCTCGATGCGCTTCAGACGGACGAGCTCTGCCCGTGCAACTGGCAGAAGGGCGAGGCCGTTTTAAGCGTGGGGGTCTAGCTATGAACCTGGAGACGCTGCTGGCCGGCGTGCCCGATTACGCCAAGGATCTGCGCCTGAACCTGTCGAGCGTTCTGCGCCAGAGCGAACTGACCGAACAGCAGGGATGGGGGACCGCTGTGGCCACGGCAATCGCCTCCAGGAATCCGGATCTCACCGCGGCCATTGCCGCAGAGGCCGCGCAGCATCTCTCCCCGGAGGCCATGCGCGCAGCCAAAGCGGCGGCGGCCGTGATGGGGATGAACAACGTTTACTACCGGTTCCTGCATCTCACGAGCAACGAGAAGTACCGGACCATTCCCGCGCGCCTGCGCATGCAGGTGATCCGCAGCCACGGCGGTGACCCGGTGGACTTCGAGTTATGGTGCCTGGCCGTTTCGGCCATTAACGCCTGTCCGTCCTGTGTGGAGTCGCACGAGCGGGTGTTGCGCGAGAAGGGAATTTCGGAAGAAGCCATTCTGGCTTCGGTGCGCATCGCCTCCGTGATTCACGCGCTGGCGTCGGTGCTGGAAATCGAAGAGGGCATTCCGGCGCCCGCCGCCGGCTGAAAAAGAAGGCGGCGGCTACCCCGAATCGGGAGCAGTCGCCGCGGCTCTTCTTCCATTCAGTTCCCACTCCTTCCTGCAGTGTACCTATCCTCACCCGACGCTAAACTCCCACCCCGCACAACTTGCATCCCCGGCGCCAAAACAAGCGAAGATGGATTAGATCGATCTGCCCACGAGGGGGTAAGGCAGTGCCACACGGCGTACCCGAGCGCAAAGCAGCCGCCACGGACATTTCGCTGGAACGCGATGTATTTTTGCGCACGCTGATCCGGGAACTCTCCGGCACCTTGGAGGATGTGATCGGGCTAGAAGAGGCTTCCGGCTTCATCAGCGTCGTGGGCCAGAGGATTGGGGACCGGCTCAATCACGATTACCGCCGTGCTTTGGCGCTGCCGCGTCTCGACCGCCAGCAGGTAGCGGACGTCCTGGTGGATTTGAAGCGCCGCATCCAGGGTGATTTCTACGTGATTGAAGAAGACGAACAGAAGATCGTCCTGGGTAACCGCGCCTGCCCTTTTGCCGAGAAGGTGATCGGGCGGCGCTCCATGTGCATGATGACGTCCAACGTCTTCGGCGCGATTACCGCGGAGAACCTGGGCTATGCCAGGGTCGAACTTCAGAAGACCATCGCGGAGGGCGCCCCCGAGTGTCTCGTAGTGGTCTGGCTGAGGCCTCTTCCAGAGGCGGCCGCTTCCGATGGCAGGGAATACTTCAGGACCGCTCCGTAAGGCCGCCCGTGGCAGGTTGCTTGCGCATTTCAAGGCGTTTGCCCTGCCTCTGCCCGAAGCACTCCTACTGCTTGAGAGCGACGGCTCGGTGCTCTGTGCCAATCCCGCCGCGTTAAAGCTCCTGGAGGCTCCTGAGCACCAGGTGCAAGGAAAACGCGTCGACGAGCTCGCGGTGGAATCGCCGTCCCAGGTGGCGGAGTACCTCGCCGCATGGTCCCGCAGTTCGCAGTTCACCGTCGGGGCGCTTACCTGGCGCGGGGGGAGCAGGGGGCGTATGGAGTGCCGCGTAGAGGGCGCTCTGGTGCAGCACGCCGGCGGCCGCGCCATCCTGCTGCGCGCCGTACCGCGGGATCTCGCCGCGAGCCGGTTCGTTGCACTGAACGAAAAAATCGGGCAACTCAGTCGCGAGGCCACGATACGCATCCTGGCCGAAGAGGATGCGCTGAGAAGCCGGCAGCACCTGGAAGCCGTGATCGACCACTCCGCCGCGGCGGTCTGGCTTAAAGACGCCGAGGGCCGCTATCTCGTCATCAACCGCCATTACCAGGAGTTGGTCGGGGAATCGCACGGCGACGTGGCTGGGAAGACTGATTTCGATCTATTTCCGTGTGACGTTGCCGGCGCCCTCCACGAGCATGATCGGCTGGTCCTTGAGCGCGACCAGTCAATGGAGTTCGAAGAGACACTGCCGCACGAGCACGGAAACCGTACGTTCCTCTCGCTCAAGTTTCCCGTACCCGACGCAGTTACCGGTGCCCGTGGGCTGGGCTGTATCTCCACCGATATCACCGCGCGGAAGCGCCTGAACGAGCAGTTTCGCGAGTCCCAGAAACTGGAAAGCCTGGGGGTGTTGGCCGGCGGTGTGGCCCACGACTTCAACAACCTGCTCACCAGCATTATGGGCAACGCCAGTATAGCGCTCGAAACGACCTCGCCAGGGGCTGCCGCGCATCCCGTCATCCGGGAAGTGCTCCAGGCGAGCGAACGCGCCGCCCATCTCACGCGCCAGATGCTGGCGTATGCCGGGAAGGCACGCTTTTCGGTGGAGCGCCTGAACCTGTCGGAAACGGTGCGCGATCTCGCCAGTCTGGTGCGCACCTCCGTGCCCCGCAACGTGGAACTGCGGCTCGAGTTGGCCGGCGGACTCCCCGCCGTGGAGGCCGACCCTGGGCAGATGCAGCAAATCGTCATGAACCTGGTGATCAACGGGGCCGAAGCTGTGGGCGAGGGCCAGGCCGGCACCGTGCTGGTCACCACGGGTTCCCTGTATTTGGAAGCCGACGCCATCCGCAACGAGTTTCCAGGTGAAGCGTTGAGCCCGGGGGCTTACGTGTTCCTGCAGGTCCACGATACCGGGGCGGGGATGGACGAAGCCACCCGGGCGCGCATCTACGATCCCTTTTTCACGACCAAGTTCGCCGGGCGCGGCCTGGGCCTTTCGGCGGTGCAGGGCATCGTACGGGAACACCGGGGAAGCATTCGGCTGTCCAGCAGTCCCGGGGTGGGAACGACGTTCCGGGTGCTGTTCCCGGCGGTCTCCGCTGGACAGCCGACGGCCGCCCAGGCCGAAACCCGGCCCGACAGGAGCGGCTCCGGCACTGTCCTGGTGGTGGATGACGACGATATGGTGCGGCGCACCGCCCGCATCATGCTCGAACGCGAGGGTTATACCGTCATCACTGCCGGCAACGGGGTAGAAGCCCTGGAGGTGTTTCGCCGCGACGGCAACCGCATCCGGCTCGTGCTGCTGGATCTCACCATGCCGGTGATGGGCGGTGAAGAGGCGCTCCGGCAATTGCGCCTGCTCCGGCCCGACGTGCGGGTGCTGCTCTCAAGCGGCTACAACGAACTCGAGGTGGTGCGCCGCTTTTCCCAGAAAGGTGTGGCCGGATTCATCCAGAAGCCGTACACCACCGCGCGTCTGGCGGCTAAGGTGAAGGCGGCCCTGGAAGCGGCCTCATAGCCGGCCTGGGAACGTTCGGGTTACTCTGCATCGGGCGCCGGGCGAGCCGTCCGGCGCAGGTAGGCAACCAGGGTTGCAATGCCGCCTGCAAGCATTGCCGTACCCATCAGGGCAAAGTAGGAACGCATTCCCATTTTCATCTCCAGTGTCCGGAAGTGAAGCAGGGTTCCCAAGACTATGGAGAGCGCCCCGAAGAGCAAGTATCTCCGGAGGCGCCATCGCCATGCCCCGAGACAGTAACTCAGGGCCATCACATAGCCCATCCACAGCACGGGACTCATCCGGTTTGAGGAGAGAACCACTGCCGTGCCGCTGGCGACCGCTGCGGCGCCCACCACCACGATGCAACTTCTGTGCTGCCACGGATGGTGTGGCATATACGGGGTGGCGGCTCGCGGCCAGATGACCCTCTGGCGCGCGTACCTGGCGCTGAAGTAGACCAGCAAACATAGCGGCGGCAGGATCGTCATCACCAGCACCGGGCCGCAGTCCAGTAGACTCACGATTGCCGCTGCAAACAGAAAGAGCCCCATCGCGGCATCGTCCAGACCGTCGACATGCCCATGCCGCACGGCCTGCTGGAGGTACTCGTCTACCTGATCTACCATGCCTATCCAGTATGCATTTCGGTCTGCGGGGGGGCAAGCGGTATCGGGCGCAGGGCTATGATTGTATCGAATGGGTCACTCCCGGCTGGGCCGTTTCGTGCGGTACGTGAATTTCGCGATTGCCTTCCTGCTGCTGGTTTTGCTGGCGGCTGTGTACTGGTTTGCCTGGCGGCCGCTGCCGCGAAAATCCGGCAGCGTGCAGGCGTTGGTGGCCGGGCGGGTGACGGTGACACGCGATTCGCTCGGGGTGCCCCATATTCGCGCGGCCAGCTTCGAAGACGCCCTCTTCGCCCAAGGCTACGTTACCGCCCAGGAGCGTCTCTGGCAGATGGACGGGCTGCGCCGTGTGGCGCTGGGAGACCTGGCGGAGATCATCGGGCGCGGCGGCCTGGAATCGGATCGCGAGGCCCGCCGGCTGCGGATTCGCCGCATTGCCGAAGACGCCGCTATTTCGGCCTCCGCGCGTGACCGTGCGGCCATGGCGGCCTATACGCGCGGCGTCAACGAGTATGTCCGCACGCACCTCGACCGCCTGCCTCTGGAGTTCTCGCTGCTGGGCTACCACCCCCGCCCCTGGAGCGTAGTCGACTCGATCGCCACAGGACTGCACATGTACCGCAGCCTCACCACAACCTGGACGTCGGACCTCGCGCGCCGCGACGCGCTGCGCTCCGGTTCCGAGGCAAAGCCCGGATCGAACGCCTGGGTGGTATCGGGCGCCCACACCGCCAGCGGCAAACCGATTCTGTCGAACGACATGCACCTGGACTACTCGCTGCCGAACATCTGGTTCATGGTGCACCTGGAGGCTCCCGGCCTGAACGTCTCGGGCGTGTCGCTACCGGGTACCCCGGGGGTTGTCGTGGGGCATAACGAGCGCATCGCCTGGGGGATTACGAACCTCGGCTACGATGTGCAGGACCTCTACATCGAACAGTTCGATTCCCGCACCGGGCGCTACGTTCACCGCGGTGCCGTGGAGCAGGCACGGCGCGAGCGGGAGATCATTCGGGTAAAAGGCGCGTCCGACCACGAGATGGTCAACTGGATTACCCGCCACGGGCCCCTCGTCGTGTCCGAAGGTCCTGAACGCATCAGCCTGCGTTGGGCCGCGGCCGAGCCGGGAACCGTTGCCTGGCCTTTCCTCGACATCAATCGTGCGCGCGACTGGCGGGAGTTTACCACCGCGCTGGAACGCCTCCCTGGTCCCGGCTCGAACTTCGTATACGCCGACGTGGACGGCAATATCGGCTACCATGCTGCCGGCCGGTTGCCGATCCGCCGGAACTTCAACGGAGACTTTCCGCTCGACGGTTCGTCCGGCAATTCCGAATGGGACGGCTGGATCCCCTTCAAAGAGCTGCCGGCGTCGTTCAACCCGCCGGACGGGATCATTGTCACGGCGAACGACAACCCTTTTCCCCCGGGTTACCGCTACCCTGTAAACGGCGCCTTCGCTTCGGGCTACCGCGCCGCCCGGATCCGGCAACTCCTGGCCGCAAAAGACGGCTGGAGGGCGCCGGAGATGCTGGCCGTCCAGACGGATATCTACGCCGCGTTCAGCCACTTCCTGGCGCGCCAGATCGTGGCCGCGTGGGACCGTCGGAAGCCCGCTCGCCCGCAATTCGCCGAGTCCGTGGCGCTGCTGCGGAGTTGGAGCGGCCGCATGGAGGCTGACCACGCCGCGCCCTTGATCGCGACTCTCGCCTGGCGGCACCTGCGACGCGCGGTGACGGCAACAGCCGGTGGAAAAAAGGCGGACTGGGACAACCTCACGGCGCCAGAGGCCGTCGAGAGACTCCTGCGCGAGCGCCCCGCCGGGTGGGTTTCCGATTGGGACGCGGCGCTGCTCGAAGCCTTGAACGATGCCCTGGAGGAAGCGCGCCGCATCCAGGGGCGCGACATCGGCCGGTGGACCTACGGCGCTTCTTCCCGGCTGCACGTAACGCACCCGGTGACGTCCCGGCTGCCGATGGTGGGGAAGTACTTCGATATCGGCCCCGTCCCGGCAAGCGGCTCCCCCACGACCGTGAAGCAAACCACCGCCCGGATGGGCCCTTCCATGCGGATGACCGCGGACCTGGCGGACTGGGACCGTTCGCTGCTCAACCTTCCGATAGGCCAGTCCGGCCATGCGCTCTCCCGCAACTACAAGGACGAATGGAAGCCGTTCTACGCGGGGGAGGGTTCGCCCATGCCGTACACCAGATTGCCGGGCGGCCCGGTGCTGACCCTGGAACCGCGCTGAGGATTCCTACCGCGCCAGTTCCAGGAATTGCCGGCGTTGGCGGGCTGCCTCGTCCTTCCGGCCCTGCGCCTCCAATACCTGCGCGCGCACGGCGAACAGCCGGGGGAACCACAGGGACGTGAAGAGATTCAAGCCGGCGCCCTGGGGGACGGGGGTGTGCTCCACCAGCGGGGCGGCTTCCCGGGCCCGCCCGGTTTCGGCATAGGCCCAGGCGAGCAATACGGGGACGGCCGGGTCGCCCATGGGAGTCCAGCGCGCGTAAGCCTCCTTCAGGAGCGGCGTGGCGCCCTGAAACTCGCGCCCGAACAACAAGGCGTACGCCACGGCAAACTGCTTCATTCCGGCGGCCTGCGGCGAGAAGAAAGTCCGTTCGGCGCGCACTCTCCACTCGGATGCGGAAGCGGGGGGCAGGGTGAGGAAGCGCGCCACCGCCGCGATGCCTCCTGAAGCAGGGCCGGAGAGCGCCTGGGCCTTCTCGGCGTGCCCGCGAGCCCCCGCTGCGTCCCCCAACTCCAGGCTCCAGACGGCCATGTGGGCATGGGCGCGAGCGGCCAACTCATGGGCCGCGGTCTTTTCGGTCGCAGCCGCGAACACCGACAGCTTTTGGAGCGCGGGCCGCCTTTCGCCGGTGAGCCACAGCCACTCGGCGCGGCGATACTCGATGAAAGGATCGGCGGCGGCGCGGCGCCCCTCTATGTAGCGTTCGAAAATGGTGCCTGCGCGTCCGGGGTCTCCGGCTATCAGGCTTGCGAAGGCGGCTTTCAGGAGCGAACCGCCGTCCTGGAAAGAGGGATCCTTGGCATAGGCGTCCTGGTAGAAACGGCCGGCTTCGGCGGGCTTGCCGAGGTAGAGATGGACATCCCCCAGGGAATCAAGCGCGTTGGGGTCGTCGGGCCTTACCTGCCCGTAGCGGCGCAGGGCCGCCGCGGCGCCCGGCAGGTTTCCCGCCCACGCTTCGGCGTAACCGAGGGTATTAAGCAGCGCGGGGTCGTCGGGATGGAGCGTGGATGCCTTGCGCAGCAGCGCAGCAGCGGCGGCGTAGTCATGCTCTGACTGGGCGAGCGCGGCCAAGCCGCGGTATGGCCCCGGGTCGGCGGGATCGGCTGCCGCAAGCGCGGTGAACGCGGCTTTCTGGCCGGCTCTGTCGCCGCGGTATCCGGCAAGCTCCAGGTCGAGGCGGGCGCGCTCAGTGGAAGTCATGGAGGCGCGCGCCGCCCGGGCGCGTTCGAGCAGTTCCCGCGCGGCGGCAGGATCTGTGCGCGCGGCGGTCGCGATAGCTGCCCGCCAGGCTTGTCCGAAGCTATGGTCCGCCTCGGTTGCCAGTTTGAAATGGCGCAGGGAGGCCGCGGGATCGCGCTCTTCAAGCCCCTCCGAGTAGTGCCGCCAAGCGGCCGGATTGGGAGTGGCAAACGGCCCTGCCAGCAGGCCCAGCCGCAACGCCAGGGCAGTAGCCGCACCGGGCAGGTCATCGGGCGATCTGCCCGCAGTGTCCGCCGTCCGCAGCATGCGGCCGGAGCCGGGGTCTTCCACGCTGGCCGCCACGCGCAGCCGCCCGTGCACAAGGGAGTACTCCCCGTAAACGAGCCGGTCGGCACCCGCTAGCAAGGCCTCGGTCCGCTCCGCCGAGATGCCCGGCGCGGAGACGGGACGCGGGCCCAACACCGCTTCGCCTCCCCGGAGGGTTCCCAGCGGAATCACCCAGGTTTCCTTCGACCCCGCGGCGCCGGAGGCTAGCATCTCCGAAAGCGCCCGCCCCATCCAGTCCAGCGACGGATCGCCCGTCAGGTTCTCGAACCGCAGAACGGCCATCCGAGCCGCCCGGGGTTCCGTTCGGGAGCACGCCGGAGCGAAGCACAGTAGCGCCAGGATGAACCAAGGCCACACCCGGCCCCCAGCCCCCGGCTCCCGGCCCCCGTTACAGGACTTTGGGCTCAAGCTTGAGCAACTCCAGGAACTCCGGCAAGTCTTTCATGGTCGCGAACTCGGGCTCTTCGAGCAGCTTCTGGCGCTCCGGGAAGCCTTCCTCGAAAGCCTTCCGGAGATAGAGCAGGGCGCGGTCGTTGACTCCCGCCTTGGCGTAGGTTTTGGCCATGTAGTAGTGGAACCGGGCACGCTCCTCGACGCTGCGCTCCTGCAACAGCACGCCATAAGAACCGCGGTGTTCGAAGACTTCGGGATCAAGCGCCAGCGCCTGCTGGTAGGCGTCGAAGGCCTCGTCGTACTTCTTGCGGGCGAACAGGGCCGTTCCCAGGTTGCTATAGATGGATGCCGATTCGGGCGCCAGTTTCAAGGCCTTTTTGTAGAGGTTCGTCGCCTTTCGGTAACTCTTCTTGGCGTAGAAAACGGTGCCCAGGTTGTTGATGGCCTCCGAATACTTGGGGTTCAGCTTGATGGCGCGCTCGTAATGCCGTTTGGCGGTATCGAGCTGCTGCATCTGGTGGTAGGCAATTCCGATCTTGTTCCAGACGATCGGTGAATCGAGCGGAGCCTCCTTGTAGGTCTCGACGGCCTCGCGATACATTTTGCGGGCCATCATGATATCGCCACGCCTCTCCGGATTCAGTTTCGGGTTGGGTTCCGGGGGTGGGGGGGCCAAGCCGCCCTGCTGCGCCGGTTGCGCAAACAGGCATCCGCCGGCCACAAGGGAAATAAACAAAACTCGGGAAACCATGACGGCCTCCTTCGGCGGCGCCGGACCGTCTATCGACACGACTGCCGCGTTGCACACTCTCAACCACTATTTGAACACACCCCAGAGGCGGCGGAAGAGGCCCTTCTTGGGCTTGGATTTGTCCTCCTCCCCCTGGCTCGCGGCCACTTGGGGAGGCTGCGCATCCGGGTGGCGCGCAGCGACCGCCGGTGGCGCCGCGCCCGGACGAACCGGGGCGAGCGCAGGCGGCGCTTCCACCTGACTCGGGGTGGTGTCCCATCCCGCGACGTTGGTGAGTCCCTGGCCGCCGTGCAGGGGACAGGAACCTACCGGCTGGGTGCCGGCGATGTAGACCTCGGCGCGCGTCAGGGGGCAGTTGGGTGAAGCTGGCATGCCGGACGCCGGGTCGATCTGGATGGTCACGATGCCATCGGGCGCCTGGAACGGAACGGCGTTACGGTACGGCCGGTATTCCAGTGCCCGTTTCATGAACTCGGCCCAGATGGGGAGGGCCGAGTGGGCGCCCTCCAGTTCCAGTTCCCGCCCATCGTCAAACCCCACCCACACGATGCAGATCAGCTCCGAGGTGTAGCCCGCAAACCAACCGTCGCGAGAGGTGCCGGTCTTCCCCGCGGCGGGCGCCCGGAAACCCCTGGACCGCACGCCAGCGCCGGTGCCCGTGCGCAGGACCTCCTCCATCAGGTTGGTCATCAGATAGGCCACCCGCGGGTCCATCCCGCGCTTCTTCTCCGCCTTGTTGATGAAGATCGGTTTGCCGCTCTGAGACCTCACCATGGAAATGAAGTTGGGCTTGATGAACTGGCCCTGGTCGGCGAACACCGTATAGGCGCCGGCCATCTCCAGCGGGGTCACCTCGTAGGCGCCCAGCGCTACGGCGGGGGTGGGATTGATATGGTAATTCAGGCCGGCGCGCCGCGCCACGTCCACCACATGGTCGTACCCCACCATCTCGGCCAGCATAACGGTAGGCACGTTGATCGACTTGGACAGCGCCTGCCGCATCGTTACGGTGCCGTAGAACTGGTGCTTGAAGTTGCTGGGCTCGTACGGCCGGCCGTCATACCAGAAGGTAGTGGGCTGGTCTACCAGGGTAGTCCCGGCGGTCAGGATGCGGGGGCCGCCTCCGATGGCGGTCTCGAGCGCGGACGCATAGACGAAGGGCTTGAAAATGGAGCCCGGCTGCCGCTTCGCCAGCGCGCGGTTGAGCTGGCTCATCCCATAGTTGCGGCCGCCGACCAGCGCCTTCACCTGCCCGGTGCGCGGGTCGAGTGCCACCAGCGCCACCTGCGGGTCCGGAATCTGCTTGTTGCGAAAACGGCGCTGGCGCTTGATCTGCTCGTCGATGAGCGGCATCCCCAACCTGACGGCATCGAGCGCGGCCCTCTGCAGGTTCATATCCAGGCTGGTATACACGCGGTAGGAGCTCGACTGGAAATCCACATCCTGGAACATTCCCTGGAGGGTCTCGTTGACGAGGTCCACGAAGTAAGGCGCGTCCACCGACTGATTGGCGCCCTTGGCAACATTGAGCGGCGTGGCGCAGGCCTTTTGGTACTCTTCCTCAGTGAGATGGCCGTTCTGCCGCATCAGCGAAAGCACCACGTTGCGCCGCTCGATGGTGCGTTCCGGGTTGCGGAACGGGTCGTAGACCGAGGGCCGCTGGATCATGCCCGCCAGGGTGGCCGCCTCGGGCGCCGTCAACTGCCGGATGTCTTTGCCGAATACGACCTCGGAGGCCTCCCCGAAGCCGTGAATCCGGAACCCGCCCCGCCAGCCCAGGTAGATGTGGTTGCAGTAGTACTCGAAAATCTCTTCCTTCGAGAGCTTCTGTTCGAGCTGCAGGGTGATAATGGCCTCGGCCATCTTGCGGGTCCACTTCTTTTCCGGATTTAGCCAGAAGCCGCGCGCAAGCTGCTGGCTGAGGGTGGAAGCGCCCTGTACCTTGCGCTGTTCCCGCACGTCCAGGTAGATGGCCTTGGCCAGCCGAATGGGGTCGAAACCGGCATGCTGGAAGAAGCGCTTGTCCTCCGCCGAAGTGACGGCGTGGACCAGCACCGGCGGGATATCGGAGAAATGCACCAGCCGGCGCTTCTCGCGATTGCGATCGAAGAGGTTGGTGATGAGCTGCGGCTCGAGCTGGAACTGGCTGCGCGCGGTGTTGTCCGCCAGGGAGACGATCTGGCTGATGCGGCCGTCGCGAAACTTGATCACTCCCGGCTCGTTCTGGTCGAAGTAGGAATCCGGCCCGGGGAAGATCTCCAGGGCGTCGGTACGCAGGTTGTAATAGCCCGAAGGGTTCTTGCGCGACTCGCTGTAACCAGCGCGGCGCAACTCGGCCAACACGTCCTCAACCGTAAGGTTGTCCCCGAGACTGACGGTTTGCGGCGCGGCGTAGATCTTGGAGGTACGGGCGAACGGGCCGTCCCGCAGTTTATGGTCGATGAGCCGCGAGTATTTCGCGTAGTAGTAGGTGAAAACGCCCAGGCTCGCGATCACGAGCACCGCAGCCGAGATTACCAGGACCCTGCCCAGCCGCCCCAGGAAGAAACCCGCCAGCCGCGCCTCCGGCCGGACCTTGACCCTCATCTTCTTTCTGTTCTCGGGCACTATTCCAATTTTCTCACGTATTTGGCGGCCGGCTCTCTCAGCGCACCCCCGCCCCCGGGCGGAAGTGCAGATCCACTGTATAAACAGGCAGATCGACGCGCACGACGTAACGGACATCGATGCGCAAACCCGCCGGCGATCGCTTAATGTGCACGTTGTGTGCCTTTACGGGCAGATCCAGCCCGGCGGCCTCTTCCACCACCCACGTGCGCAGCAGATCGTCCGATTTCTCGACATTTTCCTTACGCCGTGTAATTTCGTCCACGTAACGCTGGAGTTCCAGGTTGCGGAAATAGAAGGGTGCAAGCAGCACCCCGAAATATCCCAGAACCGCCAGGACCCCAGCCGCTGCGGCGATCCGCCAGCGGGCTAGCGCCCTTGAACCGCCGTCCGGTGCCGTCAGCGCGGCCGGTCCGTCTCCTTGCTGCTCGTCGCGCAAAGCTCCTCCCAGAACTCCGCGTGGGGCGTCCATTCGGCGTTGTCCAGACCCGAAATCTGCAATTCGGATGTGCTCAGGGTTCCGTGGCCGTAGGGGCAGATATACTCTGTCCGGGGTCCGCCGATCGTCAACAACCGGCTCCAGGAACCGGTCTGGACCGGCATGCGCAAACGACGCAGACAGACCCGGCAGCGGTATCGCTGGTCCAGCACGCAAACGTAGAGCACGCCGCAGCAGAGCAGGAACCACAATCCGACCAATAGGGTATAGGACAAATCGTATCCGAAACGGGGCGCCCGAAAGACGCGGAGAATATAATGGGTGGGCCAACTGGAATTGAGCGCTGAAAGCAAGCCGTACATCGCTGCTCCGGAAACCGCGATTTTGCCGGCAAACCAGCTCCAGTAGCGCATGTAATAAAGACGTCGGCCCCCCGCCCTTTAGTTTCCCCGCTGCCGCACGGTGGCGCAAGTTTACCTGTGGAACAGGTTTCGCACCAGGAACACCACATTTGCGGGACGCTCGGCCAGCCTCCGCATGAAATACGGGTACCAAGCCCGGCCGAATGGGACGTAGAGCCGTACCAGGTAGCCTTCGGCTACCAGTTTCCGCTGCAGGTCGCGGCGGATGCCGTAGAGCATCTGGAACTCGAAGCCGCCCCGGGGAACGCCATGCTTGGCGGCATATTCGCGGGTGGCGTCGATCATGCGCTCGTCGTGTGTGGCAATCGCCGGGTAGACCCCCCGGGTGAGAAGGATTTGCATCAAATCCACGAAGTTGCGGTCGACTTCGGCCTTGCGTTGAAAGGCCACCCCAGGCGGCTCCAGATAGGCGCCCTTGCATAGCCGCACGCGGATCCGCAGCTCCGAAAGCCGTTCCACGTCCTCCCGGCTGCGGTGGAGATACGACTGGATTACGGTCCCCACGCTGCCATATTGGGCATGCAGGTCCGTGGCGAGCGCCAGGGTGCGCGCGGTGTACTGGCTCGACTCCATGTCGATGCGGACGAAACTCCCCAGGTCGGCGGCCCGGCGCACGAGCTGCTCCACGTTGTCCCGGCACGCGGCCTCTGAGAGGTCCATGCCGAACTGCGTCAGTTTGATTGAGACATTGGCCCGCAGGCCGTGGCGGGAAATCTCATTCAGCAGTTCCAGATAAACCTCGCGGGACGCGGCTGCCTCATCGAGTGACGTGACGTTCTCGCCCAGGTGATCGAACGTCACCAGGAGCCCTTGCCCGTTGATACGGCGGCCCGTCTCGAGCGCGTCCTCCAGCGTGTTGCCGGCGACAAAACGCCTGGCCATCCGTGCCGCCAACCGGGACGTCTCTACCCACCTGCGGAGCCCCTGCTGGCCCGACAGGAACAGAAGCAGTTTCCGCACCTCCAAATAGTAACCCGGCGGCGTCGCGCGGGAAGCACCGGCGGGTGGTGCGGCGCACGATTCGCCGGTGGCGCATTCGACATATATGGTGTTACAAAGAAGAAAGAAGTAGGTTCACCGCTTGGCCGGAATGAAGACGCTCTCCTGGCTGGTGACGCTCGCGTTGGCGCCGGCGATCACCGAAATGGCTAATTTCGATACCTCAACCTACGGCAAGACGCCGTCCGGATGGATCACCGTGGCCACCCGGCCGGGCGCGCCGCCGGCGTGGAAGGTGATCAAGGATTCCACCGCCCCGACTCCGCCTTATGTCCTGGCCCATGTTCCCGGCGAGGCTCCCAGTCATTTCCCCATGGTCGTCCTGGACAAATCGGACAGCCGCGACGGCGAGATCAGCGTCAAGTTCAAGCCGGTGGGTGCGAGCGGTGAGCGCAAGGCGGGGCTGGTGTGGCGCTACCGCGATGAGAACAACTACTACTTCGTGCGGGCTGATGCGCAAAACAAGAACGTGATCATGTACCGGGTCGAGAACGGCACTCCCGTGGCGCTCGCGCCTCGCGGTCGCCCGGCGCATGAGTACGCAGTCAAGCACAATGTCGACGCCGATTCCTGGTCGATTCTGAAGGTGGTGTACAAGGGCCCGCGGCTGACTGTCTACTACGACCACCGGCGCATCCTTCAGGTGGAGGACCCCAGCTTTACCGGCCCGGGCAAGGTGGGGTTGTGGACGCGCGCCGCCTCCACAACCCTCTTCGACAACTTCCGGCTGGTCCGCAAGTAGTCAGCCCCTTTCGGCAAGCTCAGGGCAGCGTGCGGATGACCGCCAGCCAGTGGTCGAAGGGCACCGCTTTCAGGTCGTACCCCGGAGCGGTCCAGGCCAGCACCCCGGCCTCCCCAATCGACGGCAGGCATACATCCAGCGAATCCCACGTGGTCTCGAGCACTCCCATCAGGCCCAGCGTCTTGGCGGTGTTGATCATCATAATGGCGTTGGGCCGCGCCTTCCAAGGCGAAACCACCACCCGGTAGCCGCGGTCGTGGAAATACTTCGGCACCGGCCAGGAACCCTTGGTGTCGTAATTCCAGGCGTTGATGATGACGTCCTTCGGAACCGATGCCAGCGCCAGATGGCTGTTCACCGGCGGACGGCTGTTGGCCGGGGAGACGCGCCCCAGTTCCGGGTCGTCCGGCCGTATGAACATATCGTGCCACATGAAGACCTGCCGGCCCTTGGCGGTCAGGTGCTTGTGCAGTTTCTCGATATGGGAGGCAATCAGCTCATGGGGTACTCTTTTCGCGCAGCGCGGGCAGGCGTCGTGGCCGGCGTATCCCCAGGCTTCGTCCATGCCGGCGTGGAAATAGGGCGACGGCCCGAACAGCTCCATCAGCTCGGCGGCGCGGTCGAACAGATTCGGGTAAATCGCCGGGTTCGAGAGGCAGAAGGACCAGCCGCCGGGTTCAAACAGCGCGGCTTTATCGGGAAAGCGGTCGAGCACGGCATGCTCGCCGGAGCGCTGGCGCATGCCGCTTGCATGGCCCCAGGAATTGAGCAGGGGGAAAACGTCCATCTGCAGGCGGCGTGCCAGTTCCACCAGCGGCCGGATCTCCGCGGCGGTGTAGGCGTGTTCGTAGGCCATGTACGGGTGGCTGCGAGAGGCGATGGAGGCCCAGGGCTCCAGCACGATGGCGTTGTACTTATAGCGGGCGGCCATCCGGATGGCGCGCTCCACGTGCCGCAGGTCCGTGCCGGGGAAGATGCAGATGTGGACGCCGCGGAATGAGAGCTCGGGCCAGTCCTCGATGCGCGCCCCCAACACGCGCCCGCCGGGCTCGATCAATTGCAGCAGGGTCTCCACACCATAGAGCAGGCCGCGCGCGGTGCCGGCGCTGATAACCGTCTCGGCCTCGGCGGTCTCCAGGCGATAGGCTTCCGGGCGGGTCTCCTTCGGGTCGATTATCAGCCGGATGCCGCCCACGCGCGATTTGCCGGGCACCACACTACGGCGGCCCAGCCGCCGCAACCCCTCGGCCAGCCGGTCGGCCGCGGGTTTAGCCTCGGGACGGCGCGCATCGATGCGCACCGGATCTTCAAACTGAAACCGTGCGCCCGTCCACTCCACGCGGCGCGGGGCGGGGGTTACCAGCGGCGCGGCTGCGAGCGAAGCCACACACGCCAAAAGGGCAAAAGCGATTCGCCTCATCCAGCCCATGCTACAACGAGATCATGCAGAAGCGACGACTCGGCAACAGCGATCTCGAAATCACTCCCATCGGCATCGGCGCCTGGGCCATCGGCGGCGGCGGCTGGCAGTACGCCTGGGGCCCCCAGGACGACAACGCGTCCATTGACGCCATCCGCACTGCGCTCGACGCCGGCATCAACTGGATTGACACTGCGGCCGTCTACGGCCTGGGGCATTCCGAGGAGATCGTGGCCCGCGCCCTAGAAGGCGTTTCACCGAAACCCTACGTCTTCACCAAGTGCGAGCGTGTCTGGGACGAGAAGGGCAACGTCGGCAACAATCTCAAGGCCGCCTCCGTCCGCCGTGAGGCCGAGGACAGCCTGCGCCGCCTCAAGGTGGACGTCATCGATCTCTACCAGGTCCATTGGCCCGAGCCCGATGAGGACATCGAGGAAGGCTGGACCGAGATGGCGAAGCTCCAGCAGGAGGGCAAGGTGCGGTGGATCGGGGTCTCGAATTTCAACGCCGCGCAGATGCGGCGCGCCCAGGAGATCGCGCCCATAACGTCGTTGCAGCCGCCCTACAATATCCTTTCGCGCGGCATTGAAAAGGACGAGCTGCCCTACTGCCAGGTCAACGGCATCGGGGTGCTTGCCTACTCACCCATGAAATCAGGGCTGCTCACCGGGAAGATGACGCGCGAGCGCATCGCCGCCATGCCCGCGGACGATTTCCGCCAGCGCACCTCGCCCTTCCAGGAACCCAAGCTGAGCCGCAACCTGGAACTGGTGGAACTGCTGCGCGCTATCGGCAGCCGCCACGGCCGCAACCCCGGGGAGGTGGCCATCGCGTGGGTATTGCGGCACCCGGCGGTTACCGCCGCCATCGTGGGGATGCGCAGCGCCGCGCAGGCCCGCGAGATGATGGGGGCGGCGGAGTTTCGCCTTTCCCCCGCGGAGATCGCCGAAATCGAAGGCTTCGCCCTGGCGTAATCAGGGGTAATCGATCCGCACCCAGTCGAACATCACGAGGCCCTTGGGCAGGTACTTCTGCTGCACCTCGTAGCTGGGCTCGTCGGGATAGTCCTGGCCGGCGCGGAGCTTGTGCGGCTCTTTGACATCCCCGACCGGCACTACTTTCAGCGGGAAAAGTACGAACATGATGTCCACGTTGACATCGGCCAGGACGGCTTCAATGGGCGCGCAGCCGTAGCGCTGCTTCATGCTCTCGCGGGCCCCCAGGCAGGTCCACTGGGCTGGGTCAGGGGTCAGCCTGATGGTCTGCTCGCTCCACTCCTCGGTGACCCGGAAGGGCTGCCCGGTGAGGACGAAATTGGCCGTGGTTCCATGAGTCGAGCCCTGCACCAACAGCACCATTTGGGCCCCCTGCATATCCATTTTCCCGCGCAACCGGGCGGTGAGCTTCGCGTTGAGCAGGTTGGTGCTCATCTTGCGGTCCAGGAAGGCGTTACCCTTGCGCCCGATGTGATCCGGAGGCAGATTGGCGCCTTTCGTGTACAGGTACATGAGCATGTTGAGATAGCCGGCGCCGGGCGGGGCGTGGTGGCTGTCCAGGTACCAGGGGCCGTGGCAGTAGGCCACGCCATCGAAGATCGGGAGCGGGTGATACCGGTTGGCAACCCACCCGCCGGAGCCTTTATCGAAATTCTCCAGATACACTTCCCCGGCCGACGCCGGGATGGCGAACGCCAGCGCTATCAGGGCCGCAAGCCTCACCGCGCCCCTCCCGTCTTGCGCATTAGTTCCTCCACCTTACTGGCGATCCTCTCTTCGACCGCATCACCGAAGGGAGCGGGCAGTCCGTATTCGAGCAGGCCCTCGGTGCCTTCATACCCGCCTTCCTTCAGCACTCGGAGTGAGGGAATATAGGCGAGCAGTTCGTTGTTGTATCCGGCCACCCAGGTGTCATCCCACCCGTACTGCCGTTTGAAGCGCAAAGAATAATCGACTACTGGCTCGCCCGTGAGCGCCACCAGCTTCAGGTCGCGGCCGAACTGCCAGACCTGCACGGGAAACGGATAGCGTTCCGGCAGTTTGCCATCGCGCTCGAGTACACCGAGCAGGTATTCGAATTGCCGGCGCTGGAACGGAGTGGCGGCCTTTTCCGCCCTGGCGCGCAGTTCGTTGGCAGTGGGCGCCTGCTGGAACGGCACGTCTGCGGTTTCAAGCGCCGTATTCAGCGGGCCGCGCACGGGCCGCATCTTGTCGCGCAGCACCAGGTCTACGGCGGCCGCAAGAATCTTTCCGTACATGGTGGCGAGTTCCACGCTGTAATGGCTCAGCTCGGGCTTATCGCCCTGGTAGCGCGGCAGTGGGTTGGCATCGCCTCCGCAACCCATCATAAAGAGCGCCATGGCGCCGGGCCAGGTCTTCTCCAGCGCCTCCTGCGCGTAGCCCGCATAATCGCCGCTCACCTGGTACCGGCCGAGGGCGGTGTTATGGCAGGCGTAGCCGAACAGCACCGCGCGCAGGGCGCCGTCGGGGCCGCGGACGCTCAGCACGGGAACGTCGTGGTCCACCGGTCCGGGAAGGCTACGGCCGCCGGGGCGCGCGCGCCGCCGGTTCACCGCGAAGCCAGCCAGCCCCTGCTCGAAGGAGAGCGTGGCCGGCGCGAGATTCCGGATGGATGCGCCGATCACCTCTATGTACCGGTCCATCAGTTCGCGGGTGTATCGCTCCACAGCGGCGGTCTGCCCGGCGTCCAGGTCGTAATAGAGGGGGAGCACCCCGGTGGTGACGGGGCAACTATGGTTGTGGGAGTAGTTGAGGATGAGCCGGTCCTTGGGCAATTTGAAATCGCGCGCCGCTCGCTGGTGGATGGTGTCCACATTCTCGCGGCTCAAGCCGACCAGGTCGCTGGTGACGATGACGGAAGTCCGCCCCGCTTCGTCCTTGAGGGCCAGGGCCTTCACGTAAATATCCTGGATTACCTCCTCATGCGGTTTGGTGCGGCCGCCGTAGCCTGCCAGCCAGATGGGCTCCTTGGGGGTGATCACCGCTTTGGCCGCGCCCGCCAGCCAGCCGGAGTCGGCCGCGAAGGAGGGCGCCGCCAATATCACGAAGGCGGCGCCCGAAGCGATCCATCGATGCTTTATGCGCTTCATATCAAAAAATGAACTTCAATCCTAACTGTATATCGCGTGGGTCGCCCGTGGTGGAAGTCACCCGACCGAAGGTGGCGGTCCCGAGGGTCGTGCCCGGGTCGCCGAAGTTCGGATGGTTGGTCGCATTGAAGAACTCGCCGCGCAGTTGAACGGACTTTGATTCAGTGACGCGGAACACCTTCGCGACGGAGAGGTCCAGGTTGCGGAAACCGGGGCCGTCAATGATGTTTGCGCCTGCGTTTCCTAGCGTGAACTGGGCCGGCTGGGTGAAAGCGGTGGTGTCGAAGAAACGGGTCTCAGTCCGATCGGAACGCGTCAGGTTGGGGTCGGAGATGCGGTTGGGTACTTGCGTGATGCCGCCGGTATTGGCGATATCGCCCTGGGTCCGGGCGGTGAGCGGGAATCCCGTGCGCAGCACCAGCATCCCTGTAAGCTGCCAGCCTCCCAGAATGGCGTCCACCACCGCCGGCGCATTCGTTCCGAACCTGCGGCCGCGCCCGTAGGGTAGCTCCCAGATGCCCGCATAGCTGAACCGGTGCGCCATGTGGAGCGACGAGATCGACTTGTTATTGCCGCCGAACCACAAGTCCAGCCGGGTACGGTTATCGAGGGTTTTCGACCACGTGTACGCTGTGATGAACGACAGCCCGCGGGAGAAGCGCTGCTCCGCCTGCAACTCCAGGCCGTGATACGTGGACTGCCCGTCCGTCTGCCGGATCAGCACTGTGCTCATGTTCTGAATGGGGCGGCGCGCCTGTACGTTCCCGGGACCGGGGGCAGGCTCGTTGGGATAGAAGTCGCGCGGCAGCCCCACCCCGTGGTTGCCGACGTAACCCGCCTTCAGCACCATGCTGCGTGTGATCGACCGTTCGAGGAAGAAGTTCCACTGTTGCACGTAGGCTTCCTTCCAGTCGATGTTCTTGCCGTAGGGCGCGGGCCGGCTTCCGGGCGCAACGAAGTTGACCACGGGGGTCAGGTCGTCTACCGGGTACGTGCGGAAGGACTGCTCGTCCGGGGACAAGGTGACGCTCCCCTGCCGGTTGAACGGCGGATTGAAGGCCAGCAGGATCCAGTAGTCCATCGTGTCGCGCTGATAGAAGAGCCCATACGCGCCCCTGGCCACAGTCTTGTCGTCGATTTGGTAAGCGAAGCCAACGCGCGGGGCGAAGTTGTTATTGTCGTTCTCGAGCAGGCTGCGGCCGAGACCGGCGGGCCGTTTCTGCGTCAGCGGGCTTCCGGTCTCCTGCGGAGTGATGATGACGGCGCTACCCGGCCCGGTGGGGTATACGTTGCCGATCTTGTCGCGATTCGCCACAGGGCGGCCCATCCATTCGTAGCGCAAGCCCAGGTTCAGGGTAAGGCGCGAGGTCACCTTCCAGTCGTCCTGGATCCAGGGCATGAGATGGCTGTTGCGGTAGTTGGGATCCACGATATCCACGCTGGCGAAGATGCTGCGAGGCAGCCCCAGCAGGGTGTCGGCGAGCGCGTAGCCGGACGATCCGGGCCCGGCTGTCCATTGGCCGTTGAAGCTGTGAACGCCCGCAGGCGCCAAACCGTTGGGGAAGGTGTCGCGATGGCGGTAGCCGGTGAACCCGAACTTCGCCGTATGGCCGCCGCGGAGCCAGGCCAGGCTGGTGTGCACCTGGAAGATTTCGTTCTTCCACCCGCGCGGGCCCTCCGTGGTGGAGCCGCGGGTCTTGCCGGGCTGATTGCCGAAGACGCTGTACTCGGTGATGCTCCAGTAGGGCGCGTGCCAGCAAGCCGGGTCGGCACAAGCGCCTTTCAAACCCAGTTCGCGCGACACGTCGCGTTTAAACGCGCTCTCGGTCACCTCGTCCTGCTTAAAACGGCTATAGCCTGTTCGGAATTCGAGGACCTTCGACGGGCTCAGGGTGCTGGTCCAGTTCAGGACCGCGTGCTGCCCGCGAAACTTGTGGTTGTAGCTGAAGGCCGGCCATACAGGCGGCGCGGCTGTGTCGTTATCGCTGATCATATACCGCCCGAACAGCCGATTCTTGCTGTTCAGTTCCTGGTCGATCCGGGCCATGTACTGGTCGGTGCGGGTGGCTTGCGGCGCCAGCGACTGGTAGTTGCTCACCGGACGGATGCCGCCTTGTCCAGCGCGGTTCGGCAGGGGCACGAATTCATCCATGAAACGCCGGGTGAGCGGGTGGATGCGAGACTGCGGAATGATGTTGTTCTCGAACGGCTGGCCGGTGGTCCAATCGTAAATCACACGTGGGGTGGGGTTCGAGGCATCGGTTTGCAGCAGCGCCGAGAAATCACCCTGGCGGAACGCCGCGGTAGGCACCGTGGTGTCCTGGGTAAATCCCTGCCGCAGCCGCATGGAGTCCCACGACCCGAAGAAGAACGTCTTGTCGCGCCGGATGGGCCCGCCGATGGTTGCGCCAAAGGTGTTCCGGTTCAACTGCGGCCGCTTGTCCGCATACTTCTCGCGCGCGCCCAGTTTGGTGTTCCGCAGGAATTCGAAAACGGAGCCGTGAAACTGGTTGGTGCCACTCTTGGTGACGATGTTGATCTGCCCGCCCGCTTCGCTGCCGAATTCGGCGTTGTAGTTGCTGGTCTGAACGCGCATCTCCTGGATGGCGTCGACGGACGGTGAGAAGATGTTCGTCTCGTGCTGCACCTCTTTGCCTGCCAGGCCGTCGAAGAGGTACTGGTTGTATTTGGCGCTCTGGCCGTGCACGCTGAACGACCCCTGCCAGGTGCCGCGTTCCGCCTGGTGGCGGCTGTTGTCGCGCGATTCAACCACGCCGGCCGAGAGTAGCGGAAGCTGCATGAAATCCCGCGCGGCGAGGGGAAGGTCCACCACCTGCCGGTTTTCGACCAGCCCCCCGACCTGCGAGTCGGTGGTCTGGAGCAGCGGCGCACCGGCCGATACCTCCACCTGTTCCGTGACCGCTCCGACCTCCATCCGAAGATCCAGTTCGAGCGACTGGTTCACTTCCAGCCGCGTCTTTTCGGTGGTTGTCTTCTTGAAACCGGGATGCTCTGCGGACACTGTGTACTCGCCGGAGAGCAGGGTGGGGAAGGTGTAGCGCCCCACTTCGTTCGTTAGCGTAGACTGCGAGACACCGCGGTTGACATCCGTTACGGTTACCCGGGCCCCTGTAACCACGGCGCCGGTCGTATCGCGGACGCTGCCGCCGATACGAGACGCGATCTGGCCGAGCAGGGGAGCGGCTAAAGCGAGGGAAAGCAGGGTACACTGCACTCGTTTCGCGAACATATGACCCCTCCAGCGCCCGGCGCGTGCTGGGAGCTGCCGGGCAGCGCTGGGGCAATGTTTACCACCGGGTCAACTCCGCGTCAACCCTTACGGAGTCGTGACTGCGCGTTTCGAAACGTTTGATATAAGGCGGGGTTGGGTCTATACTGCATCGAAGCCGCCGTGTCTACAAAACGCGCCTCCGCTTTGCTGCTGCTGGTTCTCCTGCTTCCGTGCCGCGCCGCGGACCCGCCTCTCTATCCCGAGCGACGGGATCTGCTCTATTACCTCGATTCCGCAGGCCGCAAGCAGCCCGTCCGCACGCCCGCGGATTGGGCCAGACGCGTCGCCCATGTGAAGGCTTCCATGGAACTCGCGATGGGGCCGCTCCCGGAACTCGACAAGCAGCCGCCGCGACTGGCGATGATCGAAGAGACACGCCTTGAGCACTACACCCGACGGAAAGTCACATACACTGCCGAGAAGGACGACCGCGTATCCGCCTACCTGCTGGTTCCTCACCAGGCCGGCCGGCATCCGGCGGCCATCTGCCTCCCAGGCAGTTCCGAGCCCGGAAAGGCCGTGCCCGCGGGACTGGAGGGCAATCCCAACCTCGCCTATGGTCACGAACTGGCCGAGCGCGGTTACGTCGCCCTCGTCATCGACTATCCGATGCTGCACCGCCGGGACTACAAAACCGATCCCTACGCGATGGGGTACCGTAGCGCCACCATGAAGGGCATCGTAAATCACAGGCGCGGGGTCGATCTGCTGGCCTCCCTCCCGTACGTCGATCCGCACCGCATTGCCGTGATCGGCCATTCGCTGGGCGGGCATAACGCGCTGTTCCTGGCTGTTTTCGAACCGCGCATCCGGGCGGTGGTTTCGAGTTGCGGCTTCAACGTCTTCGCCAAACACGCCGGCGGCGACGTGTCCGCCTGGAGCCAGAAATACTACATGCCGCTGATCAGGACGAAGTACGGGAACGACCCTGCACGCATACCGTTCGACTTCACGGAGGTACTTGCGGCGCTCGCGCCGCGGCCCGTCTTCATCAACGCGCCGCTTCACGATGCGCCCGATTTCGAAGTCTCCGGTGTGCGTGATTGCGTCGACGCGGCCTTGCCGGTCTATTCCCGGGTGTTTCACGCGGCCGACCGGCTGGTGACGGTTTATCCGGATGCGGGCCACGATTTCCCACCCGAGGTCCGCCGTCAAGCGTACGGCTTTCTCGACCGCTGGCTCGCTAGCGTGCGGTAGAATCGGCCCATGCAGCCATTTCGTCTTCACGTCTTCGTCTGCGACCAGCAGAAGCCCGAGGGACTGCCGTGCTGCGGCGCCCGTGGAGGCGGCGACATCGCCGGCGCGCTGCGGCGCGAGATCTCGAAAGCCGGACTTGCCGATGAAATCCAGGTGACCACGTGCGGCTCGCTCGGCCTCTGCGAGCGCGGCCCCAATATGGTTGTCTACCCGGAAGGCGTGTGGTACTCCGGGGTGCGTGCCGCGGACGCGGCGGAGATCGTGGAATCGCACTTCCGCAACGGCAAGCCCGTCGAGCGCCTGGTCAACACGGACCCGGCCGCGGTAAAGAGAGAGATCGAGGGCAACCGCGACCGGTATCTCGCCGCCATGCGCGCCCGCGACGCCGCGGGCATGCTGCCGGACGAACTGGTCGCGATGATCGGGGCCTTTCGGGAGAGCCGCGCCATACTCACCGCGATCGAGCTCGACCTGTTCGATGCGGTCGGGCAGGGAGGCAATGCGGCGGCTATCGCGGCGCGCCTTCAGACTGATCTTCGGGCGACTGAAATGCTGGTTAACGCCCTCACCGCCATGGGGATGCTGGTAAAGCAGGATGGCACGTTCCGCAACAGCCCCATCGCCGAACGCTACTTCACGGCCGGGTCGCGCGACAATGCCCGGATGGCCATGATGCACCAGGTGCGGCTATGGAAGACGTGGTCGAACCTGACGGAATCGGTGCGCACCGGCCGCCCGGCCCCGCCCGAGCCCGTGCCTTCCACCGAGGCCTTCATCGCGGCCATGCACCACAACGCGGCCGCCGGTGCTGCCCCGGTGGTTGGAGCCGTGGGGACGGCTGGAGTGCGGCGCATGCTCGATGTGGGCGGCGGCTCGGGAGCTTATTCCATCGCCTTCGCGAAGGCCAACGCGGAATTGCGCGCCGAGATACTGGACCGCGCCCCGGTGGTCGAGATTGCGCAGCGCCATATCGCCGCCGCCGGCCTTGCCGATCGCGTGACCACACGGGTGGGCGATCTCCGCACGGACAGTTTCGGCGCGGGCTACGACCTGGTGCTGATCTCCGCGATCTGCCACATGCTCTCGCCGGAGGAGAATCGCGATCTGCTGCGCCGCGCGCACGAGGCGCTCGCGCCCGGTGGCCGTGTGGCCGTGCAAGACTTCATCCTCAACCCCGAAAAGACCGCCCCGCGCTTCGGCGCGCTCTTCTCCCTGAACATGCTGGTGAATACGGATAGCGGCGCTAGTTACAGCGAACCGGAATACAAGATCTGGCTCCGGGAGACGGGTTTCGGAGAGATCCGGCTGGTGCCGCTCCCGGGGCCGTCAGACGTGATTCTGGGGACACGGTCTTAGAAGCGGTTCAACTCGGCGACCAATGCGTCCAAGCCCTTCTTGCGGTAAAGCTCCGTCAAGCGCTGCTCCTCGGGCGACGGCGCCAGCACTTGCAGGAGCTGTGCGTTCGTCAGGTCCCGCCGGTTGGGCACCCATACGGTGCCGTTGGCGAACTCCACCTGGCTGACGAAGCCCGTCATTGCCTGCACGTATACCGGCTGGCCCCCATTGCGGCTGAAGCGCAGGGCGGTGTCCTGCAGCACCCGTCCTGTGCGGCCGGGGGGCAGGTAAAGGTCGGGATCCGATGCCGGCACGGATCCGGCCATGAACTGCTTGCCGCTGCGGTCTTTCACCACCCAGCCGATTTCCACGTACTTCACAGGCTGTGTGGAGCGGTTGCGCACCTCGATGCGCGGCGCGCGTGCTTCATTCCCGGCGATTTGCGCCCAGCCTTCGACCGGCGCCACCGGGGAATCCGGGAACTGCAGGAATGCGAACCGTTCCACGCGTTCCTGACCCGCCGAGGTCACCGAGCGCCCGCCGCGCGATACCGCTACATCGAGGCGCGGCCGTTCGGCCTGCATGGCCAGACTGGTGAGAACTTCCTGCCGCAAGCCGGGTGCTCCGGTGGCGGCCAGCACGCTCTTAAAGTGCTGGCGGTCGCGCTGGGCTTCTATCTCCCACGCGGTGAGGGACCGCCGCGAATCCAGGCGATTGGGGCCGTAAAACGAGAGATCCTGGAACAGCACGCCGTCGAGCGTCACGTTCACGAGCGGGCCGCCGGTCATCTGGGCGGGACGCAGCAGCCGCAAATCGATGCGCACCGGGAAAGTGGCCCCGGGCGCCACGCTCAAGCTGGGGGTGGCCACCGACCCGCGGCCGCCGGGCACAAATTCCTGCGCGGTCACCAGCAGCGTAATGCCGGCTATCCGTTTGTTGCTCGTATTTTGGAGCGACAGAGCCATGTGGAGGTCCACCACCATGGCACTGCCGCGCGCCGTGGCCCGCGACTCCCCGAGGTTGGCCGAACGCAACGCCACCGGCGCATCGGACGGAAGGTTGATGTTGAAGGAACTTTGCGGGTCGAGAGGCATCTCCTGCGCCAGGAGGCCCGCCATCCCCGCCACCGGCAGAATTGCCAGCCGGAACCACACGCTACTGCGCATAAACGTTATTGATCGTCACGTAGCCCGTATCGGAATCCACGTAACGAGCCCTCATGGAACCCTGGGCGCTCACCGAGAACGTCACCGCGTTTGCATTCGGCGACGCACCGCCGTGCAGCAGACTGAGCGATTGCCCGCCGCCTTTAAGCTGAATCCCATTTGCCGTGGCTTCGAGGGTAATGCCCTCACCCGCCTTGGGTTGCGGGATGGGCCGCTCCAGCAGCACCCCCGCGCTCAACAGGGCGATGATACTGGCGCACGCCACCAGTGCTCGGGTGCTGAATAGCGGAACCCGGCGCGGCTCTTCCGGCTGTAGGCTGCCCACGCATTCCCCGGCCGCCAGGCCCAGCCTGATATTGGCCTTCATTTCCGCCGCCAGACGCCCCCAACCGGTATCCGGAAAGTCCATCAGTTCCGGCAGGTCGGCTCGCAGGTCGGAATAGGTTTCCACCTCTTGCCGGCAGCGATCGCAAGCTGCCAGGTGCCTCTCTGTGCGCCAACGGGCCAGAAATCCCAAATCCTGCCCCGCGTATAGCGCCAGAGTCGCATCACTCGGGTGGGTCATCGTCTTACCGCTTCCTTTTCTCCATGTACCGCCGAAACTTGGTCCGAGCATTGGCAATGTGGGAGCGCACCGTCGCCTTCGAGCAATCCAGGCGTTTGGCGACCTCCTCGGCGGATAGTCCTTCCACGTCGCGCAGCAGCAGCGCTGCGCGCTCCCGAGGCGTGAGCAGCCGCAACCCATCGTCCAGGTACTCGCGGTGCTCGCTCCTCAGCAGAAGATCTTCCGGACTTTCCGAGGGCGCTTCCGGGGCGGCATCGATCTCGCAGAACGAGACCCGCCCGCTACGGCGCAGGAAATCAATGGCGGTGTTGGTGGCAATGCGAGAAAGCCAGTGCGCCGCCTTCAACTCGTCCTTGAGCTGGTCCTGCCGCTGGAGCGCCTTGATGAAGGCCTCCTGGGTCAGGTCCTGCGCGTCCGCCACATTTCCCACAATGCGGTAGATCTGTATGAATATCCGCCGCAGATGCTCGGATACAAACCGGTTTTGCCGCTCAGCCAGCCCTAGGCTGGGTTCCACTGCTTCGCTCATGATTGAGTAAACGGCGGTTTCCACGGCTTCCTACAACAGCATGACGCCGTCCGGTTGAAAACGTGGAAGGTATTTAGACGATCGAGCCCGCTGCGCCGCCGGTGCGCCACAGGCGGAGGTTCGGTGGGTGGTGTCCGGTACAGTTGGTGAGAAGCGATGTCCCAGTCCACACGAAAACCGCGTATAACCTGATTATATGAGACCCGTAGCGGTTATCGGGACCGGGAAGACTCCTTTTGGCGCTTTTCCCGGGCGGGACCTTCGCTCCCTGGCCGTCGAAGCGGGAGAGAAGTGCTTGAAAGATGGGCACATAGCTCCATCGCAGGTGGAAGCCTTTTATCTTGGAAATTTTGCCGGCCCGGCCTTCACCGGGCAAAACCACCTGGCGCCCTACGTGTCCATGGCACTGGGGGTGGAGGGGGTGCCGTCCACGCGCATCGAGAACGCCTGCGCATCGAGCGGTTCGGCCTTTTACCAGGCGTGGACGGCGGTGGCGGGCGGCATTTACGATACGGTGCTGGTGGTAGGGGTGGAAAAGATGACATCGCGCCCCACTCCTCAGGTGAGCGAAATCCTGGGCTCGGCGGGGGATTTCTCGGGAGAGATTCGGGCCGGCAACACCTTCGCCTCACTGTTCGCCATGATCGCGCGGCGCCACATGCACCAATTCGGCACCACCCGCGCGCACCTGGCAGCCGTGGCCGTCAAGAACCACGCCAACGGAGCCCTCAACCCGGACGCACACATGCGCCGGGTGATCACCCTTGAGCAGGCCATGGCAGGCAAACCCGTGGCCGACCCGCTGAACCTATACGACTGCTCCCTCATCAGTGATGGCGCCGCGGCCGTGCTGCTGGCCCCCGCCGACAGGGCCGCCGATTTCGGCCGCAAGCCCGTCCGGGTGCTGGGGATCGCCCAGGCGTCCGACTCCGTGCCGCTCGACCGGAAGGAGGACATCACCACCTTCCCTGCCGTCCGCCGCGCGGCGCAAAAGGCCTACGGAATGGCGGGGATGGGGCCGCGAGATATCGGCTTCGCCGAACTGCATGACTGCTTCACCATCGCGGAGATCGTGGCCCTTGAAGACCTCGGATTCGTCGAGCGCGGGCAGGGCGGGCCATACTCGGCCGAGGGCCGCACGGCGCTCCGGGGCGAGAAACCCATCAACCCCAGCGGCGGGCTCAAGTCGAAGGGACACCCGGTAGGCGCGACCGGGGCGGCCCAGATCTGCGACGTCGTCCAACAGATCCGCTGCGAAGCCGGCGACCGGCAGGTACGCGATGCGGCCGTGGGGCTCGCACAAAACCTGGGGGGCTCCGGCGGCACCTGCGTGGTCACCATTCTGGGGGCGTTGTGAATCCGATCTATGGTACTGTCTACACGGAGACCGTCGTGTACTCCGCGCCCGAAGCGTTCGCCAAAGACGCGCCGTACCAGACCGCCATCATCACGCTGGAAGAGGGCGGGCGGGTTACGGCACGCATCGTGGGAGAGCGCGTTGCGATCGGCGATCGCGTGGTCCGGGTGGAGCTGCGCGATGAAGTGCCCTACTTCAAGAGGCAGTAAAACCATGAAACTCGCGGAACGGATGAGCCGCATCGGGGTGGAGTCCGCCTTCGATGTGCTGGTCAAGGCGCGGGCGCTCGAAGCCCGTGGAAAGAGCGTGGTGCACCTGGAAATCGGGGAACCGGATTTCCCCACTCCCCGGCACGTCGTGGAGGCAGCCAAAAAGGCGCTCGACGACGGCTGGACGCACTACGGCCCCACCCAGGGCTACCCCGAGTTGCGCGACCTGGTGGCGGCGTATGTCAGCCGCACGCGGGGCATCAAGGTGGGTCCCGAGCGCGTCTCCATCGTTCCGGGCGGCAAGCCCATCATCTTCTTCCCAATGCTCGCCCTGCTCGAGCCGGGCGACGAGGTGATCTACCCGAATCCGGGTTTTCCGATCTATGAATCCATGATCCGGTTCATGGGCGCGATCCCCGTGCCGCTACCGCTGCTCGAAGAGCGCGGCTTCTCCTTCGATCTCGACCTGCTGCGGGATAAGCTCACGGACCGCACCAAAATGCTGATCCTCAACTCCCCGCAGAACCCCACCGGCGGAGTGATCCCGGCGAAGGACATGGCGGCCATCGCGGAAATGGTGCGGGGCCGCGACCTGATGGTGTTGTCGGACGAAATCTACAGCCGGATCGTCTACGGCGAGGAGCCTGTCTCGATCGCCACCTTTCCCGGGATGCTGGACAAGACCATCATCCTGGACGGGTTCTCGAAGACTTACGCGATGACGGGTTGGCGCATGGGCTACGGGGTGATGCCCACCTGGCTGGTGGATGCGGTGACCAAGCTGATGGTGAATTCCAATTCCTGCACCGCCAGCTTCAGCCAGCGCGCCGGCATCGCCGCGCTCACCGGGCCGCAGGATGACGTGGAGCGCATGGTGGCCGAGTTTCGGCGCCGCCGGGACGCGTTCTGCAAGGGTCTGAATGGTGTTCCAGGCTTCCGCTGCGCAGTTCCGGGGGGCGCGTTCTACGCCTTCGCCAACGTTGCCGCCACCGGGATTCCCTCGCGCGAACTGGCCGACTGGCTGCTCGAGGAGGCCGGGGTGGCATGCCTGAACGGCGGCGCTTTCGGAACCTATGGAGAGGACTACATACGGTTCAGCTACGCCACCTCCCACGAGAACCTGATGGAGGCGGTGGCGCGCCTTCAGAAGGCGTCGGCCCGCTGGCAGGCTACCGCAGCGTTACGATCGTAGCGCCCCAGCCGCCCGCTTCCGCGGGGGCATCCCGGAAATCGACCACGAATTCGGTCCGTGCCAGCACGGCGCGGACGGTCTCGCGCTGCACCCCAATGCCGCGCCCATGAATGATCCGCAGCGCCTTTAGCCCCAGACGGCGGGCTTCGAGCAGGTATTCCTCAACCATGGCCTCGACGTCGCGCGGGGGCACGGTGTGGAGATCGAAAACGTCCGTGATGGGGATGCGCAACGGGTCATCCGGCATGTGCCTCCAGTTCCTGAACGGCTAGCGCTCGCGCCACGCCTCCGGGTTCAGCAGGTTCGGCGGCCGCCGCCCGTTTAGCACGGCGGCGGCGTTCTCCACCGCCATCATCGACATTTTCCGGCGCGTATCCACTGAAGCGCTGCCGATGTGCGGTACCAACACCACATTCTCGAGTTTCAGCAGCGTGGGGTGTACTTCGGGCTCGCGCTCGAAGACGTCCAGCCCGGCCGCCTGGATTACCTTCTGCTCCAGCGCCACTGCCAGCGCTGCCTCGTCCACCACCGGGCCGCGGGAGCTGTTCACCAGGATGGCTGTGGGCTTCATGATGCGAAGCTCGGGCTCCCCGATGAAATGGCGCGTGGCGGCGGATAGCGGCACGTGCAGGGAGACGAAGTCCGCCTGGCGCAGCAGGTCCTCTTTGCTGACGAACTCCAGGCCCAGTTCCCGCTCCACGGCCTCCGGGGCCCGCTGCATGTCGTGGTAGAGAATGCGCATCGAGAAGCCGCGCCCGCGCCGGGCAACCGCCTGGCCGATGCGGCCCATCCCGAAGATCCCCAGGGTGCGATGGTGAACGTCCTGTCCCACCAGAAGGTCGATGCGCCACTTAGTCCACTGGCCGGAGTGCACGAACTGGTGGCCCTCGACGATGCGGCGGGCGGCGGCCAGCAGCAGGGCGAAGGCGAGGTCAGCGGTGGTATCCGTGAGGACGTCGGGGGTGTTGGTCACCAGAATGTCCTTGCGGGTGGCTGCCGGCACATCAATATTGTCGAAACCGACCGCTACGTTGGCCAGCACCTTCACACCGTCCAGACCGGCGATGACCTCGGCGCTGAACCTGTCCGTCAACTGGCAGACCACGGCTTCCTTGCCGCGAATCCGGGCGGCCAGTTCCGCTGCCGTGAGGCCGTCATCCGAATCGGCGTAATCCACTTCGGCGTGCGCGCGCAGGAACTCGATGGCTTCGGGATAAATTCGTTTGGTGACCAGAACGGGAGATTTCATCGGTTCGCAATTGTCGCATACGGCGCTGGCATCGTACAATCCGGGCATGGCAAAACTTGGTTTTTGCGGTCTCGGACTGATGGGCTACCCCATGGCCCGCAACCTTCTACGGGCGGGGCATGAAGTGGCGTTATGGTCCCACACGGCATCGAAAGCTCGTGAACTGGCCGGGGCCGAAGGCGGACGGTACGCCGAAACCCCTAAACAGGTAGCCGAACAGGCGGATTGCGTTTTCGTGTGCGTCGGCAATACGGAAATGTCTCAAGAGGTGATCTGTGGCACCGGCGGGCTCATCGAGGGCGCCCGGCCGGGCAGCGTCGTGGCGGATGCCAGTACAGTGAGCCCCAGCGCCAGCCGGGGCATGGGGCAGACTCTGGCGGCCCGGAATGTGGAATTCCTCGACGCTCCGTGCACCGGATCCACTCCCGGGGCAGAGGGCGGCACCCTAACCTTTATGGTAGGGGGCACCGCAGCGGTACTCGAAGGCATCCGGCCCTTTCTGGAGCCTATGGGGAAGCGTATCTACTATTGCGGCGGGCCGGGCATGGGACTGCACGCCAAACTAACCCAGAACCTCGTTCTTTCCAATCTCTTGCAGGCGTTCAACGAAGGCATGGTGTTGGCCACCAAGGCGGGGGTCGATCCGCAGCTCATGCTGGAGATCCTGGACAACAGCGCTGCACGCTCGGGCCTGATCTCCTATAAGGCGCCTTTTGTCTTCCGGCGGGACTTCGCCGCCAACTTTTCCACAAAGTGGATGCATAAAGATGTTGGCCTGGCACTCGAGAGCGGCCGTGAACTGGGCGTTCCGCTATTTTTAACGGGAGTAACCCAGCAGCTCTTCGAGTCGGCGCTCGCTTCGGGACTGGCGGATGAAGATATGTGCAGCAGCATCAAGGTGTTAGAGCGCCTTGCCGGAGTCGAAGTCAAATCCGCAGGGAATGGCGGTGCATCCATCGCGTGAGATTCACCACTACCAAAATCGGTAGGACGCAAAAAAGAATACAAAAATCTGTTGCAATTGGAATCGGGATATTCTATTATTGGAATCAAGCCGGGGAGGCAACTCCCACCAAAGCGAGACTAACCTCTAAAGAAAGACCCCTGAAGCATCCTCCCCGGCGCCCGAAAGGGTGATGCTTCAACCAAACCCCGACCAATTCCAAAAAGCGGATTAAGCCATGCTATCATCGGCGTAGTACCTATCCTTTACGACGCTCCCGATGAGAACGCTCACGATCTTGGGCTCGACCGGTTCGATTGGCACCAATACATTGGATGTGGTCCGCCGCAACCGCGAACGTTACCGCATCCATGCCCTCGTTGCGGGTCAGAATACCGACCTTTTATTCCAGCAGATCCGAGAGTTTCGCCCGCGAGTGGCGGTTACCGCCGCGCCGGACGGTGTGGAGCGGCTGCGGGGGCTGCTGGCGCAATCCGACATTCCGGCATCGGAATGGCCGCAACTGGATTCGGGCGCGGAGGCAAGGGTAAACGTTTCAATAGACGGCTCGGTGGACGTGCTCATCTCGGCCATCGTAGGGGTGGCGGGGCTGGATGCCACGTATCAGGCGGCACTGCTGGGCAAGCGGATCGGCTTGGCGAACAAGGAAGTGCTGGTCTCGGGCGGCAGCCTGGTGATGGAAGCGGTAGCGCGCGGCGGCGCGGAACTGGTCCCGGTGGATAGCGAGCACAACGGCGCCCACCAGTGCCTGCGGGCAGGGGCCCGCAAAGAGGCCTGCAGGTTGATCCTGACAGCTTCCGGTGGACCGTTTCGCAACACCCCGGCTTCAGAGCTGCCTTTTGTGACGCCGGCGCAGGCCTTGAATCATCCCACATGGAGGATGGGCAACCGCATCACCATCGACTGCGCAACCCTCATGAACAAGGGTTTCGAGGTGATCGAGGCATGCTGGTTGTTCGGTTTTGCGCCTTCCGAAGTGGACGTAGTGATTCATCCCCAATCCACCGTGCACGCCATGGTGGAATACCGCGATGGCAGCGTGCTTGCGCAGGTATCGGCGACGGATATGCGGATGCCGATCCAGTACGCGCTGACCTGGCCGGAACGAGCGGATGCGCCGGTGCCCAAGATCAACTGGGCGGAGGCGCGGCGTTGGGAATTCCTGCCTCCCGATTTCGACAGATTCCCGCTGCTCGGCTTGGCATACCGCGCGCAGGAAACCGGCGGAACGGCGACATGTATATTGAATGCTGCCGATGAGATAGCTGTCGAAGCTTTTCTGGCGGGCAAGATCGGGTTCTGTGCGATCGCGGAGCTTGTGGAGGAGACACTCGCGCGGGTGCCTGTGCGTCAGGCGCGGTCGATCGGGGAAATCCTCGATACCGACGAGGAGTCGCGCGCGGTGACGCGCGCCTTGGTGGCAAAACGCGCGGGCACTTCGCCGCAAGGGGCAGGGGTGGCGCGGGTAGGGCCGTAAGCGGAACGATATGATGGTTCTTCAGAACATTCTTTGGGTGCTGGTGCTGATCGGGATCATGATCCTGATCCACGAGCTTGGACACTTTGTTGCGGCCCGCTTCTTCAAGGTAAAGGTGGAAACGTTCAGTTTCGGCTTTGGACCGAGGCTGTTCGGGTTCCGCAAGGGAGATACGGATTACCGCTTCTCCCTGATTCTGTTCGGCGGCTATGTGAAGATGGCCGGGGAGCAGCCTGGGGAGGATAACACCGATGACCCCAACAGCTTCCTCGCCAAACCGCGCTGGCAGCGGCTAATCATAGCCGCGGCCGGACCGCTTGCCAACATTATCCTGGCTGTGGGGCTGCTGACCGGCCTGTACATGTTCAAGTACCAGAGAGTGTCGGAAGCCGACATGAAGCCGCTGATCGGCCATGTCACACCGGACTCTCCCGCGGCACGCGCCGGGGTGCGCGAAGGCGACCTGATCGTCAATTTCGAAGGCAAGGAAAACCCCAACTGGCAGGACATCGACCTGAAGGAGGTCTCGAGCGCGTACCGCCCGCTGCAGTTCACCATCCAGCGAAACGGCCAGCGCATCGAGAAGACTCTCACCCCGATTCTCGACGAGCGCTCGGGGCTGGGCTCGGCGGGATGGTCGTCGCGCGGAGACGTCCAACTTGGGGCGATCAATCAAGACATGCCCGCCGAGAAGGCCGGCCTGCGTAAGGGAGACCTAATCGCCACTGCCAACGGCCAGCCGATCCACTCCGCGGTTAAGTTCCACGAGGTGATCCGATCGAGCGGCGGTAAGCCCGTCGTTATTGAGCTTAAGCGCAACGGCAAGCCGATGACGATTACCGTGCAGCCGGTCTATAGCAACCTGGACGGGCCGGAGCGGTGGGTGATCGGCGCGTACGTGGAGCAGCGGTTCACGGTCGAAGTGACGCAGCTTTCCTTCCCGGAGGCTTTGCGCGCATCGGCGCGGCAGAACGTGAAGGGTGCCACCCTGATCTTCCAGTTCCTCTCGGGCATCGTGGAGCGCAGGATGTCGGCCAAAAATCTGGAAGGCCCCATAGGGATTGCGCGGCTCTCCGGTGAGGCAGCGCGCGAGGGCCCCTCGGCCTTCATCATCCTGATGTCCATGGTCAGCCTGAACCTGGCCATCTTCAACCTGCTGCCGATTCCCATTCTGGACGGCGGCGTGATCCTGTTGCTGCTGATCGAAATGGTGATGCGCCGGGACATGAGCCTGCAGGTGAAGGAGACGGTGTTCAAGCTAGGCTTCGTGGTGATCATGGCGCTGGTAGCCTTCGTAATCTACAACGACATCTCAAAGATGCTGCCGGGCTGACAATGAATCCTTCCGGAATGGCTGCTCATCTGGTTAGGTGCGCCTAAATGGACTGTACCTGCGTCCGCCAGACCGCACTGCCGAACACCTCTGCGCTCTTCGCGGACTACGTCTACCATCCCGACCGGCTGCGCAGCTTCTATGGGAATCCGGATCACGACTTCGACGCTGTTGTGGAAGCGGCGCGGAAGGCGGTGATCCCGGACGAGCGGCGTCGGGCACTGGTGGAGGCGCTGGGGCCGCTTAACCAGGGCAGCGCGGCTCTTCAGGAACTGGCACGTCCGGGTACCGTGGCGGTAGTGACGGGCCAGCAGGTGGGGCTCTTCTCGGGACCGTGTTACACGATCTACAAGGCACTCACGGCGGTCAGGCTCGCCCAGCGGCTGCGCGATGCGGGCATACCCGCGGTGCCGGTCTTCTGGCTGGCCACCGAAGATCACGACTTCGCCGAGGTGAACCACTGCTGGGTGTTCGACGCCGGCCACCGCCCGATCCGGCTTGAAGCGGACGGCCCGCAGGGACGCAACCAACCCGTGGGGACGGTGGAACTGGCTGCGCCCCCGCTAGACGCCCTCCGGGACGCCCTGCGGCAATTTCCATTTGGCGATGACGTGGCGGAAATCGTCGCGGCCGCCTACGCGCCCGGCCGCAGCATGGGGCAGGCCTTTTCCGTCCTTCTGAAGCGGCTGCTCGGGCGTTACGACCTCGTCCATCTGGACCCCATGGCGCCTGCCATCCGGCGGCTGGCCGCGCCGGCGTTGCGCGACGCCCTGGAGGCCGCGCCGGAGCTCCATGCCGCGCTCGTCGAGCGCAACCGCGAACTAACAGAGGCCGGGTATCATGCGCAGGTGCACGTTGAAGAGCACACCTCGCTCGTCTTCCTGCTGGAAGGGGGACGGCGGTTGGGCCTGGAACGTCACGGCACCAATTACACTCTGAACGGGCGCCGTTTCAGCACGGCCGACCTGGCCAGCCGCGCCCACGAGCTCTCGCCCAACGCGCTGCTGCGTCCGGTGGTGCAGGATTCCATGCTGCCCACCGCTGCCTACATCGGGGGACCGGCGGAACTGGCCTACCTGGCGCAGTCGGAGGTGCTCTACCGGCGGCTGCTGGGGCGCATGCCGGCCGCTGTTCTGCGCAGCGGCTTTACCCTGCTCGATGCCCGCAGCCATAAGCTGATGGCCCGCTTCGGCCTGCAACTGGCGGATTTCTTCCCGGGGTGGCAGGCGTTGCGGGAGCGCGTCGCCCTCCAGTTGGTACCAGGGACCCTCAAACGTTCGGTGGAGGAGACCCGAGCCGCAGTGGAGGCTGCCATCGACCGATTGGCGCGGGACGTTGCCGCTTTCGACCCGACCATCGCGGCGGCAACTCGCAAGAGCCGGTCCAAAATGCTTTACCAGCTCGCCAAAATCGAGCACAAGATCGGACGCGGGGTCTTGGCAAGGGATGAGCGGGCGGAGCACGATGCCGCCTATCTCTTCGGTCTGATCTATCCGGAGCGGCACCTTCAGGAACGGCTGTACTCGATTGTTCCCTTCCTCGCCGGACACGGGCTGGACGTCGTGGCCGCGATCCATGACGGCATTCAATTGGATTGCCCTGACCACCAGGTCGCGACCTTATAACCATTAGGGAGGGTACCGGAACTATTCAGTCTGCGAAACGCGCCGGCTTCGCTTATTCTTTAGTGATGGCAGAGGCGGATATCCCATGGTGAGCGCACCCGCACCGGTGGCCGTAGCGCGCGATGATCGTTGGGCTACCGCGGCATACGTGGCGCCGTTCGCGGCGTACGTGGGCTGCCTGGGTTTGCAACAGCTCGCCCCGGGCGCTTCCGCCTGGCTTCTGGTTTTCCGGACCGTCCTGGTAACGGCCATCCTGGCCACCATCTCGCGCCGGGTGATTCCGCTGCGCCCGGTCATGCCCGCCTCGAGTATCGCGTTTGGAGTGGTACTGTTCGCTGTTTGGGTAGGGCCGGATTGGCTGTGGCCCGGCTTCCGCGGGCACTGGCTGTTCAGCAACGGGATTACCGGCAGGGTTGCGAGTTCCGTCCCGGCGGCGGTGCAGGCGGACTACTCCTACGTGGCATGGCGAGTAGCCTCGAGCGTCCTGCTGGTCCCCATTCTCGAGGAGTTGTTCTGGCGCGGCTGGGTGATGCGCTGGCTGGTGAAGCCGAGCTTCCGGGAGGTACCGCTGGGCACCTACACCGCTGCTTCCTTCTGGATTGCGGCGGCCATGTTCGCCGTCGAACATGGGCCCTACTGGGACGTCGGTCTCCTCGCTGGAATCGGCTACAACTGGTGGCTGGTGCGGACACGCAACCTGGCGGATTGCATTCTGGCCCACGCGGTCACCAACGGCTGCCTGGCCGCCTACGTTCTGCTTCGGGGGGAATGGCAGTTCTGGTTGTAGGCGGAAGCCCGAAACAGGCCGTCCGGGGGTGATAGGATTGAAGGAAGAGGCATGCGTTCCTTTTTTCAATCCCTTTTGCCGGCCGCGCTCCTTCTGGCATGCGCCCAAGCCCAGACCCCGGTACCCGCACCGGAGCCCCCCATTGAATGGGATGTTCGGGCCGTGCTCAAGGAGATATCGGCGCACGCGAACCGGCTGGTGCCGCTGATCGACCAGATCGACCCGGAGGCATGGAAAGCCAAAGGAGCGCCGGACGCCTATGTGGGCCAGAAGAAATCCGCGCGTGCCCAGGCGCAGGCGCTGGCGACCGAGGCCGCGGCGCTGACGAAGGACCCCGAAAAGCTTTCAGAGGCCATGAAGGTGTTCTTCCGCATCCAATCTCTGGAGTTCATGATGAACTCGCTTGCCGACGGCGTGCGGAAATACCAGAACCCGGCGGTAGCGGATCTGCTGCTCAGCGTATCGTCGGAGAACGGAGCCAACCGGGAGCGTTTCCAGAGGTTCATTGTGGAACTGACCGCGCGGCGCGAGCAGGAATACGAGATTATGGATCACGAGGCGCAACGCTGCCGGAGCGTACTCACCCGTGAAACGCCGGGCAAGACGATGAGGAAATCTCCGTAGATGACGTTCACGTGCAGCATCTGTGGCGAGGAATCCACACGCATCTGCGTGCGGTGCACGAAAGACGCCTGCTCCAACCATATCTGCGAGAAGTGCGGCCGGTGCTCCGATTGCTGCGAGTGCGAGGTAACGGTCACCGAACCGCTCAGGGACTTTACTCCCGCGGCCCGTGCCGTCCACCCG
>DATMYF010000167.1:0-5679 GCA_035561075.1 Bryobacteraceae bacterium
ACTCCTTCAGCGCGGCGATGATCTGCTCCTCGGTGTGTCCCTTCTTCGGCATGTCGAACCTCCTCGTTCCCCTCTCCGAGGACCTCAATTGCCTACGATATCTCCAATTTCAATTGGTACAACTTCTGGGTTTTGGATCAACTGGGCGCTCAAGGTGGTTAGCGAGTCGGGAGCGTTCGGTGTGTGCTTGTTCTTTGTCCTCAGTTCGTATCTGATCACGGAGTTGCTGCTCCGGGAGAACGAAGCTACCGGCGCCATACACCTGAAGGAGTTTTATGTCCGGCGGGTATTGCGGATCTGGCCGCTGTACTTCGGGTTTATAGCCTTGTGCATTCTGCTCGGCTGGTTTTATCCGCCATGGCGCCTTGACTGGATGCGGGTCGCCGGGTTTGTGTTTCTGGCGGGCAACTGGTACACCGGAGCGTTCGGGTATACGAGCAACCCCATATCTCCGCTATGGAGCGTCTCGCTAGAGGAGCAGTTCTATCTGCTATGGCCGTGGCTGGCGCGATGCGGCCGCAGGGTCACCATCGCCCTAGCCGCCGCAACACTGCCGTTTTCGATGGCGATGTTGGTGTGGCTCGCATCGCAAGGGGCGGATAGCGATGCGGCGGTATGGACGAACAGCTTCGTTCAATTTCTGTTCTTCGGTTGCGGCGCGCTCCTCTGTTTCGCACTGCGACGAAGCTCTTTATCGAGATCCCCGTGGCGCGCCGGCGTTCTCGTGACCGGAGGCGCACTGTGCTGGTTCATCGCTGAAGCGGTCACTCAGATCAAGGCCAAAGGAGGGCAGCCCGGCGCTATGCAACTGTGCGAGGGATATGTGCTGGTCGCGGCGGGAAGTTGTCTCCTATTGCTGGGTTTTCTATCGCTGCCGGCCAGCGCCGTTCCGAAGCCGCTGGCATACCTTGGGAAAATATCGTACGGGCTCTACGTCTACCATGAGCTCTGCATCTATCTTTCACGACGGTTATTTGCGACAGTGGACCACGGATTCACGCTCGCCGCAATCGTCAGCTTAGCGGCAACCATCGGAATGGCGATCCTGTCGTACGAATTGTATGAACGACGTTTCCTGAAACTAAAGGAGCGTTTTACGTTTGTGCCGTCAAGGGCGGCATGACGGGAAGATCGAAGCATTGTGCCATCACTGCCACCAAGGCGTCGATTTGCGCATTGAACGAAAAGGATTCGACCGCCCGGCGGCGAGCAGCAGCGGCGAGTTGCCTGGCGAGGTCCTGATTCGTAATCAATCGAGCGATGGCACGAGCCAGGGCTGGCTCGTCTCCAGGAGGGACCAGAAGTCCGGTCTCACTGTCGAGGACAAGTTCCGGTATCCCTCCAACGGCACTCGCTACGATTGGCCTTTCCGCCATCATCGGCTCGAGGACGGCAAGCGGGCAGGCTTCAGCCCACAATGACGGGATGACGCAAACGTCGGCGGAGGCGACCAGTTCCCTGGCATCCGACCGATATCCCGCCAGGATCATGTGGTCCCGCGACGGGAGGGACTGATGAAGTTGGCGGAAGTATTCCATGTCCGGGCCGTCGCCCGCGTAGACCAGCACGGGGAGGACGGGATCGCGCCAGCCGGCCAGCAGGGAGTCGAACGCCCGCAAAAGATGGTGCACGCCTTTGTACTTCGCGGCACGGCATGTGCTCATCACCAGCGGACGGCACGGGTCGATTCCGAACTGAGAGTGGGCGCGACCGGCGCAGTCAGGATTCGATGCGGTGGGTGTAAGGCCGTTCCAGATGCGCACCAGCCGTCGGTCCGGAAAGCATCCCACCTCGCGCTGACGGGTCGCAACAAAGTCGCTGACTGCAATTACCTGGTCCGCCACCAGCGACGGGCTGCGCATCAACAATGTTTTCAATAGCCGCTTGACGCCGTGCGGGCGCTCAAATTCCCCCGACACGTGGTCGTGCACGACTATGCGGCGCACTCCCGCGTGCCGCATAGCGGGGTAGGCCCATGACCACGTTGGAAAATCCGTCAAGTAGAGAACCTCGATATCGTTTTCGCGGATAAACCGCAAAACGGGTTCGAGCGCAGGCCCTCGTGCTGGGGTGACGCTGAGCGTAACGGGTTCGGCGACGCTTCCTGACAACGGCCGCGGAGGAGAGGCGATTTCGGGATAGGCGACATAGGTGTGGATGCCGGATGGCGCCAAGCGGTCGGCCACATTGGCGTACAAGGACTCTATGAAGTCCCACGCGAAGCCCGTGTTAGCTGGAAAATTACATACGCACAGCAGATTTGGCAAGAAACACTCCTGGTTGAATCCTCCCCGCGGAAGTGGCAGCCGCCTTGGGATTATCGGGCATACCGCGGGCCCGGCAAAGCGTCGTGACTGCGTCAGGACGGCATCTATATTCTCACACGAGCCGGGTGTTAGAATCGCGTGTCGCATGATGGCATCTCCCCCTTCACCCGACGGGCTCGCGCCTTATGCGCCCGACCCGTCCGCACCGGGCTACTGGACTTATGCCGGTCTACACATCTCGTCTGATCCGGGAACCCACAAGTTTGCCGTCAAACACGCCGTTGAGCACATTCCCAAGGTCGCGAGCGTACTGGACATAGCCACAGGCGAAGGAGCTCTGGCCAGGCAACTTCTCGATGCAGGCTACGACCGCGTGTCGTGCACGAGTTGGAACGACAAGTGTGGATTGGCGGTTCCCATCTATAAGCTGAATCTCGATCAACCCTTTTCGGCAGCCGAGGTTGGAGGCCGACAATACGGGCTGGTCTGTGCGATCGAGATTATCGAACACCTCGAGAATCCAGCGGCATTTTTGAGATCGTGCCGCTCCGTGGTCGCCCCGGACGGACAGATGATTCTTTCTACTCCGAATGTGGAATCCGCCCAAGCGCGTCTTCAGTGGCTTGTTCGCGGAACTCCTACGATGTTCGATGAGATGGAAATCACGACGAACCGGCATATCTCCATGCTTTGGGGTCGAGGATTGGAATACCTCATTGCGTCAGCCGGTTTCACGATCGTCAAGCGAGAGTTCGTAGGCCATTTCGAGGCGACGCCCTCTTTGAGAAACATCCCAAAACGCTTTGCTTACCAGTTGATCCACAGTCTCTGTTCCGGCGATACCTTCGGCTCGTCGCGAGTCTACGTCCTGGCTCGACGCAGCACTGAGCCGTCGCCGGCAGGGCCAGAAAACGTGTATTAGCCGGGACCGAAGTCGCCGCCCAGTTCCGCACATCGTTCCGCCCAGGCGAGGATGGCGCGGCGCGGCCACAAGACGAGGGTCATGCGGGGGCGGTATGCGCCGTCATGGTAGAGGCGGGTGCGCTCCTCGCTGCCTATCAGAAAGCCGCTATCGGGCGGGGCCGGACCCAGGTCGGCCAGGAACGCGCCGTTCTCCTCGAAGAAGCGGCGGAGCCATGCCAGGCGCGGCGTAATCTCTGCTGTGCTTCGGCAGTATAGCCAACTCGACGTAAGCAGGCCGCGTACTCCAGGCTGGAGTTTGAGAGTCTCCGCCAGCCTGTAGTAGCTCAGCAGGCCTTCGCTCTCGATCAGTGTGAGGCGGTTTCGTCGACGGTCGTTGACGTGAGTCTCAGCCAGCGGCCCGAATCCACCTGATCGGGCGACGAAACGGCAAAGCCCGAGCCGCTGTCGCCAGGGACCAGCCATGAGTGAGGAACGCGGGAGCGCGGACATTTCCAAATGGAATTGGCCCGCCGGGACGCGACGCAAGGTGGCAATGCGGCAAAACTCGAGGAAACGGACATCATGCAACCGGAAATGCTTGAGCCAGCGTTCCGGCGGACGGACGAAGAAACGGAACTCCTCCGCCCAAAAGATCTTTACGGATGCCGGGAACGGAGCGTCGAACAGCCGTGGGATGGCATGCAGCGAAGCGGAAATCAGGATTGCGCGTGCGAACGCCTCTTCGCGGGCCGCGTCTGCGGACTGCGTCAGGGCGCAGAGATGGGCGGCGCTAACGGAATTCCAACCTACAGAGGAGAGGAGTTCGAATGCGCGAGCGGGCTCGCCGACAAGCTTCCGAAGCGGTTCTTCCTCGAAGGCGGCGCGGCACTCCGCTTCAGCCTCCCGCAGCAATTCGCGCCACGATGCTATTGCGGGCATCGGCTAGGCTGCGGGTCCCAGGGTTACTTCGAGATACCGCTCGAAATCGACAAAGGAGAGCAACTCGCTGCCCAATCTTTCCGGTATGCGGACGTTAAACTCTTCTTCCACCAGTTGCACCAGTATGAAGTGATTGCCTGAATCCCAGTTGGATATCGTATCGGGAATGGCCGCGAGCAGCTCCGAATCGGTATGTTCGCCGAAGATAGCACGAAAACAAGTGAGCAGCCTGGTGCGGTATGGGAGCATCAGTCTCATTCTAAACGAAGATAAATTTGCGGACAACGCTTCACAAACTCCTCCCGGGTGAGGATCACCGGCTGAGCAAGGGGCGGAGATGCAAACTCCTCAAGGAACTCGCGCAACGGGCTGTTGCGATCGGTGGGGGTGTAATCGAGCGCGATGGACTCGCAATCTTCGGTTCGAAAAACATAATCCGCGAGCGCGTGCTCGATTCGGCGGGAAAAGGCACGGCAGCTCATGACCCAGACACTCGCCTCGAATCGGCCATTGCGGCGGCGACCTGCCAGCACGGAGATCTTTCCCAAGCGGCCGAATTTATCCTCGTAAGACGCGATCCAGGCGCGCGCATCCGGTTCCTGCAGGAATGCGAGCCACGCGGATTCCGGCATGCGGCCGCCGTTGAGGTTGAACTGATTGGTCTTGTTCAGCAGTTCGAGAGCCCGCGGGTCCGGGTTCGGGATCAACGGCTCCACTCGAAGGACGGCTTCGGCGCCCCGAAGGATTTCCTCGTGGGAACCTGCTTGCGCAGCCGGCGCAAACGGGACCGCCGCGCGCAGACTCTCCATTCGCAACCCATCCTCGTCGCTGCGCCGCGACTTTCCACAGAGGTCGGCCAGTTGGTCGAGCAGCGTCAGGAATGCGTCCGGATCCTCCGCTGGAAAGACCCTGCAATCCATGCTGGGAAAAGCCGCACGCACTTCGGCGACTTCGATAGGGGAGTCGTCGAGGAATACCACGGCCTCGGGGCCAATGTTCCAGGCGGCGAGAATGCGAGCGACGGCTTGCGATTTGGGCTGCCAACTCACTTCCAAGGGGAATACAGAACGGGGGTCGAGCAGCAGGTCCTGGCGGCGGAATGCCGCTTCGACCACAGACGGCTCGTTCTTACTGGCTGCGGCGATGAGGACGCCGTCTTCGGCGAGACTCTGGAGGAACCGCTGATAGATGGCGTGCTGGCCGGCATGGCGATCGAGGTTCCATTCCACGGCGTCAGGGCCGATCTCGCCGACGATGCCAGCCCACAACGTGTTATCGAGATCGGTGATGATGCCCTTGATCGGCGTGGGAGGGACCACCAGTTGCGCGATGGCTTCCGCCAGGAGCGACGCGAAACGCACCGCATAGGGGCTCCCGGCGTGCAGGAGATTCCGCGCATCACGGCGGTCACGGAGTGGAGCGAAGGTATTCAAACGGTCCCGCGAAAGGACCCGCACACCGCGGATTCGGGACACGCGCTCGAGGAAACTCTCCATACGGAACCGAAGAGTCGATTCAAGGGGGCAGGACTGCCAGGCCGAGGAAGGGGAGACTGGGGGCAACGGGAGGG
>DATMYF010000168.1:0-3815 GCA_035561075.1 Bryobacteraceae bacterium
TTTTGGCCTCCGCGACCAGATTTTTTAGGGCGCGTAGGTCGGTGCGGGTGGTTGGCTTGCCCATGCTTTCAACCATAGCAGTCAATGGGTTACGAATCAAGCGCTTGCTGTTTTGGTGGCAACGCAGCGCAGGACACTACCTTGTGGGCGGAGGCTTTACAGTGTAAAGTGCTTGTAAACTGGAAGTGAGGTAAGTAGGATCATGGGAGCGCCAGCAGGACGACAGGAGAGGGTAATCGATATGCTACCCTCCGCATTGAAAGCAAAGGTGATAGACGCGATGATTGCGGGCGAGCCATGCCGCAAGATTGCCGCGACCATACGGAAGGCGAACACTGGCCTTACGGTCAGCCATACGCAGGTTGCGGCGTATCGGCGTCAAATTGTGAAGCCGGCTATTCTTACCAGCCAGAAGGTACGCGAAATGAGCGAGATACAGCAGAGTGTGTCAGAAGTGACACGCGAGACAGCGAACCTTACGAGGGCGGTAGTTACGGCCGACCCGATCCTTACCCGTATGGAGCAGCGCCGCCTGGAGCGTGAGCGAATTCTTGGTAAAGCAGAGAAAAAAGAGGACTTCCGCGGCTGGGCTGCACTCGACCGCAACGACCTTACTGCAACGGAGCTGGAAGCCCGCCTAACCGGACGCCTGGATTCCCAACCCGCCGCCGCTCAGGTCGCCGTAATCGTCCTGCCTACCGCTAGCCTGCCTGGTGGGCTGCCTGCCGCTCTGCCGGCAGCACCGCGGCAACTCGGGCCGGGAGAGGTGGTGTTTCCGGAGGAGAGACCCGAGAAGCAGGATTGATTCTATAGCAGTTCACTTTATCTGTAGATTCGGTGTAGATTTGCGGTGTTTGTGCTTGCGCGCGCGGTCCTTCCCATCGAGCGAACCGGGCCGCGCTGCCCTCCACCCACCCCCCCCAGGGGGCCTATGGAGCGCGGGTCCCATTCGTCGCCCCTAGCTGCTGCGCTCGCGTTCCGCCCCCGATTCACCTCCGAATATCCTTGACCCATAATCACCGAAACAGTATAATTAAGTGTAGCCATGAAAGCCTTTGCTTACCTCCGGGTTTCCGGCAAAGATCAGGTCACGGGCGACGGTTTCCAGCGCCAAACCGAGTCCATTAGGCGGTATGCCACCCAGCACGGCATCAAGATTGTCCACATCTACCGCGAGGAGGCCGTGTGCGGTGCTACGGAGTGGGATAGCCGCCCGGCGTGGCTTGAGATGCTGGCGACGATGAACGGCTGCCGGACCATCATCATCGAGAAACTCGACCGCTTAGCGCGCGATTTGATGGTGCAGGAACATATCATCGCGGACCTGAAAAAACGCAACATCACGCTCGTGTCGGTACACGAGCCGGACCTGGACAGCGCCGATCCCACGCGCGTACTGATGCGGCAGATCATGGGTGCGATCTCGCAGTATGACAAGGCCATGATCGTCCTGAAGCTCCGTGGTGCCCGCCAGAGAATGAAGGCGAAGACGGGCCGCTGCGAGGGGGCGAAGCCCTACGGGACCCTCCCCGGGGAGGATAAGGTGCTGGACGAGATGAAGCGCATGGCCGCTGCCGGTCAATCCAAGGCGGCAATTGCGCGAGAACTGAATAACCGGGGCGTGATGCCGCGCCGCGGCAAAGCATGGCACCCATATGCGGTGTCGAGGATCATGGAGGCGAAACAATAGATGTCGCGCACGAACTGGAGAAAGAAAATCGTCGAGTACTGGATGAAGGTGGAGCCGTCGTTTGTAGATGATCCAGACACTCCGGCGTGCTTCGCTTGTGGGTTTGACGGGTATTGTGGATGGAATACATGGGGAGCCGCAAGGCTGGAAGAGGCCCACATTATAGCGGCATCCATCGGCGGAAAGGTAGAGCCGGAAAATCTGCTGTTGCTATGTAAGCGATGTCACGCCGAAGCGCCAATGACCTCAGTTCCGTGGATTCTGCTGGATTGGGTCAGGCAAAGGCAGAGCCATGTCGCATACGTTTGGGAGCAGGCAGAAAGCGCAATAGGGGCCTCCGGTATCGATAGGGATCAATTGGAGCGGCATATTGACCTCCTATCTGCAAAGGCAGTTGTCGCTGCCATGAAAGCCCTTCGCGTGGATCGACACCCTCGTTGCTACTCGCCTGATTTTGCGGGAGTCGCAGCAGCCATGAAGATTTGGCTGGATATACAGGACGGGATCACAAGACCGACTTCAGGGGGAGTTGTGGTCAAGGCCGCTCGCGCTATGTCGCAACGCCAGCATCGAACCGGGTTTTTGCATGAGCAGGCCGGGCTACCGTTCGCTTAGCGAGATCGCCGGGGAGTTGGGGGTGAGCGCCGGGACGGTACGGAGAGTGGCGGGGTAGATGTGACTATATGGCGGCGACTGGATGCCGCAAGTCCTCGACCTTGACGACGGCCTCGTACTCGCAGATCAAACAAAAGTGCCGGTAGGTTCCATCCGGCAGAGGATCAAGCCCATAGATCCCAGTTCCGTCGCCGTGGCAGTTCTTGGGGTCGTGATGTCGTGGTCTCATGCTGCCTCCATTCTACTTCGCCCGGGCGATAGGCACTACTTTACCGCCTTCTACGTAGTTATCTTGAAACGCGTACCCGCCACGGGTACGATCTTTGGCGCTTTTCTGAGTTTCCGTACCCGCCACGGGTACAACCGTTCGTACCCATTTCGGGTACAGTGCGCGCCACTCCTGGGTGTAGATGGCCTTCGCCTGTTCTGGCGTGTGAAGCACGGGCAGATACCAGCACTTCTGCCTCCCCTTTCCCTGTACGGTTCTGATAAGCCTCGCCGCTATGAGGATGGCGAGTCCGTTTCGCACCTGGTCAAGTCCAGTTCCGGCCGCACGCGCGAAGTCGCGGATCGACATTTTGCAGGGGGCTTCCGTCTGCCATCGAGAGTTCGACCAGACGAGAATATAGATCCACTTCGTGCTGTGCTCCAGGGCCGGCGCGACGAGGTTCACGAACCACTGCGGAGTGGTCACGTACGTCCCAAATGGCGGCAATTTGCGAGCCATCAGCGAGCACTCCAACTGACCACAATGCGCCCGCGCGCTCTACGTCGCGCATTCACCACCGCCGGGTCCTCCGCGCTATGCCCCAGCATGTCGTTCGTGCCGCGCTCCCGCAGCACCTTCCGGTAGTCCTCCACCCACCGCGCGAGCTTCGGTGCCGTGGGCCGCCCGTCATTCCACAGGACCGCTGTGCGCCTTTCCTCTCCCATGGGGGTGCATCGGATGACTTCGAGGTAGTAGCCCGTCTTTTCCGGGGCTCTTCTCCGAGTTGTAGACGCCATTATCCAGTTCCTTTCAGGGCGCCCGGGGAACCGGAGAGCCGAACGCCCCGTTGGATGTTTTTCGCCCGGTCGCGACTCCGGACACCTCCATTTTACCGCAACCGCTCTGCGCTACAAAGTACTTGACGGAAGATCCGAAACTCTGCTACTCTGACCTCGTGGTAGCCGAAACGACAACCGAAGGCACAACACTCGCCGGGGTAGCTCAACTGGCAGAGCGCTCGATTCGTAATCGAGCGGTTGTGGGTTCGACTCCCTCCCCCGGCTCCATCCAATCCCGCCACCTCTGGCGTTCGTAGTCCAGCATCCCGTACATCGGGGTCGTCTAGCGGCTAGGACTGCGGTCTCCAAAACCGTCAACGCGAGTTCGAGTCTCGCCCCCGGTGCCAATCCATCCCCACCCCTTTACATTTCAAAAAACTCTTTACCGCAAAGTGAATTCGGCGCATAATCGAGATAATGAGCACCACGCAGTCTGAAATCTCCACCGAGCCGACCTGCGCAT
>DATMYF010000169.1:0-22136 GCA_035561075.1 Bryobacteraceae bacterium
GGCAGGTGAACCGGAAACCGCCCGGCCCGAGCAGGCCGAAGCCGCCCCGGTCGCGGAGCCCGAGCCTGTCCAGGCGGAGGAACCCCAGCCCGAGGAGCCCCAGTCCGCGCAACCGGAGGATGCCGTGCTTCCCACGCCTCCCTCCGAACCGCAGCAGTAGAATGCCCGAAGAGCGTTTGCAAAAAATCCTCTCTCGCGCGGGAATCGCCTCCCGCCGCAAGGCCGAGGAGATCATCACCGAAGGGCGCGTCACCGTCAACGGTGCCGTCGTCAGCGAGCTCGGCTCGAAAGCCGATCTCTCGCGCGACCACATCAAGGTGGACGGCCGCCTTCTCCGCGAACCGCACCACCAGATTTATATCGCCCTCTACAAGCCGGATAGCGTCGTCACCACCGTTACCGACCCGCAGCAGCGTCGAACGGTTATGGACTTGCTCCGCGGAGTGCGGGAACGGGTATATCCGGTGGGGCGTCTGGACTATCACAGCGAGGGTCTGCTGCTGTTGACTAACGACGGAGAATTTGCCAATGCCCTCACCTCCGCCGCCACCCACATTCCGAAAACGTATGTCGTGAAGGTAAACGGAAACCTCACCGAGGACCAGGAACAGCAGTTCCGCGACGGCGTGCCGCTCAGTGGCCGCCGCACCGCACCGGCCGGACTCAGAATCATCCGCCGCGGCGAAAATCCCTGGTACGAAGTGCGCCTCTATGAGGGCCGAAATAACCAGATCCGCCTGATGTTCAAGCACTTCGGCCTCCTTGTCGAAAAGCTCAGGCGGGTGCGCATCGGCTTCCTCGAACTCGGCCCGCTGAAGCCGGGCGGGTTCCGCTATCTCACCCCTGAGGAGGTGGAGCGGTTCCAGAAGTCCTTCACGCGCAAGGAAAAAACATGATCAACGTCGCGGAAATCCTCGAATCCGCCCGTACCATTGCGGTGGTAGGGATCTCCAGCAAGCGCTTCCGGCCTAGTCACGGGGTGGCCGAATACATGCGGCGCGCCGGCTACCGCATTATCCCGGTAAATCCGGAGGAAACCGAGGTGCTCGGCGAGAAAGCCTGGCCGGACCTCGATTCGGTCCCGGAACCTGTCGATATCGTGAACATCTTTCGCCGTCCGGAGTTCGTTCCCGACCTGGTCGAAGCGGCCATCCGCATCGGCGCCCGCGTCGTGTGGATGCAGGAGGGCGTCATTCACGAGGAGGCCGCACGCCGCGCCGAGGCCGCCGGCCTCACCGTAATCATGGATCGCTGCATCCTCAAGGAACACCGCCGCCTGGCATTCGCCCGCTAAACTATGCTCTTTCTCACAGAATCCGATGTGCGCCAACTGCTGCCCATGGACGAAGCCGTCCGCCTCACCCGGCGGGCCTTCGAACACCTGGCTGCGGGAGAGGCGCTCAACCACCCGCGCCGTCGCCTGATCGTGCCGGGAGGCAGTGTGCTGCACTATATGGTCGGCAGCGACGGTAAATATTTCGGGGCCAAGGTGTACGCTACGCACCCGCGGCATGGCGCCCACTTCAGCTTCCTGCTCTACCGCTCCGAAGACGCCGCCATGCTGGCTGTTATGGAAGCCAACTACCTGGGGCAGATCCGCACCGGAGCCGCCACCGGTTTCGCCACCGACGTCATGGCCCGGCAGGACGCCGACACCCTCGGGTTGGTCGGTGCCGGATTCCAGGCGCGGGGCCAGTTGGAGGCCGTTGCCGCCGTGCGGCGTTTGCGCTCCGTGAAGGTCTGGAGCCGCTCCGCCGAAAAGCGCCAGGCGTTTGCACGCGACTATCCCAATCTCGCGGTGGAACCCGTGGAGACGGCGGAAGCCGCCGTCCGCGGCGCCGGCATCGTGGTCACGGTCACGTTCGCCAAGGATCCGGTTCTCGATGCTTCCTGGATCGCTCCCGGCACACACGTCAACGCTGTCGGATCGAACCAGGCCAAACGCCGGGAACTGCCCACCGACCTGATGACCCGTGCGGATCTGATTGCGATCGATTCGCGCGAGCAGGCCCGTATGGAGTCGGGCGACCTCATTCTGTCTTTGGGAGAAACCGCCTGGAGTGACCCGCGTGTGGTGGAATTAGCGGAGATTGCGGCCGGGCGCGCCAGCGCACGCCCCGGCCCGGATGCAATCACTGTCTTTAAATCAAATGGCTTGGCGGTCGAAGATGTGGCCTGCGCTGGTTTTGTTTACGAGCGAGCCATTGAGGCCGGTCTCGGAAGGACAATCGACTCGGATCACTCCTGAGCCGGCATCTGCTGCTCAATATCGCGCCAGGCGCTGATTTTGAGACGGCGGCATACCCAGCACAGCGGCTCGGCGGTCACGTCCGTACTGTCCGCGCCGCAGACTATGCACTTCGATGTCTTCTTGAACTTGTCTTCCGAAAGGGCCCGCTTGGCCTGTTCCAGTATTTCGGCCGGAACGATTGGCTCCGGTTTGGGTTGTATTTTCCGTCTCATAGTCCCAGCCCCCCTTACGATAACTCACTGCCCTGGCGCTCACAAGCACCTAAGGTACTACGACGGTTGTTAATACCCCGTAATACCACTTTTCCAGGCCCCCAAAGCTAGTGGCCTTTGAGGGCGCTTACGCGGCTTCCGGCATTTGCACCACAATGGCTACATCGAGCGTGGCTGAGCAGCGCGGACAGCGCTGGCCGGGCCTAACCCGCGGCCGGCGTCCCGTGGCATCCACGTCTGCCGGCACCGTGTGGGTGCAGATCGGACAATGTACCTGACCCCTCAGGATATTCTCCGCAATGGCCTTCATAGCTCCTTGCGACCTCTGCTACATCGGACGCAATAAACCATGCACGGGTTCTGCCAATTTACAAAACTTTTCGTTTGAGGTTCAGTCGCCCACCGCGGGCGATTCGATGGGCGCCGGCCGCCGCCGTGCGCTCAGCCACTCGCGCGTTTCTTCCACGATCGAGTAGCCTACCGGCACCACCAGCAAAGTCAGCAGCAGGCAAAGGGTTTGGCCGCCGATGATCGTCACCGCGATAGCCGAGCGTTGCGAGGCCCCTGCCCCGATCCCAATGGCCGTCGGAATCAGTCCCGCGACAATCGAGAAGGTGGTCATCAGGATGGGCCGCAGCCGTACCAGATTGGCTTCGATAATGGCTTCCCGTAGCGGCTTTCCCTGATGGCGCAAACGGTTCATATAGTCGATCTGAAGAATCCCGTTCTTCTTGACGATTCCCAGCAGCAGCAGCACGCCCAGCGCGCTGAACAGGTTCAGGGACCGCCCCGTCACGGTGAGCGAGAGCAGCGCGAACGGAATCGAGAGCGGCAGCGTGAGCATGATGATGAACGGGTGCACCAGGCTCTCGAACTGCGCCGCCAACACCATGTACATGAAAATGGACGCAAGCGAGATGGCCAGAATCATGTTCGTGGTGGTCTCCTCCAGCACCTTCACTTGCCCGGAGAAGCGTAGTTCGTAGCCCGCCGGAAGCCCGATGCCCTTGACCACCTCCTGGGTGGCGGCGGCGGCCTCATTCAGGGAGTGGCCCGGCGCCACGTTGCCGAAGATGCCCACCGAGAACTGGCGGGCGAAGCGGTCAATCCGGCTCGGGCCGAGCCCGCGCTCGAGTTGCGCCACCGAATCCAGCCGGATCAGCCCAACCTTGGCCGAAGGGATCAGCAGCCGGCTGAGCGCCGCCGGGTCGTTCCGCTGGCTGCCCATCAGCCGCATGGTCACGGGATATTGCTCCGAGCCTTCTTTATAAGTAGAGATCTCGTCTTCACCCGACATCAACAGGCGCACGGCGCCGGCGATATCGTTCACCCGCACCCCCAGGTCCGACGCCTTGGCCCGGTCGATGTGGACCTGCATCTCGGGATTGTTGAGGTTGATATTGACCTTCACGTCAACGACGGACTCGGTTTCCATCAGCCGCTTGGAGACGTCCTTGGCCAGGTTTGAGAGCACTACGATATCCGGTCCCAGCAGCATTCCCCGGATGGGCGCGAAGGAGTCGCGGCCACCAAGTGCGTTGGGGAAGGCGATGCGCGGGCGTCCTACTTGGAACTCCCGCAGCGAGGCGCGGACCCTGGCAGCCATTTCATTGATGTTGCCGCGCTTGTCGGAGGGCTCGAGCAGCAGCATCACCCACGACATGTTCACCCGATTCATGAAGCCGGAAGAACTTTGCGGCACCGCCACGATCACTCCCGGCACCTGCTCCATCCGCCGTGCCGCTTCCAGCGTGAAATTGCGGGTGGCTTCGAGTGAGGAGCCTTCCGGAAGCTCGAACGAGACCGAGAGTTCGCTCTGGTCCTCCTGCGGCATCCAGTCGCGGCCCACGTACCGGTTGATCACGAAGGTGGAAGCGAACGTCACGACGCAAATCGCCACCACAACCCAGCGATGCCGCAGGGCCCACCCCAGCATGACGCCGTAGATACGGTCGAAGAAACCGTTCCGCGGGCCGTGGCCGTGCCCTTGTCCGTCCTTACGCGGCTTGCCGGAACTCTTCTTCAACACACGTGCGCTGAGGGAGGGCGTCAGGGTGAACGCCACCAGCATCGAAACCATGATCGACATCGCCATGGTCCAGCCGAACTGGTTCACGAAGCGCCGCGCATACCCCGTCATGAAGGCGATGGGCACGAAGATGATCACCAGCGAAATCGTGGTGGCGATCACCGCCATCGAGATCTCCCGGGTCGCCAGGATAGCCGCTTGCATGGGCGGCACGCCTTTGTCCTCGATGTACCGATAGATATTTTCGAGAACGATGATGGCATCGTCGATCACGATCCCCACCGCCAGCGTCAGTCCCAGCAGCGTCATCGAGTTCAGCGTGAAATCCATCGCCCGGATCAGCGAAAACGTGGTGATGATCGAGGTGGGGATGGCGATGGCGCTGATCAGCACCGTCCGCATATTGCGGATGAACAACCAGACAATCAGCGACGCGAACAGGCTGCCCAGCACCAGGTGTTCTTCGAGTGATGCCACCGACGCCTTGATGTAGGTCGCCTGGTCTTTCACCACCTCGATGCTGACCCCCGAGGGCAACTCGTTCCGCAGCGTCTCCAGGCGCTTTTTGATGCCGTTCACCACCTGCACCGTATTGGTGCCGCTCTGGCGCCTGGTCTCCAGCACCACGGCCGGCTTGCCTTTGTAGAAGGCGAAGCTGCGGGCCTCTTCGGTCCCGTCCTCCGCATGCCCAACATCCCGGATGCGGATGGGCGAGCCCGCCACGTTCTTGACGATGATGCTGTCGAACTCGTGGACCTGCTCCACCCGGCCCAGCGTCCGAACTCCCACTTCGCTCAGGCCCCGCACCATGCGGCCCCCGGGGGCTTCGATGTTCTCGCTGCGTACGGCCTGCTCCACGTCCTGAGCCGTCAGGTTATAGCCGGAGAGCTTGTCCAGGTCGAGCAGTATGTTGATCTGCCGTTTGGTGCCGCCGGCGATGTCCACCGCCGCCACTCCGTCGATGGTCTCCAGGGCGCGGCGCACCTGCTTGTCGGCTATCTCGGTCAACTCGCGCGTCGGGCGCGTACCGGAGACCACCATCGTGATGATGGAGTCGGAATCGGGGTCGGCCTTCTGCACCACCGGCGGCTGCACGTTGACGGGCAGGTTGCGCATGGCCCCGCTAACCTTCTCGCGCACGTCCTCCGTGGCTCCGCCAATGTCCCGTTCGAGTACGAAGGTCACGACGATGTTGGCCGTGCCCTCGCTGACCATGGCACGCAGTTCCTCGATCCCGCTCACCGAGGAGATTGCTTCCTCGAGCGGCAGCACCACCTGCGACGTGACCTCTTCCGGTGTGGCGCCCGGCAGCCGCACCCGCACATAGACCGTGGCCGGGTCGGTCCGGGGGAAAAGGTCCACACCCAGGCTGAAGAACGAAAACACGCCCATCACCACGAGAAACATGATGAGCATGAAAGCGAGGATGGGCCGTTCCACACAAATATCGGTCAGACGCACCGGGACTCCTTCTGGGCCACGAGATGATTGTAACGGATTTTCGAAGTAGTCCGGGCGCGGTGGTACGCTGTCTGGGAGGATAGCTAGATGAACCAGCCGCCGCAGCCCAGAATCGAGATGGCCAACGCCCCGGATTACCGCGAAGGCTACGCGAATAGCGTCCAGATCCGCGTCAATCTATGGGACTTTTTCCTCCTGTTCGGGCGGGTGAACCAGACCACACCGGATAACGTCGCCATTACCAATTTTCAAGGAGTCTACCTCAGCCCGCAGCAGGCCAAGGCGCTGTTCAATGTGCTGCAGCAGAACGTCAGCCAGTATGAGGCGGCATTCGGGGAAATTCACCTGGAACCGCACCAGCAGGCCGGCCAGGTGCAATAGCGCGTGACGCCTTGCGCCCGCCCCCGCGTGGGAGTGGTCCTCGCCGCTCAACCCGGCGCCGAACCGGCCGCCGCCCAGTCCCATACCCAGCTCGACGCAATGCTCCGTGCCGCCCTCAATTTGGCCGGACCACCTGAAGCCGGCCGCGGCGACCGCGTCATCGTCAAGCCCAACATCGTCTGCTGCCCGGGGCTCAGCAAGCAGTATGGTCCCGGCGCCGTAACGGACCTGCGCATCGTCCGCAGCCTGGTGGCGTGGCTCACAGAGCGCGGCTGCCGCGTCACCATCGCGGAAGGCGCCGGCGGGTGGCGTCCCGCGCCCGTGGATGGCTGGACCACTGACTGGGGCGGGGAATTCGGCGGCCTCACCTACACCGCCATCGCGCGCGAGTTCGGCGCGGACCTGCTAGACCTCAACTTCGCCGAAACCGTCGAGTACCGCGCCTCCGGCCACGTTTACGCCGTGCCCCGCGCTGTCCGCGACTGCCACCGCCTGTTCAGCCTTTCCCCCCTGAAGACCAACAAGGGCGCGGGCATCTCCCTCGCGATGAAAAACTTTTTCGGCATCGCGCCGGGCTCGGTCTACGGCTTCCCGAAGCTCGGCCTGCACGCCCTCGGCCCTCTCCCGGAGTTGATTGTGGATCTCTTCGCCCTCCGCCCCGACGCCTACGGGATCATCGGCGGCCCCTGGGCCGTGGAGGGCGACGCGGATTGCTCGCTGCGCCATAATCTGCTGGTGGCCGGCCCGGATTGCGTGGCGCTCGATGCTGTTGGGGCGGCGCTGATGGGCTTCGAACCCGTGGAGCTCGAATTCCTCCGCGTAGCTCAGGCCCGAGGACTCGGCACTATCGATCCGGGCATGATCGACGTTCGCGGCAACACCATCGAAGAGGCGTGCCGCACCTTTCGCCGCTCCGCCCAATGGGAGGCGCTTACTTCTTCAGCCGCCGTGCCTTCTCCTGCTCCGCCCAGCGCTTGAATTCGTCCTCCATCGCGGAGGTCCACCTGGTATCGATCTGCCCCGGGGTGTACTTGCCTTCGCGCAACATCTGATGGCCCCACGCGTCCCTAAGCTGTGTCTGCTCCGAGACCTCCGCGACCTTCTCTGCCAGGTGCGGAGGGATGAACGTCAGCCCTTCCGGGTCGCTCACCACCACGTCCCCGGGCATCACCGTTACCTCGCCGATGCGGATCGGCACGTTGATCCCAGCCAGTGTCACGTCAGCAATTGCCGAGGGATGCACCCCGCGCACGAATGCCTTGAATCCCTCGATTCCCGAGATGCCCGAAACGTCCCGTACCGCGCCGTCCACAATCAGCCCGTTCTTCGACTTTGTGTAGATCGAGGTCGCCAGGTTGTCCCCCACGAACGTGCCGTCTTTGATCTTGCCGAAGAGGTCCACCACCAGCACATCGCCCGGCTTCAATGTATCGATCACCCACGAATTCTGCCCCGTGCTCACGCGGCCCTCTTTCTTCCCCATTTCGACGACGTAAGCGTTCAGGTCGGGCCGGGCGGGGGTGAACACCGCTGTCACCACCCGGCCCACCATGCGGGTTGTGTCCGGGTTGATCTCCTGCCAGTTGCCTTCGAACTGGTGGGTGTACTTGTTCTGCCGCAGAACGGACCAGGCCTCCTCCGCCGTGGTGGTCTTCAGGCGCTCCAGCACGCTGTCCGGCACCTTCGGACGGCCGTCTTCAAAGCGTTCCCCGGTCCACTCGCGCGTGATGGCCCGCCGCTGTTCGGGACTGAACAGCCCGAGCTGGGCCTGCGCTCCGCAGGCGATCAGAAGGGCGCCCGCCAGAAGCCTGGATGTTGAGTACATGATCGTTCGCTCCGCCAATGCGGCATCTTATCATACACGCCTCCAAGCTCCCCCCCGCGGCCCCGTAGTAGACTGTTGCCGTGTTCGACGCCATTCTCGCGTTGGCCGCGTTCCTGGCCGGTGCCGTCGCCTCCATCTCCGGTTTCGGCATCGGCAGCATTCTCACTTCGCTGCTATCTCTCGAAACCGGCACCCCCGTGGCTGTGGCGGCTATCTCGGTCCCCCATCTCGCCGCCACTGTGGCGCGCTTCTGGATGCTGCGCGCCTCCGTGGACAGGCCTATCCTGCTCCACTTCGGCATCCTCAGCGCCGCAGGCGGGCTCACCGGTGCGCTGCTGCATTCGATGGCGTCCAGCCGCGCCCTCAGTTTGGTATTCGCCGCGCTCCTGATCTTCACCGGGTTGACGGGCCTCACCGGCTATGCGCGCCGGATGCGCTTTGGCCGCCGCGCCGCCTGGATCGCCGGTGGCGTCTCCGGCGTTCTCGGGGGACTGGTTGGAAACCAGGGCGGCATCCGCTCCGCTGCCCTGCTGGGGTTCGGCCTTGGCCGCCACTCCTTTGTCGCTACCGCCACCGCCATCGGGCTCATCGTGGACGCCGCCCGCATGCCCGTCTATTTCGTCACCGCGGGTGGTGAAATGCTCTCCGTCGCACGCCAGATCGGAATCGCCACCGCTGCCACTGTCGCCGGGACCCTTCTGGGCGCCCGGCTCCTCCGGCGCATTCCGGAACACGTGTTTAAGCCCCTCGTCGCGATCATGGTCCTGTTACTCGGACTGTGGATGCTTGTCCGCGCGCAATTAGAGTAAGCGTGATAAACTGACGGACTCGGCGTAATTAATCATACATTTGCGGTATCTTATCGGAGAATCCAATGGCTCGGTACCGGTTTCGTCTGTTCAAGGCTCTAGGGCTCACGTTCTTGGCTCTCGGCACTGGCGTGGCGCAGACCAACGTCGTCACGAATGGTGGATTCGAAAGTGGATTGGCCGGTTGGAGCGCCGCGCCATCCGTAGGAAACGGCATCAACGTCACCTGCAGTTTCAATGCGTCGACCGCCGGTGGAACTGAGACCCTGACGGGTACGCCGAGCCTCCCACCTTTTTCCGGGACCGGTCTCGCGATGGGAGGTATGCGGAACACCGGCTCCGGCAACGGCTCTTGTGTTCTCTACCAGGATGTGGCCATTCCCGCCGGAGCCACGACGGCCACCATCAATCTCAGATGGGGAGAGATCCGCGTCGGATCAGTTTCGGTCGGTCAGGCCGCGCTGCTGGCGCGGTTGTACTCCTCCACCTCTACCGTTCCGTACTACTTAACTTCCGGTACTGGCAACATCACTTTTTTTCAGCCGGTCAGCTCCAATACGGAACTGGTCTCGGCCACGTCGGGGTCTTTCAATGTCTCGGCCCTTGCGGGGACCACTGCCCGCCTGGCTCTCTTCATTGCAATGACGGGCGGCGCCGATGCCACGCGCGGCCTGGTCGGCGGCTTCGATAATGTCGAGCTATTGGTTACGGTACCGGCGACGGTCAGCCAATCCTTCGGCGCGGTGAGCATTCCCCTCCTCGGCACCACCAGCCTGAGTTACACGGTTACCAATCCCGCCTCGGCCAGCACCGCGATTACCTCCGCCGGGTTCACCAATAATCTTCCCGCCGGGTTGGTAGTCGCGACGCCAAACGGACTCACCGGTTCGTGCGACGCCGGTACGGTCACGGCTGTCGCGGGCAGCGGTAGTGTCTCTCTATCGGGTGCCACACTGGCACCAGGCAGTTCTTGTACGTTCAGCGTGAACGTGGCTGGGACCACGTCAGGCGTCAAGATCAATAGCGTCACTCTGACTTCGAGCGCGGGCACCGGCAACACGTCCACGGCCAGCCTCCAGGTGATCGCCCCCCCGACCATAACGTCCGTCAGCCCGAGTTCGGGTACGCTGGCCGGCGGCAACACCGTGACCATCACGGGCACGGGTTTCACCGGGGCCACCGCCCTTACTTTCGGTGGCATTGCGGCCACCAGTTTCACCGTCGTCAATGCGACCACGATCACGGCCACCGTTCCAGCCAAATCCACCGCCGGCGCCGCCAGCGTCCTCGTGACTACGCCGGGCGGCAGCAACGCTGAAAACACGCTCTATCAATACCTCGGGCCGCCAACGATCACTTCCATCAGTCCGAGTTCGGGCCCGCCGGCGGGTGGCACCGCCGTGACCATCACGGGCACGGGTTTCACCGGAGCCACCGCCCTTACCTTCGGTGGCATTGCGGCCACCAGTTTCGCAGTCGCCGACGCGACCACGATCATAGCTACCGTTCCCCCTAGTGCCGCCGGCACAGCGGGCCCGGTCAGCGTCGTCGTGGTCACGCCCTATGGCGCCAACGCTGCCAATACGCTCTACGAGTATGCACAGCCCATCCCGACCCTCAGTGAATGGGGGATGATTGGTTTGGCGGCCCTGCTGGTGCTGTACGGCTACCGCAGGCTTCGGCGGCACGACGGCATAGCCGGTACCGCTTGATGAGCCATGGCTGCTTCACGGAACAGGTCGCGAACCTTCGTCGCGCTCTTTGCCGTTGCCGCCCTGGCTCAGTTTGCCATTCTGCTGGCTGCCCCGGTCCGTCCCTTCGTGGATGGCTTTTCCGGACACCTCGCCTCCGTATCCGCGCGTCTGATCGGGGCGTTCGGCGGCACCTGTATCCAGCGCGCAGCAATTCTGAGCAATCCCGCCAGGGGGTTCGCCCTTGAAGTCCGCGACGGCTGCAACGGAGTAAATGTCGTCATTTTGCTGTGGGCGGCAATTGTGGCGTACCCGTCCAACTGGAAGTGGAAGCTGATCGGACTCGGCGCCGGATTGGCTGCCATACAGGCCTTGAATCTGCTCAGACTAATCTCGCTGTTCTATTTAGGCCAATACAGCATGCCCGTCTTTGAGTTCGCGCACCTCTATCTGTGGGAGACCCTGATCGTTATCGATGCCATGGTGGTGTTCGGTATATGGAGCCGGCGTGCACAGCAATAGTAGTGTTGGAGCCCTGAGACTTTGTGCCCGACGGCATCATACTCCGCGCCATTATTCTGGAAACGCTGGCTATGAATTTGCATCCGCCGCGCGGCGACATGGCCCGATTCAAACACCGCAGATGAATGGCGCGTAGCGGGCCTTCTCGCCTTGCCCGCGACATCCGGGCGTAATTCCATTGACTTCACACTCAGGCTTTGATATACCTCAGCGTCCATGAAGGGAGGCCCTCGGTGAACAAACGCGACCTGGTGGATGAGATAGCCGCCCAATCGCGGCTCACCAAACTGCAGGCCGGACGGGCGCTAAATTCGTTTATGCGTGTCGTCCAGTCCAGCCTTGTAAGGGGCGAACGTGTGACCCTGGTGGGTTTCGGTACCTTCGCCATCTCGCGCCGCAAGGCGCGGCATGTGCGCGACCCCCAGAGCGGCACGACCATGCAAATCCGCGCACGAAGTGTGGCGCGCTTCGCTCCGGGGCTAGAATTGAAGATGGCTATCGACGAAGCCGACAAACTCCATGGCCCAGACCATACTAGCTTTTCACGCCCATCCTGACGACACTGAGATTTTCGCCGGAGGCACCCTGGCGCACCTTCACGCGCTCGGCCACCGCATCGTAATCGCAACTATGACACCCGGGGACTGCGGGTCCCAGGAGATGTCTGCCGAGGAGACCGCCTTCGTGCGCCGCCGCGAAGCCGCCGCCTCAGCCCGCCGCATCGACGCCGAATATATCTGCGCCGAATTCCGCGACCTCGCCGTCTTCAGTGACGACCCTTCGCGCCGCCGCGTCACCGAGATACTACGCCGGGTCCGTCCGGATCTCATCATCACCGCTCCGCCTATCGATTACATGGCGGACCACGAGGCGGCCAGCAAACTCGTCCGCGATTCCTGCTTCTGCGCGCCCCTGCCCAACTACGATACCGGTGCGCCCGACCCGGCCCCGCCCTTGAAGGCGATCCCCCATCTCTATTTCATGGATCCCATGGGCGGCATGGATCGCGAGTGCCGCCCCGTAGTCGCGGATTTCCTGGTGGACGTCTCCGCCACTTTCGAAACTAAGAAGGCCATGCTCGCCGAGCACGCCAGCCAGCGCAACTGGCTGCTCAAGCACCACGGCATTGACGACTACATGCTTCAAATGGAGCGTTGGACGCGCGCCAACGGCGCCCGCGTGGGCGTCGCCCTGGCCGAGGGTTTTCGGCATTATAAAGGGCATCCCTACCCGGAGTCGCCTCTGCTTGAGAACCTGCTGGGAGACCTCGTTCTAGCGCCCGGCCGCCAGCACAATCCCGTATAGCAGTTCGGTGCCGGCCTCCATCGCGGCGATGGAGATGCGCTCGTCGTCGCCGTGCGCGCGCCCCCGTCCGCTCTCGCGAAGGAACAGCGGTACCCCGTAGACGTCCACGCCGCGTTCGCGTAGGAACGCCCCGTCGGTGGCGCCCGCCTGCATGTAGGGCGTCACCAGCGCGCCGGGCGAGGCCTTCAGCAGGACCTCCTCCATGCGCTTGTACAGGCGTGAATCGCTGGAACTGGGCTTGGCCGCCGGCATAGTCTGGCCGGGCGCCGGCAAGACTTCGAGTGTGCTGTCGTGAATCGCGCGCCGCAGCCTCGCCATTACTTCTTCCGCCGTTTCATCGGGCAGACGGCGGATGTCCAGATGCGCTTCGGCCGTTCCTGGGATCACGTTGATCCTCACCCCGGCCTGCAGCATGGTTGGGGAGATGCTTGTCCGAAGCTGCGCCTCGAGTTGTGGGTCGCGCTCACCAATCGCGTGGGCCGCCATCATGGCGGTTTGCTGCCGGCCGAGCCGCGGCAACAGCGGGGCCAGCCAGCGGTACTCCTCGATTTTTGAGAGCGCCACGAAATAGCGTCGCGTGATGTTGTTCAGGCGCACCGGCTGCTCGGTCTCGGCGAGTCTCGTAATGGCCCGGGAGAGCGTCACCACGGGGTTGTCCCGCAGGGGCAGGGAACCGTGCCCGGAGGTGCCGTGCGCCCGCAATATCGCGCGCGTGGGGATCTTCTCGCAGGTCTGCACGTGATAAATCCGCCGGCCAGACGGCATTTCCGCGATGAACCCGCCCTCGGTCAGCGCGAACTCCGCGTCGATGCTGCTCCACGCATTCTCCCGCAGCCACTGGATTCCGGTCGATCCCGACTCTTCGTCGGCTTCGCCCAGCAGGATAATGTCGCGCTCCAACTTTACCGCGCGGCGTTTCAGCTCCACCATCACCGCGAGGTGCGCGGCCAGCAGGGCCTTGTCGTCAATCGCCCCGCGGCCCCACAACCAGCCCTCCCGCACCTCGCCCGCGAACGGCGGCACGCTCCACCGGGCCGCGTCCGCCGGCACCACATCCGTATGGGCCATCAGCAGCAGCGCCCGCTGCTTCCCCGTGCCGCGCAGCCGCGCCACAAAGTTCAGCCGCTCCGGGTCCGCGCCCAGCAGTTCATATGGAATGTCTTCTTCTTTGGCGATGCGCTCCAGCCAGCGAGCCACGCGCGTCTCATTTCCCGGCGGGTTAGAGGTGTCGATCCGGACCAGTTCGCCGAGATACCGGCTGGCGCGCTCACCCACTGTGGTCTGCGCGCCGTTGCAGGCACAAAAGACCCCAAGCGCGAGAAGCAGGACCCCCATTGGCGACCATCATACTCCCCGGCTGCCGGGCAGGCCACGCCAAAATGTACTATACCGCGTAGTTTCCGAGCGCCTGCTCCACCGTGCGCAGCAGGCCCTCGGGCGTGAAGGGTTTGGGCAACAGCGCGAAGCCCTGCTGCCCCACGAAGCGCTGCACCAGTTCCGTGTCGTGGAAACCCGACACAAAAAGCACCTTCAGGTCCGGACGCATTTTGCGCAGCCGCGCCGCCAGAACCGGACCCGTGAGATCCGGCATGATCACGTCTGTCACCAGAAGATGCGGCGGCGAGGCCGCAGCCTCGAACGCTTCGATCGCGTTCCAGCCTCCCCCCGCCAGCAGAACCCTGTATCCCGCCTGTCCCAGGATATCCGCCATGATCTGCAGAACGGCCGGATCGTCGTCCACCACAAGGATGGATACGGCTGCCGCGGAGTGTTCTCGCGATGGCATGGGGAATCTTCGAGGTCAGGACGACTTGCCCTAATTATACGCACTGCGCTACCTCCGGCGTGTGAAAACAAGCCGCGTATCGTTCCACACACTCCCGGGATTACAGCGGTAGGATCTCTTCACGCACCGGGTCGAACGTCAGCCGCCGCTTTTGCATATAGGCGATGTTGCCGAGGTGCGATGCCTGCGCCGACCGGTGCCCGATCAGCACGTCACCGTTCGGCAGTTTGCGCGAACGCACGCATTCGAGGAAGTTGAGCACATGGTCGCGGTCCAGGTCGCTCGATGCCTCGACCACCACCGGCTCGGCCCCCTTCGTCACCGGATGGAATTCGAAACGGCGCCGGTCGATCCACAGCCGGCCCTCCGTGCCGCAAATCTCCACCCCTTCGCCCCGGATACCCGGCACCAGCGTGGCTTCGAAAGTGGCGGTGAACTCCCCCGGATATTCGAGCAGAACGTTGATCGTGTCGGGCGCCGTGCGGCCGTCTTTGTAGTGGTAAACGCCGCCCGCCGCCACCGCCGAGATGGGCACGTCCTGCCCCATGAACATGTGCACGACGTCGATCCAGTGGGTGAACAGGTCCGTCACTTGGCCGCCCCCGAAATCCAGGTACGCGCGCCAGTTGAAGTACTGCTGCGGGTCGTAGTCGCGCCATTTCACCGGGCCCAGGAAGTGCGCCCAATCCAGGTTCGACGGCTGCGTCTGGAGCGCCGCCGGAGCGCGCCGCAGGTGGTAGGTGTTGCCGTGCCACCACGTGCGCGCCAGCGTAATCTTACCCAGTTTGCCGGTGTCGAAATACTCCTGCTTGGCCTGTAGATAGTGCTTGCCCGAGCGCTGCTGCATTCCCACCTGGCAGATGCGCCGGTTCACCCGCGCCGCCTTGACGATCGCCGGCCCTTCCTCGTTCGTGCGGGTCAGCGGCTTCTCGACGTAGACGTCTTTCCCGGCGTTCAGAGCGTCAATCGTGATTTCCGCGTGCCAGTGGTCCGGCGTCCCGATGAGCACCGCATCGAGTTGCTTCATCTCCAGCAGCTTGCGATGGTCGCGGAAGTCCTTCGCCTGGGGCGCCAGCTTGTGCGCTGCGTCCATCTGCGTGCCGTAGATGTCGCAAACCGCGGCAAGTTCTGCCTGCTTGGTTTCCAGAAACTTGCCCGCGTCGTGGCGGCCGCGGCTTCCGCAGCCGATCAGGCCCAGTTGGATACGATCGTTCGCTCCCATGACCCGGGAATAAGAAAGTGCCGTGGCGGCGGCAGCGCCACGGAACAGGTCCCGACGCGCCGGCTTGATTTCGGGCATAGCCAATTGTAGCGCTGCCCCGCGGCTAATATGCCAGCAGCTTCTCCATCTCCCCAACCAGATTCTCTACCTGCGGGAGGATCGCATTCTCCAGTTGCGGATGGTATCCGACCCACGTGTCGAGCGCCCCTACCCGCCGCACCGGCGCGTCGAGCGAGCCGAACAATTCGTCCCCCAGGCGTGCGGCAATTTCCGCGCCGTAGCCCCACTGCAGCGTGTCTTCGTGCGCCACCATGGCGCGGCTCGTCCTGCTTACCGACGCCCGTATGGTCTCCCAGTCGTAGGGTGCCAGGCTTCGCAGGTCGATCACCTCCACGCTCCAGCGCAGGTTTCTGCGCTCCACCTGGGTAGCCGCCTGCAACGCCTTCTGGACCACCGCGCCGTACGTGATTACCGTGAGGTGATGGCCCTGCTTCACCACGCTCGCGGAGCCGAACGGGATGGTGTACTCCGGGCCGGGATGCGCGGCGCGGTTGTAGGGCTCGCGGTAGAGCCGCTTATGCTCCAGGAACAGCACCGGATCGTCGCACCGGATGGCGGTCCGCAGCAACCCGCAGGCGTCCGCCGCGTTCGACGGCATTACTACCCGCAGCCCCGGCACATGCGTGAACGCCACCTCGCCCGACTGGCTGTGGTAAACCGCCCCGCCGTTCAGATACCCGCCGATCGGCACCCGTACCACCACCGGGCAGGAGAAGCCGCCCGCCGAGCGCCACCGTATGGTTGCCAGCTCGTCCCTAATCTGCATCATCGCCGGCCAGATGTAATCGAAGAACTGGATCTCCACCACCGGCTTCAGCCCGCGCGTGGCCATTCCGATTGCGCGGCCCACAATGGAGGCCTCTGCCAAAGGAGTGTTGAAGACCCTCGCCGATCCGAATTCGGTTTGCAGCCCGTGCGTCACCTTGAAGACGCCGCCCTTGCCCTTCACCTCTCCCAGATTGCGCTCGCGGCTGCAATCTGCCACGTCTTCCCCGAATACGATGATGTCCGGGTTCCGCCGCATCTCCTCCCGCAGCGTGGCGTTGAGCAGGTCTACCATGGTCTTCGGTTCGCCGCTCGAATGTGCGCGGACGGCAAACTGCCGCGAGGTGGGGTCCACGGACGGCGAGTAGAGATGGTCGAGTGCCGTCCCAGGTTCCGGCGCGGCGGCGCTCAAAGCCTTCTCGGTTGCTTCGTTTACTTCCAGATCGATCTCATGCGTGATGCGCTGCAAAGCATGGCGGTCGAGCACGCCTTCGGTGATCAGGAAGTTCGGAAACACGAGCACCGGCTCCCGCTCCGCCTCGGCCTGCCGTTCCGACTCCGTCTTGTAGAGCCGCTCGTCGTCCGAGAGCGAGTGCGAGTACGGCCGGATCGTATGGGCGTGCACCAGCGCCGGACCGTTGCCCTCCCGGCAGTACTGTACAGCCTCCTTCATGGCGCGATACGAGGCCAGAAAATCCGTGCCGTCCACCTCCTGGCGGAAGAGCCCCGGGAACCCTGCCACCAGCTTGGAAATGCTGCCCCCGGCGGTCTGGCACTCGATGGGTACCGAGATCGCGTACCCGTTGTCCTCCACCAGGAACACCACCGGCAGCGATTCGAGGCACGCCGCGTTCAACGCCTCCCAGAATTCGCCTTCGCTGGTGGCGCCGTCGCCCGAGCAGACCAGCGTCACGGTGCCGGAATCCGACTTGAAGCGCGATGCCGCCGCGCACCCCACGGCTTGTAGATACTGCGTCCCCGTCGGCGATGACGACGTTACGATGTGGTACTCCGGATGCCCCCAGTGGGACGGCATCTGCCGCCCGCCCGACGCCGGATCGTCGGCGCTCCCGACAGCCTGCAGCAGCATCTCGTATGGGGTCACCCCCAGCGCCAGGCAGAGCGCCCGGTCGCGGTAGTACGGATACACCCAGTCCTGCCCGGCCCGCAGCGCCATTCCGGCCGCCGCACCCAGCGCTTCGTGTCCTGCCCCGCTGATCTGGAAATAAATGCGGTTCTGGCGCTTGAGGGCGATTTCGCGATCGTCCAGCCGGCGCGAGGCATGCATCACACGGAAGGCGCGAATCAGTTGCTCGGGTTCGAGACCCTCGAAGCGGCTGACGTCAGGCTGCTGGGTGATTGTCGCCATCGCGGCATTCCTCCTAACGCCAGTTTAAACCGGAACCTGCCGTGCCCTGGCAGTCATTTCCGTGAAACAGCACTCATTTGTGGTGCTCCGCTTCGGAGGCGATGAAACAGCGCCGGCGCCACCAGGACCCAAAGCGGCACGAATGCCCAAAACCTGCCCTCCCAGAAGGCGTAATCGGCCAGCAGCCTCTCCCAGGAGTACCCCATCGCCCGGCCGAAGCCGAACTCGAAGAGCACCGTCATGGCGCACCATAGCATTCCGGTCCCCCACGCCTGCCCAGCCGACTGGAAGCGCCACCATCCTGTCAGCAGCCACATCGCGGCGGCCAGAAGCACGATTCCGAGCGCCGTCGAGACCTGGTGGGCACGCAATTCCCCAAGAAACGGCTGATAGACAATCACTCTGGCCGTACCGTTCAGGAACGCCACCACAAACAGCACCAGCCACCCCGCGAGTGCGCGTGGAAGAGTCATAACAATTGCCGTCTAACGGGCGAGCAGCACCGGACTGGGCGCGTCATGACGCGCGCGCTGCCCCCGCGCGATGATCGCCAGCGCCGCAAGGTACAGCAACCCGCCCACCATCAGGGTTTGCACCAGTCCCAGGTAGATGGCGCAAACCAGCGCCCCCACCGAACCCAGCACGCTGGCCGCCGCGTTTAGCGACCATGCCCACCTCACCGACGGCTGATGCCACTGCTCCAGCCGCTTGAGCCCGCTCGGAAATGGCACCCCCATTACGAAACCAGCCGGGAAGATCATCGCCGAGGTCATCACCATCTTCAACCACAACGGCAGCCCTACCGCGGCCGCCAGCACCGTGAACACCAGTATCGCCAGCACCGCCACCAGGATCGCGACCAGCCCCAGGGTCTTCATGAGCCGGCCGTCGTCGGGATCTTTCCCCACGAACCGTGTGCTGAAATAGCTTCCCAGCCCGCTCGATACCAGCATGGAGAAGATCACCACAGTGAGGGCATAGGTCGGATGCCCCAGGAAGAGCACGAATTTCTGGATGAGCGCCACCTCCACCATGATGTATCCCGCACCGATGAAGACGAAATACAACAGAAACGGCAGCACCCCGCGTTCCCGCGGCAGGCGCGTCCCCAGCAACATGGGCGGCAGTGCCAGGATGACCACGGTCGCCACCACGCTGATCAGCATCAGGCCGAACAGCAGCGGCACCGCGCGGTTGATCTTGTAATCCGCGCTATCCCGCGGTTCCTGCGTCACAAACTGCCAGATATCGCGCGGCTGTACGGTGTAGAAGAAAAACGGACGGTTGTCCGTTACGGGCGTGATGTCGAAGGCATATTCGGCCTCGTAGTCGTGCGGGCGGGGATGCGTGAGCAGCGCCCGGAATGGATTGTCCGGCGTGTCTCCCGTGGGAAGATAGACGATTTCGGACTTGGCTGCGGCAAAGGCCTGCCGCGCCCTGTCGATATCGGCAAGGGTGAACGGTTTGCGCGAAATCATGACCGTATCGCGCGCGCCCCAGCCTGCCACCGACCCCTCACGCGCCACCATAATGTGCCGCGCCGGTTCGTTCTCCCCCAATTGCCGCAGCGCCTCGATTGCCAGGGAGACCAGCCGCAGCGACTCGCGCGGTGGCTTGAAGCCCCAGCGCGTAAATGCCGCCATGCCATCCGGCGTGAGCCGGCTCAGGTAATCGACGAAAGCCTCGGTGGTGTAGAGATTGTTCTCGGAAAGCGCGAAGGCGCCGGCCGCCGTCGAGGCCCAGGTGTCCACCAGGGTGGCCTGGATGATCCCGTACTGCTCCTTGCTGCGCCGCACGAAGCTCCGGCCGTCCTCCACGAACACCCGCACATCCGGGCGCAGGTAGATTCCCCGGCTCAGATGCGGAAACCGCTCCCGCATAATCGTATTGGCGATGATCGGGTTGATCTCGACGCCGGTGATGTCGCGGCTGCCCGAGGCCAGAGCCCGTGCCACGTCCCAACCGCCGCCGGCCCCGATGATCAGGGTTTTAGCCCCTGGCCGGATCAGGTAAGGGATGCCCGGTCCCTGCTCCAGCAGGTCGTGCCGGTCGCGCGCGGAGAGATTCTCAAAATCGAAATTGGCGATCCCTGTTGACGCGTCCGCGTCGATGAACACCATCGGGATGCCGGAACCCCGCTCTTGCCCAAGCGCAATCCGCGAGAAGCTGTTCCACTTGACGAAAACCTCGTGTTCCAGCTTCTGCCCCTTGGCATACCGCACGTCAAGCACATTATGGGTGTGATTGAAGATCAGGAACCCTACCAGTGCCAGCGCCAGACCTACGCTGCCGGCGCGTCCCGCCACCGAGTTCCCCATGCTGTGCCACAGCGCCGCGGCCGCGGCGAAAATTATCGCCACGCAAACGACCGTGCTGGGTCCCCCCAGGAAGTTCAGGAACGGAATCAGCAGCAGGCATCCGGCTGCGGCACCCAGCAGGTCCACGAAGTAGACCTTGTCCACGCGCTCGATCGTCTCCGAAATGGCCAGCGAAACGATGGCCCCCGACACAAAGAAAGGCAGCGCTGTCGTGAAATAGATCAGGCCTAGCCGCCATCCGGTGGGCTCCTCCCTCTGGACCAGCACCGTGGCGACCGCCCCGATGACCAGCACGGAATTGAGCAGGCTGAGGCGGCCGAGCTTCCGGAAGAGGTTCCCCTTCCAACTAGCCACCACGTACGAAAAAACGCCTCCCGCGCCCAGCCCGAACAGCGCGATCGAGATGGCCAGGAAAGCGAAATGGTAATAGAAAACGACGGAAAAGATCCGGGTGAGCGACAGTTCCAGGATCAGGGTGGCTAGGGTCGTCAGCGCCACCGCCAGGTAGACTTGGGGCCAGGGAATTGAGTACGGTTTCACAAGTTGCCTATTCGCGAGACAAACTATATGTTATCGCGCACGAACCGCCTCTCCCAAACGACGGCCTACAATAAGTTACGGTTGCGATGATTTCCATCGACGGCGAGCGCCTCGGTATCGATCACGTCACGGCGGTAGCCGCCGGCGCACCTGTAGCCTTGGCCCCGGATGCCGCCACCCGCATGCGGCGCTCCCGCCAGGTGGTGGAGGCTCTCGCCGAGGGCGACCGTGCCGTATACGGCGTCAACACCGGAGTCGGGCTGCTGGCCGACGTGCGCATCGAACCGGATGCGCTCGGGCGCCTGCAGCGCAACGTCGTCCGCTCCCATGCAGCCGGGGTAGGGGAGCGGCTGGCGCGCCACGAGGTGCGCGCCATGATGCTGATCCGCGCCAACGTGCTGGCCAAGGGTCTTTCCGGCATTCGCCCCCTGGTGGCCGAGCGCCTCTGCGAGCTGCTGAATCTCGGGGTCACCCCCGTGGTGCCCTCCCTGGGGTCGGTGGGCGCCAGCGGTGACCTCGCGCCCCTGGCACACATCGCCCTGGTGCTCATTGGAGAGGGCGAGGCGGAGATTGGCGGCACGGTCCTGCCGGCTGCGGAAGCCCTGCGCCGCGCCGGCATCCAGCCGCTCGTCCTGGCCGCCAAGGAAGGCATTTCCCTTATCAACGGCACCCAGGGGATGCTGGCTGTCGGCTGCCTGGAACTGGCCGCGGCCGAAACCCTGGTGCGCACCGCGGACGTGCTCTGCGCCATGACGCTGGACGCGCTCCGCGGCACCCCCCGGGCGTTCGACCCCCGTATCCATGCCGCCCGTCCCCACCCCGGCCAGGCGGAATCCGCTGCGCACCTCACTTGGCTCCTCGAAGGCAGTGAAATCCGCGCTTCCCACATCGCCTGCCGCCGCGTGCAGGACGCCTACTCCCTACGCTGCGCCCCACAGGTGCACGGAGCCGTCCGGGACACCCTGGCCGAAGCCCGCCGCGTCTTCACCGTGGAGCTGAACTCCGCCACCGACAACCCGCTGGTCTTCGACGGCGAAATTCTCTCTGGAGGCAACTTTCACGGCGAGCCCCTGGCGTTGCAGCTCGACTATATGGCAATCGCGCTGGCAAGCCTCTCGGCCCTCTCGGAACGCCGCATCGACCGCCTCGTGAACCCCATGCTGAACGAGGATCTGCCGCCCTTCCTGGCCAACACCCCGGGTCTCGAATCCGGCCTCATGATGGCCCAGGTGAGCGCCGCCTCACTGGTGGGCGACAATCGCGTCCTGGCCCACCCGGCAACGCCCGGAACCATCCCCACCAGCGGCAACAAGGAAGATTTCGTCTCCATGGGGATGAGCGCCGCCCTGAAGTTCAAACGTGTAGTGGCGAATACGAGATCGGTCCTGGCCATCGAGGCGCTAACCGCGGCCAGGGCACTGGATCTGCTAAAACCCCTCCGCACCAGCGCACCTCTCGAAAGGGACCGCATCCGCGCCGTATCCCCGCCCCTAACCGAAGACCGCCCCCTCTACCGGGACATTGAAGCCCTCTCCCGCCTAATAGCAGCAAGCGCGCTCGACATCTAACTAACCCCCATCCCCCGGCCCC
>DATMYF010000170.1:0-4094 GCA_035561075.1 Bryobacteraceae bacterium
TGGGCGCGTGGATTGAAACGATACAAGAGCTAATTGAAACGGAGCGTATCTTGTCGCGCCCCACGTGGGCGCGTGGATTGAAACACCGATCGCGCGCTGCGCTACCGGGCCGTCAGGTCGCGCCCCACGTGGGCGCGTGGATTGAAACGCTCCAGGAACCGATTGAAAACAGCTCCGTACTTGAGAACGCCAACCGGACCTGGTTTTTTTATACACGGACGCGGTATGGGTCTATTGGACCCGGAACCCGAACCGATGGAATTCGCCAACAAGGCGGTGGTGCTCGATGCCGGAAACTGCTCATGCGTTGTTCTGCGACAGAGTTGCAGGTTCCGTGCTCCGGAGCATGCAAGTCAATTACAGCCGTTGGGGGACTCGCGCGACAGCAGCCACGTCAGTGTGCTGCGGCATAGATGCCAAATCGTATGAGGTGCGCCCTGTGGCCCGGCAATGCTAATCTGCGACTGAGTACGGGCCCGCGCGCTTTATGGTCTCATCGATCGCCGGACGGACAGTACTATTTTGGCTTGTCTTGACGCTCCCACGCCTGGCGGGCCAAACCCAAGGTGGATCAGACAATACCCAGCCGGCCACACCCGCCGAGGCGGCTCAGGCCGACCACGTCGAGGATGCCCGGGACAGGATTCTGTACGCCGAGGAGACCGAATCCGTCAAGCCGCTCGTCTCCAAGTTGGTCCGAAACACACTTCTCGATCAGAAAGCGATCTGGACCAGTCGGTTCCACATCAAACGCCAGCACCTGCCGTGGATCGCCGGCATTGCCGGGGGCACGGTAGCGCTCATCGCCTCGGACAAGCACCTCTCAGGCCAACTTCCAAACACGGAGGATCAGACGGCCTGGAGCCGTCGCGTCTCCAACATCGGAGCGACCTACACTACGTATCCTCTGGCGGCTGGCTTCTATCTGTACGGTGCGTGGAAGGACAACGCCAAGGCGCGTGAGACCGGAATTCTGGCGGCTCAGGCCGCGACCGATGCCTTGATCGTTACGCAAATATTGAAAGTTGCTTTCGGCCGCGAGAGGCCCCTTGAGGGAGAAGGTGACGGGCAGTTCTTCAAGGGGCACCACTCATTCCCATCCGGCCACGCAATGATGTCGTTTGCCTTCGCGTCCGTCGTGGCTCGTGAATACCGCAGCAAGCGCATAGTGCCGATCCTGGCTTACGGCTTTTCGACGCTTGTCTCGGGTTCCCGCTTCTCGGCACGAAAGCACTTTGCCTCCGACATCGTGGCCGGCGGCATCACGGGATGGTTCATAGGCAGGTACGTGTTGGCGTCCCACGTGGACCATCGAATTCACAGGCGGCCCCCTTCGGAGCTGAAGTCGTGGTTAACGCCCCAGATCGCGCCGCATTTCGACCCAAGACACCGGGCGTTTGGGGTGGCACTCGCCTGGTCGCGGTAGGCGCTCTGGCCACCCCTGTTGGAACGCTACTTAGTCCGGTAGATCTCGTATACCGCTCCGTTCGAGAGCGACACGACGAACAGGTTCCCGTTCGGCCCGGTATGAATGTCGGTACCCACGCCGAAATCCCTCCCGAACAGAAGGCTTTCGCTCTCCGTCAGGTCGAACTTCTCCGTGTTATCCGCTACCCGGTCTTCGAGGCGCGGGTCGTCCACCCCAAGCTTCCGCCGGTTCCCGGTCAGGTTGGAGCGGAACAGGTAGCCGCCCTCGAGTGTTGTCCGCGCCGCGCCGATAATCAGGTCGCCCTCGTACTGCGGACCCAGCCCGCGTCCGACTACGAAGCCGATTCCGGCGGGCGCCACAGCGTACTTCCAACTGAACTCCGGATCACTGTAGTGCGCACCCGGAAGCAAGAATAGCCGGGAGAGCGCTTCCTCTGGCGTGTCCGCAATTCTTGTGGGAGGCCACCTGCGCTGCTGGAGACTGGACCCGAACATGGTTACCTCGATCGACTTGAACTCGGAAATGCGCGACACGGGGCCCATGATCTGGACCCAGCCTCCGTTCATTCCCGGTTCGACCCGGTTGATCTCGTCGAAGCTGTCGTCGCCGTTCTCCTGCGTCCACAAGTTGCCGGAATACGGGTCGAACGCCATCCCAAAACTGTTGCGCACACCGTAAGCGAAGATCTTTTGAATATTGGCGCCCACCTGCCCTCCTATCGCCGCACCCGCGGCGAAGAACGGATTGTCCGCCGGAGTGCTGCCATCCGGGTTCAGCCGCAGAATGACGCCGGTCAAGTGGGCGTTGTCGGGTTCCGGCCCGCCGAACTGGTCGTCCGGCGTCGGCGGCGTCGGGCCGAAGCGCAGATTCTGCAATTGGCCCCTCCGCCCGTTGTCGCCGATGATGATGTAGAGTTTGCCGTCGGGGCCGAAGCGAATGACACCGCCGTTGTGATTGCCCTGCGCGGGTTGCCCCTCGTCGCCCTGTCCCGGGGGTGTCGGTGCGCCGTCGTTCTGGAAGGCGCGCAGCTTGATCAGGTTCCTATCGAACGCCAAGGTTTGCGCTGACGAGTCCCACACGAACCGGTCCACCCTGTTGCCAAGCAGCGGAACCGCGAGGATGTTGTTCGTGTCCGCACCGAGCGACGGCGGATCCGGACACTCCTGCAAAGTAGGGAAGAACGGGTCCCCTGTAGGCGGCGGCGCCTGGCACGTCCAGTAGAGATAGACGCTCGAGTTCGCAGGGAACTGCGGGTGAAGTGCGATGCCGAGCAGTCCCCGCTCGGACGCGTTGTTCACCCCCAGATCGAGCACCGTCTTCTGGACCGCGCCGTTCGCCACTAGTTTGACCTGGCCGCTCGCCTTCTCCAACACAAGGAAGCGGCTCGCGTCGAGGAATGCCATCGAAGTGGGTTGCGCCAGGCCGGCGACTGCTGTTCTAACGGCAAGATTCGGGACGACCATGGATGGTCCCGATTGCGCGTGTACACTCGATTGCGGCTCCGGCGCCCCGACCCACGCGGCGAGCCCCGCAGCCATGCCGATCGCGGCCAACGCGCGAATTCTCGATGCGCTAAAGTTCATGTTCGTAACCTCCCCTCCTTCGGACAGCCGCACGGCCGAACGCCGGTGCGGCCACGACTCCGGTTATACGCCCCTGGCGCCGTCGATGATCTCGATCCCCCGATATTTCAGGATTGTTAAAGGGCTTCTCCGAACAGCGGAGATAATGTAGAGGGAAGCAGGACACAATGCGATTGCACCTGAACGCGATCAATGAAGAATTAGCACGGCGCGGCCATACCGCGCGCCTTGCGAAGGGCGACGGGTATTTCTACTTCCATTTCGGTGAAGCTGCCGATTGGCTAGACCGGACGGTGAGGGTGCGAACGATTAATAGCCTGACGCTGAAGCAGTGGATTGAGGAATTCCGTAGGCTGAAGGCTCTGAACGAGCGGATCATGCGGACGGTGGAGCCGGGCCGGGCGGCAGGGGCCGAACCCGGCGCGACAGCCGCACCGCAGACGGGTAAGCGGAGCAAAGCCTGAGCTTTGATTCCCCGCGCATCACCGTCTCATAACTGCCGGCGTTTACGTTAACGTGGCTTAATAACGCTGCCTGGCAATGCGCGTCTGAAGAGTGCCGGAGATTCCGGCAGGACAGACGATATGCGTGCATTTTAGTTTCTCTCGGCTCTTTCTTTGAACGCCTTCGCGCGGGACCACTGATCGTCGGCGCGCGCGGCGGAACCCCGTTCACGGACACCAACACCGTAACCAGCGCGGTCACAAGCGGCCTCGGAATTGCGGAACGGCGATTCCAGATCGGCCCGACATTGGGGGTTAGGCTCCCGCTTGGCTTTTCGGTCGAAGGCGACGCGCTCTACAATCGCCAGACCTTTTCGCTCGCCCAATTCGCCAGCACCAATTCTTCCTCGTGGGACTTTCCGATGATGTTGAAGTTCACCGCGGGCAATCAGGAAGTTGCGCCCGTTTTCGGCGCGGGTGCGACTGTCCGCCACGTCAGCAATTTCGGCTCGGTCCCCGGCTTTCTGTTCAACGGGGCCACGTCACCGAACACTGTTGGATTTGTGGCAGGGGCTGGACTCCGCCTCAAGCTGGGTCCGGTCAATATCACGCCGGAAATTCGTTATACACGCTGGGGCG
>DATMYF010000171.1:0-35405 GCA_035561075.1 Bryobacteraceae bacterium
GCTTCGACTTTGCTCATGGCCTGGTGCAGGTCGTCGGTCGAGACGATATTGTAGCGGTCGAACACGGACCGGCTGCGGTGGCCGGAAATCATCATGGCCACCCGCTCCGGTACGCCGCTGCGCACCAGGTTACGGATGCCCTTGCGCCGCAGGTCGTGAAATAACCGGCTCGGCTGTCCCCGCTCATCGACCAGACCGCAGGCCTTCGCGGCAGCCTTCCATACACCCCGAAAGTCCCTGATACGCTCTCCCCGCCGGCAGAACACCCACTGGCACCCTGACCAACGCTGATCCCGCACGCGCTTCTGCTCGATAAGAATCTCGAGCAGTTCGCGGGACAGCGGCAGGATCCGCCCCTCCCCGTTCTTCGTTTCGCCCGCCTCCAGCCGCGCCTCTCCAGCCTCCACGTCCACCTGCGACCATCGCAACCCGAGAATTTCGCCTTTGCGGCAGCCGGTGTAATAAGCGAAGGTGATCACCGGCTGCATGTAGGCCGGCAACCCCGCCCGCATCGCCAGGAACATATCATGGGTCAGGAAGCCCTTGCGCACGCCATTCTCGGCCAGCTTAGGGATCTGAATGCCACTCGCAATCCTGGGTGGCGTGCTCTTCAGCGCCATATTGAAGGCACGCCGCAACAGCGTGAATTCGCGATTGATGGTGGCGTTCTTAACACCCTCCCGCCGCCGCTGGGCGATGTAGCGATTCAGGTCCGCGCTCGAGACGCGTCCGGCATTTATGGGACCGAAGAACGGACGCAAGTGCCGATCCACGATGCGGGCCCAGGCGAGCGACTTATTGTTGATTTCGTAGTTCAACAGCACGTCGTCCAAGAGTTCCGCGACCGTGACCTCCATGCTCTCCACAACCGCAGGCACTCCCGCGCGGGTACCCAGCCTACGCGCTAATAAGAGCTGCTCCGCTTCTTCATAAACGGCACTCTTGCTCGACTCGCGGTAGCGCGTCCCATGTACGTGGTAGTCCAGCCACCAGATGGAGGTCTCCTTCACCGTGCCATCCGGCCTTTTGATTACCGGCCTGTAGATTCGTCCCAGGTTCTTCAGCATGACGACACGTTACCTCGTTTGGCGCTTATGTTTCTCGATCCACCGGTCGAGATCGGGGAGGTCGAAGAACCGGCGCCGGTCTATGCGCACAACCGGAATCTTGCCGTGTTCAACGAGCGCATGAATGGCGCTTTTGCTGCGTCCGAGGTACACCGCCGCTTCCTCGACGCTGAGGAGGCGCTTCGGCACCGATCTGGCGGCGACCAACAGGGGGCGCAGGCGACCCGCCAGGCGCTCCGCAACCGCATCGACCAAGGGCTCCAAATTAGTCTTTGTCATGTCCAGCATGGTTTTCGCTCGATTCGGAACCAGCGGCTCCCAGCGTCGGGCCGTTTGTCCGGAAACCCTTGCTGCCCGCGCTCATCAATTGCTGTAGTCATTTCGCCCCCTGTGAGTCGATTCTGATTTCCCGAATGCAGCCGTTTAGTGCTGACCGAATGGGTCTTACCGGGCCAAGTTTTTTAGAATGATCGCGGCACACTGCCGGTGGCGTGAAGTGCGTGAAGCCCATTAAGCTCCGGATGGCTCCGTCACGGGCTCGATCCGCAACCCGAGTCCCAGGTAAACCCACTGCAATCTACCGTGTATGGTCCGTTGACCCTCATGTATTGCGGGCCGCGCGCGTTCCAATGCCAAGCCGAAGGCAGATTTCGTGAGCGGGGGCCGGCCCGTGTCGGTACAGTGCCTATTGAAAGCAGCCATTAAATCGGATTTCGCGACTATGGCTGTCGGCACGTCGACCGTGTTGCAGTCGAGCCATACCGAGAGCGGATCTGTGGCGGTGCGGAACTCCGACCACGCGCGCTTCATGGATTCGCTCTCGGTGAAACCACCGCGCTTGCGGATGGCTTCGAGGGCATACAGGGCTTTGACCAGTACGCCGCTCAATTCGGCTGGCTCGGAAAGCCGGGCGTCCAACACTTCCCGCGGTAGGGTGCCGCTTGTGCCTTCGTCGAATGTCCGCATGAACGGGACGACGAGCCACCGCCGGAAAAACCCGTGCGTCGGGTCGTCGCTCCGCGGCGGCTGATTGGCCGAAAAGACGAGCTTGGCGTAGGGCACAAATTCGAAGCTGTCCAGGTATTTGTATTCCCCGTGCAACACGTCCCCGCCGGTTATCGCCTTGAACATCGAGGTGCTGGCCAGGTGCGCGCTGGGCAAATCCGGGCAGATATTGGCAAGCTTTCCTACTAGCCGCGCCACCGCGAACTTATCCTGTTCCAGGCGGTGCAGGCTCACCGCCGACGTGTTGTGCTTTCCCACAAAGGCGACCAGTGCGCGCAAATAAGTCGACTTCCCGTTGGCGCCTTCACCGGTCAGAAGGACGGCTTTTTGAATCGAGGTGTCCGGAGTGATAAGCCAGGCCGCCAATTCCCATGCGATCGCCTCTGAATCTCCCGGAAATACTTCTGCAATGAACTGGTCCAAGGCGGGGCACTTCGCGGCGGGATCGAACCGGATCGGCACTTGCACTGGAGACAGAAATTTCGGCGAGTGCGGTATCAGTTCACGGGTATGTACCTGCAGCAAGCCGTTCTGGAGGTTAACAACATCTTTGGGCGGAGCATCCCAAAGTGCAGGTGCATCCACGCGGATGTACTCGCAGACCTCTTTGGCTTTCCGCGAAGTCCATTTCGCCTCGTTACCCCAACGGTTCATAATTCCTTTCACCCGCTGCTGCACGAACAATTCGCCGGATGGATTGTAGACGCCATCCTTGAACACGTACAGTCGACCTCCGGCATCCCGCGCGAACGAGGCTTGACGGGTGATCTCGTCCGCCAGTTCGGCTGTATGCGTTTTCCCTGTGCCGGACCGGGGTGGATCGCCGGGGCCCGCCGGCGAAACCGGGCCAGCACCATCACCTCCCCGCATCTGCACAACCTGTTTACACCGCTCGCGCTTCCAGACCCATTGGCAGATGTCCCGAACTTCCTTGTCCGGTTTCGGCGGCTTGCACCGGCTCTGATTTACTGCCTGAGTTGCTGCAAAGACTTCCTCGAATGCCATGCCTCGTGCGCCGAACTGCGCCGCGATGGAGGCAAGATAGCTGTGCCGGCTGCCCTCGAATACCGTTGCGGTGTCGGAGATGTCGGACTTGGTCTTGCCAGCGGTACCGCCCGTGAGCAGCGCGTATAGTCTGTTGACATCGGCCTGGTGATTCTTCACCTGCATGGGGGCGCCGTTAAACACGCGACCCGTCACAGAGAAGTAGCGCCCGCGGTCATAGATCTCAATTGCGCCGTCATGGTGAGGCGCCTTCTTGCCGGGCCCGGCAAGTCTCGCCTTGGCCCAGATCTTAATACCGTTGCCTGACGGGGAAATCTCCATGTAGGTGTCGGCCAGCTTTTGGACAATCGACTGGGCCCAGGGCTTCAACTGCCCCCCTTCTAGGCAGTCGTCCAAGTCGATACCAACGTAGGAATCCTCCGAGGAGAAGACAAATCCGATGCCGGCAAAACGCCGCCTATTCCCACGCCACGCAGCCAGCGCCACGTCGTAGGAAGTCCATGTCTGGGGGTCTGTGCTGCTGGCCAGGTGCCCGCTCGGCTGGCAGGGCACCTTGGTTTGCTTGCCGTCTCGGCTTTCGTATCGCCATACCACCCACTGGTGAAGCGCAGAGAGATCCTCCGGGACGCGAAACTCCGGCATGTCGGGTACCGTGTTCATTGGTTCCGCTCCTCGCCTTTCTGCCCCCGCGCCGGTCCGCGCCCGTACAGGCACGACCCGCGCATACGTGTGGCAAATCCGCCGTACATCGCCAATTTCGTCTCGCTGAGCAGAACCTTGATCGGCGTGGCCTGTACGCTTCCGCTCATGTCCCACGGCTCCGCCATCTCGATTAACGCATCGATGGTCTCGGTTAAGGGAGTACCCGCGTTCAGCCTGTACGCCGCGAGCAAGGCGGACTTGCGGTGTTTGCGGGAACCTGGGCCGTTAACTCGAGAGATCGCAACAGTGCTGATCCATGTCGAGTCAGCGCACGAGGTTCCGCGCTGGCAGCCAGTCCTCAGCAGACTCGGTCGTAGCTCCTGGAACTTACGGAGCTCGCGACGTTCGCAGGTGCGGGTTTGTCAGGAGCAGGCTGGGGCGCGGGGGGAATTCTCCTGTACCCGGAGGCCCACCTAACGAATCAGGTTGTCCTCATTTTTGTATTGGGGGGATGATGCTTTTAGTCCCTACTTTTGAATCAACCCCTGCCACGTACAAAACAATAAGAGGAAGTCCGTGAAGCTCCGGATGGCTCCGTCACTAGCTCGAGGCTGCCACACGCGTCCGGTTCGGAGCTATGGCTGCTGCTTTCAGAAAAGGCCTTTTAGGGCCTTTTCGGGCCCGGCCTGGAGGCCCTGCAATAAGAGGAAGTTGCAGCGGGGGAAGTGGTCAGAATCACCCGCGAGCCTCTCGTTCGTATTGGGGGAATGATGCTTGGATGAATCTCGGCTCCGCCGTCGAGCGGGCTACCCCGCCGTTCGCTCACCGTTCACGACGACGATCTCGTCGGCGCGATCCAGTGTGTTCCTTCGATATAGAAGCGGCTCCTTGCCGGCCTTCCGGCAGGCAACCCAACCCCGCTTCGCCGAAATCGCCCACTGGCGAAACGTCTTATGGTTCTGGTTATCGATGAAGCGGGCCTTCACGTAGGAGAGCTGGCCGTCGGCATCAAGGTAGGGGTAAATCGCCGTTCGCGTCCAGCCGTGCTCACGTTCGACCTCGTTGATGCGGTCGAGCAGATAGCCGTAGGACCAGTCCGGCAGGCCCCATTCCATCTCCGTTTCGACAGCTCAAATGGATTCTCGGGGGTAAACATCCAGGTATCGAAGTCCCAGTTGTAGTCCAGGTCGTAGCGGTCGCGCGCCCACGTCCAGGAGCCCTGCAGATAGAGGGAGCCGGAAAGGTGCCGCTGGGCCTCCACTGTCAGGCCGTTATACTGGTGTCCCGCTCCGTTCGTCACGTAATAGATCTCCGGGAAATTCGGATACGGCCGGGGCTTCTCGATGAAAGGCCGGGCGTCCGGGACAGGGGAGTTGTAGCTGTACTGCCATGCGCCTTTCCGCATCGCAGTGCCAATGTATGACGCGCGGAAGCCCGTATTCCACTGCTGCCGCTCGATGGTGAAGTTGTACTGCATGGTATACGGGGTGCGGTAGTCGGGATTCTGCGCGTTTGGCAACCCCACCGCCCCCCACTCCGGCTACGACGCTCGACTTCTCGCTAAAACGCTCAACAGCACCTACAAATTCGTAATGCTCTGGAATGGGTTCGATTCTCCCCGGCTTGTAGAAGAGCGGCTTCAAATCGGCAGACTTCCAACCGAGCCGAAGGAAATTTCGCGTCAGCCGGAAGAGATCCCACGTAGTCAGCAGCCCAAATTTCTGATCCTGTGCATTGACGAGAACATCGGAAGTGAACAGGGATTGATCTTTGGCTCCAGGATTCGGCGTTTCCGCCGAATTGACAGAACCGCAACGACTTGGCGGATATCGGCCGGGCAACAACCTCAGGCACCGACTGAGATTGCGCACTGCCGTGTGCCGGCGCGTTCCGAAAGCAAATGCGCGACGGCTGGTTTACCGCCCCCGTGCGACAGCGGACGCCTGCTCTCGCGACCCGAACAGCGAGTGCAGGACGGTCAGTACTTGTATCGCGTGGGCCGCGGGCCTTCTTCCAGCATCTGGCGGTCCCAGATCTGGCCTTCGCGCGTGTACGTGGCCAACTCGAAATCCTGCGTCAGTTCCAGCGCGTCCACCGGACAGGCGTCCTCGCATAACCCGCAGAACATGCAACGCGAGGTGTCGTACGTGAACGTCGTCAGTTCCTTACGGCGCGTCGCCTCGTTGCGCTCGCTGCCCACTACGATCAACTGCTCGGGGCAGGCGAGAGCGCACAGGTTGCACGCGATGCACAGGGTCTGGTTATTCTCCGGGTTCACGTTCAGCCGCGGCGCGCCGCGATAGCGCTCCGCGACCTTCGGCCGCTCCGCCGGATACTGCTCGGTCACTATCTTTCGCGGATGCTGGTTGCGGAAGGTCACCCAGAGGCCCTGCACCAGATCAACCAGGAAAACCGTACGGAGCATCTTCACCATCTCAGTCCCTCACGTCGCGATCTCCCCGCCTCACGCTGCGAGAGGCGCTGTTCTGCCGTGTTCCTCCGCCGCCCTCCTCAATCACGTAGGAGCAGTTTCGGTCGCCAGCAAGCAGGTGGCTGACCCGTGTGACGTTACCGCCAGCGAGATCGCGGATGAGACACAACTCCTCCTGGCACGCGACCGGAAAGCACCTAGCTACGTCGCGAATGGCGCAGTTATGCTCGATCAGCAAAAACTTGCCGACCCCCGAGGCCCGCACCTCCGCCATGTAGCCGCGTTCGGTTAGAACGCCCGCGGTCTCTCGCACGCGTGTTTCCAGCTTCTGTCCGTACACCCGGGGCCGGTAACAGCCAACCAGAGTCGAGCGTCGCTTCCGGAAAACCGCCTCGATCTTGGCCTTGCCATCCAGGAGTTCGAGACTTGACAGGAGTTCGGAGGCCAGTCCCGCGTAGTCTCTGGAGAATTGAGCATCCCCCAAGGCAGTGAGCGAGTACAGCGTGGTAGGACGGCCTATGGCTCGCCGCTCAATCTTCGCGTGAATGAAGCCATCGCCGTGCAGCTTCAAAAGGTGCCGGCGCACGGCCATCGTCGTAAGGCTGAAGCATTGCGCGATCATCTTGGCTTCCGAGTCGCCGCGGGCCTTCAGCAGGCGCAGGATTTCTGCCCTGGTACTCTGTTCGAGTTCAATTGGCCCTGCCACTTCTCCATCATTGTAGGCCGATTTGAGCGCATTGGCAATTTTAAAACTTACGAAACACCTATATTGACAATGGATCGTCTAAGGCGTACCGTTGAACCGATGAGAGATCTCGCGAATGACTACCCGACGCTGAACGGTGTGTTAATTCACAGGCGCCCGGCGAGATCTTTTCCCGTACCAGCGGGCTCGAAATGGACTGAACTCTGCCGCAACCAGCGCTTGGGCCTAATTGGACCTGAAGGAGGAGGTAACGAATGGCGTATGTGATCGCCGAGCCGTGCATAGGAACGAAGGACACCGCTTGTGTGGATGCTTGCCCCGTCGATTGCATTCATCCGAGGAAGAACGAAGCCGAGTTCGAGAGTGTGACGCAGCTTTATATCGACCCGGTCGAATGCATTGACTGCGGAGCCTGCGTGCCGGTTTGCCCGGTGTCGGCCATTTTCACCCTCGATGATCTGCCGGAGAAATGGTCGAGTTTTACGGAGATCAACGCCCAGTACTACAAGCGGTAGGCATCGCGAATGCGCTGGCGGTCGGTCAGGCTGATCCTTTTTGAACAGCAGCGCACGAAGGAATCACTTGACCCTCGGGCGGACAACACTGCCCAGAGGCGCAATTTTCGTGTAAAATCCCGGACAGGAGGCGCTTTGCGCCAGGAGGGGGAAGATGAGAGTGTCTCTTCGCACTCTGCACGCCATCCCGCTTTCGGTTTGGCAGCTCGCCCTGGGGTGGGCCCGAACGCGTCGTCTCTGGCGTCCGTATACATACGAGAACTACGGAAGTGAGTAATCACACTGCCGCAGCCCGGCCCCCGGTCTACCCATTCGCCGCTATCGTCGGGCAGGAGGAGATGAAGCTTGCGCTGATTCTCAATGCAATTGAGCCCCGGATCGGTGGCGCGCTGATTATGGGGCATCGTGGTACGGGAAAGTCAACCGCAGTTCGCGCGCTGGCCGATATCTTGCCGCCCATCGCCAAGGTGAAGGGTTGCATCTACGGCTGCGATCCGGTTTGCGATACAGAAGGCTGCGATGCCTGTCTCATACGCCGGGATGGACGACGCCGGCTGTCGGCCGAGCGTTCCCCCATACCCATCGTCGAGTTGCCGCTCGGAGCGACCGAAGACCGCGTCTGCGGGTCGTTCGATATCGAGCGCGCATTGTGCGCGGGAACCGTCGCTTTCGAACCGGGGCTGCTGGCACGCGCCAACCGTGGCTTCCTTTACATTGACGAGGTGAACCTGCTTGAGGACCACCTTGTGGACCTACTCTTGGACGTGGCTGCAAGCGGCCGCAACATTGTCGAACGCGAGGGCATCAGTGTCAGCCACCCAGCCCGCTTCGTACTGGTGGGCTCGGGCAATCCGGAGGAAGGCGACCTCAGGCCGCAACTGCTTGACAGGTTCGGTCTTCACGCGAAGATCGTCACGATTACTGACATTGACGCCCGCGTGCAGATCGTTCGGCGGCGCGAGCGGTTCGAACGCGACCCGTTGGCCTTCCTTGCGGAGATCGAACCCGGGCAGGCAAGCCTCCGGCGCCGGCTCGCCCGCGCCAGAAAGCTTATCGCCGTAGCCACCGTGGACGATGCTTTGCTGGCGCGAGTGGGAGAAGTCTGCCTGATGCTCGACGTCGAAAGCCATCGCGGCGAATTGACTCTCATGCGCTCCGCGAAAGCGCTGGCAGCGTTCGAGGGCCGGCAATCCGCCACAAGCGAGGACGTCCGGCGAGTGGCAATCCTGGCACTGCGGCACCGGCTGCGGCGAGGCGCAGGCGGGGAAGTGGACGCCGGCATACGTATCACCCAGGTCCTCGATAAAGTGTTCCCACGGGCGGAACTGAAGACGAACACGGCCGGACATGCGTAGAACGGGCGAAGCTGTGGAACCTTTATCGCCGACATCGGCCTTTCCTTTTGCCGCCGTGGCCGGCATGCAGAGAGTGAAAGAGGCGCTCCTGCTTCTGGCTGTCGACCCGGGCCTCCGTGGCGTTCTTGTCGCCTCTGGTCCAGGCACGGCGAAGAGCCTGCTTGGCCGCGCATTCCCGTCTCTGTTTCCAGGTGAACGGCCACCGTTCGTCGAATTGCCGCTAGGCGTGACAGAGGACTTGCTCCTGGGCGGCGTAGACCTGCGACGGACGCTTCTCACGGGCAGACGCCACGTCGCCGGTGGCATTCTCGCTCGTGCTGACACAGGCATTCTGCACGTGGATGGTATTAACCTGCTGGATCGCGCGTTCATCTGTCATCTTGACGGTGCACTCACCGCAGGCGTGGTCCGTCTGGAACGTGAAGGCTTCAGCCTGGAGTTCCCGTCGGACTTCATCCTGATTGGCACATACGATCCGGAAGAGGGGGAGATGGGGGCTTCTCTGGTTGATTTGGTGGGCCTGCACGCAAGGGAACCCGAACCGCTGTCGCGTGAGGAACATATCGAGCTCCTGAGCCGCTTCGTCGCGTTCGACCGGGATCCACACGGTTTCATACTGCAATACGCCCCGGAAATGGCATTGGTACGAACGCGCATTGCCGAGGCCCGACGCCGCCTGCCAAAGGTGGCTGTCGCTGCGGAGGACCGGCACCGGCTGAGCCTGGCCTCGCTGCGCCTTGGCGTGCAAGGACATCGGGCCGATCTCTTCGCCGTCCAGGCGGCCCGTGCCCGCGCGGCCCTGATGGGACACGCCAGGCTTCAGGAAGAAGATCTCGAGGTCGCTATGCGGCTCGTCATAATTCCCCGTGCGGCGATCTCTCAAGAGGACCGCCTGGATGTCCAGCCCGAGCAGCAGTCATCGCAGCCTGCGCCCCGGCGCGCGAACGACGTCGAAAACGTTCCCGTCCAGCCCGCGGAGGGCAGCGTGCCGGAGGCTCTACTTGCCCTTTCGCGCGAGAATTTGCGAAAGAACGCAGACGTACGGCGCGGAAGAAGCCCGGCGGATACGACGGCAGGCAACCGGGGCCGCTACGTGCGTGCGGTCGCCCGCAAACCCACGGCCGGAAAGATCGCGATCGACGCGACGTTGCGTGCCGCTGCTCCATTTCAAATGCTGCGCCGGCCGGCGCCGGATGGCCAGCCGCAGCCGCTCAAATTGGCCCCGAGCGATCTTCGGTTTAAACAATTCAAGCAAAAAGCCGGCATACTGATCATCTTCGTCGTTGACGCAAGCGGCAGCATGGCTTTGAATCGGATGAGCCAGGCCAAAGGGGCCCTGATACATCTGCTGCAAAAAGCCTATCTGCACCGGGACAAAGTCGCACTCATCGCCTTTCGCGGGGAAAGCGCCGACGTCTTGCTCCCGCCGAGCCGGAGCGTGGAGTTGGCCACGCGCGCTCTCGAAATTCTGCCCGTGGGGGGTGGCACGCCGCTGGCGGCGGGCCTCCAGGCTGCGCTCGACCTGGCCAGGCGCGACCAATACAGCCAGAACCGGCGGAAGTTGCTTGTTCTGTTTACAGACGGCCGCGCCAACGTCGCGCAGGGAAGCGGTACAGGGCAGATCTGGCACGAACTCCGGATTGTGAGCGCGGCTCTTCAGCATGAGCGCGTCACGTGCCTGATCATCGACACAACGCACGCCGTGGTCTCGACCGGCCAGACCGAGAGGCTCGCAGAACTGCTCGGCGGGCGGCATTTCCATCTTCCGCGCCGGCAGGCAGGCGCGCTTTGTGACATGGTGACTGCAATGGCCGAAACCGTGCGCCACGGTGGAGCATGAGTGCCCCACCAGAGGAACGCGATCGGATAGTGCTCCGGTTGTATGAGCGGTTGCTCGAGATCGAGCAGCGGCTGATCCCTACTGGCATGCACGTGTTCGGCCGCCTTCCGAGCGATCGCCAGCTCGCTGACGTGCTGCGCATGGTGGCGTCTTTCGATCGACCGGAGGTCCATGTGCGCTCGCTGCCCGACCTGATTGCCGCCGGTTTGGGGCTTCCTCCGTACCGCGTGCTGCTGAAAGAAAGCGCGTCGTCCGAGGAGTCACTCGCGCAGAGGGAGCACGTTGAAGGTATCGTCCGCGGCGCGATTGCCGAATTCCTGAAATCGGGAAACGCCGCAACGGTCGATTATCTGGCAAGGGAAGCATCGGTGCCTCCGCAGGAGTCGCTCCCAGTCCTCGCGCTGATTGGTCGTGTGCGGGAACTGCTCGGCGTCAACCATGAGCTCGACGCGCTGGTACGTGCGCTGCAGGGCGACTACATCGAGCCTGGTCCTGGAGCGGATATCATCCAAAACCCGAACATCCTCCCCACCGGAAGAAACACCCACGCGGTGAATCCTTACGGCATCCCCTCGCCGGTCGCCTTCCGGAAATCCGAACACGTCGTCGACGCCCTATTGCAACGGTGCCTTCAGGAACGAGGCCGTTATCCGGAAACCATCGGAATGGTGCTATGGGGAATGGACAACATCAAAACGCACGGCGAGGGCGTCGCTCAAGCACTCTGGCTGATGGGCGTGCAGCCGCGTCGTGACGCCATGAATCGCGTGGCCGAAGTCGAACTTGTTCCTCTTGAGCGCTTGGGCCGGCCGCGCATTGACGTGCTCATGACGGTGTCTGGGATATTCCGCGATCTTTTCGGCGCGACCATGGAGCTCCTGCATAAGGCAGTGCGGAATGCAGCGGCGCTTGACGAGCCGCCGGACATGAACTTCCTCAGGAAGCACAACAAAGAGGAGGTGGCGGCTGGAATCCCGTTCGAAGATGCCGTGATTCGCGTCTTCTCGAACGCCGCCGGGAACTACGGCACGAATGTAAATTTCATGGTGACCGACAGCCAGTGGGAGCGGGCCGACGAAATTGGCGATCTGTTCGCCACCAGGAAGTGCTTTGCTTACGGCCGCGGTCTCGATGGACGCGAGGGACGCGAGTTGATGGAGCGGGCGCTTGCGCGAGTGGAGGTGACTTATCAGAACATCGACAGCGCCGAGGTCGGGATCACCGATGTCGATCACTATTTCGAGTACCTGGGCGGCCTAAGCCAGGCAGTCGAGAAACGGACCGGCACGCGCCCGGGGGTTTACCTGTCCGACGCGCTGGCGCCGCTCGGGAAAGTGCGGTCGTTAAAAGAGACCGTCCGATTGGAGACGCGCACCAAAACCCTCAACCCGAAGTGGTACGAGGGTATGCTCAAGCACGGCTTCAGCGGTGTGGCGGAGATTGAGCACCATGTCACGAACACCTTTGGGTGGAGCGCCACGGCCGGAGCCGTCGAGGACTGGGTTTACGACGAAATCGCCAGCACCTATGTTCTAGACGAATCCATGCTTGGACGCCTGTGCTCGTTGAATACACATGCGACGCGCAGCCTCGCGATGCGGCTGCTCGAGGCCGCTGGAAGGGGATTGTGGTCCGCCGATGCCGCCGTGACGGAACGTCTGCGAGACACAGTAGCCGGGTTGGAGGACCAATTAGAGGGCGTCAGCGGATGAAAGTCGTCGTGCTTTACATCGGGTCGAGCCTGCTCGCGCCGCTGCGCCGGGCCGAGCACGAGATTAACGAGCGTTATCGCCTCGACCTCTCCATTGCCGCCCACAATTGCACCCTCCCGTTCAGCAGTGAACAGTGGTCGCGGGCAGAGTCAGACCTTGCAGGCGCGGAGCTCGTTTTCCTGCTCCACGTCACGGATTCGGAAAACGCCGCGCGCATCACTGCGGCCCTGGATCGGTTTCGCTCGCGCCATCGTGCCGTCATCGTCATGAATTCCCTACGGGAACTCATGCGGCGGACGTGCTTAGGCGAGCGCGAACTCTTCTCGTTGTTCGATACCCGACGGACGACGGCGAACCCGGATCTGGGCACACGCGTGGCCCGGAAACTGGGTTCGTGGGTGGCCGACTACGCCCTGTTGCATCGGCGCGATGCAAGGTCACGCCGGCCGGACGAGTACCTGGAGTTCGTCAAAAAGGTTCCCACCTTGCTGCGGTTCATCCCTTCCGCAGGCGCGCTAAAGGAAGTAAAGCAGTACCTGACCCTCTACTGTTACTTTCTGCAGCCCACACCCGCCAACATCCGTTCCATGGTCCTCTACGCCCTAAAGCACCAGGTACCCGGCTGCGAGAGCCTCGAACCGGCCGCACCCGAGAGCAAGCAGGTAACGGGGATTTATCACCCCGACGCCCCGGCGCTCTTTTCCTCATATGAGGGGTACGGTAAGTGGTATGAACGCCGAATGCCGCTGGACCCTGAGCGAACAGTCGGGTTGCTGCTCATGAGGCCGCACGTAGTCAGCGGCGCGCACGGCCATTGTGACGGCCTGCTCAGGGCGCTCGAATCCGAAGGGCTCCCGGTTCTTGCGGTCCTTTCCACCTTCATGGACAATCGCGAAGCCTGCAAGCAGTTCTTCACCGAACCCGCGGGCGGGGCGCCCCGCATCGGCCAGATCCTCTCGCTGGCGGGGTTCAGCTTCGTCGGTGGACCGGCGATGAACGACAGTGAAGCGGCCGTCAACTACCTCAAGGGTCTGAACCGGCCATTTCGATCGGCGGTGAGCCTGGAAATGCAAATGACCGAGGACTGGGCCGAAAGCCAGATCGGACTCAATGCCGTCCAGACCGCGATGCAGGTGGCGATACCCGAGATCGATGGCGCGACCGAACCGTTCGTATACGGGGGCATTCCGAGTGGAAAAGACCAGCCGGAGCCGCTTCAGGACCGCTGCGACCGGATCGCCACCCGTCTGGCGCGATGGGATCACTTGCGGCGTTTGCGGCGGCCGGATGTTCGCCTGGCGATCGTGATCTACTGCTTCCCGCCGAATAAGGGCAACCTTGGGACGGCAGCCGATATGGATGTCTTCCCCAGCCTGCGGGAAATTCTCCGCCGACTCGAGCGCGACAGGTACACGGTTGCGGTGCCGGATACGCCCGACATACTGCGCGAGATGTTACTCGGCGGCGATCATCTTGCCAGCGTCGCTTACCGTCTCTCCGCCGACGATTACTACCGGTTGTGTCCTTACGTGGCAGAGATCGAAGCGGAGTGGGGCCCGGCGCCGGGTCATATCAATACTCAGGGACCCGATCTCCTCATCCACGGCATCCAACTGGGCAATATTGTCGTTGCGGTTCAACCCACCTTCGGGTACGAAGGTGACCCGATGCGCCTGCTGATGGCCAAGGGCGGAACACCCCATCACGGGTTCATGGCTCTTTACACGTACCTGGAACATGTGTTCCGCGCCGACGCTCTGGTTCACCTCGGGACGCATGGGGCGCTCGAGTTCATGCCGGGAAAACAGGTGGGGCTTTCCGCCAGTTGCTGGCCCGACCGTCTGATCGGCTCGTTCCCAAATATCTACATTTATAGCGTCAACAATCCTTCGGAAGGGACGATAGCCAAGAGGCGTTCCTACGCCGAACTAATCTCATATCTGACGCCACCGATAGAAAGCGCCGGATTATATAAAGACCTGGCATCGCTCAAGGAACTGATTACAGCATACAGGCAGGCGACTGGCGAGCAGCGGGGACAACTCTTCGCCGCGATCCAGGAGAAGGCGAGGGACCTTAATCTTAGTGAGTAACGTATGGAGGGAAGTCTATGGCGACCAAGAGGGAAGATCTTATCCGGCTGCTGGAAGCCGAACTCGATCTGATTGAAGGCGGCGGTTACGAACGTGCGGCCGGCGAGCCGGGACAAGACGATAAACCAATCTTTTATCACGGGATCGCATGCATCAACCACTGGCTGGTGCCCGGTCACAAACCTGAGTGTCACGATGATTGTATTTTGCTGGATGCCGTGCCCGAGCAACATAGGACTGAGGGGCTTCCGTGCCATTTCATTCCTTTGAACGATGCAGGGGATACGGTTGCGTCTCTTGAACCGTTGCGCGACCGTGAACGCCTCGAAGAAGAAGTAAAGAACTGGCTGAGGACAAGTATCAGACGCCTCAAAGACGATCAGTCCGCCGCCGGTATGGCAGAGGTCGAGTACTAAGTCCCTCCACAGCGGGAAGTGTGTTTTTAGTTACTGGTGTGCCGTAATGATCAGCACTCACGTCTTTGACAAGTAGTATCCACTCCCCTATAATCGGTCGCCAAGAGGGCAGAGGGGTTACACAGCCCACCAAGCATTCGGAAGGTCTTCACAGGGCCATGGATACGCAACCGTCCACCGTGGGCGCCGTGACGCCCAAGCCGGCCCAGGGCGCCAAGCCGACAGGCAAACCAGCCGTCGATGCGAGTGGCAAGTCTAGTCCGGAACTCGAGCACTTGCGGATGCGTAGGCGCCTGATCTGGGTCGCTACCGGGGGGTTCCTCGTCACGAACCTGCTCATGTTTCTCCGCTTCTTCTTCCCGCGGACACTGTTCGAGCCGAGTTTGAAATTCCGAATCGGTTCTCCTTCCGATTTCGGACTGGGGGTAGACGAGCGGTTCAAGCAGTCCCACCGCATCTGGGTTGTGCGGTTGCCTGACAAACTGTTCGTCATCGTAGCGAAATGTACTCATTTGGGATGCACACCGAATTGGATCGAAACAGAAAACAAGTTCAAGTGCCCTTGTCACGGGAGCGGGTATGACATGGAGGGAAGAAACTTCGAGGGGCCGGCGCCACGCCCGATGGATCGCGCCGAGGTGGAGTTGGATGCTGAAGGCCAGATCGTGGTAGACACGAGCCGGCTTTACCAGTGCCCGGCGGGCGGAAAATGCGAATTCGATACAGACCCGAACTCGTACCTCGCCATGTCGTAGCCGCCGCCCGATAAGCCGCACGCGCGGGGTGCTGGATTGGGGGATAAGCCGTATGGAACCGGATCCAAACAATGAACAGAAGGCCGGCGGGGGCCTGCTGGCGAGAGCGCGCGAGGAAGTCAAGGAACTCCGGCAGGATCTTAAGGAACCACAGAAGACCCAGTTGTGGAAGTCGGTGTTCCGCGTCAAGCATGAGCGCACCGATCCGCGTACGCGTGCGCTGGGTGTCCTGTCGAATGTCTTCCTTCACCTGCATCCCGCCAGAATCAACCGCGATGCAGTCCGGTACAGTTACACGTGGGGCATGGGGGGCATCACCTTTTATCTGTTTCTGGTCCTGACAGTTACCGGCGTGCTGTTGATGTTCTATTATCACCCGACGAAACTGCAAGCGTTCCGCGACATCCTCTTCCTGGAGCATGATGTTCCGTTCGGGAGGTTGCTGCGCAATATGCACCGGTGGGCGGCTCACCTCATGATCATCACGCTGTGGCTACACATGTTCCGTGTGGTCTTGACAGGCTCGTACAAGCGGCCGCGCGAGTTCAACTGGTGCGTCGGTGTAATCCTGCTCGTGCTCACGTTGCTGCTGTCGTTCACGGGCTACCTGCTGCCCGATGATCAACTGGGCTTCTGGGCGGTCACGGTAGGGACCAACATGGCCCGGGCCACGCCTTTGCTCGGTAGCGAGGGCCCCCTTGGACCGCAATTGGGCATGACGCCGTTCAACGACGTGCGCTTCGCGCTGCTGGGAGGTTCGATCGTGGACGCCAACGCTCTGCTGCGGGCTTATATCTGGCACTGCATCGCCATCCCGCTCATTGCCGCGGTTTTCATGGGCGTGCACTTCTGGCGTGTTCGGAAAGACGGCGGGATATCCGGTCCGGCTCCGGTGATGCTGGAGTCGGAGATAAAACCGCCGCCACCTAAGTAGAGAGGAGCGGGAAGGGCCTGTATGGATTGGGCGCAACTTTGGCACATCGTTTCGCTTCCGGACAACCTGCCCATCGTGGCGTTGGCCGTCCTGGTGCCGTTCTATGCATGGTATGGGCTGCGACAGGCAAGGAAGACGGATCAGCTCATCGGCACTCTCGAGGCTAACCCGGAAATGGCCGCGACCCATCACCGCAAGGTCCATCCCTGGCAACCGGCATGGGCTCGGGAGGTGCAGGTCTGGCCGTATCTTCTTCGCATCGAGTTCCTGGCCGCCGTGATTGTCACGGCCGTCCTCCTGGTTTGGTCGATTACGCTCGACGCGCCCCTCGAGGAGCCCGCGAACCCGAATCACACGATGAACCCCTCAAAGGCTCCCTGGTATTTCGTGGGACTTCAGGAGATGCTGGTTTACTTCGACCCGTGGTTCGCCGGTGTGGTGTTGCCGACCCTCATCATCATCGGCCTGATGGCCTTTCCCTACATCGATGCCAATCCGCTCGGGGTCGGCTACTACACAATCCGGCAGCGAACCGTCGCGCTTGCCTCGTTCGGGATTGGCTTCCTGATGTGGCTCACGTTAATCTTCATCGGGACATTTATCCGGGGTCCGGGCTGGATGTGGTTTTCACCCGGCAGAACATGGGACCACACACGAGTGGTTTATGAAACCAACCGTAATCTTCCCGACCTTTTCGGAATAACCGGGCCATGGGGCAAAGCTATTCTCGGCATCATCGCTGTCGGTGCGTTTTATGCTGTCGCGGGATGGGCAAGTCACAAGCTGGTTACACGCGGCAGTTTGAACCAGAAGATCTATGAGCGCACGAACCTCCTGCAATACGCGACGTTCCAGTTTTTCGCCATCACGATACTCGCCGGCCTGCCGGCAAAGATGTTATTGCGGCTGCTCTTTCGGATTAAGTATGTCTTGATCACGCCGTGGGTCAACATCTGACCCTCCGGCTAGAGTGACTTATGGCGAGGGACGTCAATCCAGGCGCGGATCGGCAAAGCACGGGGCCGGATCCGATCGTCGATAAGTCGCTCAGCGGTCCCTTACTGATAGCAGCCTTTGTGATGTTTCTGGCTCTGGGCTGGGCGCTCTATGCCGAACTATACGGAGGGCGCCCGTGGAAGAATCACCAGCGGCGGTTCGTCAGCCTTTACACGTCATACCTCAAAAAGCTGCGGCCACGGCAACTGGCCGCCGAGAAGGCAGCATTTGCATCGCCGGAACTTCAAAAACTCGAGGAGCAACTCACCGCGGCCGAGAGGAGCGCGGGTCCGCGGCTGAGCGAAATCGATCGGCAACTCACCAGCATCAGGCATCGGCTGGCCATCCTCAAGGAGCCGTTCCAGGATGCGCGCGCCAAGATTGCCGCTCTGACATATGAACTGGAACACGCCACGAGCGCGAATGGCAAGCGTTCGATCCGGCACGACATCGAGGAAGCCAAGAAGGGGCCCTTTCGCGTGGCGCTACCGCCCGAGGATGGCAAAGCCCTGATCGTGCCCGCGAGCTTGACTTTTGGAGAGCTCGAGCGCCGCTTCGCCGAATGCAAGAGCCGTGAGGCCCAACTCATCGCTCAGCAGAACGAGGTCACCAGCGAGTCGCGAGAGCTCCGCCGGAAGCGCAACGATTACCTGAGCGAGCGCCTCGTGGGACTCACTCAGCAGCAGATTGACGGTTTGCTGCGGAAGATGAACGAGTTCAGGGTGGAGATTAAGCAGATCCATATCGAGGAAGCCGGCCTGGTGGAGCGGTGCGAATCTTGCCATCTGGGAATACGCGAACCCGTCACCATGACGGCGGCGGACATGGGCGGCAACCCCCTGTTCGTCAGTCACCCGGTGAAGGACCTGATGGCCATCCACGATCCGAACCGGTTCGGCTGCAGCCCTTGCCACAACGGCAACGGCCTGGCCGTATCGAGCGTGCGTAAGGCGCATGGAAACTACGAACATTGGCTGTGGCCGCTATTCGCAAAGGAGAACACCGAAGCGGGCTGCCTGCAATGCCACTTCAAGGACAGGGTGCTGGAGCATGCTCCGGTTTTGACTCGGGGCCGGGATCTTTACGAACTGAAGGGTTGCGCCGGCTGCCACAGGTACGAGGGAGTCGATCGCGACGCGGACGGGGTGGCCGACGTCCGCAAGGAGATTCAGAATCTACAAACGCGGCAAAAGGAATCACGCCTGGAGATGGACCGCGAAATCAAGAATGGTGATCAGGCCAATTCGAACGAGGAAGCCCAGAAGCACTTTGCCAGAGCTGAGAACCTGCGGGTCACCGTGAGCAACATCGATGCGATGATCGGCGAACTCGAGCAGAAGTCGAAATTCCTCATGCAGGATCTGAAGAAGATCGGTCCCAACCTCAAGGACGTCCGCCTCAAGTTGCGCAGGAACTGGCTTCCGGTCTGGCTAAGAGACCCTCACGCGTTTCGCCCTGGAACGAAGATGCCGAAGTTCCGGCTGACGGATGACGAGATCCGCGCGATTTCCGCCTTCATCTGGCAGTCCGGCTTGGATGGGCCGTTACCCGTGCCCCAAGCCAAGGGCGATGCCGCCAAGGGCAAGGAACTGTTTGAGACGCGCGGCTGCCTCGCATGCCACTCCATCGGTGAGGGCGATCAACGCATCGGCGGCGAGTTCGCCGCCAACCTGTCGCGGCTGGGGGAGAAAGCTAACTACGACTATATTGTCCGGTGGGTGCACAATCCCCGGGAGAGGACGCGCCCCTACTGCCCGCACGAAAAACGGGATCTCGGCCCCGAGGATTACTCGCGCCACGGCCTGCCGTTTGTCGCGGATCCGGACCATTCCAGCTGTCCCAACGACGGTTCCGAGTTGCAGATCCAGAACATGACCGTGATGCCGAGCCTGCGGCTCTCGACGGAGGAATCGCGGGACATCGCGACGTATCTGATGGGCCTCAAGCACGAGTACGCTGCTTACCCCGCGGACGTCTCGTACATGGAGGATGCCAGTCTGGCTGCCCGGGGAAAGCAGATGGTGGGCCGGTACGGGTGCGCGAGTTGCCACGAGATCAAGACGCTGGAAGAAGCGCCGCGCATCGGCACGGAACTCACGAGAGAGGGTAGCAAGCCGATGGAGCAGTTGGATTTCGGTCTGCTGGAGCACAAAGCCAGAAAAGAGGGCTGGTATAGCCACAGGGGTTTTGTCGAGCGTAAGCTGAACGACCCGGCCGTTTACGACCAGGGACGGGAAAAGGCGCCGGAGGATCGGCTGCGAATGCCGAACGTTCAACTAACCCAGGCAGACTCTCGCGCTCTAACCACGTTCCTACTGGGCAGTGTCGACTCTCCGTTCCGCGGTGAGTTTCGCGCCATCCCCGCCCAGTTCCGATATCTACCGACCGATCAGCAAAGGGATCTTCAGGAAGGCTGGTGGGTGATCAAGAAATACAACTGCATGGGATGCCATACCATCCAAGTTGGCCAGAAGTCGGTCTTGAGCGCGTTGCCCCGCTATCAGGATCCGGATTGGAAAGAACAACTGCCGCCCTCGCTGCTACAGGAAGCGGCGCGAACGAACCCCGGCTGGCTGGCGCGGTTCCTGTCCAACCCCGCGCTCAGCGAAGAGGACGTTCACCGCAACGGGGTGCGGACGTATCTCGCCGCGAGAATGCCGACTTTCAATTTCTCTCCGAATGAGGTTCGCATTCTGGTGCGGTTCTTCGAGGCCGCCGCGGGACAACCCAACCCATACATCGCCCTTAAGCTCGAGCCGCTCGATGAGCGCGAGCGTCTGATGTCTCGCGCGCTGTTCTCATCGCAGGCTGCGCCCTGCCTCAAGTGCCACCTTACCGGCGATGAACGCCATGACCGCTATGCAACGGCCCCCAATTTCCTTATGGCGAAGGAGCGGCTCAAGCCCAGCTGGACGGCGCGCTGGATGCTCGACCCTCAAGCGATCAGCCCGGGCACGGCGATGCCGTCGGGCTTGTTCCACCGCGACGGCGACCGCTGGACTTTCGCTGGGCCGACGCCGAACGTTTTCAAAGGATATAACGGCGATCATGTGCAGCTTCTGCTGCGCTATATGTTCGAACTCACGCCGGAAGAGCAACGCAGGTTGACGCGGGCGGTTCCGACAGCCCCGACCGCGGCGACCCGCCAATCGGAGACGGTATCGAGCGGGGTGCGTTCCCGCTGAAGGTTCTGTAGGTGAGGAGAGATATGACGAAGAAAACAGTCGTCGCGGCACAAGCAGCCGTGGTTGTGTTGCTGGCCATGACCCTCGGTTGCGGTAAGACTGACGAGACAGCCAAGGTCACCGAGGAGAAGACGGCCGCTGAAGGCAAAGAATACCAACCCACCGGCGATGAAGGCACCATCACCGGCAAGGTCGCCTTTCAGGGACAGGCGCCGAAGTTTCCGGCCATTTCCATGGATGCCGATGCGTTCTGCGCGTCGAAGCACTCGGGGAAAGTTTTCCCGGATGCGGTGGTCGTTAATGATAACGGCACGCTGAAGAACGTCTTCGTATATGTAAAATCCGGCCTCGAAGGCAAGAGCTTCGCGGTCTCGGATCAGCCCGCTGTGCTCGATCAGAAGGGATGCATCTACGAGCCTCACGTGCTCGGGATGCAGGCCGGCCAGAACCTTAGGGTTGTTACTAGCGACAACACTACCCATAACATCCACCCCATGCCCAAGGTGAACCGCGAGTGGAACGTGTCGCAACCCCCCGGGGCGGACCCGATCGTTAGGACTTTCACCCGGCCTGAGGCGAGTATTCCGGTCAAGTGCAACCAGCATCCCTGGATGAAAGCCTATATCCACGTGATGGGTCATCCCTTCTATTCGGTCTCCGGCCAGGATGGCGCCTTTCTATTAAAGGGCTTGCCCCCAGGCAAATATGAGATTGAAGCCGTCCACGAGCAGTTTGGAGCCGAGACACGGCAGGTCACCGTGCCCCCCAAGGGATCTACGACGTCCGACTTCGCCTATCGCGTGGGCCAGGCATATCGGCCCAGTTCGCTTCCGATGATGCCGGCACTGGTGCTTCATTGTTGCGCTGAAGAATAGGTCCGTAAGGGGTGGAGAGCCATGGCGCTGCTATTGGGATTGTTTTTCTGGCTGGTCGCCATCGTCACGGTGGGGATCTTTGTCGCAAGAGTGTGGTGGCTTCCCGATCTGGCGTCCATGGAAGGAGCGCTCATCGACCGGCAGTTGACGATGACTCTCATCATCGCCGGCGTGGTGTTCTTTCTCGCCCAGATCGGCCTGGGATATTTCATCTGGCGCTATCGGGCCCGCGGCACTGAACGAGCCACGTACTGGCATGAAAGCCCCAAGCTGGAAGCGGCCTGGACCATCGCGACGGCTGTTATCTTCATCGGCCTCGGCGTGCGGGGGAACGTGGTTTGGGCCAACTACTTCATGTCGGGCACCCCGCCTGATGCCGTGACAATCGAGATCACTGCGCAGCAGTTTGCGTGGAATGTGCGCTACCCAGGACCGGATGGCAAGTTCGGCCGCACCAATCCTGCGTTGATCGACGACGCACTCGCGAACTACCTTGGATTGGACCCGAAGGACACCGCCGGCCGGGACGACATCGTGACGCAGAACATCATGGTTGTTCCCATCATGCGTCCGGTTCGGCTCATGTTGCGGTCGAAGGACGTCACGCACTCGTTCTTCGTGCCGCAATTCAGGCTGAAGCAGGACGCCGTGCCCGGCATGGCTATCCAGGTCCACTTCACGGCGACGAAAGCGGGCGAATACGAAATTGCCTGTGCCGAGCTTTGCGGGATGCAGCATTACAAGATGAGGGGACGGCTCATGGCAATGCCACAGCCGGAGTACGAGGACTGGCTCAAGAAGCGGGCTGCCTTATAAGAACCTGGGCTTACTGGCGAGGGGTAACGCATGGCGGAACAAGCGCTAGTTCACGAACCTGCCAAGGGGTTTATCCGGAAGTATGTCTTCAGCACCGATCACAAGGTGATCGGCATTCAGTATTACGTGCTGGCCCTGTTTTCGGTGCTGCTGGGAATGGTTCTCTCAATATTCATGCGGCTGCGTCTCGCTTGGCCGATGGAGAAATGGCCGCTGCTTCAGCAAGTGTTCCCCACCGGCTTTGTGGGCGGTCCGATGACGCCGGAGTTCTACCTTTCCATGATGACGATGCATGGCACGATCATGGTCTTCTTCGTGCTGACTACTGCGCCGCTGTCGGGCTTCGGGAACTATTTCCTGCCGATCCAGATCGGCGCTCGCGACATGGCGTTCCCGGTGCTGAACATGCTTTCATTCTGGGTCACCCTCGTGTCGCTGCTGGTAATGGTCGCGGCCCTGTTCGTTACGGGAGGGGCACCCATCGCGGGATGGACGTCATATGCGCCGCTTAGCGCATTGGGGGAGGTCGCCGGCCCCGGATTGGGGTTGGGCCAAACGCTCTGGATAATTAGCATCGCCATATTCTGCGTCGCTTCCCTGTTGACGGCGCTAAATTTTCTCACCACGACACTCAACCTGCGTGCACGCGGCATGTCGCTGCTGAGAATGCCGCTGACCGTGTGGGCATGGTTTACCACCGCGATGCTGGCGCTGCTGGCATTTCCCGTGTTGCTGGCCGGCGGCATCCTGCTCATGCTGGATCGCGTCGGCGGAACCAGCTTCTTTATACCGGGAGGCCTCGTAGTTAGCGATCGCCTGATCAGCGCGCACACCGGCGGATCACCGCTGTTATGGCAGCACCTGTTCTGGTTCTTTGGCCACCCTGAGGTGTATATTGCCATTCTTCCGGGAATGGGTATTACATCTCACGTGTTGTCTACGTTTTCCCGCAAGCCGATTTTCGCCTATAAGGCAATGGTGCTCGCGATATTCGCGATCGGATTCATCAGCTATCTGGTCTGGGGACATCACATGTTCATGAGCGGGATGAGCCCCTACTCGAGTATGGCGTTTTCGATCACCACGCTGGCAGTGGGCGTTCCCTCGGCCATCAAAACGTTCAACTGGCTTGCAACACTGAGGGGAGGTCGCATCCGCCTTACCGCGTCCATGCTCTTCGCGCTTGGGTTCGTATCGTTGTTTGTGTCCGGGGGCGTTACGGGAATGCTGCTTGCGCAGCCAGTGATCGACATCCCGCTGCACGATACGTATTTCGTGGTGGCCCATTTCCATATCATTATGGGCGTCGCCGCCGTATTCGGCATTTTCGCAGGGACCTATTACTGGTTTCCCAAAATGTTCGGACGAATGTTGAACGAGCGGCTCGGCAAAATTCACTTCTGGTTCACTATCGCAGGGGTGTACGCGATCTTCATGCCTATGCACTTCCTCGGCATTGCCGGGGCACCGCGGAGGTACGCACAATTGACCGAGTTCGAATTTCTGACTCCTCTCCAGGCGCTCCAGGTCTTCATCTCGGTGGCGGCATTCATTACGATCGCGGCGCAGCTCATCTTCCTGTTCAACTTCATCTGGAGTCTTCGCAGGGGAAAACGAGCCGGCGCGAATCCCTGGGCGTCTACGTCACTCGAGTGGACGGTACCTTCGCCGCCCCCGCACGATAACTTCGGGGCGGTCGAGCCCGTCGTATTCCACGGGCCATATGAGTACAGTGTACCGAACGCGCCTGAGGATTACGTCATGCAGTCAGAACCGGTTCGTGAGATCAATGGTTAGCGGGAAGGCTCTGAGCAGTTAGGAGGTTAAGTTGGCAACCGCCTTCACTACAACGGCGAGAGCCGCCGAACGGATCGCACACGCGGAAACGTCCCGGCTGGGAGTGGGACTCGCATTAACCAGTATCGGAATGCTGTTTACGGGCCTGACCAGCGCTTACGTCGTTCGGCAGGCTTTGGACCCAGCCTGGCGCGCCACGCCAATGCCCAAGATTCTCCTCATAAACACGGCGGTTTTGCTGGCCAGCAGTGTCACGCTTGAAAAGGCTCGCCGCGCCTTGGGGGGCATAGCAGCAGGCTCTCGATTTGAATGGTTGGCGGCGACTATGGCACTCGGCATTGCTTTCGTTGGGGGGCAGTTCATGGCTTGGCGGCAACTGACGTCCGGCGGCATATACTTGAGCACGAACCCGCATAGTTCCTTCTTTTACCTGCTGACCGGTTTGCACGGTTTGCATCTGCTCGGCGGCATTCTCGCGCTGGGCTACCTGTGCTTGAGGGCATCGCGAGACTACAGTTTCGTGGCCGCTGTGCCGCGAGTCGATCCGGTTCGAGCCATCGGAGCGACCGCCTTGTACTGGCATTTCATGGGTGGGTTATGGGTTTACCTGCTCGTGCTGCTTTTTGTTCGGGGGTAGCGAATGGCTGAGGCAAGAGTAGGGCAATTATCGGCAACGGAATGGGATGGGGCCGCTTCTCCATATGCGGTGAGCCACAAGAAACTGGGTATGTGGCTCTTCATCCTTTCGGATACTCTTACGTTCTCGGCTCTGTTGATCGCATACAGCTACTTGCGGATAGCGAGCGACAACTGGCCCACCCCCTTCCACTTGTGGCCATCGCTCGTCATGGCGATAGTCATGACGGTGCTGTTGCTCTCATCGAGCCTGACTATGGTGATGGGCGTCGCCGCGTCCAAGCGGGGTGATACAAAGCGGGCCGTCCGTTACATCTTGCTTACCATGCTGGGAGGCACCGGCTTCATCATCCTGCACTTGAATGAATGGAGGGGCCTCATAAACGAAGGCGTCCGATTATGGCACAATCCATGGGGCACGGCGCTCTTCGGGAGTACGTTCTTTACGCTTACCGGACTCCACATGGCACACGTGGCCAGCGGCGTCGTTTACCTTGGCGCGGTGGCGGCCGGCTTCGCCAGAGGCCGATTCACCGATGACGATGTTGAGATCAGCGGCCTCTACTGGCATTTCGTGGATCTCGTTTGGATGTTTATTTTTCCCCTAGTCTATCTATTGTCACTCGGAGCGCGGTGAAAACACTTACGGGAGGACGCATGAGTACTGAGATCGCGAACATGCACGGGGAGGCCGGTTCCAGACTGTATGTTTGGGTGTGGATCTACCTGCTCGCCTTGACGGCTCTGGAAGTCGGTCTCGCATACGTGCACGTCTTTTCCACCACGGCCATGCTGGTGGTCCTGATGGTTCTGTCAATCGTCAAGGCGGGGCTCATCGTGGCCTATTTCATGCATATGCGGTCCGAAAAAATGACTTTCGTCCTTTCCTTAATGCCAAGTGTTGTTCTCGTGGTATCGCTATTGTTTGCGTTCTTTCCGGACAGCTTCCGGCTATTTGAGCTGAGGGTTCAATGAGGCTGTCCTCCATCGCGGCGCAGACGGCGGGCGTGCTGCTTGCGGCCGGCCCACCCGTCTTCGCGCAGTGTTCGATGTGCCGCACGGCAGCGGCCGCACAGGGGCCTGAAGGCGCGCACGCGCTCAATGTCGCCATTGCCATCCTGCTCGTCCCGGCGGTGACTCTATTCAGCGGTTTGTTCCTTCTGGCCTTTAGATCTGAACGGCCGGCGCGTACCGGTGAACGTGAGGGCCGGCCTCCGGAACTATGACGATGCGGCAGGATGTTCTGATCAACGTGGTATGCCTGGCGGTAGCGGCTATCGCGCTAGGGGTGGGGGTCTGGGTCGTCTTCACGGGCCAGATCACGAACAACGGTGTCGATGGACTATTCGTCTTATCCGTGTGTCTGGTGACGATACTCGTTTTCGGCCTGATTCCGGCTGCGACTATACGGAGCCGGATGCTGTTGAGGCGCACCGAGAAGAAGCCGGCCGAAAAGATGGAGACGGCCACGATGGTAGCCCAGAAGCATGAGGAGAGGAGTTGAATGCCTGTCCCCCCTGCGACGGGCGCACATCGGCGGCGGTCGGTACTACTGCTCACGGGAGTGGCCGTCATTTGCGTGTTGGTTCCGTTTCTTGGCTGGCACCAGACGTGGTTCGGCCGCCGCCTCAGCGATCGGGAGATCGATCGCTACCTACGCGACGATCGGCATCCTCGTCGTATCCAGCATGCTCTCTCGCAGATTTCCGATCGAATTGCGGATGGCGACGAAATCACCGGCTCATGGTCTCCGCAGATTGTGGCTCTGTCACGACATCCGATGCCGGCCATCCGTGCCACCAGCGCATGGGTAATGGGTCAAGACAACGGCTCAACTTCTTTTCGTTTCGCACTCATCGAGCTCCTGCGCGATCCCGAGTTGATGGTCCGGCGCAACGCCGCGCTTTCGCTCGTGCGTTTCGGAGATCGTGAGGGCCGGGCGGAACTCGTAAGGATTCTCCAGCCATACGTGGTGCACGCCACGAGTGGCGGCAATGTCTCGATCCGGGTGAAGGGCGAGCAGGACGTAGGCGCCGGTACGCTGCTGGCGCGCATCAGGGCGGAGCACGGTCCGGAAATTGATATACGTTCGCCTTTCTCGGGTCGCGTGCACGCCGTGATAGCGCGCGATGGGTCTCGGGTCGCGCCCGGGGCGCAGATTGTGTCTCTCGCTCCCGAGTCAGGCCAAATATGGGAAGCACTGCGCGGGCTTTATCTTGTAGGGCAGGCGGAGGACCTTTCTGAGGTGGACCGATATCAGCACGCAGACGCGCCTGAACGCATACGGCGGCAGGCTACGCTCACAGCCCAAGCTATACGTAGTCGCTCGGCACGTAAAGCCAGTCCATGACCAGCCTGTCCGGTTCGGCGGGCAGATCGACGCCGTGCGTCGCCTCCCACTCTTCTATCGGTACCATGTCGATCGCGTCCCACGGGCATCCATCGAGAAAAGTACCGTCAGGGCCCTTGCTGGTGCATTTGGCACAGCCGATGCAAGTGGCCTTGTCTACTTCGATACGGCCAAAGGGGGGATGCTCCTCGTCGGGCACCCAGAACATACAGGCCTCAACGGGACAGTAAGCGACGCAAACCGGCGAGCCGGCGCACCCGGTGCAGTTCTCATTTATGATTGCGAGTTGCTTCGGTTTCCGTTTGCGCAGGTCCGTGCGCCCGTGCGACATAGGTTCAAGTTTATAGATCCGGATAGGTCCCTCCGCTGTTATAATGCCGCCGCCGAAGTAGCGAGCACTTCTTCTATCTTGGCTGTCAAGTCGCCGACGGAGAACGGCTTTCGCATCACAGCATAGTCTGGGTGGCGCTCGGCTGCTCCGACGTCGTCGATCGACAGGAATCTCGGATCGTCCGTGATCAACAGGAGCACCTTCATCTCCGGATGCTGCGCTTTTAGCCGCTCAGCTAGTGCGACACCGTGAAACCGGGGCACGCTGAAATTTACACAAAGAAGATGGATTGGGCCGCTGCGGTGGTCGGCCACATCCAGAGCTTCCATGCCGTCGCAAGCGACGATTACATCATAACCCACCGCGCTCAGTACGGAACTCAGCAGATTCCGGAGCGCTCCGCTACCTTCCGCAATCAAAATGTTATACATGATTGGTCGTCGCGATAGACGCAGACGCCTCCCCTAAGTGCGGATGTTGGGGTGGAGGATGTGGAACACGGTGGCGGATGATCCCTTCCCGAACCCCTTCGAGCAAAACTGAGATAAATTATGCTGCCGTCGGACACCGGAGTCAATGGGCGTACAGTCGCCGGTGGGTGTTTCAGATCAAATGACGCGGAGTCGAGACGAGCAGGTGAGCCATCTACTCCATCCGCCACCGGGAGCCCCGCCGAGTCGTAAAGCTGCGTTCCGACAGCCGCGCCTGCCACAAGATTGCTGCCGGCCCCGCACGGTCACCCCGAGCAGGATGAAATTCCGAGACTAACAAACAGCCAACTCCCTTGCACGCTCGTCCTGCCGCGGCGACTGGGTTCGTGCCTTCCGGAACGGCCCGTCGCGGCTGGGGTGTTCCGCACCACGCCTGTGCCTATATTGATGCCGATTGACCGCAGGCCGTCCTGTCAGGGCCGGTCGTAAAATCCGCATAGTGCCGGACGAAAAATCCCCTACTCCCTAACCGAGATCAGGGACCGGCCTCTGCATGCAGGAGGGGCCGGATGTGTTGCGGGGGAGAGACGTGCAGGAACTGGACGAGCTAAAACGACAGGGGTTGAGCGTCCGGACGATCAGCAGGCTGACGGGCTACGACCGGAAGACCATACGCAAGTACCTGCTGCAGCCGGAGACCCGATCGGTGTACGTACCACGGCCAGCGCCACCGAGCAAACTGGACCTCTTCAAGCAGTACCTGGAAGAACGGCTGCAGGCCGGAGTGTGGAATGCACGCGTGCTGCTACGCGAGTTGCGCGCTCGGGGATACACGGGCGGCTACACGATGAATGGATGCCGTTGGAGCCATGGACCGAGTATTGCAGGGCCAAGGACTCCGAGTTCCGTGAGGCCCTGTCGCGGTACAACGACGTCCATGAGTTCTGGCGGAACTGTGGCCTGTCCGTTCGCCGTGATTTTCTCCGTTGTGCGCGCTTCAGCAACAAGCGCCCGGAGAGTCACCCGGACTACTTGGTCGTCTTTCGAAGCACATGCAAAGAAAATTTAGCTGGTTTTGTTGAGGTAAAAGGGCCGGACCATTGGTGAGACCCACTCAACGCCAGTTCTTTCCCGAACTCGTGCGGTCAGCAGGACAGAAGATCTGGCTGGCTCGGATCAGCGATGCCGGTCGAATCGTTTCAAGCGAGTCACGAGCTAGGGCAACTGGGTCGACTGCGGTGCTGAGCCACAGTAGGCCGAAAGAACACCACCACATACTCCTAGCCAAACCGATTGAGAATGCCACGCGCCTCGACCACGCAGGCTCCGTCTCCTTTCCGACTTGGCCCGTCATGCACGACTACTTCGGCGTGCCGTTCCGGCACGACTACCTGCGGGCAATCATCCTGGCGAAGAACGGCTACGGGCTCATCGACAACGAGGAAATGGACTTGCCGCTCCTAACGGGTGTGCACCCGGCGGAGTATGCCGTCCTCGGCGTCGCGGACGTGGGTCAGTGAGTGGCGTGCCACAGGAACGATGTGTCACGCGTCAACTTCCGAGTTTCCGAGTTGCGCCTCAGCTGATCGGAAGGCCGTTCGGATCGCACCTCTACGGGTTGGGGACAAACCGTCAACTTGGATGCCGTGAGCGGAACGAGGCGCCGCATCCAGGGAGCCGCACGCTCAAACTCCGACCGCGCGTCGCCGCTCGCACAGCTCGCGCCGGGCGACGGCCTGCGAGTACCGCGGATTCTTTGATCTTGACCCAGGTCGTCGCCTCCGGCGTATAGAGGCCGTCCCGGCGTTTGGCGACGATCCCTTCGAGATCCTGCTCGCAAACGACTCGGAACAGTTCAACGCCGCGCGTTTTGACGTAGTCCGCGTAGAGCACCGGGCCGGAATCCGGCAACGCAGGCCCTGGAAATTTCCTTTCCGGGATGCGATTACGCATCGAGCATGAAGTCAGCTATCCATGCCGCCGCGACGCGCGCCGGGTTGAAAGTGGGCGCACTTCCTGCCACTGCTTTCCGATTCAGCTATGCGGGAGAAGAAAACGAACTGTTCGCCTCCCAAGGCGTGGAGGCCCACCAGAATGACTAAGCCAACCGGCAGATTCGCAAGTTCGGCGGAATTGGCTGGTGCGACACCCTGGGCTACTGATCGTCTGCCGAGAGGCAGTGACGAATGAATGGGAAACAAGGAGGAAGACGAAAATGAGTAGACTGGCCACTCTTTTGTTCCTGCTGGTGCCGATGTCGGCGCTAGCTCAGAAACCAACGATTACGCTTGTATACCCGGATGGACTCTCCATCCTGGCTCCAACGGCGCCTTTTTGTGGCTTTGACATGATAGATACCCCGGAGCCTGGTAAGCCATTGTTCGAAAGAATGATCCAGTTCGCGAACGGTGGGGCGCTGGTTGCTGGGTCGCTTTTTGTGCAACTTGCGAAAGAAGCGCCACCTGGAGCGCGCCGGGCGCCACGCGCGTGGCGGTCGCATCCACGGTGTAGGCCGGCGTCGCGGACGGGATTTCGATGAGCGTCACGCCCAGCGTGTAGACGTGATCCGCGATCATCTCCCAGGACAGCGGCTCGTTGGCGAAGCGACAGTTGTACGGCGTGGTCCCAATACCGTCGTCATTCGGCGCGTTGTAAGTGAACGCGCCGTACGGTCCCTGCCGCGCCTCCCAGAACGTCCGGAGCGCGATGCGGTCGGAGTCCCGAAGCCACGCCCTCCGGACCACGAACCGGCGCGCGCCGTTGCCCAGCAGGAAGCGCTGCTCGATTTTCGCGTTGGCCGACCCGAACTGGTGCACCGCCACGTCCGGCGCCAGTACGCGCCCATACGGGTAGTCTGGGGTGATGGGGAACGGGTTCTGCGCTACCGGGATTTCTGGGACGGGGATGTTGCCGATGGTGTCAGGCATTGGTTGAGAGGTCTGGGGTGGCGTTTGGAACACGCGGGACGCGGTCAGACGCGCAGTTGGTCCGGACCAGGTACCGCACAGCTTCGAGCAGTGACAGCATGAGCTGCGGGTAGAGCGTCATCCAGGCGTGGAGGCCGGAAGGGGCCGAAAGGAAACCTGGGCATTCACGCTCTGGAAGTGCAAGGAATCAATAAGCCGAGATCGCGCCGTGGGTCCAAGTTACGGTAAGCCAATGGAAGGAAAGCCCCCTTGACGACAACTTGGACCTTCGCGGCTTCAGAACTGAGGCCCTGTTCCGCCTTTCTTCGGCTGATAAGGACGGCGTGGAACGCCCGGCCACTTGCAGAACAAATTCGCACTCAATCGCCTGCACGTTTCAGGAATAGTCTGCGTCTAGACAGCGACACGCAAATGCGGCCAATCGTATCTGGAAATCTCAGGAGTCAACCGGTGAAATGCGCGAATGCGGGAACGGCGCTGGCTTTATTGTGCAGCGCAGCGAACAGTCAGGCGACGGATCAGCGGCTGGACTTTGAAGCGGCTTCGGTTAGACCGGTCCGGCCGACGATAGGGATGCCCCGAGAGATGATGGGGTGCTTCGTCGGACCCGGATCATCGGGCCCGGCCCGTAACACCCGTAACACCTGGGCCTAACTCACGCAATAAGAAATCTCGGTTCCAGAGGAGCCTTTCAGTGGCAGTAGTGAGATTCACCCTAAACGGCAAATTGCTAGCAGTGGAAGTCGCCCCGGCCATGCCGTTGCTCTGGGTTCTGCGAGACACTCTCGGCATAACCGGCACGAAGTTCGGCTGCGGCATGGGCCTATGCGGCGCTTGCACGGTACATATCGATGGCCTGCCGCAGCGCTCCTGTGTGACGCCGATTTCGGACGTTGCAGGCAAGACGGTCACCACCATAGAAGGGCTTTCGCCTGACCGAAGCCATCCTGTCCAAAGGGCGTGGATCGAAGAAGACGTTCCGCAGTGCGGCTATTGCCAGTCGGGTCAGATCATGAGCGCGGCCGCCCTCCTGGCCAAGACTCCGAACCCAACCGACGCCGATATCGACACAGCGATGCGCAATAACATTTGCCGCTGCGGCGCGTATGAGCAAATCCGCAGAGCGATCCATCGTGCCGCTCAACTGAGGTGCGCGGGAGGTGCTCGATGAATCCCGCACTGAATCGCAGAACGTTTCTGCGTACCGGCGTCCGTGCGGCCGGTGGGCTTCTGCTCGGCTTCCACCTTCCCGAGCGCGGTCTATCGGCCGACATGCCGGCCGCGAACAAACTCAACGCTTTCGTGCTGGTCGGCAACGACGATGCCGTCACGCTTTTCATTCACAAGGCCGAGATGGGCCAAGGCACGGTGACCTCGCTCTCCATGCTGCTGGCTGAGGAGTTGGAATGCGACTGGCAAAAGATCCGTACCGAGTTTCCGGGCGTCCACAGCGCGTATGGTGGAGTCCAATGCGTCGGCGGCAGCCAGAGTGTCCGGTCATGCTACTACTCTCTCCGCGAGGCCGGCGCCGCCGCGCGCGAAATGCTGCTTCAAGCTGCCGCTCAGAAGTGGGGCGTAGCAAGAACCGCGTGCCGCGCCGAGAACGGCTGCGTGATCAATACTGCGACCGGCGCGCAATTGACGTACGGCAACCTGGCGGAAGACGCTGCGAAGCTGCGGGCTCCTATAGACGTTCCAGTCAAGTCATTCTCGGAATTCAAGATCGTCGGCAAGCCCATGAGGCGGCTCGATACCCCCGGAAAAGTGGATGGCAGCATCGTTTTCGGAATCGACGTCCGCCTGCCCCACATGCTCCACGCAGTGGTGCAGCGCTGTCCCGTTTTTGGCGGAACGGTCGGCAGGCTTGACGACGCCAAGGCGCAGGCCACGCCCGGCGTAAAGAAGATCGTCAACATCTCGAGCGGCGTCGCCGTGATTGCCGTTAGCACCTGGGCCGCAATGGAAGGCCGCCGCAATCTTGCAATCGAGTGGAATGAAGGCGAAGTTGCCGCATTTAGCACCCCTGATATTACCCGGGCCTTCGCCACTGCCATGAAGACGCACGATCCAGTACCTGGGCTTCCTCTAATGGGCATCGACAGATGGCTGGCCGATACTGCCAAGAGACTCGATGCGGTTGTTTATCAGGTGCCCTACCTGGCGCACGCTCCCATGGAGCCGCTGAACTGCACTGCATGGGTGAAGGCGGACGCCGCCGAAGTCTGGGCGTCGACGCAGGTGCAGAGTTCCGCGCGCGAAATCGCTGCCCGGAAGTCCGGCCTGCCGCTGGAGAAAGTGCAGATCCACACTCAGTATTTGGGCGGCAGCTTCGGCCGACGCGGAGCCGTGGACTACATCGGCGAGGCCGTGGAAGTCGCCAAGTCCGTCGGCGTGCCCGTGAAACTCACGTGGTCGCGCGAAGACGACATGCAACACGATACCTATCGGCCCGCGTCCTATTGCCGGTGCATTAGCGGGCTCGACGCTGATGGATGGCCCGCTGCCTGGAAGGTCACCCTTGCCGGCACCAGGTTCAGTGACAGCGATGCCGCCACCGAGGGTTTCAATCTTTATACTGGAGCGAAGTTCAGCGGCTACACGTACCTACACCGCAACGTCGACCCTGGGATTCCCGTTGGCTGCTGGCGATCACGCGGGTATTCGCAGAACACTTTTTTCGCCGAGTGTTACCTCGACGAAATGGCGTATGCCGGCGGCAAGGATCCAATGGAATTGCGCCGCCGCCTGGTCGCCTACAATCCGCGCCTTCGAAATGCGCTTGAGCTCGCGGCCGAAAAGGCCGAATGGGGAAAGCCACTTCCCGCCGGCAGAGGCCGCGGTGTTTCGTTGGTCAACAATGTCGGCAGCTACACTGTACAAATCGCGGAAGTTGCCGTGGAGAACGGCAAGCTGAAGGTCCACCGTGTAATTTGCGTTGTGGATTGCGGCGCGGTGATAAATCCCGCGGGGGTCGTGCAGCAGATCAGAAGTGGCATTGCATACGGCCTCTCGGCGCTCAAGGGCGGCATTACCATTAAGAACGGCCGCGTCGAGCAAAGCAACTTCCACGACTACGAAGTGATACGCATCGACGAAATGCCAACAATCGACGTCCATATCATGCCCAGCACCGACCCCCCTGGCGGCATCGGCGAAGCCAGCACGCCCGGCATCGCCCCGGCTGTCTGCAATGCTATCTTCGCAGCGACCGGCAAACGCATTCGCCAGTTGCCGATTCGTGCGGAAGACCTGGCTTAACGGCCGCTAAACGGGGTTTTCGGAAACTGCTGTGTTCGGTCGGCCACTCAGAGTGCTTCACGCCAGTTCGATGAGCTCGATCTCCACTTCCGACCGCCCGGGGCCGATCGACTCGCTCCACTTGCAGTCGAAGCGGACCACATACCGGCCAGTCGCTGCTACGCCGGTCGGGTCCCAAGAGAACTTCGGGTTCGTCTCGTACGGGTCGTAGAAGTAGAACGGTTCCACGGGACCGTTCCGCGCCTGATAGAAGGCCCTGAGTTGCACCAACAGCGTGGGCGGCAGGCGCTTCGCCAGCGTCCAGCGCTTCCGGCTCGTCGTCGCCGCGACGGACCTCTGAGATTCGCCATTCCGGTACTCGTTCTCGATGACCGGGTACTCCCGCGCGTGGCCGAAAGCGCGCGAGAGCGTCTGGGGCAGGACGGTGGCCGGAGCCGCGTTTTGAACGTTGCCAGGCATGTGCTTTACGCCGTGATGGTGCCGGGGCTCATCTGGAGCGCGGTCATCTGGCGGCGGCCGGAGTTGCCCTTCAGCGCGCTAATCGCGCCCTCGACCACCACGCGCCCGTTCTGGATGATCGCGGTCCCGACCGCCCGACCGTCGATATTGAGGCTCACTGCGACAGGCGGCGCACTCGAGGCCCGGCCTGCGCCGATGGAATCCAGCCCGCCAGAGGACGGCAGCGGCGAGCCGTTCGAGAAGCCCTGCGACTCGTACATCGAGCCGCCGCTCTGTACCAGCGTGGTTGGCCGGGCGCTGCCCGGCATCCCGGTGGTCTTCTGGCCGGTTGCCATGGAGTAAAGCTCGATCAGTTCCCGGATCTGAGGACTCTGGATCGCCAGATCCAGGTTCCCGCCGAAGGCCGACTTGGCAGTATCCACGATCTGCTTCAAGATCCCCCTATCCGCCATGTCGACCCCGTACGTGGCCTTGATCTTCTCGCGCGCCTTCTCCTGCGCGCCTTTGATAAACAGGCGCACCATGCCCGCGGCGAACCCGACTGCCGCGCCGATGGCCGCGCCGACGGGACCGCCGAACTTCGCGCCGATCAGCGCGCCGCCTGCGGTCGTCTCTGCCACACCCAGCTTGCCGCCGCGACGCAGCCCGTCCATGGCAAGGATGGCCCCACCCGCCAGCATCGCGCCGCCCTTGGCGCCGCCGACGCCACGGTACGATCCGGCCACTTCACCGCCGAAGTCGCCGCCCTTGGGTCCGTAGCCGATGTTGCCCAGGTTCGTCAGCCAGCCTTTTGCGTTAGTGGCCATCGAGCCCCAACCGGCCCCACCGCTGCCCCCTGTGCCACCGCCAGGAAGGAATGGAGGCGTAC
>DATMYF010000172.1:0-23131 GCA_035561075.1 Bryobacteraceae bacterium
AGGCGGGCTGGCGCAGCGCTTCTGGCCGTTTCCCACGAGCCCTGCGGAATCCTATGTGCTGGTGGGGATGGGGACGTTTTTTGCGGGGGTGTTCCGGGCCCCCATGACCTCCATCTTCATGGTGTTCGAGGTAAGCGCGAGTTACGTGATCATCCTCCCGGTAATCGTGGCGAACACCATCGCGTGGTTCGTCTCGCAGCAGTTGCAGCGGGTTCCGTTCTTCACCATGATGGCGCGGCAGGAGGGGGTGGACTTGCCCTCCGCGGAGGAGTACCGCTCATCGCGGCCGTTGCGCGTGGAGGATGCCATGCCAAAGGAGCCGCCCCTGGTGCTGGATGCCTCTGTCACGCTGCGGGAAGCGGAAGCGGGAATGGAGGCGGCCGGGACGCCGCTGGCCCTGGTGCGGGACGGGCGCGGGGGATGGGGATGCCTCACGCGCGAGCGGCTGGAGGGAGCTGGGCCGCCCGAGGCCACACTGGTGGAGGCCCTCGAACTGACGCCCTGCCCGCGGGTCTATCCGGACATGCCGGTGGATGCGGCGCTGCGGCTGCTGGGCGCCTACCCCATCCTGCCGGTCGCCAGCCGGACCGAGCCCGGGCGGCTGGCCGGAGCGGTTACGCTCGCCGATGTGCACCGGGCCTACGGGGTGCGCTAATCGCCGGCGGGGCGTTTTTGCTTGCGCTCGCGCCGCCACTCTTCGCGAACCTTCTTCAGCTCATCCATCTGTTTCTTCGACAGGATCTTGCTCAGCTTCTCGTCGGTCTCACCGCGAATACCGCGCACTTCCCGGCCCATTTTGACGCGGGCGCGCCGGCCCTGGGCCTCCTCGCCCCGTTTCTCCCGAACGGCTTTGAGCTTCTGAGCCTCCTCGGCCAGAACGGGCCGTACCTGCTCGACCTGCTCGGGCGTCAACTGAAGCCGTTCCTGGAGCTGCCGGAGCCTCCCTCGAGCCTGCCCGGCGCGTGGTGAATCCGCTGCGGTCTGTGCTTCCGGCACCGCCAGGACAGGCAACCCTAAAAGTGCGATCAGCGCGAGTGTTTTCATGAATCCATGATCGTCGAGATCGGCCGGGCGGAAGGTATAGAAGTGTCGCGGAGACGTAAAGCTTTGTCAGCTTTTTTCTGCGAGGTTTTGCAGCAGCGGCCACTATGGCTTTTATGGCGCGGCTATTCGCAATCGTATTGTGGGCTGCCGTTGCGCTGGCGGGGGAGCCTGGAGCCTCGGCTTCCATCGTTGGCGGGACGGTGGCGGGGCTTGAGTCCGGGCAGGGGCGCATCGAACTGACCCGGCCGGATGCCATGGTCTTCGAGGGCAAGAAGAGCGGCGCCCTGAGCATCCCTTACGAGCGCATCCACACCCTGGAATACGGTCAACGGGTGAGCCGGCGCTATGCGGAGAGCATCCTGATCTCACCCGTGCTGTTGCTGGCAAAGTCGCGGAAGCACTTCATCACAGTTGGATTCACGGACGGTGAAGGGCACCGGCAGGCGCTGGTCTTCCGGGTGGCGAAGGGCGACGTACGGGCAATGCTGGCGGGCCTGGAGGCCAAGACCGGGCGGCGCGTGGAATACCAGGACGAGGAAGCCCGGAAGGCCGGAGGAGGATAGAGCCATGTGGATGGGGATCGTGCTGGCCGCCGCGCTCGTGCAGGCGACCGCGCCGCCCGCGGACGAAAACAAGACTATCGAAGAGCAGGCGCTCCGGGAACTGCTGAAGGTGCGTCGGGTGTACGTGGACCGGCTGGGGGGCGGGGAGACTGCCGCGCAGTTGCGGGACATGATTGTCAGCAGCCTGCAGAGCGCGCGGCTGTTCGTGGTGACAGAGAACCAGGAGCGGGCGGACGCGATCCTGCGGGGTTCCGGGGAGGACCTGGTCTACACGGACACGCACGCGTCATCGGAGAGCTTGAGCGCGCGCGGGTCGGTGGGGTCAACGAAGACCAGCACCCGCCGCGGCGAGTACGCCGGGTTCGGGCTGGGGGAGAGCGAATCCACGCGCTCGACGGAGCGGCGGCATGAGGCCTCCGCGGCGGTGCGGCTGGTGAACAAGGACGGGGATGTGATCTGGTCCACTACCCAGGAGAGCACCGGGGGCAAGTTTCGCGGCGCCAGCGCAGATGTGGCGGACCGGATCACCAGGATCCTGAAAGAGGATTTCGACCGGGCGCGGCGGCTGGAAAAGCCCGCATCGTCCCGGTAGGGAGCTCGACGGGCGCATTCAGGCTCCAGAAAGAGGGCCTAGGGGCGTAGTCCGAGCCAAGGGGAAAAACCTTGGAGACAGCTTCGATGCGACAGATGCCGGCTTGCGGCAGGGGCTTCGCGGGCGCGACCAGGCACTCGAAACCGAACTCTTCCACCTGCTCCGGGCGGGTGCCGGGCGGCAGCTCGATGGTAGTCCGGACCCAGCCGTCGCGGGAAATGGCGTAATCCACGCGACCCCTGTGCGAGCCGCGCCAGATGCCCTCGCCCCGCAGCCGCGCATAAACGGCAACCGCCGAGCTACGGTTGGCCAGCTTCATCTCTACATACAGATATCCGCGGGGGTCGCCGGCCTTTTCGCCGTCCTGGCGGCCGAAGGGGCGGAGCTTGCCTTCGCGCTGAAGCTCCTGGGCCATAACCCGCCACGTGAGGGGATGGGCGTCCATGACGTGTTCGCGGGATGCCGAGGAGAGATCGACCAACTCCGGCGGAAGCTGGTAGCGGATGGGGGAGACACCCTTGCCCGCCACCATATTGTTCCGCGTGACGGGGATAAGGATGGGGTGGGAGCCCTCGCGGCGGCCGCGGAATTCGAGCTCCTGGTGGTCCTTGGCCTGGATGGTGGCGCGTTGGACGCCGCCCGAGGGGTCGAGCCAGGCGCGATAGATGTACTCGATATCGGTGGTGCGTCCCCAGCGGGCCATGAGGGCACGGGTGGAGGTACCGCCGTCCTCGTTGGAGAAAATCACGGTGTACTGGAGCAGCCGGCGGCCGGCTTCCGTGAGGCGCTCGCAGTAGGCGAGCAGAGGGATGTCGGTGAAGCCCCCGATGGTGTCCGCGCGGGCGTAGAGGATGGGGGCATGGGCCAGCACGGGCCAGTCGGGATGCTCGCGAGGCACCTCACGGAAACGCGTGCCGCGAACTTCGAGACCCGCGGCGGGGGCGGAGTGGCGGGGGTCGCGGTGGACCCGGAGCTCGTGCCGTCCGGCGGCGAGTTCACCCAGGAAGGCGCGATAGGTGTAGGGCTGTGGGCCGGCCCAGAGCATGAGGTGCTGGGAGGCGTGGCCGTCGAGGGTCAGGACGGCCAGGGCGGCTTCACGGCCCGGTTGGCTCCAGTCCGAACCGGGGGACGATATTTCGATCTCTGCCACCACTTCAGCCGGGCGTGCCACGTCGAAGGGGAACGACTGCGCGTGGAGACCTCCGGCGAGGACGAGCAGGCAGACGAAGAGCATCGCCAAACCTTTGATTATGTCGAGGAGTGTGGCGGTAGGGGTGGGTTTCACGAGAATATGGGCGACTTGGCGCGCTTCGGGGAGGTCATAAAGCTCTTCGGGCCAGCCGGAGAGGACCACGATGCGTGGCGGGGCGGGCTGCGCGCCGGCGGCACGGATGAGGGCGACGCCATCCCGCACCCTGGGCAGCCGCAGATCCATAAGGAGCACGTCGAACGGGGATTCGGCGAGCTGCCGGACGGCATCGGGCGCGGTGGAGGCGGCTGAGACCCGGTGGCCTGCAAGTTCGAGCAACTGGCGGCGCAATTGGAGCTGGATGCCGTCATCGTCCACGATGAGGATGTGGGCCACTAGAAGTGCAACCCCCCGCCGCAAATGAGGACCTCGCCGGTGACATAGTCCGAGAGCGGCGAGCAGAAAAAGAGCACCGCGCCGGCGGCTTCGGCGGGGGTGCCGGGGCGGCCGAGCGGGCAGGCGGTGCGCAGGTTTTCGAGGAAGGCTGGGGGCACACCCACGCTAATACGGCGGCCCTGGATGTCGATGCCGGCTTCGGCGCCCAAAGGCTGGGTGAGGCGGGTTTCGATAATCCCGAAGCCTACGGCGTTGACGTTCACGTGGTAGCGGCCCCACTCCTTGGCGAGCGACTTGGTGAGTCCGATGACGGCGGCTTTGCCGGAGGAATAGCCGGCCTGCCCGGCGTTACCGTCGGTGCCCGCGATGGAGGTGATGTTCACCACCTTGCGCATCACGCGGCGGCCCTCGGCGGCTTCACGTTTGGCGGTCTCACGGATATGTACGGAGGCGGCGCGGAGGAGGCGGAAGGGCGCTTTGACGTGGATCTCGAGCATGGCCTGGAACTGCTCATCGCTGGTCTTTTGGATGACATTGTCCCAGCTATAGCCGGCGTTGTTGACGACGATATCGAGGCTGCCGAAGGCCTGGATGGCGGAGTCGGCGAGCTGTTGCGGGAAATCCGGGCGGGTGATATCGCCGGCCACAGCGATCGCGTTCCCGCCTGCGGCGCGAATGGCGGAGACGGTTTCGGCAGCGGGCGCCGGATCGAGGTCGTTGACCGCAACGGCGGCGCCGTAGGATGCCAGGGTTTCGGCGATGGCGCGGCCTATCCCGCGACCGGCCCCGGTGACGATGGCGGATCGGTCTTGAAGCGTGAACATTGGCGTGTAAGAAGCTAGGGTCAGGATAGAGGACACCGGACGCGGGAGCAAGGGCTCCGGTGTCCGGTACATTACGGTGCGTGCTCAGGCGTTGCCGGCGGCGATCACACAGGTGGCTAACGCGAGCAGGGCAAGCCCTCCGTACTGGCTGTAGCGGGCTACCGGCGAGGCGCTCTTCCACTCACCCGAGAGAATGCCGGCCATGTTTGCCGTCATCACCATGAAGATCTGGAACAGCGCCCATCCGAGGGAGGTGCCCAGCGCGCCGAGGAAGACCGAACCCACACCGTAAACGGCCATGGCACCCATCCAGAGCACCGCCATGGAGATGCCGAAACCGGCATCCGGGAACCAGGCGTGGCGGAAATGCTTCCAGGTTCCGTTACGCCGCAAGAGATAGAGGCTGTAGAGCACGTTGGGGACGAGGCCGCCCAGCAGGGCCACAGGCCAGACCGCATAGCTGGCGGCCTGTGGCGAGGTGCCCTGCCGTACGGCCTCTGAGGCGATCTGCTGGCCGAAGGCGAAGGCGTAGTTCAGCATGGGGGCCATCAGACCGCACAGGATGGCGAGGGAGAGGGCCAGGGCATAGCCCGCGCCGGGCGCGGCGGGCGCTCCGGATTCGCGACGCTTCCCGGCCCAGGCGCAGAGCGAGATCCCGATAATCATGAGGAGGAGGCCGGCGGCGATGACCGCGGCTTTCGACGTGGACAGTACGGCGCGGTTGTTCACCACCAGCGGCACCAGGCTGCCGAGCAGCGCACCCAACCCGACTATGATGGCGTAGCCGAGCGCCACGCCCAGCCGCGTGATGGTGAGGCCGAAGAGCACCTGGGCGATGCCCCAGCCCGCTCCGAACAGCACCGGGGCCACGAACTGCGAAGGGGAGAGGGCGGCGTAGACGCCGCCGAGATTGTTCACCAGGAGCAGGGCCAACGTCCAGGGCAGCACCACGAGGGATGCGAGGTTGAAGATCAGCCAGGTATTCTCCCAAGCCCATCGCCGTGCGTATTTCAAGGGGAGCATGCAGCTTCCCGCGCTAAGTCCCGCAAGCAGGGTCAGGGCCAGTCCGAGCCAGATCGACGCCGTCACGTAACCTCCCGGCGCCCGCTCGGGCGCTTGACTCATTTTGCACTAAACGGTAGACTTCTGTCCGAAATAGACGATCGAGGCTGGCATTGAATTCCAAAGAGCGCGTGTTGCGCAACTATTCATTTCAAACGGTGGACCGCTTCACCATCGACTTCTGCGCGGAGTCTTCCGTGTACGCGAGACTCCGGGCCCACTTCGGAGCAGAGGACGATCTGGAGCTGATGAAGCTGCTTCACGTCGACTTCCGCTATCCCAAGCCGAAGTGGATCGGGTTCCCGCTGGTGGATAAAGAGGGGCGGCCGACGGACTATTTCGGCATTCCGCGGCGCGGCGTGGGGGATTTCGGGTACCCGATCCTGCATCCGCTGGCGGAGGTGTCGTCCGTGGAGGAAGTGGAGGCGTATCCGTACTGGCCCACGGCGGATATGTGGGATTACGACGACTACGCCCGGGCGTGCGCCAGCTTCGACGAGTACGCGGTACTGGGGGGCGCGTGGGGGTGGTTCTTCGAAGCCGCCTGCGAGCTGGTGGGGATGGACCGCTTTTTCTTCCTGATGGTGGATAAGCCCGAGGTGGCGCACGCGCTGCTGGAGCGGGCGGCGGAGTTCATGGAGCGGACGTCTCAGCGGATGTTCGAAAAGGCCGGCCGGTACATTGATATCTGTTTCACGGGCGATGATTACGGCTTCCAGAAGGGTCCCATGATGAGCAGCCGCATGTTCCAGGAGTTCGCACGGCCGTACCTGCAGCGGATCTACGACGTGGGGCGTAAGAACGGCAAACCGGTGATGCACCACTCCTGCGGCAGCGTGGCAAAGCTCATCCCGGCCCTGATGGAGATGGGGCTGAACATCCTGGAGCCGATCCAGGTGGCGGCAGCGGGCATGGATGCTGCGGAACTGGCGGCGAAGTATGGCGGGAAGCTCTGCTTCCACGGTTCGATCGACACCCAGGGGACGCTGCCGTTCGGCACCCCTGAGGATGTGCGGCGGGAGGTGCGGCAGCGTGTTGAGACGTTCAAGCCATACGGCGGGTTTACCATCGCGCCCTCGCAGCATCTGCTGGAGGACGTTCCGGTGGAGAACATCGTGGCGATGTACGAAGCGGCGTGGGAGTACTGCTGGCTGAGCTGAGGTGGTGGTTATGGATCGACGCACATTCTGCTCGCTGCCGTTAGCCGCCGGCGCGGTCACCCGGGTGGACCCGGGGGCGCCCAGGAAGGCCATCGAGAGGTGGAAGGACCTGCGCTTCGGGATGTTCATTCACTGGGGGCCGGTGAGCATCGTGGGGACGGAGATCGGGTGGTCGCGGGGCGCGGAGCGTCGCGGCCACAAGGGCGTGGGCCCGGTTCCGGTGGAGATCTACGACAACCTCTACCGCATGTTCAACCCGGTGCGGTTCGATGCGGCGGAGTGGATGCGGGTGGCGCGGCAATCGGGGATGAAGTACGTGGTGTTCACCACCAAGCATCACGACGGCTTCTGTAACTTCGATTCGAAGCTGACGGACTACAAGATCACCAGCCCGCATTGCCCGTACGGCAAGGACATCGTAAAACAACTGGCGGATGCGTGCCACCAGGCGGGGCTGATGTGGGGGCACTACTACTCGCAGCCCGACTGGCACCATCCGGATTACCGCAACGGGGAGCGGCACGCGCGCTACATCGAGTACCTGCACGGGCAGGTGCGGGAACTGCTGACCAACTACGGGAAGGTGGGGACGTGGTTCTTCGACGGCCTGGGCGGGACGGCCGCGGATTGGGACGCGCCGCGCCTGCTGGCGATGATGCGGCAGTTGCAGCCGGAACTGGTGATCAACAACCGGGCAGGGCTCCCGGCGGACCTGGATACGCCGGAACAGAAGGTCGGGTTTTTCCAGAACACGCGCCCGTGGGAGACTTGCGCCACGCTATCGGGGCAATGGGCATTCAAGCCCTGGGACGAGTTGCGGACGTTCCCGGAGTGTATCCGGTTGCTGGTGTGTTGCGCCACGGGGGACGGCAACCTGCTGCTGAACGTCGGGCCCATGCCGGATGGGCGAATCGAGCCGCGGCAGGTAGAACGGCTGAGCGAGGTGGGGATGTTTCTCGAAAAGTATGGCGAGAGCATCTATGGGACACGGGGCGGGCCGGTGGTGGCGCCGGACGAGAAGGTGCGGGACCAGAGCGTGAAGTTCACGGGTTTCACGCTTTCGCAGGGGCGGTGGTGGGGCGGGACCACACATCGGGGAAATACGCTGTACGTGCATATCCTCCGGTGGCCGTCGGAGACGATTGCGCTTCCGCCATTGGGCAGGAAGCTGATCCGTCACGCGGTCCTGACGGGCGGGACGGCGGAACTTAAAGAGGATGCGGCGGGGATTTCGCTGGCGGTACGGCCGGAGCAACGGCACGCGGTCGATACCATTGTGCGGCTGGAGTTCGATGGGCCTCTGCGGGCCGCATAGCGAGCTACCAGATGTATTCCTTGGCGATGGCGCGCTTGTCGTAGCCGTCGAGCACGTGAACCACCCGAATCTTCTTTACCGACACTGGCGAAAGCTGGCCGATGGGGATGTAGACGATGGCGCGGTTCAGACGCGCGGCGACGGTGCGGAAGATGGAGCGCGGCGGTGAGGCCGCCACGTAGACTACATAGCGATCGATCGCGTAGTCGAGGCCGGCCAGCAGCAGGCGCTCCGCTTTGGTCTCGGCGAATTCGTAGTCGGGGTCGCGCCAGACGTCGTACATGCGGCGCGGGGGCAGGGACATGAGGAAGCCGCCGTATTCGCCGCGCCCGATCCCCGGTCCCACCAGGTTATCGAAGGGCAAGGTGGAGTAGAAGGCCATGTCCGATTCGTTCTGGTTTTCTCCGAGCCAGGTGGTGAGGTAGGGGTAGCGGTCGCCCTCGCGGTCTTCATCGAAGATTACGACGACGGAGCCGACTTCTCCCGCCACCTTCTGGAACTCCCGGACATAGATGCGTCGGCGGTGCCAGTTGCGGATGGTCTCCCGGATATCGATGCCATCCAGAATCGAGGTGGTAAAGGGCTCGACGCGAGTACGCTCCTGGGAGAGGAGGCTCTTGCCCTTCTTCTTGAGGAAGCGTCCGTAATCCTCCACCACCAGGTCTTCCGGCGGGTAGGAGCAAATGGCGTTGCCGTCGAGCTGGCTGGCCCATTCGCCGGGCACCTTCTCCTTTTTGCGGGGCTTCAGCCCGACCGGGCGCAAGCGGCGTTTCTGGCCGGGCAGGCGGCGGCGGAGCCGTATCTTCTTGGTATCGAGCCAGACTTCTTCGCCCGAAATTTCGACGGTCTGGATATCGGTGGCGGTCTTCTGGGGCGGGTAGCGGCCGGCGGTCTCCCAGACATCCCAGGCGTAGTTGTCGTCCACCAGGCTGCGGGCGGCCACGGTGAGGTCGAACAATCCGGCGGTGAGCTGGCCGGAGGCCATGGCGAGGTTGCGGGTATAACGCGCCAGCATTCGGCGCTGCCAGTGTGCGACGTGCTCGCCGGTGTTGGCCTCGTAGCTCTTTTCGGCATCGCGGAAGAGGGCCAACTGGGCGCGCGGGCGGTCGATCAGGCGGTGCTCCGACATGTGCAGCCGGTACTGCTCGTAGCGGTGCTGGAGGTAGGGGTATTCGACGGTGATTTCGGCGAGCGAGTCGGGGTGAGGGTTGACGAGTTGCACGCCCTGACGGCGGAGGCGGGCCATGGGCTGGGCCTGGGGCTGTTCCATGGCATCGAGCACGGGGTCGAGGAGGTTGAGGGAGAGGACCACGAAGACGCGGGCCAAGGGGTCGGCGCCCTGCAGCTTCCAGGCGATACCGTCTGCGTGGCGAGCGATCTCGCTGGAGCGCGGCTGGGGGTAGATGCGATACGCCTCGACGTACTTTTCGAGGCCGATGCGGCGCAGAGCGTAGGGGTCCGGATAGGTATCCGGAAGGTGGGGACGCTCCCCGACATCGGGATCCGCGAAGACGACTTCAGCGCCAATTTCGAGGGCTGTCCGGATGGCCTCGGTGAAGGGATCGGCGGGCTCGATGGGGAGATACACGGCGCGGTCGTCTTCACCGCCGGCGTCGTCAGTGTAGAAGATGACGGAGATTTCGGGCAGTCGGTCGAGGGCGCGCAGGTAGGCGTGTTGCAGGGTGACGGGGAGTTCTACCGCAACCACGGGGGGGCGATGCCGCAGGATGGCCTGCCGCACCTCAATGGCGAATTCGAGACGGCCGGGAACTACCGGGAAGTAATGGAAGCGGCCCCGGACGAGGCTTCCGGCATCAGGAACCAGCAGGTCGATTTCGCCGGGCATACCGCAGCGCTTCCTCCCCAAGGGTCTGGACGATGGAGGTTTCAAGCGCCTCCACCTCATGGGTTTTCTGGGTCGCGAGGTTCTTCAGCTTGATGGCGAAACGGGCTATGTTGATGCCATCGCGGACGGTGTAGCGCTCGTCGGCGGCGTGAGCCTGCTGGAGGAAATCGGTGACGTAGTGGAGGATGCGGTCATCGGCGAAGGGCAGGTTTTCGCGCAGGATGTGAAACTCCTCGTCACGCTCCGGGAAATCGATGAGGATCTGGGGCTGGAGGCGCGAGTGGATGTACTCGGGGAGTTCGAACGTGGAGGCGTCGTCGTTCATGGTGGCCACCATACGGAACTGCGGGTGGGCATGGATCTTAATGCCGGCGACGATGGATTCGACATAGCGGCGGCTGTCGAGCAGCGGAGCGAGGGACGCCCAACTCTTCTCGCTCATGCGGTTGCCCTCGTCAACGATGGCGATGCCGCCGCGGATCATGGCGGTGACGAGCGGGGAGGCGACATAGCGAAGGTGACCTTCGCCCTCAATGACGGGGGTGACGAGGAGGTCCTCCGGACGGGTATCGAGGGTTGCCTGGAGGATGTAGACCTCGCGTCCCATGCGCTGGGCGGCGGCGTAGGCGAGGGTGGTTTTTCCCACCCCGGGCTTGCCGAGCAGCCGGGGGCTCATGGGCAGGTCGTGCTCGTTCACCACCAGCCAGGCGGCCAGGAGTTGGCGCATGATCTCCTCCTGCCCGACCCAGTGGATCGAGATCTCGTCGGGGTGGGCAAGGTGGAGGGTGACGCCTTCAATCTCAACCGTCATAGTGTCCTACGTCCATTATCGCGGTTAGACCGTGCCTTACGATAGAGCTGATGGACAGGGTACCGTTTTTGAACACTCCGGGGGCGGCGGCCTACGAGGGGCTGGGACGCCTGCCGGTGGCGGTCATACTGGATGACGTGCGGAGCCTCTACAACGTGGGGGCGTTCTTTCGCACGGCGGACGCCGCCGGGGTGGAGAAGTTGTACCTGTGCGGCATCACGGGGCAGCCGCCAGATCGGGCGATTCACAAGACGGCCCTGGGGGCCGAAGAGACCGTCGCATGGGAACATTCCTGGGACCCCGTCGCGACGGCGGCGTTACTGCGCGCGCGGGGGTACGAGATCGCCGCGGTGGAGACGTCGTTGCGTGCGGTGGACCTGTTCGACTGGCGGCCCTCGTTTCCGGTCTGCCTGGTGTTTGGCCACGAGGTGGAGGGGGTGCGGCCGGCGCTGGCGGACATGTGCGACACGCACGTGCGCATACCCATGCTGGGGATGAAGCACTCGCTTAACGTGGCGACGGCCGGCGGAGTGGCGCTTTACGAACTGCTGCGGAAGTACCGGGGATTGTCTTTCGGCCGTTGAACATACAGCGTTCGCTGTAGCCGGTACGGCCATATACAATGATTAACGGTATAAGCCGTTATGCAAACTCGTGAGGGCGTTGCCGGCTACGGGGAGACCGGGGCGCCGTTGCCGGCCTGGAGGGGCCGTCGCGCCGTCTTGCGCGCCGGCTTCGGGTGCGTGCTGGCGCTGCTGGTTTTTTCGACCGTAGAGGCCTACCGGATTCAGGGCAGCGTCTCCGACCGGCACGCGGAAGTATACCGCCGCTACCTGGACCAGGATGGGGCGCTGTCCCAATTGCGACGCAACATTCTGCTCGGCTCCACGTATATCCGCGACTTCTTCATGAGCACCCGCCCGGAGCGGGCGCAGGTGTATAGGAACCAGATTCGGGAGTTGCAGAGCCAAAACCGGCATGCGTTGGCGCTGTTGGATGATTTGCAGACGGAGGCGAGGAGAGGCGAGAGCCCGCGCGCTACGGTCGAGGACTACTGGCGCACGCTCGAGCTCGTCGCCAAGCGAATGGAGTTAGTGACGCCGGCGGCGGCGTATGATTTCATACAAGAGGAAGTGGTTCCGCGGCGCACCGCGAGCTACTCGGCGCTCCGGCAGCTCACCGAAACGTACCAGCGGGAGATGCAGCTTCAGGAGCTGAAATTTAGCCGCACCCGCAAGGCAGCGGTGCAGAGGTTGGCGGTATTGCTCGGGGTTTGCGTGGTGCTGGGGATCCTGGTGGCGTGGGTCACGATGCGCCACGCGGAGATTCTTGTACGTGAGACGACCCGGCACTACGCCGAGCAGATGGAGGCCAAACGCGAACTGGAGCGGCTCTCGGCGCGGCTGCTGGAAATTCAGGAAGAGGAACGGCGCCGGCTCTCGCACGGCCTGCACGACGAGATCGGCCAAACCCTGACGGCGCTGCGCATCGAAATCTCGCACGCGCTGGCACGATCGGAACTGCCCGAGGTGCGGGAACGGCTGGGGCGTGCGCGCGCGCTGGCGGAGCGGACTGTCCAGACCGTACGGGACATCTCGCTGCTGCTGCGGCCATCGCTGCTGGACGACCTGGGGCTGGTGCCGGCGCTGCAATGGCACCTGGAAGACTTTACGCGAAGGAGCGGCGTGGCCTGCGAGTTTCAGGAGGCGGAGTTGCCGCAGGATCTTCCGGACGCGGTGAAAACCTGCGTGTACCGGGTGGTGCAGGAGGCGCTGAACAATTGCGAGAAGCACGCGTCGGCGTCGAGGGTGTGGGTAACGCTGCGCGTGGCGGGGAAGCGCCTGGTGATGGAGGTGCGGGACGACGGCCGCGGTTTCCACATCCTTTCAGGAGACATGCCGCGCCGGCGCGAGGGGATTGGGCTGCTGGGGATGCGGGAGCGGGCGGCGGGGGTAGGCGGGCAGCTCGTCCTGGAATCGGAGCCGGGCCAGGGCACGCGGGTATGCCTCGAAATTCCTTTACCGAATTACACGCCGACGGAGACCGCCGAAGCGGCCCTGGGGAGCTGATGCCGATACGAATTCTGCTTGCCGACGACCATACGCTGCTGCGCCAGGGGTTGCGCCGCATTCTGGAAAACCACTCCGGCATGGACGTGGTGGCGGAGGCCGGCTCCGGCGTGGAGGCGGTGCGGATGGCGGAGGCACACCAGCCGGATGTGGCCGTGCTGGACGTGGCCATGAAGGAGCTGAACGGCATCGAGGCGATCGCGCAGATCGTGAAGCAGTCGCCTCACACCGCCATCCTGATGCTCAGTATGCACAGCGACGAGCGCTACGTGCTGCGGTCGGTGAAGGCCGGAGCGCGGGGGTATTTGCTGAAGGACTCGGTGGAGGAGGACCTGATCCGGGCGATCGAGTCCGTGCAGCGCGGTAAGGCGTTCTTCAGTCCAGCGGTGGCGCGGGTGTTTCAGGATGGCTACGCGCGGCTTAAAGGCGAGCACGAAGTGGACGACCGTTACGACCTGCTCACGGACCGCGAGCGGCAGGTCTACCAGCTTCTGGCGGAGGGGAACAGCAACAAGGAAATCGCCTGCCTGCTGAACCTGAGCCTCCACACGGTGGAGACGCACCGCGCGCGAATCATGGAGAAGCTGGACGTGCACAGCACAGCGGAGCTGGTGCTCAGCGCGGTGCGCCGCGGGCTGGTGACGTAGATAAGGCCCTTTCGCACCATACGGATAGGTCGTACAGCGGCAGCTCGCGCCATGCTAAATTAAGGATTACCGCCCTCCCTCCCCATGGAACCTGCAAGTAACGCCGGTGAGAAGTTTCAAAGACTCGTTGAGATCATGGCACGGCTGCGCGCGCCCGGCGGCTGCCCGTGGGATCGCGAGCAAACCTTCGACTCCATCAAGCCCTACCTGCTCGAAGAAACCTATGAAGTGATGGAGGCTATCGACGCGCGCAACTGGGACGAACTGCGCGGCGAACTGGGGGACCTGATGCTGCAGGCGGTCTTCTTTTCCCAGATGGCCGCGGAACAGGATTACTTCCGCCTGGAGGATGCGCTCGACGCCATCAACGAGAAGCTGATCCGCCGCCACCCGCATATCTTCGGCGAAGCCAGCGCGGAGACCGCCGGTGATGTGCGGAGAATCTGGAGCGAGGTGAAGGCGGCGGAAAAGCAAGACAAAGGCGAGGGCGCCCTGCCGCTGTTAAACGCCGTTCCGCGAGCTCTGCCGGCGCTGGTGGAGGCGCAGCAAATCACCTCCCGTGCGGCGCACGTGGGCTTCGATTGGGAGAACGCCGAACAGGTGCTCGAGAAGCTTCGGGAAGAGCTGGCGGAATTCCACGAGGCACGGCGCAACGGCTCGCAGGAGGAACTGGAGGGAGAGCTCGGGGACCTCCTCTTCGTGCTGGTGAACCTGGCGCGCTTCAGCAGGGTGGACCCCGAACAGGCGCTGCGGAGAACCAATGCCAAGTTCCGCGAGCGCTTCGGCTATATCGAGCGAAACCTGCAGGCACAAGGCAGAACCTTGGCGGAGGCCTCAATCGACGAAATGGAGGCCCTCTGGCAGGAGGCTAAGAAATGAGTGAACTTTCAATTGCCGCTATCGTTCCCGATCGCCCGATCGCATGCCGCGCGCTGACAGCCCGCCCGGAACTGGAGCAGGCGGTACAACTTCAGAAGCGCATCTGGGGATTCGCGGACATCGAGTTGCTGCCGGTGCGGCTATTCGTGGTGGCGAGCAAAATAGGGGGGCAAGTATTCGGCGCCTACGACGGCGAGGAGATGATCGCCTTCTGCATCGCGATTCCCGGCCTGAAGCCCGGGGGCCGCACGTACCTGCACAGCCACATGTTGGGGGTATTGCCGCAGTATCACAATCGCGGCGTGGGACGGCAGCTCAAACTGGCGCAGCGCGACGAAGCGCTGTCCCGCGGCATCGAATTAATGGAGTGGACATTCGATCCGCTGGAACTGAAGAACGCGTACTTCAACATGGAGCGGCTGGGCGCGGTGGTGCGGCGTTACGTGGAGAACCAGTACGGCACCACGACGAGTCCCCTGCACGGCGGCCTGCCCACGGACCGCTGCGTCGCCGAGTGGTGGATGGGGACGGAACGAGTGCGCACCGTGGTGGAGGGCAGCGGAGCCCCGCGCACGGTGGAAGCGCGCATTGAATTCCCAGCGGACATCCAGGAGATTCGCCGGCGCGACCACAAGCGCGCAAGAGAGATCCAGCAATCCGCGGGGGAACAGTTCCGGAAATATTTCGGCCGGGGACTCGCGGTAGTGGGGTTTGAGCGCACGCCCGCGACGGGGACTTACCTGCTGGGACCATGGCAATGAAGATCGAGCAAATCCGGTTGCGGCAGATCCGCATGCCGCTGGTGCATTTCTTCGAGACGAGCTTCGGCCGCACGACGGAGCGCCAGATCATCCTGGTGGAGGCCACCGCGGGCGGCGTCACCGGATGGGGCGAAGTCACCTGCGGGGAGAAGCCGTTCTACAACGAAGAGTGGACCGATTCCGCGTGGATGATCCTGCGCGACTACTGCGCGCCTCGGGTGCTCGGCAGGGAGTTGCGCAGCGCTCAGGACGTGGCCCTGCTCACCAGCCATATCCGCGGCCACAACATGGCACGGGCGGCGCTCGAGAACGCCGTGTGGGATCTGGAGGCGCGCCTTGAGGGCGTGCCGCTGTGGCGCAAGATCGGGGGAGGCGCGCGGCGCGAAATCCCCTGCGGGGTCTCCATCGGAATCCAGGATTCCGTCGAGCAACTGTTCGAGAAGATCGCCTGCGAGCTCGCCGCGGGCTACCAGCGGATCAAGATCAAGATCAAGCCGGGCTGGGACGTGGACGTGGTGCGGCGTGTGCGGGAGCGCTTCCCCGATATCAAGCTGATGGCCGACGCCAACTCCGCCTACACGCTCGACGACATCCGGCACTTGAGGCAGCTCGATGACTTCTACCTGATGATGATCGAGCAACCACTGAGCCACGACGACATTATCGATCACGCGGAGTTGCAAAAGCACCTGAAGACGCCGGTGTGCCTGGACGAGTGTATCCGGTCGGCGCACCATGCGGAACAGGCCATCAAGCTGCATGCCTGCGGGATCATCAACATCAAGCTGGGGCGCGTGGGCGGGTTCCGCGAAGCCAGGCGGGTGCACGACGCTGCGGAGGCGGCGGGGATTCCGGTGTGGTGCGGGGGAATGCTGGAGGCCGGCATAGGCCGCGCCCACAACATCGCCATGGCCACGCTCCCGAATTTCGTGCTGCCGGGCGACGTTTCGGCGAGCAAGCGCTACTGGGCCAGGGACATCATAGTGCCGCCGGTCGAGACCACGCCGCGGGGCACCATCGAGATTCGCGATGAACCGGGCTTCGGGTATGCGCTCGATGATGACTTCATACGGCAGATGACGGTGCGGGAGGAACGTACCGGTTGAGACGCTCTCACGGGCTGTTGTATGCCCTGATCGGGCTCATGGTGACGTTCTGGGCCGGTAACTTCATTGTGGGGAAGCTGGCGCTGCGCGAATTTCCTGCACTGCTCCTGGTGGGGTTGCGGGCGACGCTGGCCGCGGTTTTCATCCTGCCCGTTTACCTGTGGGAGGGACGCACGCGGCCGGACCGCTGGACGCGCGCGGATGTGCCCCTGCTGGTGACACTGGGGATGCTGGGGGTTGGGCTGAACCAGTTCTTCTTTCTGGTGGGGCTGAGCCGTACCAGCGCGGCGCATGGAGCGATTATCGCGGGCATGGGTCCGCTGCTGGTGCTCCTGATCGCCAGGGTGGCCGGGCTCGAGCGGCTCAGTGGACGACGCGCCGCGGGGATGATTCTGGCACTGGTCGGGGTGGCCGTGTTGAAGGCCTTTGAACCCAAGACCGGCAGCCAGGGCCCCACTTGGGCGGGCGATTTCCTGATCTTCCTGGGCAGCCTCGCGTTTGCCCTGTTCACGGTGTTCGGAAAGCGCGTAGCCACGCAGCACTCGTCCGTCACCTTGAACACTTTCGCCTATGCGGCATCGGCGGTGGCGCTCATGCCCCTGACCATCTGGCAGGCCCGGGATTTCGCCTTCCCTGCGGTGAGCGCGGGGGCCTGGGCGTCGCTGGTTTACATGGCATTGTTTCCATCGGTGATCGCTTACCTGATCTTCTATCACGCGCTGAGCCGGATTCCGGCGTCGCGCGTCTCGGCCTTCTCCTACGTTCAGCCGTTACTGGTCACGGTGATGGGGGTCGTCGTCCTCGGGGAGCACGTTACGGCATCCCTTGTGCTGGGTGGGACGGTGATCTTTTCCGGGGTCTGGATGACGGAGCGGGGCTGATGGGAGCGTTCTGGAGACTGCTGCGGGAAAACCCGAACTATCGCCGGGCGTGGATCGGGCAGGTAGTCAGCGAGATCGGCGACCACTTCAACACCATAGCGGTCTTCAGCCTGGCGCTGGCGCACACCAAATCCGGGCTGGTGGTGAGCGGGATTATGATGTCGCGGGCCATCCCGGCGGTGCTGGCGGGGCCTTTGGCCGGGGTGCTGCTGGACCGCATGGACCGGAAGCGGGTGATGCTGGCGAGCGACCTGCTCCGCGGCATGGTGGCGCTGGCGTTCATCCTGACTGTAAACCGGCCGGGCAGTTCGCTGCTTTACATCCTGAGCGCCCTGCTGATGTTCGCCTCCCCGTTCTTCACCAGCGGGCGCGCCTCGATTCTGCCGGCCATTACCACGCGCGAAGAGCTGCACACGGCCAACTCCCTGACCCAGACGACGCAATGGACCACCCTGACCATCGGGACCTTCCTGGCCGGCGCGGCGGTGGCGCAGTTCGGCTACTCGTGGGCTTTCTTTTTGAACTCGGTGTCGTTCTTTTTTTCCGGGTGGATGATCTGGAAGCTGCGTCCGCCCATGGGTAGTTTCCGTCCCCGGCGGCGCGCGCTGGGAGGCATCAAGGCGCGTCCGTGGCACGACTACATGGAGGGGCTGCGGTATATGCGCGGCACCCCGCTGGTGTTCGGGATCGCGCTGATCGGGGTGGGATGGGCCACCGGGGGAGGCGCGGCACAGATCCTGTTCAGCGTCTTCGGGGAGATCGTGTTCAACCGCGGCCCGGCGGGGATCGGGATCATCTGGGGGTGCGCCGGAATCGGACTGCTGGCGGGGGGCGCTTTCGGATACTGGTGGGGAAGCCGTGCCAATTTCAACGCCTATAAGCGCACCATTGTGATCTGTTACGTTGTGCACGGCGTCTCTTACATCGTGTTCAGCCAGATGCGCAATTTTTACTGGGCGCTGGTTTTCATCGCACTGTCGCGCTCGGCGGTGGCGGTGAGCTCGGTGCTGAATATGTCGCAACTGCTGCGGCACGTTCCGGATGAGTTTCGCGGTCGCATTTTCGCCACCATGGACTCCATGGTCTGGTCTACCATGATCGTTTCGATGATGCTGGCGGGAATCGCTTCGCAGTACTGGGATCCGCGGACCATTGGGGCATGGTCCGGCGCGCTCAGTTCCACCACCGCCATCTTCTGGGGGTGGGCGCACTGGACGGGTCGGCTGCCGGACCCGGCGATGCGGCCGTCTGCGCCGGAAGAGGAGGTGAGGGTCAATGGATAACCGAGCACTGGGGCTGCGCGGAAAGACGGTACTGGTCACCGGCGCGGCCAAACGGATCGGGCGGGGCATAGCGCTACGGCTGGCTGCGGAGGGCGCGCGCGTGGCCATCCACTACAACTGTTCTGAGAAGGAGGCCCGCGCCACGGCGGAAGAGTGCGGCGGAGCACCGTTGTTTCGCGCCAACCTGGAGAGCGTGGCGGAGATCGAGCGCCTGTTCGCGGAGGTAGCGGAGCGGTTGGGGCGCCTCGACGGACTGGTGAACAACGCTGCACGCTTCACCCGGCGGAATGCGCTGGAGATCACCGAGGCCGACTGGGACTTCATCCACTCGGTGAACCTGAAATCCGTCTTCTTCTGCTGCCAGCAAGGCGCGCGGCTGATGCACGGTACCGGCGGCGGACGGATCGTGAATATCAGTTCCCTGGGAGGCATCCGGCCCTGGGCGGAGCACGTGCACTACTGCGCGTCGAAGGCCGGGGTCATCATGCTGACGCGCGCGCTCGCCAAGGCGCTGGCGCCGCAGATCACGGTGAACTCGGTGGCCCCCGGGGTGATCCCGTTCGACGACATCGACGCCCAGGGGCTGAAGATGATCGACGCCACGCCTGCGCGGCGCGGCGGTACTCCCGCGGATGTGGCGGAAGCCGTGGTGTACTTCCTGAACGCCTCGAATTTCATCACCGGCCAGGTGCTGGCGGTGGACGGCGGGCTCAGCCAGCGATAGCGCCGGGCGGCGCTTTGCGGTAAAAACAATAGTGGGCGCCGCTGTTTTTATCGGAAATCCTGTGGATGGCGGTGGAAATCTAAACCGCCGCGCATGATTCTAAAGGGATTGTTCGTCAGCGGGGCGCGGCGCCATGGAGGCGCGTTTTCCAGAGCCCAAGCGGCTCAAACCATGGCGGAAAAGAAACGCGGGGTTCCGGGCCGCCGTGTCTTAAGCTAGTTCGTTCAGCCCATGTCCGCACCGACGTCCACTCTCGATAAGGGCCTGCCCACCAATATCGAAGCCGAGCGCCTGGTGCTCGGCTCCATCATCCTGGACGACAGCCTCTACATCCAGGCGGCCGGATCGCTCGAGCCTGACGACTTCAGCCTGGACAAGCACCGCCGCATCTTCCGGCGCATGGGCGAGCTGCACGAGCGCGGCGAATCCATCGACCGAGTGACGGTAGCGAACGAGTTGCTCCGGTACAACGAACTGGAGGGCGTCGGCGGCCTGAGCTACATGGTTTCGCTCGACGACGGGCTGCCCAAGATCGTCAACCTGGACAGCTACATCCGGATCGTCAAGGATAAATCGGTGCTGCGGCGGATCATCTTCGCCGCCCAGCACATGATGAACCGGTGCATCGTGGGGGAGGAGGACCCGCAGGAGATCCTGGCGGGCGCCGAAGAAACCCTGCTGAAGCTGGGGGAATCGCGCGTAAAGAACGCGATGGCCAACCCGCGGCAGATTATCCAGGAATACGAGGGCGGCATCAACGCCTTCCTGGACCCCAGCAAACGGCTTCAAGGCGTGGGTACCGGTTTTTACAAGCTGGACGAGATGACGGGCGGAATGCACCCCGGCGATCTGTTCATCCTGGCGGCGCGGCCTTCCATGGGGAAGACGGCGCTGGCGCTGAACATCGGCCACCATGTGGCCGCCAAAGCCGGGCAGGGCGTGGCCGTCTTCTCGCTCGAAATGTCGAAGGAATCGCTGCTCACCCGCATGCTGTGCGCCAGCGCGCGGGTGGATAGCCAGCGGTTCCGCGCCGGGTACCTGAATGCCGAGGAGCGGCGGCGGCTGCAAGGCGGGCTGAACGACCTGGTGGAGGCGCCGCTGTTCATCGACGATTCCGCCGGCGTGCACCTGATGGACATACACGCCAAGCTGCGCCGTCTTCAAGCGGAGCGCAAGCTGGGGCTGGTGATCATCGACTACCTGCAGTTGATGAGTGGCCGGGGGCGTTCCGAGAACCGCAACCAGGAGATCAGCACCATCTCGCGTGGGTTGAAGCTGCTGGCCAAGGAGCTGTCGGTACCCCTGCTGGTGCTCTCGCAGTTGAGCCGCGCGCCGGAAACCCGGCAGGGCGACCACCGTCCGCAGCTCAGCGACCTTCGCGAATCGGGCAGTATCGAGCAGGATGCGGATCTCGTGGCGTTCATCTTCCGGGAAGAGGTCTACAAGCGCGACCGCGAGGATCTGCGCGGCCTGGCCGAGCTGATCGTTGCCAAGCAGCGCAACGGACCGGTGGGCAAGATCGACCTGGTCTTCCTGCACCACCTCACCAAGTTCGAGAACCGGGCCGAAGACGTGGGCGACTCACCGGCGCAATAGCACAGGCGCGGCTATAATTAGCATTTGCTACTCGAACTTCAGGGCATCCAAAAACGCTTCGGCGGGGTGGCGGCGCTGCGTGACGGCAATCTCACGGTCGGGCCGGGCGAGGTGCATCTGTTGCTCGGCGAGAACGGCGCCGGGAAATCCACCCTGATGAAGATCGTCGCCGGGATGCTGGAGCGCGACGGCGGGCGCATGCTGTGGCGCGGCAGCGAGGTATTCCTCAAGAGCCCGCCGCAGGCCGCCGGCATGGGGATCGCGATGGTGCACCAGGAGTCGCTGCTGGCCCCGCATCTTTCGGTGGCGGAGAACATCTTCCTGGGGCGCGAACCGCGCAAGCCGCTCGGATGGGTGAACCGCCGCCGCATGACGGAACAGGCGGCACAGCTGATCGCGGACCACCGGTTTCCGCTCCAGGCGGACTGGCGGGTGGACAAGCTGAGCCCCGCGGGAAAGCAACTGGTGGAGATCTGCCGCGCGCTCCAGCACGGCGGCAGCCTGCTGATCTTCGACGAGCCTACGTCGTCGCTCTCGGGCGCCGAAACCCAGGAGGTCTTCGGGATAGTCCGCACCCTGCGGGAGCGCGGCCTGGGGGTCATCTACATCACCCATCGGCTGGAGGAACTGCGCGCGGTGGGGGACCGCGTGACTATCCTGCGGGACGGCGCCACGGTGCACAGTGCGGCGCTCGAAAGCCTGACCACGGACCAGATCATCCAGCACATGGTGGGGCGTGAGATGGTGGCGCTCTACAGGCGCGATCCGTTTCCGCCGGGCGAGGAACTGCTGCGCGTCGAGAACCTTTCCTCGCGGAAGAACCGGCTGGAGGGCGTGTCGTTCGCGGTTCGCGCGGGCGAAATCGTGGGCCTCGCGGGACTGGTGGGAGCAGGGCGCACGGAACTCTGCCGCGCCATCTTCGGGGTGGACCCGGTGGACGAGGGTCGCATTCTGGTGGCCGGCAAGGAAGTGCGGATCGGCTCGCCGCGCGAGGCGGTGAAGGCAGGGGTCGCACTCGTGACTGAGGACCGGCAGCGTACCGGGTTGTGCCTGCGGCTACCCCTCTCCTACAACATCACCCTGGCCAATCTTACGGCGGTGAGCCGCGCCGGCTTTATCGACCATGCGGCCGAGGGGCGCATCGTCAAGGACTACACCGAGCGGCTGCGCATCCGCGCGGCTTCTCCCAGGCAGCTCGCCGGCCGGCTCAGCGGCGGCAACCAGCAGAAAATCGCCATCGCGCGGTGGCTGTTCCGCAACACCCGCGTATTCCTGTTCGACGAGCCTACGCGCGGCATCGACGTGGGCGCAAAAACGGAGGTCTTCGAAATCATGAACGAGCTGGCGCGCTCCGGAGCCGCCGTGTTGATGGTGAGTTCCGAAATGCCGGAATTGTTGCAGGTGGCCGACCGCATCCTGGTGATGCGTCAGGGCCGCCTCACCGGCGAACTCCCCGGCCGCACCACCCAGGAGGAGATCATGCGGCTGGCCGCGCTCGACCGGGAGAAAAAGTCGTGATCCAGCGCCTGCTGCCGTTTATCACCCTGATCGTACTGTTCGTGCTGCTGGCCGTGGCATCGCCGAACTTCCTGACCAGCACCAATCTTTCGAGCGTGGTCCGTCAGACCGCGGTGATCAATATCATGTCGTTGGGGATGACCATGATCATCATCTCTGGCGGCATCGATCTGTCCGTAGGGGCGATCCTGGCCATGGGCGGGCTGCTTGGGACCATGGCGATGCAAGCCGGGATTCCCATTCCCCTGGGGATCGCGGCGGGGATCCTGACGGGTCTCTTCTGGGGCAGCGTGAACGGCACCCTCGTGACGCGCCTGAAAATCAATCCCTTCATCGTCACGCTAGGGACGCTCGGTATCGTGCGCGGCCTCACGCTGATCATCTCGAACGGCCTCCCGGTGCACAGCCTGCCGCGCGGCTTCTCCTTTCTTGGCGAGGGCACGGTGCTGGGGGTTCCGTTCGTGCTGTGGCTGCTGGTGGGATGTGCGGCAATGACGCACGTGGTGCTGGAGCACACGCGCCTGGGCCGCTACACCTACGCGGTGGGCAGCAATGAAGAGGCGGCGGTCTACGCGGGCGTGCCCGTGAAGTTCCACCTGACGGCGGTGTACGCCATCGCGGGAATGCTGACGGGCCTAGCCGGGATGATTGAAGCCTCGCGCCTGATGACCGGGCAACCCACGGCGGGCGCGGGCTACGAGTTGCAGGCGATCGCGGCGGTGGTAATCGGGGGCGGCAGCCTGCACGGCGGCGAGGGCAGCGTGATCGGGACGCTGATCGGCGCCTTCATCATGGGGCTGCTTTCAAACGGCAGCGACCTGCTGGGCATCTCCCCGTACCTTCAGCAGGCCATCATCGGGGCGGT
>DATMYF010000173.1:0-4922 GCA_035561075.1 Bryobacteraceae bacterium
AGGGTTTGTTCCGGCCGCACTACGTGACGTGGTCGGAACAGCAGCGGATTGAGTTCCAGGCACCCGAGTACTTGCGCAACATCATCCGGATCATCACCGAAACCGGCTTGCGGGTCTACAAGGAACTGCTGCCGATGAAAAAGGAGCAGGTCGATTTGGAGAACGGGGTGGTCTGGATTCCTGATTCGAAAACGCCCAACGGGATCGCCGAGGTGCCGCTGACGGATCTCGCGGTGGAGGCGTTTCGAGGGCAGCTTGGCATCTCGGGACCGGGAACGTGGTTGTTCCCCAGCGACGAGAACCCGACGGGGCATCAGAAGACGCTGAAAACGGTCTGGCACGCAACGTTGCGCCGAGCCGGGGTACCGTACTTCCGGCTTTACGATCTGCGGTCTACCTACGCGACCCGGCTTTCGGCGGGTGGCGTGGCCGACGAGTGGGTCACGCAGTTGCTGCGGCAAGGCGATGCCAAGGTGTTTAAGAAGTACTCGCAGATGAAATTGCAGATGAAGCGGGAGGCGCTACAAAAACTCAATCGCCAAGCCAACGAGGTGGCGGGGGATTCTGAGTCAACGCAGCCGAACTGAAGGGTTTTGAGACAGTTCTGAGACAGTTTGGCCATTTTGGAGCAGGCTGACGCATGGTAAGTGATTGGAAAGATTGGTCGGGGCGGGCAGATTCGAACTGCCGACCCCCTGCGCCCAAGGCAGGTGCGCTACCAGGCTGCGCTACGCCCCGACTTTCTACCTCTTTGACTCTAAATCAGTTCTCTCGGCCGTGCAACTTCCGGCCGTGGCTTGGGAAGACGGGCGGTCCGCGGGTGCGTTGCCGCGCCGGCGGATCTCGCGGCGCAGCACCGTCACCAGGCGCCGCATTCCGCGCTTCCAGTCCGGAAACAGGTCCACGTATTGCAATTCGCGGCGGATCGGCCGCGGTACGCGGCATTCATCGAGCCGCACCGGGATCAGAAAAATCGAATCGAGCGGCACGCGGCGCGCGCAGTCGAGCGCGTACCGGATCTCCGCTTGGAAGCCGCCCTTCTTGTTCACCGAATTTTCCGAGAAGCAGGCGATGAAGAAGTCCGACGTGTCGATGGCCTCCTCGATCGATCGCGGCCAGTTCTGCCCGGGCAGCAGCTTGCGACGGTCCATCCACGGGGCGAAGCCGCCGCGCTCCAGTTCGTCGAAGAGTTGCTCCACCCGCGCGCGGTCCTCATGCACATAGGCCAGGAAAATCGACGGGGCCTGGTGCGCCACGAAGCGGAACCGGCTGCGCCCCTCCGGAAGGAACGTGCCCAGCCCGTCGATCTGCACGCGCTTGCCGTCCTTCAGGCATTGCCGCAAAATTTCCGCGACGCGCGCGCTAGTCGCCACCATGCGCCCTCCGTTTCCCGTGCGGCTCGAAATCGAAGGCCCAATGCGGCCCCGGCTTGAAGGTTCCCAGTCCCGGCAGCGGAACCGCCTCCCCTTTGCGCAATCCCGCAACGATCTGGTGCACCATGCGGTCCAACTCGTCCGCCGCTTCGGCCGGCGATACCCCCGAGCGGCGCGCCAGCCGCTTGGCTAAGTCCTGCTTCTTCATCGCCCCAGACTACCAGCGCACGCGTCCGAGCGCCCCCCTCAAGCGCATGAAAAGCGAGCCTAAGTCGCGGTTCTTCAATTACTTACCTCCCCTGGCCCAAGGCGTGAACGGCGAAACTCGAGAGACTCACATGAAGTGAATTTAATAGCAGCTTAAGAGCGGGTTCATGTCGCGCTCCTATTCTCAAAACAGACGAACACAGTTCGTCGCATCGCCCAAAAGGAGAAACGCATGAAAAAGCTGATGTCCGTCATGATTGGTCTTGGCCTGATGATGGGTACCGTGAGCCTGTTTGCTCAGGCCCCGGCCGCCCCGGCCGCCGACGAGAAGACCGAAGCCAAGAAGCCGAAGACGAAAAAGAGCAAGAAGAAAGCCGCTCCCGCCGAAGAAAAGAAGACTGCGTAGTTCTTCCGTTTTCCCTGGGCGCCGCGTAGTCCAACCCCACAAAGCTGCGCGGCTATCCAGTTTTTCCTTCCTGTTTCGTCCCCCACTCTAGTTACCCGCGTTCAGGCGGCGACGGTATCCGGTGCGGCAATTTCTCGCACACGTTCTTCGCCGTTCCGCCCGCGCGCACACCCCGGTTCATCCCAGGGTACGCGGAATACAAGGCGGCACTTACGGCACTGATAATAGCCGTGAGCCGGCCAGGTGATCTCGTCATGGGCCAGGGTGCACCAGAACTCGCGGATCCCCGGACTCCGGCGAACCGCCGCGGCTTTAGAACTGCTCACCCTAATACTCATTGCCCCACGACCTCTGTTACGTCAGATGCATCCGTTGTACCGCCGGTTCCTATCCGCCCGACTCGGAGCGTTATCATGGGAAACTATGTTCACCCCCCGTTCTCTGCGCGCCCTTCTGCTCGCCACGGCGCTGGCAGGGCTTCTTCCGGCCGAGGTTAAGCTACCTGCCCTGATTTCCGACCACATGTTGCTCCAACAGGGGGTGCCCGTACGAATCTGGGGCACCGCCGCACCCGGCGAAGCGGTGAAGGTCTCTTTCCGGGGCCAGCAGGCCGCCACCAAGGGCGGAGCCGAAGGGAAGTGGGCCATATGGCTCCAGCCTTTGAAACCGGGCGGCCCCAACGACCTGACCATCGCGGGTAGCAACACCATCGCGGTGCGGGACGTCCTGGTGGGCGAAGTCTGGGTCGGTTCCGGCCAGTCCAACATGGCGTTTAGCGTGGGCCGCTCCGATAATGCCGCCGAGGAGATCGCCGGCGCCAACTACCCATCGATCCGGCTATTTAAAGTGAAAACCACGGTCGGGGAGCAGCCCATGGACGACGTGACCGGTGCGTGGAGTGTATGCAACCCCGACAGCGTTAAGGACTTCTCCGCCGTAGGCTACTTCTTCGCACGGAATGTCCACAAGACCCAGGGCATCCCGGTCGCCCTGATCCAATCGGCTTGGGGCGGCACCCCTGCGCAGGCATGGACCAGCCGCCCGACCCTCGAAACCAATCCGTCGCTCCGGTACGTGCTCGATAACTGGCAGCGCGTGATGGAGAGCTACCCCGAAGCCAGGGCCAAGTACGAAAAACAGGTGGCCGAATGGAAGCCGGACTCCGGCACCGCCAAACCCGCGCTGCCGATGGGCCCCGGCCACTCCCACTCCCCCGCAGGCCTTTTCAACGCCATGATCGCGCCGCTCACGAATTACGCCATCCGCGGGGCCATCTGGTACCAGGGCGAGAATGACGGTTATGAGGCCCGCGCGTGGAACTACCGCCACCTGTTCCGCGCCATGATCGAAGACTGGCGCCGCGCCTGGGGCGTGGGCGATTTCCCCTTCCTCTACGTGCAGCTCGCCAACTTCAAGACCAACGGCTGGTGGCCCATCCTGCGGGAATCCCAGACCGACACCCTGGCGCTGCGCAATACCGGGATGGCGATGGCCATCGACATCGGCAACTCCAGGGACATCCACCCCACCAACAAGCAGGAAGTCGGACGGCGGCTGGCTCTGGCGGCGCGGCACATCGCCTACAGTGAGGCGATCGAGTACAGCGGCCCCATGTTCCGGCAGCTCTCCGTGCACAACGGCGCCCTGCGCGCCTGGTTCGACCACGCTTCCGGACTGAAGGCCAGGGACGGCGCGATCACCGGCTTCGAGATCGCCGGCGAGGATGGTGTTTACCACCCGGCCGAAGCGCAGGTGGACGGGGCCAGTGTGGTCCTGACCAGCGCCGCGGTGCCGCAACCCGTATCGGTGCGGTACGGCTGGGCGGACGACCCTGCCTGCAATCTGGTGAATGGCGACGGCCTGCCCGCCAGCCCCTTCCGCGCCGGCGAGCGCAGCCGCTAATCGGTGTTGGGTATGAAACTACTGATGGCTACTCTGCTGGCCGCTGCGACCGCGGCGGCCCAGCCCGTAGGCCTGTATCCCGCGAATCCCCATTACTTCAGGGTCGCCGGAAAACCCGCGGTGTTGGTCACATCAGGCGAGCACTATGGGGCGGTCTTGAACCGGGAATTTGACTACGTGCGCTACCTCGACACGTTGCGCGCGGATCGCATGAATCTGACCCGGACCTTCTCCGGGTCGTACCGGGAAGAACCCGGGGATTTCAAGATCGCCAGCAACACTCTGGCTCCGGCTCCGGGGAAGTTCATCGCACCGTGGGCGCAACGCGACGGCAAGTTCGACCTGACGAAATGGGACGCCGCCTATTTCGCTCGGCTGAAGGATTTTGTGGCTCAGGCAGGGCGGCGCGGCGTGGTGGTGGAATTGGTCCTGTTCTGCCCCTTCTACCGGGACAGCATGTGGAAGGCCAGCCCGATGAACACGCTGAACAACATCAACGGCATCGGCAATGTGGCCCGGAGTGACGTGCTGGCCCTGAAGGACCCGCGCCTTACCGAGGTGCAGGATGCCATGGTTCGCAAAATCGTCGGCGAGTTGCGCGACTTCGACAATCTCTATTACGAGATCTGCAACGAGCCGTATTTCGGCGGTGTCACCGCGGAGTGGCAGGAACACATCGCCCAAGTGATCGTGCAGACGGAGGCGGCCTTCCCCAAGAAGCACCTGATCGCGCAAAACTGGGCCAACGGATCGAAGGTGATTACCAAGCCGAATCCACTCGTCAGTCTCTTCAATTTCCACTACTCGCGGCCGCCCTCCTCGGTAGCGATGAACTGGGGCCTCGATCGCGCCATCGGCAACAATGAGACCGGGTTCGACGGCGCAGCCGACGCGACCTACCGCATTCAGGGCTGGGATTTTCTAATGGCGGGGGGAGCGCTATATAACAACCTCGACTACTCCTTCACCGTAGGGCACGAAGACGGCACCTTTGCGCCTCCCCCTGACACTCCGGGTGGGGGAAGCGCCGCTCT
>DATMYF010000174.1:0-4436 GCA_035561075.1 Bryobacteraceae bacterium
GGGCTATGGCGGCATGGGGATGGGCTATGGCGGTATGGGGATGGGGGGGATGTACGGCGGCGGCTACGGCGGCGCACCGCTTTACGGCTCGCCGGCGTCAATGCCTCCATCGCAAGCGGCCGCCGCAGGCACACCCCAAGCGGCCGGCGGCGGCAATCTCACCGGCTCCTACCTGGGCTACGGCGCTCAAGGCTATTCGCAAGAGCGCATGCCGCACGTGATCCCCAACCCGTTCGATAACACCCTGCTGGTGCAGGGCACGCCGCAGGAATGGGAACAGATCTCGAGGCTGCTGGAGCAGTTGGACGTGCCGCCGCGCCAGGTGCTGGTGGAAGCGCGCATCTATGAAGTCGACCTCACCGGGGCGTTCAAGAGTGGCGTGGCCGCGTACCTGCGGGCGCGCGGCGATGCCGGCGACACCGGCGGAGAAGACAAAACGGCCCTTTCCCGCACGCTGCTGGGCTCCGCTTCAGGCTCCGGCCTGAGCCTCACCGCGGGCATGCTGGTGGGCCGCAGCCGCCAGTTGCTCGGCATCCTCACCGCCGAGGAGACGGCCGACCGCGCGCGGGTTATCTCCGAGCCGAGCGTGATCGCGACCGACAGTATTCCCGCGTCGATCAACGTTGGCCAGGAGGTCCCCACCCTGAGTTCCCAGGCCCTCACCGGCGTGCAGTCGAGCGGCAGTTCGCTGTTTGCCAATACGATTTCCAATCGCAGCAGCGGCGTGTCGCTGGCCATCACGGCGCGCGTCAATTCGAGCGGCATCGTTACCCTGGTGGTCAACCAGGAGGTCAGCGAGCCGCAGAAACCGGGCGCCAGCGATGCCATTCAATCGCCGTCGTTCTCGAAACGGACCATACAGACTCAGGTAACCGTGCAGGACGGCGATACGATCGCGATCGGGGGCATCATTCAGGAAAGCGATGGCCTTTCTTCCGCGGGGGTCCCGCTCCTTCACCGCATTCCGATTCTGGGCGGCGCGTTCGGGAACAAGAGCACCACTAAAGCGCGTACGGAACTGATCGTCTTCATTACTCCGCGGGTGATCTACGATACCAACCAAGCGGTCGAGGCAACCGACGAATTGGCGGGTCGCCTCAACCGCTTGAAGAAGATGATGGGCCGCTGAAAGAGCGCCATCAGTCCAGGGCCACGAACCGGACGCACACCGGCATGGAGACGTCCAGGTTCTGGCCCGCGGGGGTGAGGCGCCCGGACTTCGGGTCGATGCGGAAGACCGTGATGTTCCCGGAATTCTGGTTGGCGGCGAAGAGCCACGACCCGGTCGGATCGATTCCAAAGTTGCGCGGGAACTTGCCCTGGGTAGACACGTGCTCGACGGGCGTGAGCGTCCCCTTGTCGCGGTCCAGGGCGAAGACCGCGATGCTGTCGTGCCCGCGGTTGGAGCCGTAGACGAAGCGTCCGTTTGGGTGGACCTGCACTTCCGCACAGTAGTTCTCGCCCTGAAAGCCCTTGGGCAGGGTGGAAACGGTCTCGATCGGCTTCAGCGCGCCGCGGCCCGCCTCCCACGCGAAGGCCGACAGGCTGGATCCCATCTCATTGATCACGTAGACGTATTTTCCGCCGGGGTGGAAGGCGAGGTGGCGCGGTCCGGCGCCCGGCTGTGTTTTGGCGAAGGGCGGGTCATTGGGTTCGAGCGAGCCGGCGGCGGCGTTCAGCCGGTACACCAGCACCTGGTCGAGCCCGAGGTCGGCCGCCAGGGCGTAGCGGTTATCCGGTGAAACGTTGATCGAGTGAGCATGCGGACCCTTCTGGCGCTGGGGGTTCACGCTGGAGCCGGCATGCTGCATGGCGCCGGAAGCCTCCGCCAGGCTACCGTCCTCCTTCACGGGGAGCGCGGCCACGCTGCCGCTGCCGTAGTTGGCTACGAGGACGACCTTGCCGCTCTTGTCCACAGCCACGTAGCAGGGGCCATTGCCGCGCGAAGAGACGCGATTGAGGAAGCTCAGCTTTCCCGTCCTTCGGTCGATGGCAAAGGCGCTCACCGCCCCGCCCTTCTGGCCCCCCGAACCCGAAATCTCGCTCACTGCGTAGACGAACTTGCGGTTCGGATGCACGGCCAGGAATGACGGGTTCACAGTTTCGGCCGCCAGGCCCAGCGGCGTCAGCTTGCCCGAGCCCGCATCCAGGCGCCAGCCGTAAATGCCCTGGCTGCCCTTGCTGGTATAGGTCCCGACATAGACGAGGAACTCGCCCTTTGCGGCTGCAGCGAGAGGGGAAGCCGCAAGCGCCAGCAGCGCCGCGCAGGCGGAGACGCACGCAATCTGTTTCATGCACCTATGTAACCGCACCCGGCGGTGCGGCGCAAGGCGGGCAGCTACTCCGCGTTGCCGAGCAGAATGGCACGCGCCTTCTGGTAACGCACGAGCAGCGAGGCGTAATTCGGGCCGAAGCGGCGGCGGGGATCGGAGTTGTCATCGAGATCGGCCAGTTTTACGCGCTTGGCCAGGGGGTTGCGGCCGCAGCGCCGGACGTAGTCGAAGAAACGTTCGCCGTCGCGTTTCGAGATGGCGTCCACGGCCTCCACAATCTCCTCGGGGAAGCCCATTTCCCGGAGCATCTCAAGCGTCACCCAGGTATCCTCCACCACGTCGTGCAGCACCGCCACTATCTGCGCCGCTTCGCCGTGGGGGCCGCAGCGCTGCATGACGCGCATGGGATGGAGGATGTAGGCTTTGCCGGCTTTATCCAGTTGCCGCGCATGCGCCACCGCAGCCAGCGCCACGGCCCGGGCCAGGAGTTCCTGCGGCTCTGTCGGGCTCCCGTTCATTCGTTCTCGGCGGCGGCCGATTCGCGCCCATCCCAGCGGCGCCCCTCGCGCAGCCTCGCAACCTCCGCCCGCGCCATCTCCTCCAGGCGCACGTAGTCCACCTTGGCCGCGCGATTCAGCGGCATGGCGCCGGGCTCCAGCAGCACATAGTGCAGCGGACGCATCCAGGACGCCATCCCGCGCGCATGTTGCTTCAACTCGGCCGGCTGGATCTCCGCCCCCGGCTTCTTTTCGATAAACGCCACGATGCCTTCAGAGAGCAGTGCGTGCGGCATCCCAACCACCCCAGCCGTTTGCACTTTGTCTTCCAGGGCGCACAGATGGTTCTCCACCTCGGCGGGGAACACCTGGTAGCCGGCGGGCTTGATCACCCACTTGGCGCGCCCGGCGAAGTGCAGGCCGCGGGAGTCGCGGAAGCCCATGTCGCCGGTGTAGAGCCAGCCGTCGCTGGAGATGGTGCGGGCGGTAGATACGGGGTCGTTCACGTACCCCAGGAAGGTCTGGGGCCCGCGAAAACAGACCTGCCCCAACTCTCCGTCCGGCAGTTCCTCACCGGCCGCGCCGTCTTCGCGCATGGGCTGCCGGATGGACATCGGGTAGACCGGCATGGCATGGCCGAGGCCATCCAGAATTTCTTCCACCCCGGCGCCCGGCAGCGTGTAGGTGCAGAACCCCGCGGTTTCCGTAAGCCCCAGCCCGGTCCCTATGTGCGGCGCCATCGCGGCCAACTTCTCCAGGAACGGCCTCGAAACCTGCTGGCCTCCATAGATTGCGGAGCGCAGGCTGGAGAGGTCGCGCGAGCCGTAATCCGTGAGGCGCCATTCGAAATTGAACATGGCCGGAATCTGGCCCACCAGGTTGACACGGTGCCGGCTGACGGCATCGAGCGAGCGCGCGGCATCGAAGATCTCCAGCAGCACCGCGGTGCCGCCGCAGAAGAGCGTCGTCATGAGTTCTTCGGTCTGGCCGCCTACGTGCGATGGCGGCAGGTTCACCAGCACGCGCGTATCGGCGCTGAAGCCGAATGCCGGGGCCAGGCAGAAGTTCTGGCAGGTGATGTTGCGGTGCGAGAGCAGGGCTGGCTTGGGCGCGCCGGTGGAACCGGTGGTGAAGATCACCAGCGCGCCGTCGTTCTCCCCTACGGCCGCGTTCATGGCCCGGTATTCCTCATCGAGTCCGACCGGTTCGCGCCCTTCACCCAGCGTGTAATAGCACTCGGCGCCTTCGATCAGCTCATCGGTCGGCGAGACCTGGATCAGGTTCGCGACGTATGGGCAGTGGCGCGCCACGGCGCGGCCGAGCTCGCGGAAATCCGCCGCGCGCGTGCTGCCCGGGAAGGTGTAGCCGCGCGGACGGATCATCTCCAGGCAGCGGATCACCTCGGCCGGGGGCAGGCGCAGGTCGAGAGGCGCGTGGATCACCCCGATTTTGAAACAGGCGTACTCCAGGAACACATGCTCGGTAAGGAACGGCAACGAGGCCGCCAGGAAGTCGCCCTTGCGGAATCCCATCCTCACCAGTTGACGGGCCAGCGCCGTGCTGGCCTCGTCGAAATAGCGCCACGTGACCTCCCGGCCGCGGTCGTGGTTGATCAGCGCCAGGGCGTCCGGTGTCCGGGACGCCCAGTGCGCCACCACCGCATGCA
>DATMYF010000175.1:0-9872 GCA_035561075.1 Bryobacteraceae bacterium
GAAGCCACCCGCCAGGACCTTCTCGAAGCCGGAGTGGACCCCTGCCGCACCCAGCCGGCGCGCTGCATCGAACAGCGCATCAGTCATTTCCAGTTCTCATTCTCGATAGGGCAGACGTTCTGATGGGTCGCGCGATGCTTCCGCTTTTGGCACTTTGGATGGCCTCGGCCGCCAGTGCCACGGCGGAGATTATCGACCGCATTGCGGTATCGGTGGGGAACCGCGTCATCACGTACAGCGAGATCGAGCGACAGGCACGGCTGACGGCGTTCCTAAACAACGAACAGCCGGACCTGAGCGCGGCCGCGCGGCGGAAGACCGCGGAGCGGCTGATCGAACAAAGGCTGGTGGGACGCGAACTGGAGGCGGCACGATATCCGGAGCCGGCCGCATCGGAGGTGGAAGCGACGCTGAACGGGCTGCGAAAACGCTACGCGGCTGCCGGATCGCTCAAGCAGGCGCTGGCCGCTTACAGGATCACCGAGGAGGACCTGCGGGAGCACCTGGTGTGGCAGTTGCGATTCCTGCGGTTCATCGATATTCGCTTCCGGCCCGGCGTACAGGTGACCGAAGAAGAGGTGCGGGAGTACTTCGAGAAAACCATCCGTCCGGTGGCCGCCCAAGCGCAACCCGGCCGGAAACCCGTGCTCGAAGAATATCGCGAACAGATTGAGGAGGCGCTCACGGGGCAGCGCGTGGACCGGGAAGTGGAGCGTTGGCTGGCCGCGGCGCGCCGGCGCACGCGCGTGGAATTCCGGGAAGGAGCCTTCGAGTGAAGCGCCCATTGCGCATGGCCGCGATGACTGCCGGGGTGGTCGCGGTGCTGCTCCTGCTGACGGTGGCGGCGGCTGTAGTCGCGTTGCGCAGCCAGTGGTTTCATGACCGCGTGCGGGAACGCATCGTGAGCGAAGTGGAGCGTGCCACCGGAGGTCGGAGTGAAGTCCGCGCGTTCTCCTTCGATTGGCGGGCCTTGCGCGCCGAGGTGCGGGGCTTCGTATTGCACGGGACCGAAGAGGCCGGCAAGCCGCCGCTTTTTGAGGCGGGCTCCATTAGAGTCGGGCTGAAGGTCGTCTCGCTGCTGAAGAAGGATGTCGATATCGACTCTGTCGCGGTGGCGGAGCCGCGAATTCACCTGATTGTCTACCCAGGGGGGCGCACGAACGTACCGGCACCCAGGGTGCGCCGCAACGGCAGGCCCGCCATGGAAACCATTCTGAAGCTGGCGGTGGGACGTTTCCAGGTGGACCGGGGGATTTTCGAGATAGAGAACCAGGGCAGGACACCCTTCAGCGCCCATGGTGAGAACCTGACCGCGCGGCTGGGGTACGACGCCTCCGGGCCGCGCTACCAGGGCGAGGTTTCCATGCGGCCGCTCGATTTCGCGTGGGGTAGCCGCAAACCCGTTCCCGTGGACGTGGACTTGATGGTGGGGGTATACGGGGGACGCATCGAAGTGACCGCCGGGCGCTTCGCGACGGGTAACTCTCAGGTGGCGTTCTCGGGTGCGGTAGAGGACATCGCGAAGTTCCAGGCCGGCTTCGACTATAAGGCGCGGCTCGACTTGGCGGACCTGAAGCGGATCGTGGAGGTGAACGCGCCGCCATCGGGCGAGGCGCTGGTTGCCGGGAAGGCGCGTTTCGACGGCTTCGCGCACTACGACATCCGCGGAAAGCTGAATGCCGCGCGGGTGGGGTGGAGCCACCCTGACCTGTGGCTGCGCGATTTCCGCGCGGAGGGTACCGTGAGCCTGACGCCCGCGCGGCTGGAGAGCCGGGACATGCGCGTCTCTGGCAATGCTTTGCTGGGGCGCAAAACGCAGCCACAGCCGGTGGAAGGGCGGATCGAAAGCGTCACTCTGCGGAACCGCGACCTGGAGGCCGCAGGCATCCGGTTGGCAGCCATGGACGGCTCGTTCGTGGGCCAGGCGGAACTGCGGGAATGGCACCGGTACCGCGTGGGCGGCGAGGTGTCCGGCTTTTCGGTGCGGCGGCTGGTGGCGCTCTACAGCGACCAGCAGGTGCCGTGGGATGGCCGTGTCTCCGGGCCGGTGCGGGTAGAAGGCTCATTTCGCACGAAGTCGTCCGTGGTGGCGGCCGCGCAGGTGGCGGTAACGCCGGCGGCGAGCGGTCCGCCGGTCCAGGGACACTTGGATGCGATGTACACGGCGCGGGGCGCAACCATCGACCTGGGCCGCTCATGGCTGCAACTGCCTGCCACGCGAGTGGATTTCTCGGGCGTACTGGGGAAGCAACTGGCTGTGCGGATGGAGACGCGCGACCTCGATGACGTGCTGCCGGCGCTCAATGTGAAGTCGATGCCGGTGCGTCTCGAGAGCGGGCCGGCCTCATTCAGTGGCACGGTGACGGGACCGCTCAATGACCCACGGATCGCCGGAACGGCATCGGCTGCGCACTTCGCCGTCGGGAGCGCGCACTTCGATGGTTTCCAGGGCACCGTAGCGGCAACCAAGACGAAGATCGAGTTGCGGGATGCGCGCCTCTCGCGCGGCAGCTTGCAGGCGCAATTCGAGGCCGACGCGGGGTTGATTGGGTGGAAGTCCGAAGACTCGCTGCCGGTGTGGATGAACGGTTCGGTGCGAAACGCGGCGGTGTCCGATGTCCTGACAGTGGCGGGCCGCGCGGATATGCAGGCATCCGGCACGCTCGACGCCTCGGCCAAGATTACGGGCCGGTGGGGAGCCCCGCTGGTGGCGCTCAATGCCACGGTGATGAAAGGGTCGTTGTACGGGGAGCCGTTCGACCGCTTGATCGCGATCGTGAACCACGGCGGAGATAATGTGGAGGTTGGTTCGGGGCGCATCGAGGCCGGCAGGAAGCAGATCGCGTGGAAGGCGCGGTACCAGCACGCGGCGGGGGATTTCGACGAGGGCCGCGTGCAGTTCGAAATCTCCAGCAATGTGATGCCGGTGGCTGAAATCCAGCGCGTCCGGGAGGAACGGCCGGACCTCGGGGGCACCGTGCAGTTCGCCGTAGCCGGGGATGTGGAGGTGCGCCGCGGCAACGGCGGACACGCCATCCTCGAGTGGCGGGAACTCCGCGGCAACGCTGACACCGAGGGCTTGACGATGAACGGCCGGCAACTGGGCAGCGCCAGACTGAAGGCAACGACGGAACAGGGAGTGCTTAGCGCGCACCTCACGTCCGACTTCGCCGGCAGCGCCGTCCGCGGCGACGGTGAGTGGCGGCTTGCACAGGATTATCCCGGAAGGGGGCGTCTGACCTTCACGAAACTGGATTTCGTACGGCTGCGAGAACTCTTCACCGCACCCGGCGCGTCACGCCTGATGCGGTTCGCGGGCTCGATGGCGGGGGAAGTATCGGCGGAAGGTCCTTTCCTGCAGCCGGAGAAGTGGCGGGCGGCGGCCAGGATCACGCAACTCCAACTCAGCACCGCACCGGGCACAGGCCCGGCCAATGGGACGCAGGACCTCACGCTGCGCAACTCGGGTCCCGTGACCGCCCTGATGGAGAACGGCGTGCTGAAGTTGGAGAGCGCACGGTTCGTGGGCCGCTCCACGGACCTGACCGTCGGGGGTGTGGTCAACATCAAGCAAAAGAATGCGCTCGACCTGAAAGTGAAAGGGCGGGTGGACCTCGCCATGCTTCAGGACTTCGATCGCGACCTGGAGGCCTCCGGGGTGGTCAACACGGAAACCTCCGTGCGGGGCGCGCTCGACGATCCGCAGGTCAACGGACGCATGGAAATGCAGAACGCCGCCTTCAGCCTGGCCACTTTTCCGCAGGGGATTTACAACGCCAATGGCGTAGTCGCGTTCAATGGTACGCGCGCAACCATCCAGTCGCTGACGGGCGAGAGCGGCGGCGGCAAGGTGCGGGTGGCCGGTTTCGCGAGCTTCGAGGGCGAGCAGATGCTTTTCCGGCTCTTTCTGCGGGCGGAGCAGGTGCGGGTGCGCTACCCGGAGGGCGTGAGCACGGTGGCGAATGCGGCGCTTAACTGGACCGGAACGTCGGACCGCAGCACGCTCGCGGGCACCGTGACGATTGTGCGGACGGGGTTCAATCCGCAGTCTGATTTTAGTTCCATCCTGGCGCGGCAACTCGAACCCGTCCGCACCCCGACTTCACGGACCGGCATCCTTAGCGGGACGAACTTCGATGTGCAGATCGAGACCGCGCCGGACATCACCTTCGAGAGTTCTCTGGCGCAGGACATCCAGGCCGAGGCCAACCTGCGGCTGCGCGGCACCGCGACCAACCCGGCGATGCTCGGGCGGATTACGATTACGCAAGGGCGGCTGGTGTTCTTCGGAACACGCTACAACATCAGCCAGGGCTCGATTTCGTTCTTCAACCCGGCGCGCATAGAGCCGATCCTGAATATCGACCTGGAGACGAAGGCGCGCGGTGTGGACGTAACCCTGACAGTCTCGGGTCCAATCGAAAAGTTGAACCTGACGCCGCGATCCGACCCGCCGCTGCAGTTCAATGAGATTGTGGCACTGCTGGCAACAGGACGGGCCCCAACTTCGGACCCGGCGCTGCTTACCCAGCAAGCCACCAGCCCGCAGTCCTGGCAGCAGATGGGGGCATCGGCGCTGCTCGGGCAGGCCATCGCGAACCCGGTTGCCGGACGCCTGCAACGGTTCTTCGGGGTGACACGGCTAAAGATCGACCCCAGTCTGACGGGCGTGGACAATAACCCGCAAGCGCGCCTTACGCTTGAACAGCAGATCACCCCCAGCATCACCTTCACCTACATGACCAACGTGACCAACAGCAACCCGCTCGTGGTGCAGGTGGAATGGGCCGTCAACCGCACGTGGTCCGTACTGGCGGTACGCGAAGAGAACGGTCTGTTCGGGTTGGACTTCCTGCTGAAGAAACGATTCTAACCGCGGTAGAGTGCCAGGCACTCGGGTTCGAGCACCCCGTCGATGACCTCCACCATCACAGGGCCGCGGGCCACAATTTCGCGCGCCGGCACGTGAATGCGCGCCTTGCCGAGGGCCGCGGTTTTCTGGATAGAAGCCCCGAAGACGATGGCGCCGGCGTTCGCCCACACGGCCAGGGAGGCACACATGGGGCAGGGCTCGCAGGTGGAGAAGATCACGACGCCCGAAAGATCGCCGTCACCGAGCGCCGCGGCAGCCTGGCGAATAGCGTTCAACTCCGCGTGCGCTGAAGGATCCCGTTGGGTTGAAGCGGTATCGTGGGTGCACGCCACTACCTGGTTGCCGAGCGCCGCGACGGCTCCATAGCCCTTGTTGCCCTCCGCCCGCGACTGCCGCGCCTCGTCGATAGCCAGCCGCATCATCTGCACGAAATCCACGCGAACAATGCGCTCGCGGCAGTGCGGCGCATAGGGGCGTATCTCGCGATAGTCCCGCAGGAAGCGGAGTTCGGGATCGATTCCGGAGACGAACGCTTGCGTGGATTTCTCATACGCGCTGCGGCAGACCTTTCTGGTATCGAGTCCCAGGCGCCCGCATGCTTCAAGCGTAGGGCAGGGATTGCGCGAGAGCCAGGAGATTTCGGCCGCGTCGTCGCGCACCACTTCGAGGTCTTCCGGCCGGAGGCCCATGTAATCGAAAAACAGGGCCTCGAAAGCCGCGCGGGGCGACGGCCGGGGGCCAAGCTGCTTTTTGGTGTAGCGCTGCTCGATCCACTGTTTCCGCCCGGCGGCGACTTCGGCATCGATGATCCCGAGCGGGGTGGCCTCCAGGCGACGAACCTGCGCGGCGACTCTTTGAGCGAAGGCGTCACTCATCAGCGGACCTCGAACGTTCCGAACGCCAGCCCCAGTTCGCGGCCGTCTTCGGGGGGAACAAAAGTGCGGCTCACCGCGATGCCGATTTCGATGGCGTCCTTCCCGACCAGGCGGGCGGGCAAGGTAAAGGCGAATTCGAAGGATGCATTGGCGGGCGTGATGCGGGCAGGCGCCAGGGGGATGCCGTCGGCGGTCACGGTCACGTCCACCGGTCCGGCAGCCAGCAGTTTCTCCGGGCAGATTCCGCGGAGGTAAAGCTTCTCTGAAGGCGAAGCGGGGCCGGCGATCCGAAAGGTGGCTTTGGCCGGCATCCAGCGGGTCTGCGGATCGCCCTTGTACCATGTGGGGCCAAGCAGGTAATCCATCAGGGGGCTGGTGGCGTCGATGCGACGCGGGGTGGCGCCCTTGTTCGCAAAGCTGCGGGAGTACGTGGAGGTGATGTTTTTCAGGCGCTCACCGGAGACATCGTAGACTACCACCGCGTCACGATCGAGCGCCCTGGCAGTTGCTTCGGGGGGGAGCACGAATTCCGCCACGTCGCCGTATGCAGGGTTGGCGAGGATCATCTTTTCCGAATCCGGGGTGAGGAAGACCTGTGCCCCGAAGAGACGGTAGGGGCGGTCCAGCACCCCCATCCAGAAGAGCGTTTCATCCACACCATGCAGCAGGATGGTGCGCCCCGGATGCAGTTCGTGGGCGCGCTCGACGCCGAGCACCAGCCGTTCCACGCGGCGGCTGCGATTGTAAAACCACTCGCCGGCGGCGCGCGCGCTGGGCACGGCCATCACCAGGTAGACCGCCGCGGTGAGTACGGCGGCCGCCTTCCACGCGGCATTGCGGCGCCACGCCACCACCAGCGCGAAACCGCCGAGCATGGCGAGCCCGATCGCGGGGAGGAAGGGGTAATACTCCGTCAGGTGATCGCGCAGGGGCAGCACCGGGGCGATAGCTGCCACGTACCAGAGGACGAAGAACGACGGCAACCGGTCGCCACGCAACGCACGCCGCACCGCGAACGCGAGGAGCGGAATGCTCACCAGCACCACACCGGCGACAACCCACGCGACCGAAATCTTCCAGGGAACCACCAGCCAGGGCGGCCCGACCGTCCACGACCAATACGTCGCCAGGGTACGTAAGACGGAACTGGTGAAGTGCATCACGTATAACCCCGTGGTCTGGCGCGGGATCAAGAGCATGTGCGCCGCCGTATACGCGATGGACACCGCGAACAGCGGCAGGGTTCGGCGGAAATGCTTGCGCGCGCAGAGCAGCGTGTAACCGCCCGCTAGCGCGGGGTAAACGACGTTCAGTTCCTGCGCGCCGAAACCGAGCAGGAAGACAATCCACTGCGCCACCTCGTACCGGCGCCTTCCGGTTTCGATGGAGCGCAGCAAGAAGTGGAACGACAGCAGGATGAAGAACGTGACCAGGGCCTGGTTATAGGCCGAGGACCACGCCAGCACCTGCGCCAGCGACGCGTTCACACCCCAGAAAACCGCGGCCCAGAATCCCGCCGCGCGAGAAGCCGTGAGGCGCGCCGCGATGGAGGCCACCAGCACAAGATTGGCAACCTGCGTCAGGAACACCCAGATGCGGAACGGCAGCGCGTCCAACCCGAACAGGCTGTAGAAGCCCATGAAGTAGGCGCGCTCGCTCCATGGGCGGACGGTTCCCTGGGCGCGCGGCGAGAACATGGCGTCCAGGAAGCTGCGCCAGTCGTGAACGTCGAGCCCCAGCCCGAGCCAGGCGAAATCGTCCGCCTGGAACCAGGAATTGAAGCCGTACCAATGGACCGCCAGGCAGAGTAACGATGGAACCGCCCAGTATGCCACCCGGCGCGCGTGGTTCATTTGCTCTCGAACCCGACGCTGCTGACGATGACCCCGAGTTCACGCTGGTCAACCGCGCCCGCCGGAAGCCATTTATCGAGCACGAACTCCACCTTGATGGAGTCCTTCCCCAGCAGGGTGGCGGAGACATCGCGCTCGTAGGTGAATTCGCCCGGTTGCGTGAAGGTTTCGGGGGCCAGGCCGGTGCCGTGGATGACGGCTTTCAGGGACACGGCATTCAGCTTGCCGATCACCGGTTCCGGTACGGAGAATTTCAGGCGCAGCAAAGCGCCCTTCTCGGCGGAGCCGCGAGGTGCGCGCAGGAGCACTGCGAACTTGCCTGTGGTCCAGCGCCAGGCGTTCTGCTCGATATCGTGAAAGCCGCTCAGCAGCTGTGAGGAGGAGCGGGGGTCCGCCATGTGGACCGTGGTGGCCAGTTGTGGTGCCTCTTCTTCAGTGTGCTGAACGCGCACGCGGTCGCGCCGTTTGCAGCTGATGCCGGCGAAGAGCAGGCTTAGGGTGAGCGTAGTGATGATGAGGTTGCGCATCAGTTTCCGATTCTCTCCACTTCAACGAGACAACTATAAAATATCATCCATTTGAGCCAACAGCATTTCCCTGCGCGTCTTCGAGGCGTTCCCAGCAGTTTGAGATGCCGACAGACCAGTCCAGTGGCTCTCACTTTTCCGGTAACGCCGTTTACCAACCGTAATTGCTAGAATTGAAAACCGATGAGAGGTCGAAATGCTGCTGCTCCTGGTGATCGTCGCCTTCGGATTCTCCTCAGCGCGGGCAGAAGCAGCGCCAGGGAATCCTCCGCCGGGGATCTCTCGGGCTCTGGGTTGCCTCTTGAACGCCGACTTTGTCCGCGAGGCCCTTGCCTCAATCGGACTTGAGGAAGACAGCCACGCAACGATTCGCTTCCACATTGGTTCCGTACCCGGGATGCAGAAGACTCCAGATACCCGCTGGATAGCAGTCTATTCCTCTGATGGGAGACGTGGGTGGCTTTTCCTAGCTAACCCGGACGCAAATGGCAGCTTCATCGTGGTGCGAAACGGGTATCGCCTCACAAAACACGCTTTGAGGTGGAGTGCCGTGGAGGGCAACGGAGGACAAGCGACGTACGCGGCTATTGGCAGACTCGCGGCCTCGCTGGCACAATCGGAGGGGTACAGAATCAAGCTCGCCGTTGGGAGAACAGCCTGTGTAGTGCAGTGAAACACGCTGGTCGGTTCGGTGTTACGGAACTCCTCCGCAGCGCCAAGCTCCGCAAAGGCCGTTTCATCCGCGATGTCGCCTCCGAGGGCCGTTTGCCGGCAAATGGAACGGAACTATGCAATTCTGAGAGGTGTCCAACCCGCTATGACTGGCTGGCTAATTGTCTTCGTTCTGCTCGGCGTTGGTGTGGCTAGTGGTCAGCCCACGTTCGTCCAGCCCCGCAACCGTGAACCGAAAGTCGATCCGGCGGTTCATCCGCTGCTGGACCCGGACCGGTCCAGTGTCTACATGGAGTTCAGGAAGGTGGGCAAATGTCCGCCCGCGAATCGCGGAGACAAAAACGACCGAATCTGGTTGGCATTGAAGAACAATACGCGCTGGCAAATCTCGGTGCTGGCAAACGGCGTCGAAAGCGAGTGCTACGGTGATGCCAGCATATTCTACAGGGTGGAGCAAAACGAGTTTGCGATGCCAGACGGCCCCATTCCGCACGGCCACTGGCTTGACGTTGCTTCAAGGGTGGAGATCGAACCTGGGGACGTGCTGAATTTCAGCGTGCCGAAGACTCATTTGGACCCAGGCTTGAGCATCAGAGTGGATTTCGAGTTCACGTGGGAAAAGAACAACCGTTATACTCGGCACTCATCCTGTTTTAGCTATTGGGACCTGCCATCGGCTCTTCACGATAAGGCGAAGGAGAAGAAACTACGATGCGTGAGTGGTATGTGTGTCACTTACTCCGAGGCACCAGTGCCACAGCCATCGACGATTCCTCTACCTCCCTCATTGACGGTGACTCCCCAGATATTGGCGCCTACTGTTCCCCAACCTGACACTCCGCGAAAGCATCAGTAGCAGGTGCGCCTGACGTTTTTCCGCGAGGCGGACGTAAAGTCGCTAGGCTTGATCGGAAACGCCTCGGCGCGCGAGAGCCGGAGCAAGACGTAAAACTGGGGCCGAGGCGTTTTCGATAAGCAGACTTGAAGGAAGCCGCTGGCGTTTGCGGCGGACGCGACTCTATGGGGTTTGCATCGGGGTTTGGTACTCGGCCGACCCTTTCCTGCGCGCCAT
>DATMYF010000176.1:0-33338 GCA_035561075.1 Bryobacteraceae bacterium
GGGCTGCTGCGGCACCACAGCGGAGCACATCCGCGCCATGGCGCAAATGGTGGAGGGCAAGCGCCCGCGCGCCGTGAAACCGCCTTCGCACCGCGTCTTCTACTCGGGCATCGAACTGGTGGAGGCGGAGGAATCGAGCCGACCCCTGATCGTCGGGGAGCGCACCAACGTCATCGGCTCGCGGCTGTTCAAGAACCTTGTGGCGGAGGAGAAGTGGGAGGAGGCCACCGAGATCGCGCGGCGCCAGGTGCGCAACGGCGCCCATATCGTCGACGTGTGCCTGCAAAGCACCGAGCGGGATGAAGTGCAGGACATTCCGGCGTTCTACGAGAAGCTGATCCGCAAGATCAAGGCCCCGGTAATGATCGACACCACCGATCCGCGCGCAGTCGAGCTGGCGCTCACGTATTGCCAGGGCCACGGCATCATCAACTCAATCAACCTGGAGGATGGGGAGGAAAAGTTCGAGCGCGTCTGCCCCATCGCCCGCGCATACGGCGCCGCCGTGATCGTGGGGACCATCGATGAGGACAAGCAGCAGGCCCAGGCATTCACCCGCGAGCGCAAGCTGGCCGTGGCGGAGCGCTCCGTGGCGCTGCTCACCGGCAAATTCGGGATGGCGCCAGAGGACATCATCATCGACCCGCTGGTCTTCCCCTGCGCCACTGGCGACGCCAACTATATCGGCGGCGCGGTCGAGACCATCGAGGCGGTGCGGCTCATCAAAGAGCGCATTCCCTACGTCCGCACGGTGCTGGGGATCTCGAACATCTCCTTCGGACTGCCGGCAGCGGCGCGCGAGGTGGTGAACTCGGTCTTCCTCTATTACTGCACCAAGGCCGGCCTCGATCTGGCCATTGTAAACGCGGAGAAGCTGGAGCGTTTCGCCTCCATCCCGGAGGAGGAGCGGCGCCTGGCGGAGAGCCTGCTGTTCAACAAGCCGCCGGTGGAAGGCGATTTCGCCGCCGCGCCCGAGGACTGGCGCGAGCAGTCTCCACAGCAACGCGCCGCCATCAACCAGTGGCATATCGCGGCCATCGCGGAGCATTTCCGCACCGCGGCGAAGAAGACGCGCGTACGGCCCGAGGACCTGCCCATTGACGAGCGCCTCGCCCGCTACATCATCGAAGGCACCCGCGACGGGCTCGTCGAGGACCTCGAGCGCAAGCGCGCCGAGGGCGCCGCGCCGCTCGATATCATTAACGGTCCCCTCATGGCCGGGATGGCCGAAGTCGGGCGGCTCTTCAACAACAATGAGCTGATCGTGGCGGAGGTGCTCCAATCAGCTGAAGCCATGAAGGCCGCGGTCGACCATTTGCAGCAGTTCATGGAAAAGGCCGATACGGCGGCGCGCGGCAAAATTATCCTCGCCACAGTGAAGGGCGACGTGCACGATATCGGCAAGAACCTGGTGGAGATCATCCTGGCCAACAACGGCTACGAGGTGGTCAACCTGGGAATCAAGGTGCCGCCCGAGGCGCTGATCCGCGGTTGGCAGGAGCATCGGCCGGATGCCATCGGGCTTTCGGGCCTGCTGGTGAAGAGCGCCCAGCAGATGGTGATTACCGCCGGCGACCTGCGGGACGCGGGCATTCAGGTTCCCGTGCTGGTGGGCGGGGCGGCGCTTTCGGCGAAGTTCACCGAGAACCGCATCGCGCCCGCTTACGGCCAGGCCGTCTGCTACGCCAAGGACGCCATGACCGGCCTCGACCTGATGAACCGCCTGATGGACCCGGCTCAGCGCGAGGCCGTGCTGGCCGGCCACACTTACCGCGAGCCGCAAGAGATGCCCGCGCGCGAGCAGGAGCCGGTGGTCGTCACGGAGGCGCGCAGCCGCAAGGTCCGCACCGATATCCCCATTCCGGCCGCGCCTTACGTGGATCGCAAGCTGCGCGACGTGCCGCACCTGGCCGAAGTGTGGAGCTACATCAATCCCTTCATGCTCTACGGCCGCCACCTGGGCTATAAGGGCAACTTTGAAAAGCAGCTTGCGGAGCACGAGCCTAAGGCGGTGGAACTGCACCGGAACATGGAAGAGCTGAAGCACGAGGCGGCGGGGTTCATGAAGGTGAAGGCCGTCTGGCAGTTCTTCGAGGCCGAACGCGAGGGCAACTCCATCCGTCTGTTCGCCCCCGGCGCCGCGGACCCGGTTCACGTCTTCCGCTTCGCGCGGCAGTTGCGCGAGAACGGGCTGTGCCTGAGCGACTACATTCTCGATCCCCAGGACGGGCGCCGCGACCACATGGCGCTGTTCGTCGTGACAGCAGGGGCGGGCATACGGGAAAAGGCCGAGGAGTGGAAGCAGGCGGGCCTATATTTCAAGACCCACGGCTTGCAGGCGCTGGCGCTTGAAACCGCGGAGGGCTGCGCCGAGTGGCTGCATCGCCGCATCCGCGAAGACTGGGGCTTCCCGGACGCCCCCACCACCACCATGCATGAGCGCTTCACCTCCAAGTACCGCGGCAAGCGCTACAGCTTCGGCTACCCGGCATGCCCCAATTTGGATGACCAGCAGGGGCTCTGGAAACTCCTGCGGCCGGACGATATCGGGGTGCGCCTGACTGAAGGCATGATGATGGAGCCCGAGGCGAGCGTGAGCGCCCTGGTGTTCCACCATCCCGACTGCGCCTATTTCAGCGTGGAAGGGGATGAGGCGGCGCGAGCGTAAGGCGAAAAACAGGACCGCCCGAACGCTGCGTTCCGGGCGGTCCCATGGTGCTTAGTTCAGTTTCTTGAACGTGATCTGGGCGCCGACCGAAGGGGCCAGCACCAGGGTCGCCGCTACCGCGCTGTTGTTGCGAAGCGTGACCACGTCTCCAGCCGCTAAAGAGAGAAACACATGGCCGGTCAGGTTTCCGGTACTGATCATAGCGGGGATGGCAGCGCTGGCGTCCACCGTGCCATTGACGGCGATCGCGATCTGGCTGCCGATACCTGCCGTTATGGACACTCCATAGTGGATCTCGTACACTCCAGTGCTGGGGACCGTAAACGTGGTGGTCCCGGCAGTGTGGGTGACACCCGCGAGTGGTCCGTTATTGCTGAAGGGCACGTCGGCTCCGCCCACCACGGTGGCGTCCATAATTGTAGCCAGCTGGTACCCGTATCCGTAGGTGCTGATACCCGCGCCCGCGGGTCCCTGGGCTCCGGTGGCTCCGGTGGCTCCAGGGGGGCCTTGTGGACCGGTTGCGCCAGTGGCGCCGGTCGCACCGGTCGCGCCCTGAGGGCCGGCAGGTCCCTGGGGTCCAATGGAACCTTGCGGACCGGTGGCGCCGGTTGAGCCAGTCAAGCCCTGAGGACCAGCAGGTCCGGCAGGGCCCGTCAAACCAGTCGCGCCTTGCGGGCCGGCGGGTCCGGCAGGGCCTATCAAACCAGTCTGACCCTGTGGTCCGGCAGGGCCGGCAGGCCCGGCGGGTCCGGGTCGCCCCTCCGGGCCAATCTCCCCTTGCAGTCCTGCGGGCCCGGCAGCGCCCTGCGATCCGGTCTGGCCTTGCGGGCCGGCGGGACCCTGCGGTCCGATCTGCCCGGCAAAAACTTCGGTTTCCGCGGGCACTACGGCAACCGGCGACACCTGCCATTCCGTCCCAAACCGCCCGTCCCCCGGCGTCTTCAGCACCACAAGTGATGTGCCCGGCACGCTGGGGGCATCCGTTTTGAGCGTCAACTGAACGCTATCCAGGGCCGTCCACGAAGTGGCCTCCCCGTTATAGGTCAGCCTGATGACGCCGTTGGAATCAACGCTGGCCCCAAAATCCTTGCCGGCAAGGTTTGGGCCCTGAAGAAGTGTGGAAACAGAGTCGCGCAGACTGCCGCCCCGAAGGTCGAGATAAATCTCGAAGACGTCTCCGGTGCGCAACGGCGTTCCAGGTCCGGGGGTGACACCCGCCACCGTGAGGACGACTTCTGACGTTTTGCCAACTTGTAGCGTCTGGGGCGAAGCAACTACCTTAAGCTCCTGGATATTCTGACCGGCCGCGGACCCGGCCAGCAATAGCATGCTGACCAGCACTCCGGTGGACAGGTCTCTTCCGATTGACAATCAATTTCTCCTGTTGAGTTGATGAAGCTGAACTGTAAATAAGAATACCGTTCGGGGGATGACCCTGGCTATCGCGTGCGCGCCAGGCCCAGCGCACGGATGCGCTTATGAAGGTTGGTGCGCTCCATCCCGAGGGCGCGGGCGGCGCTCGAAACGTTCCAGTCCGCCTCTTCAAGGGCCCGCAGGATATGCTCGCGTTCGGCCGATTCCCGGGCCTCCTGCACGCTCGACCGCGGATTGGCCTCGCGCGGGATGCGCACTTCCACCGGAACCGAATCGCGCGTCAGCCGGTCGCCCGGCGTCAGAATCGCCATGCGCTCCACGGCGTTGCGCAGCTCCCGCGCGTTGCCCGGCCACGCGTAGGCCTCCAGCACGGGGTACACGTCGGGGTCGATCGCTTTCGGCTTGAAGTTGTTGCGCACGCAGAAGTCGTCGAGGAAATACTCCGCCAGCAGCCGGATGTCGTGCGGGCGTTCGCGTAGCGCGGGAACCCGGATGGGCACCACGCTGAGCCGGTAATAAAGGTCCTCCCGGAACTTCTCCTGCTGCACCAGCGAGGCGAGATCGCGGTTCGTCGCGGAGATCACCCGCACCGAAACCCGGATCACCTGCTCCCCGCCCACCCTGTGGAACTCGCCCTCCTGCAACACGCGCAGCAGTTTCGCCTGGGAGGCGCCATGGAGGTCCCCCACTTCATCGAGGAAAAGGGTGCCGCTGTCAGCCAGCTCGAACTTGCCGCGCCGCGTGCCCGTGGCGCCCGTAAATGAGCCTTTATCGTGGCCGAACAGCTCGCTTTCGAGCAGTTCCGTGGGAATTGCCGCGCAGTTCACCTTTACAAACGGACCCTGGGCGAAGGGGCTGTTCTGGTGGATATGCGCCGCCAGCAGCTCTTTGCCGGTGCCGGATTCCCCGATCAGCAGCACCCGCGCATCCGACCGCGCCGCCATGGACGCCTGTTCGACGGCCCTCTGCCAGGCGGGGCTGGCGCCGATCATCCGCTGCCCGCTCCCCATCATCTCGCGCAGGCGCTCGTTCTCCTGCCGCAGCGTCGATTGCTCCAGCGCGTTCTTGAGCGTTACCAGCACTTTATCGCGGCTCAGCGGCTTTTCGAGAAAGTCGAATGCTCCGGCACGCGTGGCCTCCACGGCGTCGGAAATGGTGCCGTGCCCGGAGATCATCACCACCGGGGCGGTGCTGCCGTTTTGCCGGACGGCGCGCAGCAGGTCGATGCCGTTGCCGTCGGGCAGCCGGACATCCAGCAGGTAGGCGTCCGCGCGGGCGGCGTCGGGGTGGACCCTGAAATCGTGCGCGGAACGGCAGGTGAGCACGTGATAGCCTTCGCGCTCGAGAATCATCCGCAGGGAGCGGCCGATGTTCTCCTCGTCATCCACAATCAGGACGCGCTTGGTCGCCATTGGCAGCCGGGGGCAGCAGCAGCCGAAAAGCGGCGCCGCCCAATTCTCCTTGTACCAATAAAATGTCGCCGCCCGAAAGCAGCGCGCTTTTGCGGGCAATGGAAAGGCCCAGCCCCATGCCGCCCTTCTTGAATGAAATGGTCGGCTGGAACAGCGAGGCGCGCATCTGCTCGCTCAGGCCGGGACCGGAATCGTGCACCTCGATGGCCACGCACCCATCCACCGCATCGGTTTTGCCCAGTACCGTGCCCCCCACCCCGGCGGCGTGGGCCGCGTTCTCGAGCAGGTTGGTGAGGATGCCGCGCACCAGGTCGGGGTCGGCCTGCGCGGCAAGCGGGGTTTCGGCCAGCCGCACGGAATACCTGATCTCCGGATGTGCGGCGCTGAGGAAGGCGATGCGCTCCTCCACCAGGGCGTTCACATCCAGCAGGGCGGGGCGGACGGGCGGCTCGGCGGCGAACTGCGAGAACGCGCGCACGCGCCGCTCCAGGCTCTCCACCTCCTCCACCACGATCTGCGCCGCCTGCTCCATGAAGGCGCGGTCGCCCTCGCCGTGGCGGGCCAGCATCTCCTCCACGGTGAGCCGGATGGGGGTCAGGGAGTTCTTCACCTCGTGGGCCATCTTGCGGGCCAGCGACTGCCAGCTCGCGAGCTGCGTGAGGTAGACCAGGCGCTCGGTGCTTTCCTTCATGCGCGCGGCCATGTCGTTAAAGGCGTGGCCCGCGCGGCCCACCTCGTCGTCCCGCCGAACCGTTACGCGCGTCTCCAGGTCGCCGCCGGCCAGCCTGGCTAAACCCGCGGTCAGCTCCTGGATCGGGCGGCTCACGCGGTGGGCCAGGTATACCAGCAGCGCCAGCGAAGCCAGCCAGACGGAGGCCGCCAGCAGGACGAAGACGTAGATGAAGCCGCGCCGCAGGTCCTGGGACCGGCGCTTGTCCACCAGCTCTCGCGCGCTCGCGAACTGCTCCGAGAGGCGGCCCATGGCCACTCCGCCGAGGCTCTCGGACCACATCCAGACGTCGCTGCCCCGGCGCGCGAAATAATCCAGGCGATCGCCTTCACGGCCTGCCAGGACAAAGCGCTCCGGTTCGCCGCTTTCGAAGAAGCTGTTGACGGCTTCAGGCCAGCCGGCGCGTCCTGCGGCGCGGTAAACGGCGGTGGGCTTAAGCTTGCCGGAGGCGGCCTCCGCGCGAAGATCCTGGCGGACCCGCTGGTAGAACTCGCGCCCGGTGTTCTCAAGCGACCGGGATATACGGTCCACCTCATCCGTGGAGGAGTAGGTCAGGCTGCGTTCCAGAAGTTGGGTGGTGATCCAGATGGTCGCCCCGAGGGGCACGAGGGTGGCGGCGAGGAAAATCAGGATCAGCCTGTTGCGAAGTCGATTCACCCGCTTCGAGCGCCTCGCGCATCCGCCCGGCGGATCTGCTGGAGCCGCAGCGGACCGGCCTCCAGGTTCCACTGCGGCTGCTCGGAGCGCGGACGCCGGCTGAAAACCTCGATCAGGCGGGTAATGTTGATGCCCGGCTCCCCCACAACCGCGGCCTCTTCCTTGGGGTCCGCCGCGCGCAGCTCGAGGCGCAGCCAGAACGGCCGCTGCGGCTCAAGGCCGGCGGCGCTGATCACCATGCTTTCCACGCACCAGGCCTCCGCGGCGCTCGAAGAGAGGTGGCTGACCGAGCGCGTGCTACCGCCCAGGCGGGTCACTGAAAACTTCTCCTCCCATATGTCGTAACTCACCACGAAGCGCTCCGGCAGGCGGCGGAAAATCGTGTTGTGCGCGTCGGTAGAGAGGGTAAGCTGCGAGAGGAACATCACCGAGGTACCGTTCTTCAGCCGTTCGAGCGGCCGGCCGGTGAGGAACCGGAGCTGCGGCGCCATCACGTGGATATTGTCCCCGTCCCACGAGGCGGTAAGGGTACCGGTGGCGCTGACTACGCTGGACACAGGTAGAGCCAGGGCCGACATAAGCCAGCTCCGGCGCGTCATCCTGTGTTCACTATTACTCAATAATTCATGCCCAACATGAACATCGGCTCGACCCGGTTATCACGCAAGGGGAAAGCTACGGCCAGGGTGAATCCGCTGTGGCGGAGACCCAGCCCCGCCGCGTGGCGCACCACCATCGGCTGTCCCTGGCTCCAGACCGCGCCCGTGTCGTAGAACACCTCGAAAACCCGGTAGCGGTACTCGACGGTGTTATGGGCCACGCGATCCCCCCCGAGAGGGTCGAGGTCGAATTTGTTCCACCCCCGCAGGGTGGAACTGGTGCCCAGGACGAAGCGCTCGAAAAGCGGCGCCCGCCCCGTGATGGCGCCCGCCATGGCGTGCTCGACTATGGTGTGGCGGCCGCGCTCGAAGCTGTAGCGCACAGCCGCCCGGTGGCGGGCGTAAACGTAATCGCTGTCCAGGATGCGGGTGGCCGCGCGCAGGCTGTAATCTGCGTCCAGCTCGTGCTGGTCGGATCCCGAGTCCTCCATCCGGCGATGATAGCGCAGAGTAGTCACCAACGCGTTGGCGGACTGGGGCGTCGCGGCCGTGAACTCGGGCTCCATCCGCTGAAACCCGGCACCTACCGAAACGGTTAGGGGGCCGGCCAGCGCCAGGGTGACGGTAGGTTCCAAATTTTGGCGGCTGCGGTAAGTCGGGATGGAATCCGGGTCGCTTGCGCGGCGGGTTGCTCCGTTCCACTGCTGATGGTAGGTTTCGGCCAGGAAGCGGAAGCCCACGCGCTCGTTTCCGGCCACCCGGCGATTCTCGTAGCGGGCGTTGACCCCGGCATAGCGCTCGGCGAGGGCATCGCCATCGCTCACAACACCGGCGGTCATGCGGTGATCGGAGATCTGCACGGTGCCTTCTACGGCTGCGCTCCAACCCTGCTTGGCATGGTAAAGAAAGGTGGGGATCGACAGTTCGTAGCTGCGTGGGCGGCCCTCGACTTCGAAGACCACTTTTACGTGTTCGGGATTTTCTCCGCGCAAAACCTGGTGGCTGACCGCGCGGACATGCAGTTCTTTCCGGATCCGCCTGGCAAGATCTTCCAAAAGCGAGGCGTTCAGCTTCTCCCCGGTGAGCCGCGCGATCTCTCTTCTCAAACCCGCGCTGATTCGAGACTCCTCCGCCCCCGAAAGCTGGACGCTCTCGACCGTGTAACGCGAGTTCACGTTGATCTCCGACTGCGGGCTACCGGCGATCAACAGGCTGCCCCAGACGAGGCAGCCGAGCCAGGCACATTTCATGTCCGCTGCTGGTGCAACCGGGTTGCCAAGGATAAATCCCTGAAGAATAAAGGTTTATTTGCAAATCGTATGTGACCGCCGTTCACAGGTGTGCAGCCTGTGGCGGCGCTCCGGGCTCTCCCGCTACAGAACTTTGGCGAGTTCCGCGGCAAAGGCGCTCCGGGGCTGCTCCTTCGTCCTCTTCATTTTCGCCCGGCCGGCGCGCTGCTGTGGCCGAAGGCCACTAGCCGGCGCGGCTGTCTTGCCGTCCTTGCCTTTGGGCGGCTGCGCGGGGTTGGCCCGCAGCAAACGGTCTTCGAGAGGCGCGCGATCGAAGCGGCGGATGATGGCTTGCATCTCGTCCCCAGTGGGTGCTTCGACGAACGCGAATCCCTTCGATTCCTGGGTTTCGTGGTTGCGGATTACTTTTATCGAGTCGGCGACAAGGTCTTCCGCTGTCAGCCACGCTTTGATGTCGTCAGCAGTGACCCACGCAGGAAGGTTGCCAAGAAATACAGTGAAGCTCATTCAGAGATTATTTTGACTCCGTTGGTTGGAATGGTGGCACAGCAAGGGGAGGATCCGATCAATGCCAACTAGATGGTAGCAGACCGGAAGCGAGGATGCAAACGACTTAAACGCGGCTTTTCCTCTACCCGCCGATTTTCCGGTAAAATCAATGTATCGCCAGTACGAATAGCAAACGCGCCGGCGTGGTCGCGATCTACCCTGGCTCTTTTGATCCGATCACCAACGGCCATCTGGACCTGATCGAACGCGGATCGAGGCTTTTCGACAAGCTCATCGTTTCCATCCTGCAGAACGAGAGCAAGGCACCGTTGTTTTCGGTGACCGAACGGATGGAGATGTTGCGCGACGTAGTACGGGTGTTCCCCAACGTAGGGGTGGACTCCTTCCGCGGACTGCTGGTTGACCACGCCGCCAATTGCGGCGCCACGGTCATCCTGCGCGGCATCCGGGCAATCTCGGATTACGAGTACGAGTTGCAGATGGCTCTCATGAACCGGCGGCTGAGGCCTGGCATCGAGACGGTCTTCCTGATGTCCGGGGAGGCCTACTCCTTTATCAGCTCCCGGCTGGTCAAGGAAGTGTTTGGTCTGGGGGGGAGCATTTCGGGGCTGGTTCCGCCTTCGGTGGAAGTGCGGCTCAGGAATCGCATATTGGCTGGCAAGAAGTAATCGCACCAGAGAGGGGAACTACCAAAAATATGGAAGCAGGAGCAGCAATGGAGATTGCCGGGCGTATATCCGCCATCGGGGTATCTTCCACCATGAAGGTGGCGGCGGAAGCCGAAAAGATGCGCGCAAATGGCGTGGACGTGGTGGATTTCGGCGCCGGCGAACCCGATTTTCCGACCCCGGACAACATCAAGCAGGCTGCCGTCCGGGCGCTCGAACAGAACTTTACCCGATATACCAATGCCGGAGGCACCCAGGAGTTGCGCGCTGCCGTTTGCGAGCGCCATGCACGCGACTTCGGCACGTCCTACACTACCGAGGAGTGCATGGTAACGGTGGGCGGCAAGCACGCCGTCTTCAACCTTGCGCAGGCGCTGATCAACCCCGGCGACGAAGTGATCCTTCCGGTTCCCTACTGGGTCACCTATAAGGACGTCGTCAACTATTCGGGCGGCCACTGCGTGTACGTCGAAACCGACGAGGCGGAAGGCTTCCGGCTCACCGCCGCGATGGTTGAACCGCACCTGACGCCCCGCACCCGGATGGTGATCGTTAACTCGCCCTCGAACCCCAGCGGCGCCGTGCTGGACCGCGAGGAGTTCATCCGCATCTACGAGATGACCGCCGCGCGCGGCATCTACCTGCTCACCGACGAGTGCTACTGCCGCTTCCTCTACGACAGCGATCCCTTTTCGATCGCCTCCCTCCCGGGCGCCAAAGATACCGTGCTGGTGGCCGGCTCGCTGTCAAAGACCTATGCCATGACCGGGTGGCGCATCGGCTTCAGCCTCACCCCCGCGCCAATCGCCAAGGCCATGCTAAAGCTGCAAAGCCATTCCACTTCGAACCCCACCTCCATCGCCCAGAAGGCGGCGGTGGAGGCTCTCCACGGGCCGCAGGATTCGGTGGACGCCATGCTCGCCGAGTACCGTAAAAGGCGCGATTTCGTGCTGGAGCGGCTGCGCGCCATTCCCGGCGTGAGCTGCGCCGAACCGCGCGGAGCCTTCTACGCCTATCCGAACATCGGCACCGCCTTGCGGAACGGTACCAGTTCCACTACCCAGTTTGCCGAGCGCCTGCTCCACGAAGCCAATGTGGCGGTGGTGCCCGGAGAGGCCTTTGGCACCGAGCGCCACATCCGCATCTCCTACGCCACCTCCATTGCGGAACTCGGCCGAGGCCTCGACCGCATCCGCGATTTCATAGCCAAGTAGCGTCCCCTTGCTATCCGCGGGCGGCGGAACGGTCCGCCCGCGCCTTCACAACGCTGTTTCTTTTCACCCCCGCCCCACATCCAATCCCGTGGCGGATATATGCCCCTGAATATCGTGAATACCCGCTGGGCATTCCCGGCGTTGTGCTTCTGGGCACAACTGCTTGCGGCAGAACCGCTCTCGCTGAGAGAGGCCGTCGCGCGGGCGATGCGCTCGCATCCCTCGCTCGCGGCGGGCACGGCACGGGTGGCCGCTTCGACCGCGCTGGTGGACCAGGCCGGCCTCCGGCCCAACCCCAGGCTCCTGATCCAAACCGAGAACTGGCGCTCCTACGGCCATTTCCGCGTTAACGAAGACGCCGAACATCTCGCGGTTCTCACGCAGCCGTTCGAAACGGGATCAAAACGCCTGCGCCGCCTGGAGTTGGCGCGGGCCGGTGAAAAACGAGCCGAACTCGAACGCGCGCTACTCGCCAGACAGATCGCCGGGCGCGTCAAGCTGGCCTATTGGAACGCCGCCGGCGCCAACCGATTGCGGGACCTGTGGCTCGAGAACGCCCGCAACTTCCGGCAGATCGTGGTGTATCATCAGGCGCGTGTGCGGGAGGGCGCCATGGCCGAATCCGCTCTGCTCAGGGTGCAGTTGGAAGAGCAGCGCCTGGCCGTGGCAGCCAACTCCGCCGGGCTCGAGGCCGAGCGCGCCCGCATCCAGCTCTACCGCGAGATGGGCCAGCCCGAGTTCCCGCCGGTCGAATTCACCGATCCCCTCGACCTTGGTGTACCGCCATCCCCCGCCGATTCCGAACAGGCCTTGCGCGACCGCATCGAAGTACAGCTCGCGCACCAGGGCGCTGAGCAGGCCCGCGCCGCGCTCCGCTCCCATAAGGCCAATGCCGTCCCTGACGTTGGGGTGACGCTCGGCTATAAACGCACCGCCGGCTTCCACACGGCCGTGGGCGGCGTAGAGGTGGCGCTACCATTCTTCAACCGGAATCAGGGTAACGTCGCGGCGTCCGTGGCGGAAACGCGCGCCTGGGAATCCGAAACTGCCGCCGTGGAGGCCCTGGTACGCGCCGAGGTGCGCGCCGCCCAGGCCGAGGTGGACATGCGCCGCCGCCAGCTCACTGACCTGCTGCGCGGCTCGCTCGACCGCGCGACCGAGTCTTCCCGCATCGCGCTTGCCGCTTACCAGCTTGGGGGTGCGGACCTGCTCGGGTTGCTCGACGCCGAGCGCGTGCGCATCGAGCTCGAAGTTCTATACGTCCGCACGCTCGCCGATTATCGGCAGAGCCTTGCGTCGCTGGAACTTGCTATGGGGGTAGAGCCGTGAAGTACGCCGTCGCCGTCGTGTTCGCCGCAGCCTGTATATCGTGCTCCAGGCAGCCACCCCCCGCCGACGCCGCCAAGGCGGCGCAATCCGCCGGACCCACCGCCCAGAATACGGTCGTCCTGGACACCGCCGCCCGCAAGCAGGCTGGGGTTACTCTCGAGGAGGCCCGCAACCGCTCGCTTCCACAGGTGCTGCGCTCCACCGCCCGCCTGGCCAACGACGAGAACCGCACCTGGCGCGTGGGCGCCATCACCGAAGGGCGCATCGTGCAGGTGCTGGCCAGCCCCGGCGATGCGGTTTCAGCCGGACAGGTGCTGGCCCGCATGCATAGCCACGGCATTCACGAATCCCGCGCCGAGTACCGCAAGGCCGTCAGTGAACTGGCACGCCTCAAGAACGTGGAAGCCTTTTCCCGCCAGGTCCGCGACCGCGCCAAGCGTCTTTACGAGATCAAGGCCGGCTCCCTCGAACAGTTGGAGTACGCCCAGACCGAACTCAAGAACGCCGAAGCCGCCGCCGTCAACGCCCGCTTCGAGGTGGAGCGCACCCGCAACCACCTGGTCGAGTTCCTGGGTATCCCGGCCGACTTCACCGACCACAGCGCCCCCGGCCACGATGACAACGCCGACTATATCCCGGTGCGCTCGCCGGCCGCCGGTACCGTGCTCACCCGGAACGTTACCCCCGGCACGGTGGTCACCCCCGCCAACGACCTGTACGTCATCAGCAATCTTTCCCGGCTGTGGGCCTTGGCCGAGGTCGCCGAGGAACACCTGATGAAGCTCAGGCCGGGAATGCCCGTGCGGATCTACGTGCAGGCGTATGGCGGACACCCGTTCCCAGGTTCGGTGGGCAAGCTCGGGGAATCGCTCGACCCGGCTACCCGCACCGTAAAAGTCAGGGTCGACGTTCCCAACGCGGACGGCCGCCTTAAACCCGAAATGTACGCCACCGCGGAGATCGAGCTCGGCGCTTCCGATACCGCCGTGTTCGTTCCGGAGGAAGCCACCCAGGAGGTGCGCGGCCAGTTGGTGGTGTTCGTGCGCACGGCGGAGGACCGGTTCGAGGTGCGGCCCGTCCAGACCGGCCGTACGCTCGATGGAGCGGTCGAGATCGTTCGCGGCCTGACGGCCGGGGAGGTTGTAGCCGCGCGCGGTACCTTCATCCTGAAATCCGAATACCTCAAAGGCTCGCTCGCCGGGGAATAGCCCATGCTGAACCGGATCATCGATTTCCATCTGGAGCACCGCTGGCTGGTGTTGATCGGCGTCCTCGGGATCGTGGGCGCGGGCCTCTGGGCCATGCTGCAGATCCCCATGGACGCCTTCCCGGACCTCACCAACAACCAGGTCGTGGTGATCACCGAGTGCCACGGCATGGCGCCCTCCGAAGTCGAGCAACTAGTCACCTTCCCGCTTGAGACGTCGCTCATGGGCATGCCCTCTACCGAAGGCACGCGATCCATGTCGAAGCTGGGGCTCTCCATCGTCACGGTGGTGTTCGATGATTCCGTGAACACCTGGTTTGCCCGGCAACTGGTGAACGAACGGCTGCAGGAGGCCCGTTCGCGCCTGCCGCAGGGCCTGGAGCCGTCACTCGGCCCCGTCGCCACCGCCTTCGGGGAGGTCTATCAATACACCGTGGAGGGCAGTGGCTATTCCGCCATGGATCTCAAGACCATGCACGAGTGGCAGGTGAAAAACCAGTTGCGTACCGTGCCGGGGGTGAACGAGGTCAATACCTGGGGCGGCGAAACCCGGCAGTACCACGTGGAGGTGGACCCCACGCGCCTCCAGGGCTACGGCCTCACCCTACGTGACGTGTACGAGCGCGTGGCCGAGAACAACGCGAACTTCGGTGGCGGTTTCATCGAACACGCGGCCGAACAGTACAACGTGCTGGGCGTGGGACGCACCCGCGATGCCGAAGACCTGGAGCAGATCGTGCTCGTCTCCCGCGCCGGAACCCCCGTAATGCTCAAGGACGTCGCGCACGTGGTGGCCCGCGCGATGCCCCGCCAAGGGGCCGTGCTGCGCGACGGCAAGGGCGAGACCGTCTCCGGCATGGTCATTATGCTCAAGGGCGAAAACGGCAAGCGCGTAATCGATCGCGTGAAAACCCGGCTCGCCTCCCTGTCGTTGCCCCCCGGCGTGCGGATTTCCGGATTCTATGACCAGTCCGCCGTAATCGACCGAACCACCGCCACCGTGAAGAAGAACCTGGTCGAAGGCGGGCTGCTCGTCATCACCGTCCTACTGCTGTTCCTGGGCAACATCAAGGCCGCCCTGATCGTCGCGGCCGTGATCCCCCTCTCCATGCTGGTGGCGTTCATCGGGATGCAGGCCTTCGGCATCAGCGCCAACCTGATGTCCCTGGGAGCCATTGATTTCGGGATGATCGTGGACGGCGCGGTGGTGATGATGGAAAACTCCATGCGGCGCCTTCAGCCCCACCCCGGCATGGAACGCATCGATCCGCAGGAGCAGGTGCGGCAGGCTGCCCACGAGGTGGCCCGGCCAATCGTCTTCGCGGTGGCCATCATTATTGCCGTCTACATGCCCATTTTCTTCCTCCAGGGACTGGAGGGCCGCATGTTTCGGCCCATGGCGATTACCGTCTGCTCGGCATTGATCGGCGCCCTCATTTTCGCCCTTACGGTAGTGCCCGCGGCCACCGCGGTGCACTTGGCCGGCCACGTGAAGGAACATAAGGACCGCTGGTTTAACGCCGTCCGGACGCGTTACGAACGCGCGCTGGCATTCCTGCTCGGGCATCGCGTGGCCACCGCGGCAGCCGCGTTCGCCCTGGTAGTGGTCGGGATCGGGTCTCTGGCGTTCATGGGTACGGAGTTCATGCCGCGCCTGGATGAAGGCTCCATCCTGGTGGAAACCCGTAAGCTGCCGGGCATTTCCCTTACCGAGTCCGTGGCCATCAGCAACCGTATCGAGAAGGTGATCCAGGGCTTTCCCGAAGTAAGCGGCGTGGTCACCAAGATCGGCCGTCCTGACCTCGCGACGGAGGCCATGGGAGTCAACCAGGGTGACGTATACGTCCTGCTGAGGCCGCGGGAAGAGTGGAAGGCGCGCTCAAAGGAAGAGTTGATCTCCAACATGTCGATGGCGCTCGAGAAGGTTCCCGGGGTGTCCTACAACTTTACCCAGCCGATGGCCATGCGGCTCGATGAAGTCGTGTCGGGCATCAAGGCCGATGTGGCGTTCAAGATCTACGGTGAGGACCAGCGGGTGCTCGAGCAGAAAGCCGAACAGGCGCTGCGGCTGATCTCATCGGTGCCGGGTGCGGCTGACGCCCAGATGGAGGTGCTCTCCGGCGTGGCAGAACTGCGGATCGAGGTGAACCGCAAGGAACTGGCGCGCTATGGGCTCAACGTCTCGGCCGTACGGGAGGTGATCGAGACGGCCGTGGGCGGCCGCTACATTGCCGATGTCATCGAAGGCCAGCGGCGCGTGGCCCTGGTGCTGCGCCTCCCGGACGCCTACCGGCGCGATGCCGCGGCTCTCCGTGACCTGCTGCTCTCGGCTCCAGGGGGCGAGCGCGTGCGCCTCGCACAAGTGGCGTCGGTGAGGCCCTCCCGCGGCCCCGAAGTGGTGGCCAGGGAGAATGGCCAGCGCCGCATTGTGGTGCAGTGCAACGTGCGTGGGCGGGACATCGGCGGGTTCGTCGCAGAGGCACAGAAAAAGATCGCCGCCGGCGTTGCCCTGCCTCCCGGCTACCTGGCCGATTGGGGCGGGCAATTCGAAAACCAGGAGCGTGCCATGCGGCGCCTGGCCATCGTCCTGCCCGCCGCCATCCTGATTATTTTTGCTTTGCTGTTCACCACGTTCGACTCCGTGCCTCAGGCATTGCTGATCCTGCTCAACGTGCCCTTCGCGCTCGTCGGCGGTGTGGCTGCGCTGTGGCTCCGGGGGTTAAACCTGAATCTTTCCGCGTCCGTCGGGTTCATCGCCCTGTTCGGTGTTGCCGTGCTCAACGGCATCGTGATGGTGAGCTATATCAATCGCCTGCGTGACAACGGCATGCCCTCGCAGGAAGCCGTCCTCGAAGGTGCGGGCGTGCGCCTCCGGCCCGTATTGATGACCGCGCTCGTGGCAAGCCTGGGATTTGTCCCCATGGCCACGGCCACCTCGGCGGGCGCGGAAGTCCAGCGCCCGCTGGCCACAGTTGTCATCGGTGGACTCGTTACGTCCACCCTCCTTACCCTCTTTGTGCTCCCCGTGGTCTACGGCTGGTTCTCGAAGAAGGACTCCGACCTGCCCCGGACGGACTCTCCGGCCTAGCCGCCCGCCTTCTTCACTTTCGGCGACCCCTGCCGCTTGGCCTTGGCGTTCTCGCGGCTCACAAGCTTATTGAAGTTGCTCTGCTCGCCGCTGGCAGTCTGCTCCTGGACCATCAATGCCAGGTTGTTCTCTTCAAACTGCCTGCTCCATTCTTCCCAGGAGATCGGCTGTAGAGATTTCTCGCCGCTGAATCCCGGGAAGTCGAGCCGGATCATCCCGACATCGCCTTTCTTGCGTCCCGTGCCGCGCACGCAGGCCGGTTGCGCCCCGCGCGCCTCGGCCCACTGCCGGATCTCCTGCGGATCCGTCAGCATGCGCGCCGAACCGCCCCGCTGCCCGCCCCGCGACTGTGCACGCGCGCCGCCGCCGGACTTCTTAGCCGCTGTCCGGCTGCTGGAGCGCGATTGCCCCGAGGAGCCGCTTTTCGCCGCCGCGCGGCCACGCTTCTGCTGGCGCTGCTGCGCGCCCGATTTCTCCTCGTCACCGGACTCCATTTCCTGTCCGATGCCGGCCGCCTCGTGCACCATCCGCTTCGATACTTCGGTCAGCCGGCGCTCCGTCTCCGTCTCCTCCTGCAGGGTCTCATTCAGCAGCTCTACCGCTTGATTCATCCCAAGCTGCTCCGCGATCGAGATCACGTTCGTGTAGCCGGCGATTTCGTAGTGCTCTACCTTTCGGGCGGCGCCTGCAATGCCGGCATCGAGCAGGGCTTCGGGGCGCTCCTCGCCGGCGATCTCCTGCCCTTCCTCCACCAGCCCCTTCATGCCATGGCAGGGCTTGCTCTTGGGGCGCTGGTCGAGCAGTCCGAAGCACTGCTCCAGGCGCTGGACCTGCCCCTTGGTCATTTCCAGGTGTTCCCGGAACAGGCTTTCCAGTTCGGGGTCGCTTGCCGCCTTGGCCATCTTCGGTAACGACCGGACAAGCTGTTTTTCGGCGTCGAACAGGTCCTGCAACTCTTCAATCAGGACATCCTGCAAGGTTGCTACTTTCATTTCCCCTCCCGTAGGGTGATTTCGTAGCTTGCGTGGCAACTTGGATGCCGCAATACCGGCCTCGGCCGTCAGTGTGAATTCATGAACTGGAGGCGGGTTCGGAAAGCCACAGCCCGCAGTCACCTCGACTGCGTTGCGGTTAAAAGTTGACTTAGCACCCGCCGTTGCGGTTCGGGCGTGCAAGGAAACATTTACGTCGCCCGCACTTCTTACCGCGCACGCGGGCCGTAGCGCGGGGGCGCCGCTCCCAATTCGTAGCAGCCGAGGTCCGGCGCGCGCCCGGCGGAGCCGTCATTGATGCCCGCCAGCGGCGTGCCCGCATCCACCGCGGCGGCGCCGTTCCGCAACCGCAGGTCGTAGGCCGCCGGGTCCACCGTCACGCCCGCGCGGGGCGGCTCGGCTTTCAGGAACAGGTCGTAGTCCACCATGATCCCGTGGCGCTCGTGACGCGTGGCCGTCCGAAACGCCTCAAGGGTCGGGTAGAGAGCGCGCTTCACGCCGTCGAACCAGCGGATCAGGTCCCCCGGCGCGTTGCGGCGGTAGCCGTTGTAGTCCAGGGTCGAGTAGCGCGTGAGGGTGCCGGTGTCCATCGCCAGTCCCCGGCCGCCCAGGAACAGGTTGTTGCGAAAATGCCCATTCTGCCAGCGCTCAAAAGACTTAAACCCGCTACCCGCGCTGGCGACGGTATTGTGATACGCCACTACCCCGGCCGAATAGTTGTGCACCTTAAAGTTCAGCGCCGTCACCCCGTACACTTCGTTCCGGATCAGGTACACCGGCCCGCCATAGAAGGGCTGCACGGAAATCCCGGTGTGCGCGTTGTAGCAGCGGTTCCGGTAGACGCGGAAGTTGTGCGCGCCGTAATCCGTCTCGATGCAGTCGTCCTGCGCAAACGAGACGTCGTTATCGTGAATGTCTACGGCCACCGGCTGCAGCTCGAGTTCATCGCGCGGCGGTCCGAAGTTCGCCGGGGCGATGCCGTCGCTGAAGCGGCTGATGCGGTTGTGTGCCACCACGTGACCCCGCCCATAAACGTTTATGCCCGTGTGGGACGGCGACATGTAGGTCTTCTCGGGACGCGGATACCACGTCGGGTTCGTGCCGGTGAGCACGTTGTCCGCGATATACCAGCCGCTCGAATACTCGGACGTGGTGGTGACCCCCCAGATCGCATCCGAGATCCGGCAGCGCCGCACTACCAGCCCTGACGCGCCCGGTTCGCCCTTTACCCCCGCCAGAATGGCATGTTTCGCGTGCCGCAGCGTAAGGTCTTCGAAGATCAGATGGTTGGCGCGCTGCACATTGAGCAGGTCGCCCCCGTGCCCCGGACCTTCCAGCACCGCCTCGCCGTCTCCCGCCGCCTGGATCGCGATGGGCTTATCCGGCGCACCCGAGCGTGCCAGAGTGAACGGTCCCTTATAGATGCCGGCGTGGAGCAGCAGGCGGTCGCCGGGCCGCGCCACCGCGTACGCGGCCATCAGGCCCACGTACGAGCGAGGCGTGCGCTTCCCCGTGAAGCCGGCCGGATAGACGTCGAGGGTGCGCCCGCCCACCAAGGCTCGGGGTTCGCGGCGCGTTTCGGCCGTCACGGTGCGGGTCTCTCCGCCACCCTCCGGATCGCTCATCGCCAGCCGCACTTCGTAGGCCGTGCCCGGCTCCAGAAACAACACACTGCCGGCGAACAGATTGCCCACCCGGTACGGATCGAAGTCCTGGTTCACCAGCTCCCTGTAGACCCGCAGCAGCGGCAGCGCCGCCCGCCACCCAGGCTCGCCCTTCCGGCGGTATTGCACCTCCACCTTGGCATTGCGGTTGTCATCGCCCTTCACGTACCAGCGGAAACCCAGGTTTTCAAGTGTGGGCGGGTCGACAAGCAGCTTTCCCGGGACAATGCGATCGGCGGCAGGGCAGGCATACACAAGGCAGAACAGCAGCACCAGACTGGTCTTGGGCGGCATCTTGCCTGCATGGTAGCAAAGCCGGAGGAATCGGCCTTAGTATGCGAGCAGCCGTCGCGTCGCGTCCAGTACCTTCGCGGCGTTCGGCAGGAAAGCTTCCTCTAGCGGCGGGCTGAAAGGCACCGGGGTGTCCGGTGCGGTGATCCGGACCACGGGTCCATCCAGCCACTCAAACGCCTTTTCCGTGATGGTGGCAGCGATATCGCCGCCGATGCCGCCGGTGCGTGTGTCCTCGTGAAGGATGATCACCTTCGAACATTTCCGCACGCTCGCGAGCACCGCATCCTCGTCAAGCGGCAGCAGGGTCCGCAGGTCGATCACTTCCACCGACTTGCCTTCTCCGGCCAGCTTCTCCGCCGCTTCAAGTGCCACCCACACCATGGCGCCGTAGGTGATTATGGTGAGGTCGCGCCCTTCCCTGGCCACCCGCGCCTTCCCGATCGGCACCGTGTAATCGCCTTCCGGCACATCTTCTTTGATTCGGCGATAAAGCGCCTTGTGCTCGAAAAACAGCACCGGGTTGTTGTCCCGGATGGCGGATTTGATTAGCCCCTTGGCGTCATACGCGGTAGCCGGCTGGACCACCTTCAGGCCGGGCGTGTGGACATACGGAGCTTCCGGATTCTGGGAATGGAACGGACCGCCGTGCACACCCCCGCCGGATGGCGCCCGGATCACCATCGGCACCCGCGCGCCCCACCGGTACCGGCACTTGGCGGCAAAGTTGGTGATCTGATCGTAAGCGCACGACATGAAGTCGGAGAACTGCATTTCCGCCACCGGCCGCAGGCCCATCAGGCTGGCCCCTACGGCCGCCCCGGCAATCGCCGATTCGGAGATCGGGGTGTCGACGACGCGCCGCTCCCCGAAACGTTCCAGGAATCCGGCCGTCACCTTGAAGGCGCCGCCGTAGGCCCCGATATCCTCTCCGATCAGGAACACGTCGGGGTCGCGCTCCATCTCCTCCCAGAGACCTTGGCGAATCGCTTCCAGGTAGGTAAGGGTGGGCATGTGTGCTTAGATCTCGTCGTAGACGTGGTCGAGGAGTTCGGAGGGGTCCGGGAAGGGGCTGTTCTCGGCCCATTCCACCGCCTCGTCCACTTCCTTCCGGACGCCTTCGTGCACGCGGTCGAGCGCCGCGCGGTCCGCCCAGCGCCGTTTCAGCATCAGTTTTTCCAGCCGTAGGATGGGGTCCTTCTTCGCCCACTCCTCGTATAGGCGCTTGGGAACGTAGTCCGCCGGATCGTGCGCGGCATGGCCGGTCATCCGGAAGGTCTTGCACTCCAGCAGGTAAGGGCCTTTGCCGGCTCGGGCATGGGCCAGCGCGCGGCCCGCGGCTGCATGCACCGCGATCACGTCGTTGCCATCCACAATTTCCGCCGCGATTCCATACCCCGGCGCGCGATCCGCCACGTTGGCGCAGGCCATCTCCCTCGTGAGCGGCGTCGAGTAGGCATACCCGTTGTTGTTGCAGACCAGCACCAGCGGGAGCTTCTGGACGGCTGCCAGATTGATGCCCTCGTGCCAGTCTCCGCGGCTGGTGGCGCCGTCGCCGAAGTAGCACATCGCCACCCTGGACGAGCCCCGGTATTTCATCGCCAGCGCGGCCCCGGCGGCGACCGGCACGCATGCCGCCATGGCGCTGATTATAGCCACGATGTTCAGCCGCAGGTCGCCCATGTGCATGTTGCCGTCTTTGCCGCGGGTGAGCCCGCCGAGCCGGCCCATGTACTGTGCAAAGATGTTCCGCGGGTGCACGCCCCGCACCAGGAACACCGCCATATCGCGATGTGAGGGAAACAGGATGTCATCGGGCTCGGCGGCCAGCGCCGTCCCTACCGGGATGGCCTCCTGCCCGCGCCCCACATAAACACCGCCGACAATTTTCCCTTGGCGAAATAGTTTGCGCTCTATGCGGTCCTCCACCTCCCTCATCATCGACAGGTGGTAGAGGAACTGGCCGGCCAGCTCAGCCTGGCCGCCGGCAGCGCCGTTGTTCAGCAAGGTTGTGGCTTGGGCGGCAGTCATCCGGGAATCGCCTCGCAACAGGTGTGTAAGCGAGTAGTATACGCCATTTCACATCCGCCCTGCTGAATCACGAATAAATACCCTGTTATCAATTAGATGGCGCGACACATAGGTTGGCCACGCGCGTGCAGTGTTCCGACTGCGGGGAAGGGGGGAAACCGCGTCCGCGCGGGCGCCGTCCCACAGTTAGTTCCCGCACACTCTCAAGCCGGACCGCTCGCCATCGGCGGGTACATTGGAGTGAAGGAGAGGCAAGCTTTGACCTCAGCGCACGGATATCCGCGACCCCAGCTAGAACGGGCCGAATGGTTCTCCCTCAACGGGGAATGGGACTTCGTCCTCGATTGCGACGCCCGCTGGACCCTTCCCGATCAAGTCGAATGGAACGGCACCATTGAGGTGCCCTTCTCCCCGGAAGTCCCGGCCAGCGGTGTGCACGATACCGGTTACTTCCGGTCCTGCTGGTATCGCCGCAGGTTCGATGTTCCGGACCTCGCCCAGGGCCGCCGCCTCCTGCTGCACTTTGGCGCTGTCGATTACGCCGCCACCGTCTGGGTGAATGGAAAACTCGCCGCCAGCCACGAAGGCGGCTATACCCCGTTTTTCCGCGACATCACGGACTTTCTGGTGCCCGAAGGCCTTCAGACCGTGGTCGTGCGCGCCCAGGACGATCCCTCCGACCTCTCCAAACCGCGTGGCAAACAGGATTGGCAGCTTCATCCCCATTCCATCTGGTATCCCCGGACCACGGGCATCTGGCAGACCGTCTGGCTTGAGCGCGTCCCCGCCACCTGGATCGGGCACGTCCGCTGGACCCCCAACGTAGAGCGTTGGGAGCTCGGCTTCGAGGCCCGCATCGACGGCGAGCAGCGCGACAACCTGCGCCTGAACGTGAAGCTGTGGAACGGCAACAATCTGCTGGCCGACGACACTTATGCCGTGGTGGCCGGTGAAGTCCATCGCCGTATTGCGCTCTCCGACCCGGGTATCGACGATTACCGCAACGAGCTGCTCTGGAGCCCCTCTACCCCCACCATCATCCACGTGGAGCTGAAGCTCTGGGGCGGCCGCGGCGACCTGGTGGATACCGCTGTCAGCTACACCGCCCTGCGCTCCATCGCCGTACAAGGCGACAAGTTCGTCCTCAACGGACGCCCCTACCAGCTCCGCATGGTTCTCGACCAGGGCTACTGGCCCGATGGCGGCCTCACCGCGCCCGACGACGAGGCCTACAGGCGCGACGTCGAACTCGCCAAGGCCATGGGCTTCAACGGCGTCCGCAAGCACCAGAAGGTGGAAAACCCGCGCTTCCTCTACTGGGCCGACCACCTCGGCCTGATGGTCTGGGAGGAGATGCCCAGCGCTTACCGCTTCAACCGGCAATCCATTGAGCGCCTCACCCGCGAGTGGACCGATGTGGTGGCGCGCGACGTGAGCCACCCCTGCATCGTGGCCTGGGTGCCCTTCAACGAATCCTGGGGTGTGCCTGACCTGCCCGACAGCCCGGCCCAGCGGCATTACGTGCAGGCGCTCTATCATCTGACCAAGACGCTCGACCCTACCCGGCCGGTAATCGGCAACGACGGCTGGGAGAGCGTGGCCACAGACATCATTGGAATCCACGATTACGACGATCAGCCCGAGCGCATCGCCCGCCGGTACGGAAGCACCGACGAGGTGCCGCGTCTTTTCAAGCGCGAGCGCCCCGGCGGCCGCCTCCTCTTGCTCGAAGGCCAGCACGCCGACCAGCCCATTATGCTCAGCGAGTTCGGCGGCATCGCCTACTCCGGCGACCCCACCAACACCTGGGGCTACTCCCGCTCCGATAGCGCCGAGGAATTCGGAAAGCAGTACATGCATCTGCTGCGTGTGGTGCGCGCGCTGCCCCTGCTGGCCGGCTTCTGTTATACCCAGTTCACCGATACCTACCAGGAGGCCAACGGCTTGCTCTATGCCGACCGCCGCCCCAAGTTCCCCATCGAGAACATGGCCCTGGCCACACGCGGGCCGCGCACCCAGCGGGACCGCCAGGTGGAATACGCCTGGCGCGAGCGACTCATGAATTTCCAGCGATACCAGTACCTTGTCCCCTTTGAGGATTACCAGACCACCAATGAGAACCGATAACCTCGACGACTCGCTGCCGGGCACCCTGCTCCCGCATGTCAATGGCAGGACGAAGCTCCCGCAACCGGCCCTGGAGGGAGGGGGGCTGTTCCGCTCGTTTTGGATCGGCGGCTTTGAGGCTTCCTGCCACATCAATACGAAACGGAAGCGTCTGGATATGACCGCCGCGGTAGGGCACGACGTCTACGCCGCCGAGGATTATGCCCTGCTCCGCGGCATGGGCATTCTGACCGCCCGCGACGGCATCCGTTGGCATCTCATGGACCGCGGCGGCCAATACGATTTTTCCGCCTGGGCCCCCATGCTGGAGGCCGCGCGCGCCCAGGGCGTACAGGTGATCTGGGACATCTGCCACTACGGCTGGCCGGACGACCTGGATATCTTCTCCCCGGCGTTCATCGAGCGTTACGCACGCTTCTGCCGCGCCGTCACCCAGTACCACCGGGAGACCGGTCCGGAGGCGCCCTTTTTTGCGCCTATCAATGAGATTTCCTTCTTCGCCTGGGCGGCTTCGCGGCGCATTATTTACCCGTTCGCCCGCGGGCGCGACGGCGAGTTGAAGCGGCAGCTCATCCGCGCGGCCATCGCCGGGGCGGAAGCTATTCGCGACGTGGACCCCCGCGCGCGCTTCGTCTACCCGGAACCCCTCATCCACACTGTGCCGCCGCTGCGCAGCGATCTCACGCAGCCCGCGCGCGACAAGTACGAGAGCCAGTTCGAGGTCTTCGAGATGCTGCTGGGCCGCGCCGCGCCCGAACTGGGCGGAGACCCGAAGTACCTCGACATCATCGGCCTGAACTACTACGCCGCCAACCAGTGGGTGGTGCCGAGCGGCCGCAAGCTGCGCTGGGACGGTAGGCCGCTCGACAAGCGCTGGCGCCCCCTACACCTGCTGCTGGCGGAGGTCTGGCGCCGCTACCAGCGGCCCATGTTCATCGCTGAAACCAGCCACTACGGCGTTGGCCGCGCGGCGTGGATTGCGGAAGTAGCGGGGGAAGTCTTTGAAGCCTGCAACAACGGCATCCCCGTGGAAGGCATCTGCCTCTATCCGATCCTTGACCGTTTCGATTGGAACGACCCTACCCACTGGCACAACAGCGGCCTCTGGGATTTCGAGCCGGGCCGCAACGGCCACTATCGCCGCGTCCTGAACGAGGAGTACGCCGCAGCCGTCCGAAGCTGGCAGGAGAAGCTGGCCGCCATCGGCTGCCGCTAGCTTCCGGCACGCATTGTCAGCAGTTCCCGATCCCGTAAGTATGTGCTAGGCTGGCAATTTCATGGCCGTACCGTCTTCCTTGAAGACCACCGCCCTTAATGCGGTTCACCGCTCCCTCGGCGCCAGGATGGTGGACTTCGGCGGTTGGGACATGCCCGTACAATACTCCGGCATCATCGACGAGCACCAGGCGGTGCGCGGCGCCGCCGGTCTGTTCGATGTCAGCCACATGGGCGAGATCGATATCCGGGGCCCGGAAGCCGCGCGTCTCGCCGACTACGTCACCACCAATGCGGTGGCGCGCCTCAAAACCGGGCAGATCCAGTATTCCGGCTTGCTCTACGAGCACGGCGGCTTCGTCGACGACATCCTGGTCCACAAAGTGGCCGACGACCACTATTTCCTGTGCGTCAACTCCTCCAACCAGGAGAAGGACTTCGAGCACATCGCCGCCGTCAACCGCTTCGATGCCGAAGTGGAGTTTTCAAGCGACCGTTACGCCCAGATCGCCGTCCAGGGGCCGCGCGCGCTGGAGATCTGCCAGCGCCTGACAGCGGTCGAACTCAACTCCATCCGTTACTATTGGTTCCGAGATGGCGAGGTGGCCGGGGTACCGGCGCGCATCTCACGCACCGGCTATACCGGCGAGGACGGCTGCGAAATCTACCTCGATCCCGAAGAGGCGCCGCGCATCTGGAACGCCCTGATAAACGCGGGGCGCGTTTTCGGCCTGAAGCCCTGCGGGCTGGGCGCCCGCAACACCCTGCGCCTGGAAGCCAAAATGGCGCTCTACGGCCACGAGATCCACGCCTCCTTATCGCCGCTCGAAGCCGGACTCGACTGGATCGTCAAGCTCGACAAGGGCGACTTCATCGGACGCGACGCACTCCTCAAACAAAAGGAACAGGGCGTGCGCCGCAAACTGATCGGCTTCGAGATGCGCGGGCGCGGCATCGCGCGCGACGGCTACGAAGTCCTGGTCGGCGGCCAACCGGCGGGGTGGGTCACCAGCGGTTCCCCTTCCCCCACCCTCAACAGAAGCATCGGTCTCTGTTACCTGCCCGTGGAACAAGCCGCCGTGGGCCAACCCATCCAGGTGCTGGTGCGCAACCAGCCGGTGGACGCCGTCACGGTGGAAACGCCCTTTTACAAACGAGCGAAATGAACATGTATCCAGACACTCTCCGCTACACGAAGGAACATGAATGGGTCCTGGTGGAAGGCGATACCGGCACCATCGGGATCACCGACCACGCCCAGCAGGAACTTGGCGATATCGTCTACGTGGACCTGCCTAAACCCGGTGCCAGCATCGCGCAAGGCGCCGCGCTCGGCTCCGTTGAGTCCGTCAAAGCCGTTTCCGACATCTACGCTCCGGTTTCCGGCGAGGTGCTCGAAGTGAACCCTGTGCTTGCCGACGCTCCCGAGCGCTTGAACGAAGACCCGCATGGTGCCGGCTGGCTGGTAAAGATGAAACTGCAAGATCCGGCCCAAGCTGCCAATCTCATGAGTGCCGCGGATTACGAAAGCTACGTGGGAGCGGAAAAGTAGTTGCGTTATCTTCCGAAGTCCGATTCCGAGCGCCGCGAAATGCTGCGGGACTGCGGCCTCGAAACCACCGCTCAGCTCTTCAGCCATCTGCCGGAAGCCGTGAAGCTGAAGCGGGATCTCGACTTGCCGAAGGGCATCTCCGAATACGAGATCGTGGAGTGGTTCGAGGCGCGCGGGGCCGAAGGCGCCAACGGCTACGCCAGTTTTCTGGGCGCCGGCGCCTACCGTCATTTCCGGCCCGTACTGGTGGATACGGTGGTCTCGCGCGGCGAATTCCTCACCGCTTATACCCCGTATCAGGCGGAGATTTCCCAGGGCACCCTCACCCACATTTTCGAATTCCAGACCATGATCTGCCAGCTCACCGGCATGGAGGTGGCCAACGCCTCCATGTACGATGGCTCGACCGCCGTGGCCGAAGCGGCCGCGATGGCCGTGCGGCTGACGCGCAAGGGCCGGGTGGTGGTGGCGCGGAATGTTCACCCGGAATACCGTGAGGTGCTGGCCACCTTCGGGAAGTACCAGGGAATGCCGGTTGTGGAATCGGACTACGACCCCGATACCGGCCGCATCGACTTGCAGGACCTCGAGAGCAAGGTGGACGGCCTGACTGCCGCGGTAGTGATCCAGTCCCCCAATTTTTTTGGCATCGTCGAGGACGTGAAAGCGGCCGCGGAGATCGCTCACCGCAAGGGCGCCCTGCTGGTGGTGGCGTTCACCGAAGCGGTCTCGCTGGGGCTGCTCGAACCCCCGGCGGATGCCGATATTGTGGCCGGGGAGCTGCAATCCTTCGCCCTACCCCCGAGCTACGGCGGCCCCTACGCCGGAACCATCGCGACCAGGGAGAAACATATCCGCCAGATGCCCGGCCGCCTGGTGGGCGAAACCAGGGATTCGCGCGGCAACCGCGCCTTCTGCCTGACGCTTTCGACCCGCGAGCAGCACATCCGCCGCGAGAAGGCGACCTCCAATATCTGCACCAACCAAGCCCTGATTGCTCTCATGGCGACGGTCTTTATGACGGTTTACGGCAAACAGGGGCTGCGCGAACTGGCCGAACAGAACCTGGCCAAGGCTCACTACCTGGCGGGAAAAGTAACGCCGCGCTTTTCCGGGCCGTTCTTCAACGAGTTCGTGGCCCGAACTATCGGAAAATCGCCGGAAGCCGCCAATCAGGCACTCCTGGAAAAGAAGGTAATCGGCGGTGTTCCCCTCGGGAAGTACTACCCGGAACTGGCGGATTCCTTGCTGCTGTGCGCCACCGAGATGTCCCGCCGGGCAGATATGGATAAAGTAGCGAACGAACTGTAAGTAACTGGCCGCAAATGAACGCGAATGAACGCAAATAAAACCAATTCGGCGTTTGTGTCATTCGCGTTCATTCGCGTTCATTCGCGGCCCAATCTCTTTTCATGATTACCAAGGTCCGATCCCATCTCTCTCAGAACGAGCTCTTGCTCTTCGAGCGCAGCTCTCCCGGCAAGCGGGCGTATCAATTGCCGGAGCTGGATGTGCCGGCAGTGGATGCCAGGGAGGCCCTGGGGAACGCCAACGTCCGGGAAGAGATCCCCGGCTTCCCCGAAGTCAGCGAAGTGGAAGCCATCCGGCACTTCACCCGGCTCTCCTCTTGGAACTACTCGATCGACCACGGCATGTACCCGCTGGGCTCCTGCACCATGAAGTACAACCCGCGGGTAAACGAACTGGTGGCCCGCATCAAGGGGCTGGCATGGGCACACCCATACCAGCCGGAGTCGCTCTCCCAGGGTGCCCTGCAAGTAATGGCGCGCCTCGAGGCCGCTCTCGCCGAAATTACCGGCATGGACGCCGTCACCTTGCAGCCCGCCGCGGGCGCCCACGGCGAACTCACCGGCATTCTTCTGGTGCGCGCACTGCTTCAACAGCGCGGCAATCCTCGCAAGAAGATTCTGATTCCCGACTCTGCCCACGGGACCAACCCGGCTACCGCCGCCAGCGCCGGCTACGCCGTCGAGAATATCCGGTCCTGCGAGAAGGGCCTGCTGGACGTGGCGGCGCTTGAAGCCGCGGTCACCGAAGACGTGGCTGCCCTGATGGTGACCAACCCCAATACCCTGGGGGTCTTTGAGGAGAACATAGTCAAAGCGGCGGAGATCCTGCACCGCAAGGGCGCGCTGCTCTATATGGATGGCGCCAATATGAACGCCCTGGTGGGCGTCGCGCGGCCGGGCGATTTCGGCGTGGACGTCATGCACCTGAACCTGCATAAGACGTTCTCCACTCCGCACGGCGGCGGCGGCCCGGGTTCCGGCCCCGTGGCAGTGAAGAGCGTGCTGGAACCCTTCCTCCCCGTGCCACGCCTTACACGCGGCAAGCACGGCTGGCGTCACGATTACAATCGCCCTGATTCCATCGGCCGCGTGCGCGCGTTTTACGGCAATTTCGGGGTGCTGGTGCGGGCACTGGCTTACATCCTGGCCTACGGCGGCCCCGGCCTGCGCAACGCCACGGTGGACGCGGTGCTTAACGCCAACTACATCCGGCGGAAGCTGGAGCCGCATTACGACCTGCCCTTCCCCTCCCCCAGCATGCACGAGGTGGTCTTCAGCGACGACCGGCAGGCGGCCAAGGGTGTGCGCACCGGCGATCTCGCCAAACGCCTCATCGATTACGGCTTCCACCCCTATACCGTGAGCTTCCCCACCATCGTTCACGGCGCGCTCATGATCGAGCCCACGGAAACCGAAGGCAAGGCGGAACTGGATGCCTTCATCGAGGCGATGATCTCCATCGCCGGTGAGGTGGAGGCGGACCCCGAACTGGTGAAAACCGCGCCGCACTCGACCCGCACCTCGCGCGTGGACGAGGTGACCGCCGCGCGGCGGCCCATACTGCGATGGAAGCCACCTACGCGCGACGCGGCCTCTACTTAGTACTCGCAATCGTCTTGCTGATCCGCCTGCCGTTCCTCAACCAGGCGATCCAGGGCGATGACGTCTACTACCTGGCTGCCGCAGAGCACGCCCAGATCGATCCCCTGCATCCCAATCACGTGCGGTATGTCTTCCTGGGGGACGAGGTGGATTTCCGCGGCCATCCGCACCCGCCGCTCGATGCCTGGGTGCTGGGGCTGCTGCTGGCCGCCATCGGGGATATTCGGGAAGTCCCGTTTCACGCCGCGTACATCGCGTTTTCGCTGATTGCAGCAGCGGCTATGTGGTCGCTGGCGCGGCGCTTCTCGCCCCAGCCGCTGTGGGCCACGCTGCTGTTCCTGGCCGTCCCGGCATTTGTGGTGAACGGCAACTCGCTCGAAAGCGACCTGCCGCTGCTGGCCTTCTGGATGGCGTCGGTCGCGTTCTTCTGCGCCGGGCGGTTCGCCCTGGCCTCGGTTGCCATGGTGCTGGCGGCCATGGCGGCCTACCAGGCAGTGTTCCTCACCCCGATCCTGTGGGTGTACTGCTGGCTCTGGCGTCGGAAAGACCGCATGGCGTGGTCGGTGACGCTGGTGCCGCCCGTCACCATCGTGGCTTATCAGCTTTTCGAGCGCTTCTCGACAGGTGCGCTTCCAGCGAGCGTATTAAGCGCTTATTTCACCACTTATGGCTTCCAAAACCTCGATAAAAAGCTCATAAACGCCGCCGCCCTCGCCATCCACGCCTGTTTCCTGGTTTTTCCCCTGCTCCTGCCCCCCGCGATCGTGCTGGCGTGGCGAAAACGCGACCGCGACACCCTGTTTCTGGCCGCCTGGGTGGGGATCTTCTTCGCGGGCGCGGTGGCGGTGTTTTTCGCCGGCTCCGCGCGCTACCTGCTGCCCATGGCCGCGCCGGTCGCGCTGCTGGTTTCGCGGCTGCCGCGCAAGTGGCTGGCGGCCGGCTTCGCGATCTGGATGCCGGTGGCGCTGGGCCTCGCGACGGTGAATTACCAGCACTGGGACGGCTATCGCACATTCGCCAACCACCTGCGTGAGCAGGCGGGGGCGCGGCGGATGTGGATCAACGGCGAATGGGGGCTGCGTTACTACTTGGAAGCCGACGGCGGCCTGGCACTGAAGAAGGGCCAGACGATGTACCCGGGAGACATCGTGGTATCGAGCGAGCTGGCCTACCCGGTGGAGTTCACCAACCCGGTCGCGCCGATCGCGGAAACGGAGATCCGGCCCGCGCTGCCGCTGCGGCTGATCGGGCTCGATTCCCGCTCCGGCTATTCGACAGCCTCCAAGGGCTTCTACCCGTTCGGGATTTCGAGCGGGCCGGTGGACCGGGTGCGGGCCGAGGTGATTGTGGAGCGCAAGCCGGTGCTCGAGTACCTGCCGATGTCCGCCGGGGAGCAGATGATCACGGGGCTCTACGGCCTGGAGGACGGGCGATGGCGCTGGATGGCGCGGCGCGGGGTGGTGCTGCTGAAGAGTCCCGCGAGTCCGAAGCGCCTGGAGGTGGAGTTCACCATCCCGGGTCCATCGCCCGCGCGGCGAGTGGAGCTTCAGCTTGACGGGCGGGTGGTCGCGGCGGAAAGATACGCCTCGCCGGGCTCGTACAAGCTGGCATCGGAGCCGCTCCAACCGGCGGGCGCCAGCGCAACCGTGACGCTGGTTACCGACCAGGCCTTCTCCGTGGCGGGAGACCGCCGCGAACTGAGCATCATCGTTACGGGGATCGGCTTCCGGTAGCTATCCTGGAGGGAGATGGCATCGATTGCCCGGCACCGCGATGTGGTTCTGGTGGCGGCGGCCCTGGTGGTACTCTTTGGCGCCACGGAGCTTCTGGCGCGAGGCTATCGCGCGGCACGCAATGAGCGCGCCGAAACCCATGCCAGACGTGGGCAGGCGCTCAAGCAGGAAGGCCGGTATGCCGAAGCCGCTGACGAGTACCGGGCCGCGCTGTCATTCTCCCCTCACGTTTTCACCTACCGGCTGTCGCTCGCGGCGTCGCTGATGTCTTTAAAAGACTGGCGCGAGGCGAGCCGCCACCTGGCCGAATTGCGGGAAACCGACCCGACCAGCGGGGCGGTGAACCTGATGCTGGCGCGCATCGAGAGCGCGGAGAACCAGCCGGAGGCCGCGGAAGCCGCCTATCAGCGGGCCATCTTCGGCTACTGGCCGGAGGATCCGCGAGGAAACCGGCTGCGGGCACGCTTCGAGCTGATCGACCTTTATGACCGGATGGGGGAGCGGAACAAGCTGCTGAGTGAGCTGCTGGAAGCGGCCGCGGAGGCACCGCCCGAGCCGGAGCTGCGGAACCAGGTGGGGCGCCTGCTGCTGCGGCACGGAGCGGAGGAACAAGCGGTGGAAGCCTTCCGCGAATCCACGCGGCTGGACGAGAAGGACCCGGGCGCCTGGGTGGGCCTCGGCGAAGCCGCGCGGGCGATGGGCAATTACCGCACCGCCGTATCCGCCTTTCGTGCCGCGCAGCGCCGGGCGCCGGAGGATAAGAACGTGGCGCGGCTGCTGGTAGAGACCGCCCGGGCAATGGATCTCGATCCCACGGGGGTGCGGCTCGGGGCGGCGGAGCGGAACCGTCGCAGCCGGGAATTGGTGAGGCGCGCGATAGCACAGATCGAGACTTGCGGCGACCTGTCACCCGCGGCGAGGGGGGTAGCGGAGCTGGCGCGCGGCGCATTGGCTATCCGGCACCGGGGCGAGGACGACACCCCGCAAATGTTGGCCTTGGCGGAGGAGTTGTGGCACGTGCGCGCGCCGGGCTGTAAAGCCGCGCAAGGCGATGCGGCGCTCGAACTGGTAATGGCTAGGGTGGGGCGCGATGAACGCCCTTGAACGCTGGCGCCTGCCGCGCCCTGGTCTCACCGAAGCGCAGCGGTTTCTTGCCATTTCCATCCTGATCGGTCTGTTCACCGGGCTGATGGTGGTGTGCTTCCACATTGCCATCGACTTCGTGAGCTGGTATTGGCTGGGCGCGACGGCGGGGCGGATGCGCTACGGCCGCCTGGTATCTCCAACGCTGGGCGCCTTGGCGGCGCTGTTCCTGGTCACCCGGGTCTTCCCGGCAGCCCGCGGCAGCGGCGTGAACCAGACCAAGGCGGCGCTCTACATCTCGAACGGCTACGTCCCGCGGAGCACTATCGCGGGCAAGTTCCTGGCGTGCTCGGTGGCGATCGGGTCGGGCAATTCTCTGGGTCCGGAAGACCCGTCGCTGCAAATGGGCGCGGGAGTGGCCTCGCTGCTGGGACGCGTTTTCCGGCTGGGACGCGACAACATGCGGATGATCGTGCCGGTGGGAGCGGCGTCGGGCATCGCGGCGGCATTTAACACCCCCATCACGGGCGTGCTGTTCGTGATGGAGGAGGTGATTGCGGCGTGGAGCGCGGCGGTGCTGGGATCGATTTTGCTCTCGGCGGTGTCCGCGGTAGTAGTGGTGCGGTGGTTCCTGGGTGACCAGCCGCTGTTCAGCGTTCCGGTCTTCGAACTGCGGCATACCAGCGAACTGGCAGTGTACGCAGCCATCGGAGTGGCCGGCGGGCTGCTTTCGGCGGGTTTTGTAAAGCTGATCGGCCTAGTGCGGGAGCGCCTGGACAAGCTGCCCGGCCGGAGCATCTGGATGCAGGCGGGCGGCGCGGGCCTGACGGTCGGGGCCGTGGGGCTATGGTTCCCGGAGGTGATGGGGGCGGGGTACGAGGCAATCGATAACGCGCTCCACGGGCGTTTCGGCTGGCCGGTGCTCCTGCAGTTGGGGCTATTCAAGATGGCGGTAACGGCGCTGTGCTTCAGCGCGCGGATTCCGGGCGGGATGTTCGCCCCCACGCTGTTCATTGGGGCCATGATCGGGGG
>DATMYF010000177.1:0-26379 GCA_035561075.1 Bryobacteraceae bacterium
GGGGGGCGGCGCCGGTTCCGGCTCCGGAGCGGGCGCCTGCCTGGCTGTCTCGAGCGCCTTGGGGTCGAGCGGCTGAGGGGGCGGAAGCTGCACGTTGGTCTGGGGGATGGAGAGAGGACCCTCCGGAACCTTCGACACCGGAGCTGCCGGCGGAGGAGGGGGCGCGGCCGAAACGGTCTTCTTTCCCCGCAGGCTGCAGCCGGCGAGGCACACCATCATTACAGCTGTCATCGCCAGGGCTTTCCAGGCAGGCATGATTCCTCAGACAGCTAACGGGAGGCGCAGCGAGAACGTCGTGCCCACTCCTGGTTCGCTGGAAACATCGATTGTACCATCGTGTAATTGCACCACCCGGAACGTCATCGCCAGCCCGATACCGGAGCCTTCTTTTTTGGTGGTGAAGTACAGACGGAAGATCTTTTCCTGCACTTCCGGCGGCATGCCCGGGCCTGTATCGGTAATGCGAATTTCAGCCTGTTCTTCCTGAACGGCCGACTCGAATCGTAGCTCGCCGCCATCCGGCATGGCCTCTATGGCATTCACCACCACGTTCAGCACGGCCTGCTTCATCAGGTCGCGATCCACCCGGATATCGGTGCCGGCGGCGTCCTGCTTTACGACCACCTGAATGCCGTTGGCGGCTGCCTGCGGGCGAGCGAGCTGCGCGATCTCTTCCATGAACTCGTCTACCGCCACTTCGGTGATGTTAAGTTCCATGGGGCGGGTGAAATCGAGAAAGGTCTTCACCACGCGGTCAAGGCGCAGGATTTCCCGCGAAATGGTGTCCATATGGGGCTCCAGGCCGTAGTCGCCTTGCGCCAGCTTCATGCGCGCCAGTTCCACGTGCATGAGAATCGCGTTTAGCGGGTTCTTCACCTCGTGGGCCACGCCGCTGGTAATCCCGCTGATGGCCGAGAGCCGGTCCGCCATCTGCAGACGCCGGCTGATCTGCTGCGTGGCCTCCGGATCCCGCATTCTTACCAGCATCCCGGAAATGCTCCCTGTGGTGCCGTCGGCAAGGCTCTCGAGAATCTCCACCGAGAGCAGCACTACCGACCTCGGCCCGCCGTCATACGCAATTGGGACGCGGCGGTTATGCAGCGGCCGCCCCGTCTGGGAGGCCTGTGAGAGCAGCAGCCCCAACGTGGTGTTGGGCGGAAATATGTCTTCCAGGGATTGCCCGAGCAGGTCTGAGCGCATCCTGCCCAGAAACTTCTCTACGGCGCCCGATGCCACCACCAGGCGGCGCTCGCGGCCGAAGATGAAAACCGCGTCCTCAAGCTGGTCGAGCAGCCGCTCAAGATTGCCGCGCAGATCGGAGAAGTCATAGCGCGCGCCACGAAGCTGCTGGCCCAGCAGGCTGACCTTGGAGGCCATCATCCCGAGTTCGTCCACGCCGGGCGGCGGGCCGCTGGCCGTCTCGGGGGGCTCGTACTCGCCGCGCGCCAACTGGTCCAGCATGAGGCCCAGGCGACCCAGCGGCCGGAAGGCGATGGTCGAGAACAGCAGCGCCACAATCACCGCGCCGAGGATCGAACCCAACGCCACCGCCACGTTCTTTTGGAAGCCCGGCACGATGGCATTGCGGATCAGCGCCGGATAGACCACCACCCGTACCGAGAGCAGCGTCTGGCCACCCGTGCCCAGCGGTTGCTCGAGCTGGTAGTAACGTTTTTCGCCGAACAGAATCTTGAGCTTGTCCCACCAGCTCGCGCGCGTAATCACGGGACCGAAATCAGGGTAGGCTTCGAACGATTTCCCCAGGCGCGTGGGGTCGCTGCTGGCGAGAATCTCGTTATCCCGGTCCACCACGGCGATCTCAAGCACCGGGCGAGACGCCGTCAGCAGATCCACCAGTTGGGCCGAGAGGTCCGGGTCCCGCAGGGCCTCCCGCAGCGGTGCGGTGCGCTGGCGGTCGAGCGTCTGGAGCACCAGGAACGTGGCGACCCGGCGCAGCAGTCCGGCGCGCTCATAGCTCGAATCAAACTGCTGCTGGACCTCGTTTCCCAGGTCGATGGCGCCGATTGCCCCCACGATGGTAGCCATCAGCAGCACCGACCAAAGGGTCAGGCGGGCCCGCAACGACATGATTTTTACTACTTTCACGATTCGTGCCCGCTAGTGCGGCAGCAGCAGCAGTTTGCCGGCGGTCTTGCGTCCCTCCAGATCGCGATGCGCAGCCGCGGCTTCGGCGAGTGGATACGCGCGGTCGATGCGCAATTTCAGGGCCCCGGACGCCACCCACCCGAGGACGTCTCCCGCGCGCCACAGCAATTCCTCCCTCGTCTCGCAGTAGTGCGCCAGGCCGGGGCGTGTCAGGAATAGCGAACCTTTGGCCAGGACGCCAGCCTCGAACGGCGGGACCGGGCCGCTCGACTGGCCGAAGAGCACCATGGTGCCACGCGGGCGGATTACGTTCAAACCTTTCATAAAGGTGGTGGCGCCCACCGAGTCGTAGATCACGTCCACCCCGCGGCCGTCGGTCAGGCGCTTCACCTCGGCTTCGAAATCCTGCGAGGTGTACAGGATGGTTTCGTCAGCGCCGGCTTCGCGGGCGATGCGGGCCTTCTCTTCGGTGGAAACCGTGCCGAAGACCCGCGCTCCGCGCATTTTCGCCAACTGGACCGTGAGTCCGCCGGCGCCGCCGGCCGCGGCATGGACCAGACAGGTATCGCCCGGCTTCAGCGCGAAGGTGGAATGGGTCAGGTAATGCGCGGTCATGCCCTGGAGCATGGCGGCCGCGGCGGTCTGAAATTCGATACCCTCGGGAAGCTTCACCAGTTGCCGGGCGGGCACCACCGCGTACTCCGCGTAGGAGCCCCGCACCATCGCGTAGGCCACGCGGTCCCCGGGGGCCACCTCCGTTACTCCAGGGCCGGTCTCTTCTACCGTCCCGGAGGCCTCGCTGCCCAGAGCCACGGGTAACGGGCTTTTGTATAAACCCGTACGGAAGTAGACGTCGATAAAGTTGACGCCCGTCGCCGCGATCCTCACCAGCGCCTCGCCGGGGCCGGGGGACGGTCGCGGGACCTCCACCAACTGCATCTTCTCGGGACCCCCCGTCTCTTTTACTTGAATGGCTTTCATCGGTAACCTCCCCGCAAGGCGCGGCGCGAATGCACTGCCGCGGCATAGAGTAGCAGATACGTGAGTGTGAAAGGGAACAGAAAAACTCGCGCCAGCGTGCGGACAGCGTCGGCGCCCGCCAGTCCGGCGCGGTAGAGCACGAAGTGCCGCATGATGGCGGCGTGCCCGTAGTCCAGCCAGAAATAGTCGCCGTTCTCGTTCAGGGCAAAGACCTTTGCCCGAAGCCGCAGGGCCAGCGCCCACTTCCACTTGGTCATGACAGGCTCGTCGGAGCAGATCATCCCCAGGATGGAGTAACCGTTGGCTTCCAGTTCCCGATAAAGTTGCCGCCGCCCGGCGCTGCCCCGATAGTCCCAGACACGGTAGACCCGCGTGATCTCCGGATCGAAGCCGCGCGGCAACCCTGCGTAACAGGTCACCAGATCCACCGGAACGGAGTCCCCGTAGGTGCGTCGGAGGGCAGGAATCAGATCCTCCAGCAGGCAGCGGGAGCCGCTCTCTATCAGGAGAATGCGAGCGGCCGGAGGCTGGCCGCGGGTGAAGAAGTAGCGCACCTTCTCATTATTACCGAACCAACACACGATTACCGAACCAACACACGCAGGCGTGAAATGAAGGGCGCCGCCGGGCCGCCGCGTCCCGCGCTATTATTAGTGGACACTAGCTTAGTACTCACCAGCATGTCCGAACGAAACCGCGTCCGGATGAAGCACCACGAGCGCCGCGCCGCCATTCTGGCGTCCGCACTCCAACTGTTCGCCGAAAAAGGCTTCCGGGGAACCACCACCAGGGAGCTGGCAAACGCCCTGGGCGTCACGGAACCCGTGCTCTACCAGCACTTCGCCAATAAGAATGAGCTTTACCTGGCGATCGTCGAAGCCAAGGTCGCCGAAGGCCGCGAGGACTACGCCGTGCTGCTGAAGCACCTCGAGGGCGACCGCGACCGCGAGGTCTTCACGCACCTGGCCAGCCTGATCCTGAGCCGTTACGAGCAGGATCCCGAGTTCATCCGGCTGCTGCTATTCAGCGCACTCGAACGGCACGAACTGGCGCGGCAGTTCTTCGACACCCAGGTGGCGCGGTTCAACGATGTGGTGGCCGGCTACATCCGGCGGCGGATGCGCGAAGGCGCGTTTCGGAACGTCAGCCCACAGGCGGCCGCGCGGTCATTCATCGGCATGGTCCAGGAGCACGGGTTCGTCGGCGCGCTATTCGGTGCCGACCGTCCCAGAACCGGCCGCAAGAAATTGATCGACGAGATTGTGTCCATTTTCCTCGACGGGATCTGCGTCCGTGCAGCGGTGCCCCGAAGTAAGTACGCGGATGCACGCCGGCGCCTCGCGTTGAGAATTCTGCGACCCGGCAGCCGCCGCCGGAGTCTCAGGAGCAAGGTATGAATATGAAGAACCTGACCCTTGCCGCACTTTTCGCCGCCCTAGCCGGGAACCTGGCCGCGCAATCGCCTCAGCCGCCGAAAACGCACCTCCGGGTGGGCGACGCCGCCCCGGATTTTACCCTGCCCTCAACCGCCGGGAACACCGTTACGCTCTCCAGCTTCCGCGGCAAGCAGCCCGTAGTGCTGGCCTTTTTTCCGGCCGCTTTTACCGGCGGCTGCACGAAAGAAATGCTGGCGTACCAGGCTGGTCTCGCGCGCTTCGAGAATTCCCAGGTCTTCGGGATCAGCACCGATAACGTCCCCTCGCTGGGGGCATTTGCGGAAAAGCTGCAGCTCAAGTTTCCGTTGCTCAGCGACTTCGCCAAGCGCGATGTGGCGCGGGCGTACGGGGTGCTTATGCCGGAGCGCGGCTTCGCGAATCGCGCAACTTTCGTGATCGATACCGAGGGCAAAATCGCTCACATCGACGAAGGCGCCACCGCGATCGATCCTACGGGTGCGGAAACGGCTTGCCGGCGTGTACGCCAGGCGCCCCGCTGAGAGGCGAACGGGGGGACAATTTACTTGCGCTTTACAGATTATGCGGCATAATACCTTTGAAGCCGCCCCCTGACGGCGCGGTCGCTGAAACTGGCACACCGGGTGCACGGGCCTAGGGCGATGTTGTCGCAATTGCCATCCACGTCATTGAGCCTCGCGGCGCGTTGTCTGTCGGGCGTCCTGCTAATGGCCGGCTTTGTACCGGCCCAGACAGTGATGCAGGGTTCGGCGCCCGGTGGCACGCTCAATATCTTCAATTCCGACGCGGCCATTCTGGAAGCCCAGGAAGCCCGCCGTGACTTGGGCTGCACAGTCACGCCCATTAAGCCGGCGCTCGGCTTCGACCTCAAATTCCACAGTGGCTACGACGTGACTGTGCCGCTCAAGGAACTGGCCGGATCGGGTAACCTTCTCACCATGATTTTCCGCGTGAGTCCGGCTAACCACCCCGACGAGCCTGTGTACTTCTCCCAAAAAGTGACAGTGCCACCCATTGAAGAAGAGGCCAAGGGGGATGCCTACCTGCAAGGAGGTTTCGACGTGGGCGAAGGTAAGTACCACGTCGATTGGCTGATGCGGGACCGCACAGAGCGCGTCTGCTCGGGCTACTGGGACGTCGAGGCCACCCTGCCTGTGCGGGACCGTGACATGGCGCTCGAAATCGCGCCGGGAACTGTCGCCGCAAGCGATCGCGAAGCGTTCAAGGGCGAACCGCCGGTGGAGCGCGTGGATCGCGAGGGACCGCTCAACGTCAAGGTCATGGTGAACTTCGCGCCGCAAAATGCCGAGGCTGCGACCTTGCAGCCGCTCGACACCAACGCGCTGATGTCCATCCTGCGCAGCATCTCGCGCGAGCCGCGCATCGGGAAATTTTCGGTGGTCGCCTTCAACATGCATGAGCAGCGGGTCATCTACCGGCAGGACGATACCTCCCAGATCGACTTTCCAGCGCTTGGGGAGGCCCTCAATTCCCTCAGCCTGGGAACCGTGGATTTGAAGCGGCTCAGCCAAAAGAACGGTGACACCGAGTTTCTAGGCGAGTTGATCACGAAGGAACTGCGGGGGCCCGAACGTCCCGATGCGGTGATCTTCGCAGGCCCCAAGGTGATGCTCGAAAGCAGCGTCCCGCAGGATACGCTGAAAACCGTTGGTGAGCCCGCATTCCCGGTTTTCTATATGAACTACAACTTGAACCCCCAGGCTAACCCATGGCGCGACGCCATCGGCAATGCCGTGAAGTACTTCAAAGGGTTCGAGTATACCATCACCAAGCCGCGCGATCTGTTCAATGCCTGGAGCGACATTATGAGCCGCATAGTAAAATCAAAAGTGGGGAGCCAGTCAGCTAACGTCTCCTCGCAATAATCATGCGGGTCGCATCGTCCTTTTTCGCACTTACCTGCTGTCTGTCAGCGGTTCTTCCTTCGCCGGCTCAAACCTCCGGGCAAAACGAGAGTCTTGCGCCCTATATTCCTACTCCCCAGATCATCGTGGAGAAGATGCTCGAGGCGGCCGGGGTGAAGCCTGGTGACACCGTCTACGATCTCGGCAGCGGCGACGGACGGATCATCATTACAGCAGCCAAGAAATACGGCGCCAAGGCTGTGGGGGTGGAACTCTCGGAAGAGTTGTGCCGCCGGACTAACGAGCGCATAAAGGCTATGGGGCTCGAAGATCGCGTGAAGATCATTCACGGCAATCTGCTCGACGTGGATCTCAGCCCCGCCGATGTCGTCACCCTGTATCTGCTCACCAGCTCCAACGAGCGCCTGAAACCCAACCTGGAGAAATACTTGAAGCCTGGCACCCGGGTGGTGTCGAACGACTTCGAGATCCGCGGCTGGAAGGCCCGGGGAGTGGTGAAGATCACCTCAGGCAACACCACCCATTCCCTTTACGTCTACGAGATCGAGCGCCGGAAGTAGCGCGCCCGCGCCCTCGTCCTGCACAGCGTGCTAGAATTCCAGCTTTCCATGCACAAAAAGCTGCTTGCGGAAGTGGTTGCGGAGTTCGCTGGGACGCTGGTGCTAATCCTGTTCGGTACCGGTGTGGTCGCGATGGTGGTGCTGTTCGGCACCGGCGCTCCAGGGGAGATCGTCCATGGCGGATTCACCAACATTACCTTTGGTTGGGCGCTGGGGGTCACGATGGGGTGCTACGTGGCCGGACGCATCTCCGGAGCCCACCTGAATCCGGCGGTTACCCTCGCGCTGGCCATCTTTCGGGGCTTCCCGTGGCGGAAGGTGATTCCCTACACGGCGGCGCAGGTCGCGGGGGCCTTTACTGCCGCCGCTCTGGTGTTCTGGAACTACCAGCCCGCCTTTCTCAAGGCCGACCCGGCGCTCGAGCGCACGGCAGGCATCTTTACCACTTTCCCGTTCTTTCCCCAGATTCCCTGGGCGGGGCTGATTGACCAGACCCTGGGGACGGCACTGCTGCTCTTCCTGGTTTTCGCCACAGGGGACGAGCGCAACCAGCCGCCTGAAGCGAACCTTGGCCCGGTCATCACCGGTGGAATCGTGCTGGCAATAGGGATGTCCTTTGGGGGGTTGCACGGTTACGCCATCAACCCGGCGCGCGATTTCGGCCCCAGGCTGTTCACGGTTTTGGCAGGGTTCCGGAACAACGGCCTGACTGACGGATCCATGGTATTCTGGGTTCCCATCCTGGGACCGTTGCTGGGCGGAGTGTTGGGAGCCGCGGCCTGGGACCTTGGGGTGCGGCGTTTTCTGCCTCCGAAGTCCTAACAGGTACCGGAGCGGCGGAGGGCTGCGCTATAATGAGGGTTTCCCGGCGCTTCCGGTCAAGACTATGTTCCTCAGTGTTAAAGAGATGGAACTGCGGAAGATCCGCTTCGACGAGATCTTCCAGCCGGGCCAGGTAGATTTTTCGGACGCGGAAGTCCGTCAGGTTTCCCCACTTCATGCCATCGGGACGGCTGAACTTCTGGCCAATACCGAGGGCGAAGTGCGCATCCAGGGTAGTTTTGCGGTAGAAATGGGGTGCGAATGCGACCGCTGCCTGGGCCAGGCGCGCTTTCCTTTGGAAGCGCCGTTCGACCTGTTCTACCGGCCGATGTCGCGTATCGCCCGGGTCGAGGAAGTCGAAATCGACGAAGGTGAAGCGGAGATCGCGTTTTATGAAGGCGGCGGCATGGAGTTGGAGGACGTACTCCGGGAGCAGGTGATCCTGGCCTTGCCCATGCAGCGTACTTGCCGCGAAGATTGCCAGGGCATCTGCCCAAATTGCGGTACCAACCGCAATGAGACGGTTTGCGAATGCCGGCCCGATAGCGGCGACGACCGCTGGAAACCGCTGAGCAGCCTCCAGTAGAGTTTAAAACCATTTTGACGGCCCTAGCCCGGGGCCAAGGACACGTTGAGGTAAAGATATGCCGAATCCGAAAAGGCGCCACTCCTCGCGGCGCACCCAGAACCGCCGCGCGCATGACTCCCTGAAACCCCAGGGGTTGTCCGAATGCCCCAATTGCCACGAGCCGAAGCTGCCGCACCGCGTCTGTCCCCACTGCGGCCAGTACAAGGGCCGCGAAGTCATCGAAGTAGCAGCCGAGTAGCGCGGCGGCCACACTATGGTGACCATTGCTGTAGACGCAATGGGTGGAGACAACGCCCCTAAATCCGAAGTGGAGGGGGCGCTCCAGGCCGCCAGGACCCTCGGCGTAAAAGTCATCCTGGTAGGTCGCGAGGACGTGCTTCGGCGCGAACTCGCTGAGCATGATTATGCTGGCCTGCCAATCGAAATCGCCCACGCCTCCGAGCGCGTGACTATGGAAGACAGCGCCGCCCGGGCGTTCCGCACCAAGCGGGATAGCTCCCTGCGGGTTGCCTCCCGGCTGGTCCGCGAAGGTGTTGCCCAGGGATTCGTGTCGGCGGGGAACACCGGGGCCGTCATGGCCACCGCGAAAATGGTGCAGGGCGTGGTGCAGGGCGTTGACCGTCCCGCTTTGGCCGGTATCTTTCCTACTATGGAAGGCCCCCCCGTTGTGGTGATCGACGTGGGCGCGAACGTCGATTGCTCTCCCCGCATGCTGATGCAGTTCGCCGTGATGGGGGAGATCTACTCCCGTGTAATTCTGCGGATCCCCAGCCCACGTGTGGGCCTGCTCTCCATCGGTGAGGAGGAGCACAAGGGCAACGAGGTGACACGCTCGGCTACGCCCCTGCTCAAGTCCCTCCAGATGAACTTCGTCGGTAACGTCGAGGGGCGTGACCTCTATTCCGGCAAAGCTGACGTGATTGTATGCGACGGCTTCATTGGGAACGTGGCCCTAAAGGTGAGCGAGGGCTTGGTGGAGATGCTCAGGCATCTGCTCCAGGAATCGCTTGAAGCCACCTTGACCCGCAAGATAGGCGCCTTTCTTTCCCAGGCCGCCTTCACGGATTTCAAAAAGCGCGTAGATTATTCCGAGTATGGTGGCGCGCCGCTGTTGGGTGTGAAGGGCGTTTGTATCATCTGCCACGGACGATCGAACGGCAAGGCCATGCGCAACGCCATCCGGGTAGCCGCTGAGTTTTCGAGCGGCGGGGTGAACCAGCGCATTGAAGACGAACTTCGGCTCTGGTCGGCAGAGCGCGTTGTGAGCAAATAGGCTGTTACCCGGCATGCGCCATTTTCATCCATCCAGGTAGGACATGAGAAAGAGTCTCGCCCTTGCCGCCGTTATTTTTCCGGCGGTCTGCGCATTGGCGCAACAGCCCGGACGGGTGGACTGGGCGCTCACCCTGGAACCTGCCGCCGCGCCGCCGGGGGCCACTGTGCAGGCACGCCTGGAGGCCAAACTCGCGCCGGGCTGGCATCTGTACTCGGGCACTACGGCAGGCGCGATCCCACTCACGATCAAACCCGCCGAAGGCGTCGTGGAGGGTGTGCGCCTGTTCCAAGCGCCGCCCAAACGCGCCTTCGACCCCAATTTCAACCTCGAAACCGAAACCTACGAAGGCGCAGCCGTCTTCTGGCTGCAAGCGAAGTTGAAGAGCGACGCCGCGGCGGGTGCGGCCGAACTCAAGCTGAACCTGCGCTACCAGACTTGCGATGACAAGGTCTGCATCCCAGGGCGCGCCACCCTTACCGCGCCGCTCACCGTAGATCCCGCAAAGACAGCCGCTATCCCTGTGGTCCCGGCGGGGTTCACCGAGGCCGCCGCTCCGTCATCCGGTACGCCTGTCTCACGCACGCCACCGGCTCCCTCCAGCCAAGACATAGGCGCGTTCCTGCTGATCGCATTCGGCTTCGGCCTGGCCGCCATCTTCACCCCGTGCGTTTTCCCGATGATTCCCATCACGGTCTCGTTTTTCCTGAACCGGCAATCCGGGACGCGCCGCGACAGCATTTTTCAGGCGCTTATCTTCTGTCTGGGAATCGTCGTGCTCTTCTCCGGGCTGGGTCTGCTGATCACCGCCGTCCTGGGGCCGTTCGGGGTGGTGCAGATGGGGTCAAATCCCTGGGTGAACGGCTTTATCGCGTTGGTGTTCCTGGTCTTCGGCTTGAGCCTGCTGGGCGCTTTCGAGATCACTATCCCGTCGTCGGTGCTCACGCGCCTGGACCGCGCTTCGCAGGGCGGCGGAACGCTGGGAACGCTCCTGATGGGCCTCACCTTCTCGCTCACTGCGTTCGCCTGTGTGGGACCGTTTGTGGGTACCCTGTTGGCCGCTTCGGTAGCGGGTGGTGGACTGCGGCCGCTCGCAGGAATGGCGTCTTTCGCTACCGGGCTGGCGCTGCCGTTCTTCCTGCTGGCGCTGTTCCCCTCATACCTCAAGCGACTGCCGAAAAGCGGCGGCTGGATGGCGCGCGTGAAAGTCGTGATGGCGTTCGTGATCCTGGCCGCCATGCTCAAGTACCTCAGTTCGCTCGATCAGGTACTGCAATGGAACCTGCTCACCCGCGAGCGCTTTCTAGCCGCCTGGATCGTGCTGTTCGCCATGCCCGGGCTCTACCTGCTGGGCTTCCTGCCGCTCGAAGGTGTGAAGAGGGACGACCGCATCGGGCTGGGGCGGCTACTGCCGGGGATTGCCTTCCTGATCTTCTCCATCAGCCTGGTACCAGGGATGTTTGGCGGACGCCTGGGCGAACTGGATGCCTATGTCCCGCTGGCGTCCGGTACGGCCGCGCCGGGGGGCTCCGGCGGGGAGACCGGCGGTGTCGCATGGATGAAGAACAGCTACCGGGAGGCGCTTGACCAGGCTCGCCGCGAAAACAAACGGGTCTTCGTCAGCTTCACGGGCTACGCCTGCACCAACTGCCACTGGATGAAGGCCAACATGTTCACCCGTCCCGAGATCGCCGCGGCCATGCGAGAGTTCGTCGCGGTGGAACTCTACACTGACGGCACCGACGCGGACTCCCAGGCGAACCAGGAATTACAGCAGACCCGCTTCGCCACCGTGGCGATACCCTACTATGCCATCCTCGATCCCGATGAGCGCGTGGTGGCCAGCTACCCTGGGCTCACCAAGAGCGGACCGGAGTTTCTCGCGTTCCTGACCAAGGGCCGCGCGACTCCCGCGGCACCGGCCACTACAAACCCCTTGGCAGGCGCAACCATCACCACGCTCGACGGCGGGGCTTTCGACGTTGCGGCGCTTGATGGCAAGCCCGCAATTGTGAATTTCTGGGCCACCTGGTGCGTGCCGTGCATCGAGGAAATTCCAAGCTTCAACAAGCTGCACGAAAGTCTGGCGGGCAAGGTCGCGGTGCTCGGGATCTCCATGGATGAAGAGGGCGCCCAAAAGGTGGTGCCGTTCCTTAAGAAGCATCCCATGAAGTACCCGGTGGCCATCGGTTCAGAGTCGGTCGCGGAACACTTCAAGGTGGAGCAACTGCCGGTGACGCTGGTTTTTGACCGCACGGGCAAGCAGGTGGCGCGCTTCGAAGGTTATACGGACGAAGCGACGCTCGATGACGCCGTCCGCAAGGCGCTCTAGGCGCCTCCCTCATTGAACTACGATTACGTTCTTGATGCCCCCCGCCTTCCCGGTGACGGGGTCCAGGAAATGTTCGAGCGGATGCCGTCCGGTGATGAGGGCACGCACGGCTTTCGGCCAGCGGCGCAGAAATGCCCCGAGGTCCCGGATCGCGGCCATGAACGCTTCCGGGCCGGCGTTCACGGTTCCGAACAGCGCCTGATTTCGCATCACCAGGTTTAGAGACAACGGGCTTGGATCGAGCGATACGGGGTCGCCGTGGCGCGGCACACCGGTCAGAATAAAGACGCCGTTGGGACCGAGCCGCTGGAGCACGTCGAAAGAGGTCTGAACGGCACCGGCAGCCTCATAAACGACGTCAATAGGGCCGATTTTGGCGGCGAAATGCTCCGGCGGCATCTCTTCCGTGCTCACGTAGCCGGCCCCGATCTCCTCCGCTATGGCCGCCTTGGGGTTGGGTGTGCGGCCCCGCGAGTAGACCCACGTTTCGTAGCCGCGCTCCACCAGCAGCATGGCACCGAGCAGCCCTACCGGACCGGCCCCCACCACCACCGCCCGGCGACGGGAGCGCCGAAATGGGAGCCGCCCGTCAATGGCGCAGAGTTCCAGGAACGCCTTCTCCGCAATGGTGAGGGGCTCGACCAACACCCCGACATCACGCAGTTCCGCAGGCAGGACATGCAGGTTGCGGTAGTGATCCACCACCAGCTCGGTCATGAAACCATGCAGGCTCTTGATGCCGCGCTCGCGGTAGCCTGCGGTCTCGCAGAAGTCCTGGTGGCCGGCACAGCAGGCTTGGCAGGCGGCGCTGCCGCACGGGTGGCGAACAATCCCTACCACCAGGTCACCGCGGGAGAGACCCTCGACCCGCGGCCCCGTATCCACCACCTCGCCCAGCGACTCATGACCCAAGACGAAGTAGTCGCTGCCCTCCGGAGAAGAGCCGTATTCGAACGAGCAGATCTCTTTATCGGTGCCGCAGACCCCCACCTCCAGAATCCGGATTTTCACCTCCTCGGGCGAGGAGATGTGCGGCTCAGGGTGATCGATCAGCCCCACCTGCCGCCGTTCGGGAAAAACCGCAACAGCACGCATCCGCGACTACGCCCACCGCCTGCGGGCCGTGAAACGGGCCGTGCCGTACTCCCCGAGATCGATGGTGCCCGTCATGGCGCCGGAGGCGATGGTACCCTCGAAGCGGTAGCCGATCACGGTGCCTTCGTAGCGGTGCCCGCTGCGCAGATCCACGCGATCGCCCTGGCGGGTGCCGCGTACCTCCCCGGACATGGTCTCGGAGCGGTGCTGCCCAACCAGTTTGCCGTTCCGTTCTTCGAGATACAGGGTGTGGTTGGCCTGGCCTCGGAGGAATGCAACCTCCACGTCCCACATGCCTGTGATAGGTTCGCCGCTCGGGCCGGCCGCGGGTTTCTCGCGCCGCGGCGGATTGAGAAGTGCCTGCTGGATCTTAGCCGCGGCGATGGCGTCGTCACCCGGCATCATCATATAAGGCATTATTGTAAGGTTGTTCTCGCCGGCCGGAACGAGTACGCGCGGATTCCCAGCCAGCAGCGCATCGGCAATCTCCGTGCCCGTGGCGCCGATCTTTACCGGATCGAACGAGATGCGCAGTTGCGGAGCGTAATTCGAAGGTCCGGTGGGCTGCAGGATCTCTGTGCGGACGGTGGGGAGCGAGGCGACCTTTTCCCGGATGGTGCCGAGCCAGCCTTCCCACTGTTTCCACTCCGCGTCATGATCGCGCTTCACCCACGCCTCCACCGCGGCCAGCATCCCCATGATCTCCTCTTTCCCGACCTTTAATGACCGGCCAAAGGCATGGTGCGGCGCGCTGTTCAGCCAGGCGGCCTGGAGGAGGTCCTTACGGCCCAGTAGCAGACCCGCGCACTGGGGACCGCGCAGGCACTTACCGCCGCTGTACCCGACCATATCGACGCCCTTCGCCAGGTAAACATTCGGGATGGTGAGGCGCTCGGCGGCGGCGTCGAGCATAACCGGGATGCCGCGCGCATGCGCCGCGGCGGTCATCTCCTCAAGCGGCATTGGATGGCGGGGGATAGTCTCCCCGAGCAGAGCAACCATGGCGGTGGAAGGCCGCAGGGCGCCCAGGTACTCCTCGCGGGTGGTCGGAGTGATGATTTTCACACCCAGCATCCGTATCGCGTGGTCGTACACATTGCGCGACGGGCGTGGGCTGACCACTTCGTTTTTGAGTCCCGTGAGGTCAGGGAGTCGCTGCATCTTCTCCGGGTCGGCGCCAGCGATACAGGCGGCGGTGGCATGGGTAAGGGCCGCCGCGCAACCGGCCGTGATGATACCCCACTCGGCACGCGTGATCTCCGCCAAACGCTTTCCCACGCCATCCATCAACTCGTCCAGGTGCACGTAGTGGCGGGAGGCCTCGTCCATGGCGCGCTTCACCTCCGGCAGCGTCTGGGAGCCGCTGATAATGGTGAAGGTGCCTTTGCAGTTGATGACCGGGCGCACCCCGATGCGCTCATAAAAACCGGCGATGCCGGGCGCCGCCCGCAACGGTAGCCGGGCCATAAGGCCCGTAACGTAGCCGCTAAGCGCCCCGCGGAACATGTCGCGTCGATTCATGGCTTCAGCCTCCTGGGCACATTATTGTGACTGGTATAATCATAGAACGGCTGGAGAGTGCATTCTCAAGGGGGGTTGCCGCTCGTTTTTCAAGCCTCATGCCCAAGCGCTTCACGATCGGCGAGGCCGAGAGCCTGTTGCCCCGCATCTCTGAGTTCCTGCGCGAGGCCATCATCCTCAAGACCGGATACCAGGAAGCCGAACAGGCTTTCGCCACCATGACACGGCGGATTACGTCGATGGGGGGAATGGCACTCGACCGCCGGCGCGCCGCCCAGATGCGCCTCAATCGCGACCGCACAGCCCAGAGCCTTAAGAAGACTATCGAGATTCTGGAGGAGACCGGCTGCGTCGTGAAAGATCTCGATATCGGGCTGGTGGACTTCCCTACCCTCTTCCGCGGGCGCGAAGTCTACCTCTGCTGGAAACTCGGCGAGCCCGCCATCGCCTTCTGGCACGAAACTTCCGAAGGCTTCGCCGGGCGACGGTCTATCGACCCCGAGTTCTTAAGCGAGCACCAGGGCGACACCCCCAGCTAGAGCTTGAGCACCCCAACACCCAGCACCTAACACCTCCGGTTAGGGTACTCGCACCGCGACCCTCAGTTGGGCCGCCTGTTCCTGCGCATCCACCACCGCGATGGCCGCCATGTTTACGATATCGTTTACTTCGGCTCCCCGCTGAAGGACGTGCGCGGGTTTCGAGAGGCCCATCAGGATGGGACCGATCAGCTCGGCGCCTCCGATGCGCGCCAGAAGCTTATAAGCGATATTGCCGGCTTCGAGGTTGGGGAAGATCAGTACGTTCGCCCCTCCCTTCAGGGCGCTGAACGGATAGGTTTCGGGTATGATCTCCGGGGCCACGGCGGTATCGGCCTGCATTTCACCATCGATCATCAGGTCCGGAGCGCGCTGCTTCACGATTTCGACGGCACGCCGGACCTTTTCCGTCAGCGGATGCGGCGTGCTGCCGAAGTTCGAGAACGACAGCATGGCCACGCGCGGCTCCACGTCGAAACGGCGGGCCGTCTCCGCGGTCATGATGGCGATTTCGGCCAGGTCCTCGGCGTCCGGCTCGATGTTCACCGTGGCGTCGCCCAGGAAATAGATATCACCCCGGGGTGTGATCAGGACGTAAACGCCCGCCACCTTGCGATGTTCCTTCCGCATTTGGATCACTTGCAGTGCAGGCCGGATGGTATCGGGATAGTGAGACGTCAAGCCGCTGATGAGCGCGTCGGCGTCGCCTGCCCGCACCATCATGGAACCGAACACCACCTTGCGTTTCATGAACTCCGGGGCCTCGGTCAAGGTGATCCCCCTGCGCTGGCGCAGGCGATAGAGCGCGTCGGCGTAGGATTCCAGGTTGGGGCTCGAAACGGGATCCACGATTTCGGCGCCCTCGAGGTGCAAATGCAGGTCAGCGATGCGCGCCCGAATGGTCGACTCCTCGCCAAGCAGAATAGGGGTGGCGATCTTTTCGTCGAGCAGAATCTGAGCGGCGCGCAGGATCTTGTCCTCCTCGCCTTCCGGGAACACTACGCGTTTGGGCGCCCTCTGGGCCTTGTGAATCACCACGCGCATGAATTCCCGGGCCTTGCCCAGCCGGCGCTCGAGCGCGTCCCTGTACTCCTCCAGATCCACGGGACGTTGCGCTACCCCGGTCTCCATTGCGGCCTGCGCCACCGCGGAGGCCTCCCAGATGAGCACGCGCGGGTCGAAGGGCTTCGGGATGATGTATTGCCTGCCGTACTCCAGCCGGTCTACGCCGTAGGCTCGCCGCACCGAATCGGGCACATCTTCCTTGGCGAGCCGAGCCAGGGCGCGCGTGGCGGCCAACTTCATCTCATCGTTGATGGTGGTGGCGCGCACGTCGAGCGCGCCGCGGAAAATGAACGGGAACCCGAGGACGTTATTCACCTGGTTGGGATAGTCCGACCGGCCCGTGGCCACGATGGCGTCCGGGCGTGCGGCCACCGCGAGGTCGTAGGCGATCTCCGGGTCCGGGTTGGCCATCGCGAAGATTACCGGGTCGGGAGCCATCCCCATGATCATCTCGGGAGTCACGCAGTTCGCGCAGGAGAGGCCGAAGAACACGTCCGCACCCACCAGGGCTTCGGTGAGGGTACGGGCGCTGCTATCCGAAGCGAAGCGCTCCTTGTAGGGATTCATACCCTTGGTGCGGCCGCGGTAGATCACCCCGTTGGTGTCGCACATGACGATATTTTCACGGCGTACTCCCAGCCGCTCGTAGTGGGTGGCGCAGGAGATGCCGCTGGCGCCGGCCCCGTTGAACACCACCCTGATCTGGTCGATACGCTTCCCGGTAATATCGAGGGCGTTCAGCAACGCGGCGCCGGAGATGATGGCGGTGCCGTGCTGGTCATCGTGGAATACCGGGATTTTCATGGTGCGCCGGAGTTCTTCCTCGATGATGAAGCACTCGGGAGCCTTGATATCCTCCAGGTTGATGCCGCCGAAGGTGGGCTCCAGCAACTGGCAGGCGCGGATAATCTCGCGTGGATCCTCGGTAGCCAGTTCGATGTCGAACACGTCGATATCGGCGAAGCGTTTGAAGAGTACACCCTTGCCTTCCATTACCGGCTTCCCGGCCGCCGCTCCGATATTCCCCAGGCCAAGGACGGCGGTTCCGTTGCTTACCACAGCGACCAGGTTTCCCTTTCCGGTGTACTGATAGACCAGGCTCGGGTCCCTGGCGATTTCGAGGCACGGTACCGCGACACCAGGGGTGTAAGCGAGGCTAAGGTCGCGTTGCGTCCGGCATGGCTTCGTCGGGACGACGGCCACCTTGCCGGCAGGCGCGCAGGAGTGATACTCAAGGGCTTCTTCGGGGCGGATATTCATCGCGGGAACCTCCTAAAAACAACCAAGGGTCGATTATACTCCCATTAGTGCGTCAAGCCGCCCCGATCGGTTGACTTGCGGCGCTTCGGCAGAGCAGAATGAACGTGATCGGAAGGTCTGTGTGATCGTACGCTCGACCGGAACATTCACAGCGCGGCTGCTCTGGCGCGACTCCTCCCAGCGGGTCGGGACGCCTGAACGGGCTGCCCATATGCTCGGGTGGTTGAGGGGAGATCCCGCGTGCCTGACCGGCGTGCGGCGCCTGCTGGCCCAGCGCGACTGGCAGTTCGTGGTTTGGCGCATGAACGACGACCAGGTGCTGGCCACGGTGTCGCGCCTGATGAGTACGGGCGAACTTCTGGCCAGCGTCGACTGGAAGAACCGCATCTCCGTCCCTGAAGTAGGGGAGGAGGGAGAGCCGGCGCCCTCGGGCGCGCAGCCTCCCGCATCATCCCGGGAGCAGCCCGATGAGAACACCTTCGGGAACGATCACGATGGCGGAGCGCAAGCCGGGGCGCTGGGGGCCGCGGCCGAATCGGGAGTCCCGTTCTGTGAAGAGTGCGCACGGGCGGCGGCGGGGGCCCAAGCATGAACCTTTCCGAGCGTATCGAACGGCATTTCTGGCCGCGCGGAAATACACGCGATGTATGGGCCATTCTGGATGGCGCGCGGGACCGCCGGGTCTATGGCTTTCTGCTCGATTCTTATTTGAGCTATTCCTGCCTCTACAGCGGCGCTCTACCCCCGGAGTTGGAAGTGGCCGCACCGTACCTGGTGCAACTGGAGTATGAGGACCGCTACACGCGCCGGCTGGTCGAACAGGCGTGGGGAAACAGTTGGGGCATCTTCCTCAAGTGCGACGCGCGTATGGAACGGCTGCGGCGGCATCTGCGCGGCTTCCTGCGCGTTCAGGACCAAAGAGGCCGGCGACTCGTGTTCCGATATTACGACCCACGCGTGCTGCGGGTGTATCTGCCCACCTGCGTGAGCTCGGAATTAGCCGCAGTCTTCGGTCCGATTGAGCGGTTCTGGACCGAAGGCGAGAGCGCGCACGACCTGCTGGACTTCCGTTTCGACCGGAAGTCGCTGATCCGGGAGGCAATCGGGCTCGAAGCGGCCGCGGCGGGCACCACCTCCTGAGATGCCCGGCCCGACTCTGCTAGAATGATAGGGTCATGGCAATTCCGAATGTAAAGAGATTCCGGCCGTTCTGCCCGGTCTGCAACGAGAGCTACACGCTGATGGCTGTTCTGCCCAAGGACGCCAACGTGGATTCGTATTTGGCAGATGCCGTGGCGCGGCACGACCACAAGGCTTACCAGGACGCGAAAAACGCTCACTTCAAAGTTCGCGTCGGCCAGCAGAAGCAGAAGAAATCCAAGTAGCCGGCCTGAAGGCCCGGCACGATGCCGCGTGTCGCGGACGCGGCGAAGTCTATCCTCCAAAACCGGACGCCCGCGCGCTGCTCTTCAGCAGTGCGCGGGCGTTCTTTCTATTCGGGCCTCTGCGATCCGCTTCAGCGGACCGCCTTCAGTGTTCTGAGCGCCCTCAGACCTTCCGCGGCTACGTCCTGATCGCCGTCGTGACTGAGTTTCTCGAGGTGCGGGACGGCTTCCGGATCGCCTGTTCGCGCCATCACGCGGGCGAGGTAGATCTTTTCGTCCTTGCTGCCCGAAAGCATGGGCGCGTAGAGGGACTTGCGGACCCCCGGATCGCGCGCGAGCTCAACCAGAAACGGATAGGCCACATTGCGCCATGAGGTGGTGTTCAGGGTGTTGACGAGGTACTGCAAGGGGCTGAACTCCGATATCTCGGTCTTTCCGAGCATCGCCAAGGCGAAGGCGAACGACAGCCGCGCCTGGGTCTTCTTTTCCTCGTTCCACGCTTTTTCAAGCATCGGCAGGTCGGACGGATTCTTCAGCCGCGCATAGCCCTCGGCGGCGGCGGCGCGCATATCGTCTTTCCGGTCGTTGATATAGCGGGCGAAATGGGGGCGGTTTTGCTCGTCGGGAAGCATTGCGATGGCGGTGAGGGCGGCGCGGCGGACTTTGTCCTCGCGCGTCCTCTGGAGGACGTCCACCAGACCAGGCAGCGCTTCCTTGTTCTGCAACAACCCGGTGGTCTCAATTACCGCGATCTGCACCTTGGGGTCGAAATCGCGCAGCAGGAAGGCGATGCGCGGCGCGGCGGACTGGTCACGGATCTTTTGGATGGCGATGAGGGATTCGTAAATCACCCCGCTGTCCTTGGAGCGCAGCGCCTCTATCAGGTCCGCCAGCGCCGGTTGACCGCGCAGGATGCCGATCGCACGGGCCGCGTTGGCGCGCACGTCCATATTCCCGCCGCCGCGGGCCAGCTTTCCCAATGCTGCGATCACGTCGGGGCGCACCTTCACGAAAGGATCGATCACCTGATCGTTGGTTTCGGTGAACTTGCCCTTGATGCTCCCGCCGACGCGGCGGAGCGACGAGCCGAATCCGGTGCGCACGTAACCGGGGAGATAGAAATTGACCAGGCCGTCGGTGGCGCGGATCTGCACCTCGGGATCGTTATCCGTGGTGGCCTGAATGAGCGGATCGAGAGTCCGGGGTCCGCCGACCTCCACGATCTGCTTGACCGCTTCCAGCCGGATTTCAATATCCGGGTTCTTCATGTACTGCTGGAGTTGCGGGATCGAGTTAGCGCCGCCCTTGGCGGTTTCGCGCACGTCCTTCGTCCGGACGGCTTCCTGGGCCGGCAGCAATGCAATGGTGAGCAAAGCCAGGAGAAGGCTTCGAGTTGCGTACATACTTATAGATTAGCCGCAAATCGGGAGATCCTGGCACAAAACCGCGTCGGCGCAAGATTAACGGATGAATTCCACTTCGGTGCGGTGAGGGATCAGGCCCGCCTCGAACCCCAGATCGAGCAACTTCTGAACGGCGGCGGGCACGATATCGCCGGCATCCAGCGTGAAGTGGTTGACGTACATCCCGACAAACTTGTCAGCCAGGCGCGCATCCATGTCGCGGGCGAACTGCAACGCGTAGGACATGGCTTCATCGTGGTTGTCCATGGCGTACTGGATGCTCTCGCGCATCAAACGGCAGCACTCTTTGCGGATATCGGGCGCCAGCGAGCGGAGCAGCGCGTTGCCGCCAAGCGGCAGCGGCAAACCATGCAGACCCTTCCACCACCGGCCGAGATCGAGAATGCGATGGAAGCCCTCGCGTTCATAGGTAAGCTGTGCCTCATGAATAATGAGGCCGGCATCCACGGTGCGCTCGGTGACGGCTTCCAGGATCTTATCGAAAGGCGTCATTACGGGCTCGAAATCCGGTTGAAAGAGCTTCAGCGCCAGAAACGCGGTGGTCATCTTTCCGGGCACCGCGATGCGCTTGCCCTTCAGATCGTCCGGTTCCATCGGGCGACTGCCCACCAGCATGGGTCCGTACCCGTCGCCGATGCTGGAACCGTACGCCATCATGACGTACTTGTCCGAAACATACGGATAGGCGTGGTAGGAGATGGCAGTGAGCTCATACAAGCCTTCCACAGCCTTGCGATTCAGCGACTCGATATCTTCGAGGACATGCCGGAAGCTGACCAGCGGCGAGCGTACCTTTCTCGTCGCCAGACCGTAGAACATGAACGCGTCGTCAGAGTCAGGACTGTGAGCGCTGACAACTTCCAGTGGCGCAGCAGGTGTCATATTGGAGAGCGGCTCATCCCAGTTTACACGTCGGGAGGGCGTTGCGGAAGGCGGGAGGCGAGAAAAGAGGGGAAATATGAAAGGGCGACGCGCTAACCCGCAGCGAACTCAAAATCCATGTTGCCGGTCATCTATGTGCGACTAAGCGCAGGGCGCGCTCACTTACGAGCGCCGGTCCGACCGGTCACGTCTTTTGTACTGCATGTTCGCTCAGGAAAAGCGGCATCGCCCTTGTCCTGGCCCGGTTCTATCTTGCACCTCCCCGCCAGCCTTGTGGCCGACATTGAACGGTGATTCGTCCGCCTGCCCCGGTTAACGCGGGCCAGGCAACTTGGGGAACCATCACCGGTTGGTTCCACCTCCAGTTTTACTACCCGTTGGTATGCTTGTCAATGGAACCGGGGTCCTGGTGGACGCTTCATTGAACGTAAACGTCCGCCCTTCCATGTTCGACAGATTCTTTGGTAGAAAACCCGAACCTCTCACTGGCGCTCCACAGGTGCGGCGCATCAAATCCTACTCCGCCGCAAGCGGCTACGCTTACCAGTATTGCTACCTGGGGCGACGCGCCGCTCAACGCCGTGAGGGCCGCGGCACCGAGTACGTCTTCGACGTTTCCGGCGGCCGCGAGCCGTACCATCCCGTCTCCGTATTTTTACTCGATGCCTCCGCGGCATCGTGGGAGGCCAGGAAGGGACGCGCACTGATTCCCGCCGAGCGCTACGCCATCGCCAAAATGTCCCTGTTGCAGGCCTTCGATGAACGCTCCTCACCCCGGCTCATGACCAGCGGGGTGCTGGTGCGCGCCGCCGACGTGGACGCCATCATTGACGTACTCGGAATCGAGTGAGCCCAACGGATCTAGAATAGAAGCAAATGACGCTCGCTGAAATATTAGCCGAGCAGACTCGCGAAGGGGACCTTTACGAAAAACTCGATCGCAACCGCGTGCGATGCTACGCCTGCGGCCATGCCTGCCCCATCCCGGAAGGCCTCCCGGGAGTCTGTAAAGTACGCTTTAATCGAGGCGGCAAGCTGTTCGTACCGTGGGGATACGTCAACGGCCTGTGCTGCGACCCTATCGAGAAGAAACCCTTCTTCCATGTCCTGCCCGGTGCACGCGCCCTCAGTTTCGGGATGCTGGGCTGCGACCTGCACTGCGGCTATTGCCAAAACTGGGTAAGCTCGCAGGCGCTGCGGGATATCCGCTCCGCGCTGGAGTTCCACCCCATAGAACCCGGGGAGATCGTCCGGACGGCGCTGCGCGAGCGCGCTGTAGCGGTGGTCAGCACCTACAACGAACCGCTCATCACGGCGGAGTGGGCTGTGGCGGTTTTCCGTGAGGCGCGGCAGGCGGGCCTCCTCACCGGCTTCGTCTCTAACGGCAATGCCACCCCCCAGGTGCTCGAATACCTGCGCCCGTGGGTGGATCTCTACAAAGTTGACCTCAAGAGCTTCGACGACCGACACTATCATGAGCTCGGAGGCCGAATCAGCCCCATTCTGGACTCCATCCGGCGCATCCACGCTATGGGCTTCTGGCTGGAGGTGGTCACCCTGGTGGTTCCGGGCTTCAACGATTCCGACCAGGAACTGCGCGCCATGGCCGAGTTCCTGGCAGGCATTTCGACCGACATCCCGTGGCACGTCACGGCGTTCCACCAGGACTACAAGATGACGGATGCGGAAAACACCCCGGCCGATACCCTTCGTCGCGCGGCACGGCTGGGGCGCGAAGCGGGACTGCGTTTCGTCTACGCCGGCAACCTGCCGGGCAGCGTGGAAGGTCTGGAGAATACGTATTGCCCGGGGTGCCGTGCCGTCGTGGTGCGGCGCCTCGGCTTCCTGGTATTGGAAAACCGCATGGGAGTTGCCGGCGCGTGCCCGGATTGCGGCACATTGATCCCCGGAGTGTGGGGGCCGGGGGCGCGCCCGCGCGAGGTGGGAACCCTGGTCCATAAGCGCTGCGGCTGAAGCGATGGAGGATGTCCACATCTCGCCTTACGCCGGCTCCTGGTATCCCGGGGGGCGTGCCGAGTTGGACTGCCTGCTCGCGGAGTTGTTCGAGCATTCGCGCGAGAGAACCGGGCCGTGCGCGCTGCGCGACCCGCTTGCCTTCGTAGTGCCGCACGCCGGACTGATGTACTCGGGCACCGTGGCAGCGGCAGCCTACAGGTCGCTCGCGGAATCGACACCTTCGCGCATTGTGCTGCTGGGGTTCGCCCATCGCGGCGGCCCCTCGTCGGTTGCCATCCCGGACGTGAAACGGATTGCCACCCCCGTGGGCGAGGTAACGGTCGACCGCGAAACGGCAGCCATGCTGGCCCGCGAACTGCCTTTCGAGATGGCGCCGGAGCAGCGCCTCTGCGACCATTCCGTCGAGATCCAATTGCCGCTTTTGATGAAGGCGGCGCCCGGAGTGCCCGTGCTGCCGCTCTACGTGGGACCGCTCCATCGCGATTCCCGCGAGAAGGCCGCGCATGCACTTGCGGCACTGGCGACGACAGGGACCGTCTTCCTGGCCAGTTCCGACCTGACGCACTACGGCGCCTCTTTCGGCTACCAGCCATTCCCGCCTGACCACAGCGTGCGCGACCGCTTGCGCGATCTCGATTACGACGTGATCGACGCCGCCGGGAGCCTGGAACCGGAACTCTTCCTCGAACATCTCTCCAGCACCGGCTCCACCGTCTGCGGATACGAGCCCATCTCCTTGTTGCTCGCCATGCTGCGGTTGCTCGGAGATGGGATCTACCAGGAGGCCCTCGATTACCAGACCTCCGCCGAAATCACCGGTGAGGCGCACCATTCCGTGAGCTACGCCGCACTGGGCTACTTTCGCGCGCCCTCATTCGAGTTGGAACGCGAGGACCGGCAGTTGCTGCTCGACAGCGCGCATGCGACGTTGTTGAACCTGCTCGAAACCGGCCAGCGCAAGCCGGTCCCACCTGCCGCGGTGACACCCGCGTTGACGCGGCGAGCGGGAGCGTTTGTCAGCCTGTACGAAGGCGTCGGATTGCGCGGCTGCGTGGGGCGCCACTCCGGCTGTGATCCGCTGGCGCAGGCGATCCCGGAACTGACGCTTTCGGCGGCCCTGGACGATCCGCGTTTCATGCCGTTGCGGGCTGCGCAATGCCGCGTAGCTATCCAGATCTCGGTGCTGACCCCGCTCAAGCGGCTGCGCGGCACCGCCGGATTCGTGTTGGGACGCCACGGGGCATATCTGCACTGCGGCCCGCGCCGCTCCCTGTTGCTGCCGCAGGTAACCCGCTTGCGAGACTGGACCCGGGAGGACTTTTTCTGTGCCCTGGCAAGAAAGGCGGGCCTGCCGCCTGACAACTGGTCCCGGCCGGATGCCCGCCTGTCAGTGTTCGAAGCCCAAGTGTTCGGGGAGTGAGCGCGCAATCGTCCAGACATTGGGATCTTTTTGTGCGTATATTCTAAGCAGGGGGAGCTATGTCAGCGAACCTGCCCGCCATCGGCACGCAGTTCGTGCTGGAACTTCCAGCGCTGGCCCAGTTGATTGCGTCGCTGTGCCGCCGCGGTTACCGGGTTGTGGGCCCCACCCTCCGCGGTAACGCGATTGTCTGCGACATCCTCGAATCCCTTGATGACCTGCCGGCGGGATGGACCGCCGATCAGGAGTCTTCCACCTACAGGCTCCGCCGGCGCGGCGATGGCGCGCTGTTCGCCTACGCCGTTGGCCCGCAAGGCTGGAAGCGGTTTCTTTACCCCGCCGAGGCGCCGCTTTTCGAAGCGCGCCGGGAGGGCACGGCATTCCGGATTGTGGAGCAGAGCCAGCCGCCCCCACGCTACGCCTTCCTGGGAATGCGCTCCTGTGAACTGGCCGCCATGGCCATTCAGGATCACGTCCTGCTGGGAGAGCCATACGGCGACCCCATCTACCGCGCGCGCCGCCAGGGCATCTTCGTCGTGGCGGTGAATTGTACCGTCGCCGCGCCCACCTGTTTCTGCACCTCCATGCACAGCGCTCCACCGGCGGAGGCATCCTTCGACATCGCCTTGACGGAACTTGTGGACCCGAATCGACATCTATTTGTCGCCGAAGCCGGAAGCCGCCCGGGATCCGAGGTGCTTGGGGAACTCCAACCCGCATTCGCGGATGTCGCGCTGCGCGAGGAGGCCGCTGCGGCGGTCCACGCGGCCATGGCTTCCATCAGCCGGAAGGTGAATACCAAGGGAATCCGCGAACTGCTCTACGATTCCTTCGAGCATCCACACTGGAGCGACGTAGCGACGCGTTGTCTCGGCTGCGGCAACTGCAACATGGTGTGCCCCACCTGCTTCTGCACCACTGTGGAGGACGCAACCTCCATTTCCGGCGACCGCGCGGCACGCACGCGCAAGTGGGATTCCTGCTTCTCCCAGAACTTCTCCTACATTCATGGAGGCAGCGTGCGAATGTCTATGAAGTCGCGCTACCGCCAGTGGGCCACACACAAATTCGCCGCCTGGATCGACCAGTTCGGCAGCTCGGGATGCGTGGGATGCGGGCGCTGTATCACCTGGTGCCCCGCGGGTATCGACATTACGGCCGAGTTGGCAGCCTTACGGGAGACGCCCGTCCCTGCCGGTCCCAACCACATGAGGAGTGTCTTATGAGCCAGGAAGAGCTGGCCCAAATCCTCCGGGAGCATCCTTTCACCGAGGGGTTTCGGCCCGAGCACATTCAAAAGCTGGCATCCATGGCGGGGCGCGTCCACTTCGCCAAAGACGAGCTAATCTACCGGGAAGGCGACCCCTCGAGCTTTTTCTACCTTCTGCTGGAGGGCAAGGTGGCGCTGGATGTGAACGCCCCGGGGCACGCCGTACGGATCGCCACGCTCTCGGCCGGTGAGGAACTGGGCTGGTCCTCCCTCACCCCCGAGTACCCCAAACACTTCCAGGCGCGTACGCTCGAAGAGGTGCGCGCCCTGGCGTTCGACGGCGTGCGCCTGGTACACGCCTGCGACGAGGATTGCGCCTTCGGCTACGTTCTGACACGGGCGGTTCTGAAGCTGGTGGCCCAGCGCCTGCACGCTACCCGGATCCAGTTGCTGGATATCTGCACCACCGCCCCGGGAGCCCGGCCGGCGCACGTGTAAAGGAGATGAGATGAATGTCTCATGGCCCTACGGTCGGCGGTAAGCTCCGGAAGGCGACTTCCGGAGTAGACAGGTCCCAGGCTGGATACAGTTCATGGGGCATGGACCCCGTAAAGGAGATTGGTCAGACCTGTGGATT
>DATMYF010000178.1:0-35830 GCA_035561075.1 Bryobacteraceae bacterium
ATCCGTTCTTCCCGGCAGCCGCGACCATCTTCTTGCCCGCCTTCGACGTGAACAGGATTGGGCTCGCCGCCAGGTCCCAATCGTGGAAGGCATTTTTAACCAGTTGGTAATAACCGCGGAGCGTACCGGTCCGCGCGTCGAGCATCACGAGCTGCATGTGTAAAGGTTGTCGCCAGGGCGATAAGATGACGAAGTCGGGTCCCGGATTACCAATCGGCGAGTAGAGGATTCCGGTTTCGGTATCCAGCGCGAATGACGAATATACGCCCCCGCCCGCCCTCGGCTTGTCCTTCGGCCACGTCTCCGAGCCTGGTCCGGTTGACGGTACGATGTCGAAATTCCAGAGTTGCTTTCCGCTGTGCGCGTCGAAGGCGCGGATGTGGCCGATCGCCCCTACATCGCTGCCGGAATTGGCAATGTAGACGCGGTTCTCCCACACCACAGGCGCCATCGTGTAGTACTCGCCCTTCGCCGCGTCGGAGCCGACCACGTCCCAAATCACCTTGCCCGTCGCGGCGCCAAGTGCGATCAGGTGGCCGTCTGGCGTACCGCGAAACAGCCGGCCATCTGTGTATCCGACCCCGCGCACCGGCGTGCCAAGGCCCATGCTCTTAGGCTCGAAGTGGTGGCTCCATCGCTGCTGGGCTGTCCGAGCGTCAATCGCGTAGGTATTCGTGGCGGTCGTGACGTACATGGTGCCGTCGATCAGCACCGGGCCTGACTGGAATGCTGTCGTCTCAGGCAGCCTAAATCGAGCGGCCTCGGCCAGGGATGCCACGTTTCCAGTGTTGATCTGACTCAGAGGGGAAAAGCGAATCGCATTGTAACCGCCGTTGTAAGACGGCCACTTTGAACCCGACCTCAGGAGGTAACAATAGAGGACGGGTTGACCAGGAACTCCTCGGCACCACCATCTCGATTTTGCGCTGGCGTACTGGGACGGAATCGGCCATCCCGGGACGATTATGACGTTCTTTCCGTGGCCGAAGGCCTTTCACAGCGCGACCCTGACAGAGGCGGGTTATCAGAGGACCGCCGCCCTACTCACGGATGCCATGAGATTCCGTTTGGTGCAGCAGGAAACGAATCCGGTTCCGCTATGCCGTGCATTCTGGCGGTTTGAGCGCCATAGCCACGGCAATCACATTTTTCAGGCGTTCACGAGTGCCGGCTCCTCTTCTGTTGCCGAAACTTTCATCGGCAAAATGCCTGCCTCCTGATTTCCATCGATATCGAGAAGTTCGCGGAAGGCCGCCTCAATCGTTCGCACGGCATTGCTCAATTCATGGAGCCAGTTGCCCCAGAACTGCTCGATCGAAGGTACCTGGTGGGTTTGACGAATCTCGCGCTGGATGTCTTTCCGCAGCGAGGGGAGGTCAAAACCGCGCAGCATGGCGGCCCCGACATCGGTGAGATTGATCCGGTCGTTCACATCGACAGAGAGAAGTTCCTTGCGGAACGTGCGTTCCCCGCCATCCTTGCCGGTAAACGACACACGCTCCTGGAAGGTGATGGCGCCCGAAAGAACTTTGGCGTCATTCGCCATCTGCAGTAGCGTGGTCGCAGTCGTGGGAGCCTTCACACCGATGGGCGGACTGGTGTCGTGCAGCCGGACCTGCGCGGGACCGGAGATGCCGACCCAGAGATCGCTCGCCAGCTGAGTCATCGAAAAATAGTTGGCGACGATGGCTTCCAGTTCCCGGTCTTCGAGCTTTTCGATCTCCTTTGGTTGGAAACGCGTGGCTTCGTCGGCGCGTTTGACGAAGTCGTCCTGATACTGCGTGCCCTCATACAACCTATTGAGAATTTCCGCGGTCCAGTTCGGATGACTGTAGGTCCAGGCGACCGGGATGATCTCGGCGCCTAACTGTTGGAGCCGTACAACGATCGTGTAGATCAGCTTCTTATTACTGCTCTCGATGTAGACGCGGCCTTCGTTGAAGTCCAGGAGCACCGGAACCTGTTTGCGTACGGGGGCCGTTACGCCGAGCGTTTCCTGGTCAACCGACTTCTTGTCGATCGCTTGCAGAAACCGATAAGGCCGCTCCAGCAAAACATAGGAACGCTGCTCCTTGATGGAGGCTAGATCGCTGACGTCCTTCCATTCATTCGAGACGGCCCATAGGCCATACCAGGGCATTGTGGCGTGAAGCTGGAACTGCGCTACGGTGAACCCATAGCCCCCGCAGTCCAATATCTCTGCGGGAAGGGGGTGATCGGAACCTGCCTCGTGTTCCGTGATCGCATACTGCGCGAGTGCCTCCTGGTGCTCTAAACCGATTGGATGCTCTTCGTCGAGACGGGGAGCGCCGAACGGATTGATTCCGAGCGCATCGGAACTGAATTGCCGGGTGACGGCGGATGCGGCCATCTGCGAACAAGCCGCCATAACCGGTCGGTCTTCCAGGCTTGTTCTGAAGGTGTCGAGTGACTCTTTCGCGAGCCCAACGATGGCCCAAGTACCACGTCCAAACATGCGCACTTCCTGTTTTGTTCTAATGAGGGTCGATCAACACCTGAAGCTGGCAGCGCGAGGGAACTGGTCGGCTGGAAAATCGGAAGGTCTAGCCCCCCAATCTCCGGGCCCGTGAACCCCATGGCTTGGCAATTGACGCCTGACTCCCAACCTTTTTACCACGATGCGGGTTTCGGCGGGTCTGTTCCCGCTCAACCTGCTCGGCGCCGGTCGATCTGCATAGTCTACACGGGACACCAGCGCGCTACGGAAGATCGTGCTCGATCTACCCAGTTTTTGGATGGCGCGGTCGCCGCGCGGCATACTCCGCCGGGTGCACACCCGTCAGGAGCGGCAACTCCATTTCCTCGTTGTCGACGAGCCCGTCTGGATGACGGCCCGCCGAAGTAATCGTGCCCGTAGAACCATGTCGGATCGGCGACGAAGCCGGCGTTGTCAATGCACCACGCATGCTCCATAGGTCGAGGAAGGTCGCGTAGCCCTCAACGTACGTGAACCGCTTGGGAAGCTGAATCCGGCGGCGCCGAGGAGGAAGTAGCCACTCCCGTCCATGCCGACCGGTGTAGCAGTTACCCGGTGGCCGCCCGCTCCTACCCTGGTGTTGTATTCACAACCTCGGCCGGTGCCGTTCTGGCCGCCTTTTTGCCAGCGGCCGTACTGGTCACAGACTTCTTCCTCCGCGTAGGCTTCCGGACCGCGGATTTCTTCGCCTTGGCCTTCGGCTTCGCTTTCTTCGCTTCAGCCTCGGCCGCCTGCTCGCGTTCCTTGTGGAAGGCACTCCACTACTTCTAGAGCGCCGCTGCGATCCGCTTACGGCCGGCTGCTAATCTTCCGCTTCCTGGGCGCTGCGGCGGTCGTAGCTGTTGCCTGGCGGAATACGGCCGGCTCCGTTGTGCTCGGGCCATAGAGGGATTATATGGAGATTGGCGGCAGAGGGGAAGCTGGCTTTAGCTCAAGTGACATGCTCACATCCAGGGGCGGCGCGGTTGTTCCCCGAACTAGGAGCTGAACGGGGATTAGCACTTGACCCTGCAAATCGTCGCCCTTCTCCAGTTGGTCGATTAGCGCATTTGCTGCTATGCGCCCAACCTCCATGAGGTCCGCTTTGATAGTGGTCAATGCCTGAGCGCCCAGACCTAGGTCGTCATATCCTACGACGCTGATGTCCTTTGGGACTTTCATGTCAGCGATGGCCAGTGCTTCCATGACACCTAGTGCGACATAGTCGTTGGTCACCAGAAGAGCCGTGGGCAGACGCCCTGCCCCTATTAGTTTTTGCATACTGCGAAAGCCCGCCAGAACTCCCGGAACCAACTCGGAAACAGATAGGAATTGAGTGTACCGCGGGTGGTAGGTCAGTCCGCACGCTTCCAGCGATTGCCAAAAGGCCTCATACTTCTGGGAAGCCGAAAAACCGATAAACCCTATCTCGGTGTGGCCGAGCGTTCTCAGGTGCTCGACTGCCATTCGAGTACCAGTAGCGTAATCGATTCTGATTGCATCCATGGCCTCGTCGCCGACCAACAGGTCTACCGCAATCAGCGGACATTCCAAGCGCCGGAGTCGCTCGAACGCACCCCGGCTAACGCCGCCGACTACTAAGTTTCCGTCCAACCCTCCAGTCAAGTCGTCTTCTGCGAAGATCTGGTCGAGCGATTGAGTACTTTCGTCAATGGCATGGAACTGAAGGCGGTAGCCCCGCTCGCGGCAGACCTCTCCCACCCCGGTGAGGATTTGGTTATAGCCCGGTTGGACGAATCCAAAAATGCCGGCGCCGATCCAGAAGCCGATCTGGCGGACCCCGACCGCCTTCGGGTCGCACCTAGGAGCGGCTTTGGAGACGAACGTGCCCCGCCCGGCCATTCGGGAAAGGACGCCCTCGCTGAGGAGTTCTGTGATTGTTTCCCGTACGGAAGTCCTCGAGATTCCACATTGTTCGGCGAGGCTGCGCTCGGAAGGCAAGCGGTCCCCGGCTTTGAATGTGCCCTCGCGGATCGCCCTCAGCAGAAGGGTCCGTAGCTGTTGAGGAATAGAGACCGGTCTGTTCGCATCGATCAGATCAGGTCGCAGTTGCATTGGGGTGAGGTTCCATTTTTAGTGATCCACCCTACCACTATTACACGGTCTGACCACATCAGTCCACAACCGCCACGGACCAGGAGATCGTCCAGCCGGACGGTGGAAACGGGGGAGCGCCCGGGCGCTGAACCGGGCGCTCCACGGCGCGTGTTACCAAAGAAACTTCAATCCGAGCTGGATGGTGCGTCCCCGGTTGGAGTTGGCCGTGCTGACGGAAGCCTTGTTTAGAGTCCCGAACAGCGCGCTGGTGACGCTATTGTTGAAGGGCTGCGCGAGGAACAGGTACGTGTTGGTGGCATTGAAGGCTTCGGCGCGGAACTGCAGGCGGGTCTTCTCGGTGATCTGGGTTGTCTTGTTCAACGAGAGATCCACCTGCGGCGCGGAGTGCAGGCGTATGCGGCCGTCGTTGACGGTCGAAAAACGCGGGCTGTAGCGCGGCGGCACCAGGTAGTAGTACTCCTTGCAGCCGTAGCTCACGCTGTAGGGCTGCATGGTGATGCTGCCGTTGTCGTTCCACTGCGCCACGCAGGGTTGCACGGCGCGCACGTCCGGCGCACTCCAGTCGACGTCGCCCACCCGCGCGTCTTTGAGGGTGATGACGTTAGGAAGGGCCCACGGGCGGCCGGATTCGTAGAAGAACATGGTGGCGTTCTCCCAGCCGCTCACCAGCCGGCTCCAGAATGGGTGCGAGGTATTGAGCCAGTGCTTGCCCTTGCCAAAGGGCAGCTCGTAGATGCTGCCGATGCTCAAGCGGTGGGGCCGGTCCCAATCCACGAGACCGCGCTGCGGCTCCATGCGGAGGCTATCCAGCCAGCCACGCTGCATTATCTGCTTTGAAAGCGTGTAGGATACCATCACGTTCAAGCCGCTCTTGCGCCGCGTTTCCCAGGTGATCTGCAGGGAGTTGTACCAGCTCTTGCCGTCATTACGGTTCACCTCGGTGAGGGTGCCGAACTGCGGATACGCAACCGCCAGCGAGGTGCGCGCGACGGTGGGGCTGCTGTAGAGCGAGGTGCCGGTGAACGGCTCCAGTTGGTAGAAGGGATTGGGGAGGCGCTCGTCGCAATACAGCGGGTTGCCGCCTTCCATCAGGTTGCACTTGTTCCGCAGGGAGACGTCGTAATTGTTGAACGGATAAGTATCCTGCAGGTCGTGGCCGCGGCTGCCCACGTATGAGATCTCTACCTTCGAGGAGAACGGCAGGCCGTACTGGAAGCCCAGCGAGAACTGGTCGAGGTAGGGGATGCGGAACTCGGGGTTGGCGACATTGAATCCCTGTCCCAGGAAGGTGAGAAGTCCGCGGGAGGCTCCGGCGGGCGCGATCACACCGTTCGGGAACGGGTTGTTCAGGACGTTGGGAATGGAGGTGCGGGTACCGTCGAGCGAGGTGACGACATCCGTGCGCTGACTGAACCCGTAATTAAGCGAGTCGTAGCTCTCGGTCGGATTCATGTACGTGCGACCCCATCCGCCGCGGACGACGAGGTTGTCGCGGAGGCTGTACGCGAAACCGAAGCGCGGCTGGAAGTTGCTTTTCCGCAGCTTGGCGGGCATGCGCGAGTTGCCGCCTACACCGGTAAACAGCATGCCGCCGCGGACGGGCGGGGTGCCGGGATAAGCGGCGCGGTTGATCAGAGCATCGACCGGGCTCAACGTCTGGGCGTCGAAGCCGCGGGTGAGGCGGTTGAAACGCTCGGTGGGCGGATGGTTGAGGTCCCACCGGAAACCCAGGTTCAAGGTGAGGCGGCGGGACACTTTCCAGTCGTCCTGGATCCAGGGCGCGTAGTAGCGGTAGAGAAAAATGGGGAAGGCGTTGACGGAGGCACTCCCGCTGCTCGGCGTCCCGAGAAGGAAGGACGCAACGGAATCGCCGCTCAGGGCGTCGGCGCGGTTGTACTGCTGTTGCGTCCAGCCCGGATTGGCCGCCAGCGTAAACGGGGGGTTGCTGTTATAAGTGCCCACCGACCACTGGGTCCAGCGCAGGTCCAAACCGGTTTTGATCACGTGCGGACCGATCACCTTGGTGACGGTCGGCTGGATGCCGAAATTGTTCGTGTGGTTGATCTGGTAGTACCCGCCCAGGGTGGTGTAGTTGGAGAACTCGTACCTGCCGAACCAATCGGGGAGGACTACCTGGTTGTTCATGGATTCCGGAAAGCCGTGTTTGGTCAGTGGATAATTGGCGTTCTCGACGATATTCCGATCGTTGTTGAAGAAGTTGAACGACAGGCGCAGGTTGGCGATGAAGGTGGGGCTCAGGGTGCCGACCCAGTCCAATACATAGGAGTCGTTGATCTTCTTCTCGCCCCATTCGTTGGAGTACTCGCCTAGGCCGCGCAGGCCGTTGAAACTGTTGTGGTAGGTCCAGTCGCTCCAGCCGCGGCGGAAGAAGAAGCGGTGATTGTCGCCGAGGTTATGGTCCAGTTTGCCGACCACGCTATAGCCCGTGGAACTGCCGGGATTCGCGGCTCCACCGACCTGATAATTCAATCTCGAATAACCTTGGCCCGCGGTCTTGGTGTTGGCCTTGGGCATGAAGCCCAGGATGTTGGTGGCGATCGGGTTGATGCGGTCCTTGGGGATGACGTTGCCGGCGAACGGTGTGCGCGTCCAGACGCCATTGATGTCGCGCCCCGTGGTGGGGTCGTAGATCGTTATCAGGCGGTTGTTGGCGTCCACCAGTTTGCTGAAGTCCCCGGCGCGCATGTCCGCTTCCGGCACGGACAGCAGCAGGGGCATCGGAGTCGAATTGCGCATGCTCTCGAAGGTGCCCGTGACGAAGGTGCGGTTGCGGCCGTCGTAGACTTTCGGGATCAGCACCGGGCCCTCCAGATGGAAGCCGAACTGGTCCCTGGTCGACTGCCCGCGCGGTGCGCCGATGGCATTGTTCTGGAAGGAATTGGCGCTGCCCCACGAGCGGTTCAGGTATTCGTAGCCGGTGCCGTGAAAGACGTTGGTGCCGCTCTTCACTGAGATGTTGAGGATGCCGCCGCTGGTACGGCCGTACTGGGCGTCGTAGATATTGGTCTGGATCTTGAACTCCTGGACCGAATCGACGGGAGGTACATAGCCAACACCGCCATTGAAGGCCTTGGTGTCATTGGGTGCGCCGTCCAACTGGAAGCTGTTGGAGTTGGACAGTCCGCCGTTCATGGCCCATTTCTCGATGGCGCCTTGGGAGAAGATGCCTTGCGCCGCAATCTGACCGGTGAAGCCGACGCCCGGCACCAGCCGGGAAAGCATCATCGGATTGCCGCCGTTGAGGGCGAACTGCGTGACGCGCTGGTTGTCGATTACGCTCCCGCGGTCCGCCTTGACGGCGTCGAGCAGCGGAGCTTCGCTGGTAACCGTGACCTGTTCGGTTACCCCACCGACCTCCAGCTTGATTTCCAGGCTGGCGGCCTGGCCGAGATTAAGAATCAAGCCCGAACGCACGAATTTCTTAAATCCGGGCGCCTCGGCCGAGACTTGGTAAGTTCCGGGTCTGAGGAACGGGACCCGGTAGTCGCCCTGGGCATCCGAAACGGTGGTGTTCTGCTCGTTGGTGGCGACGTTCTTGACCAGCACTGTGGAACCGGCGATCGAGGCTCCAGTGCTGTCCATGATGCGGCCTGACAGAGTGGCCCGGAATTCCTGGCTCCATAGCAGAGACGCCAGAAGCAGGCCGCCGAGTAATGCAAAATTTCGCTTCATATCGGGGCTCCTTAAGAGTCATTCGAAAAGTGAATTGATCAATTCCACCGTGCGGTTCACCAGTAACTGGCCGCCTTCCGGCCCTACCTTGTTGCTGGGGATTTCAGCGCCATAGCCGCCTCCCGCCACCGCCTTTTCGGTCGGCAGATACCCGGCGCTGTCGCAGGCCAGTTGCAGCAGGAAGGTCTGTTCAGCTCGGCTGCGCGCCTTCATCCGGAGGCCGAAGTCCACAAACAGCTCGAATGGGTTGGTGGCCAGCGCAACGTCGCCTAAGCGGATCACGTGCAATTCCATCGGGAACTCTGTGGTGCTGTCCTGCCCGCGATAGCGCTCAATCACATCGCTGGCGCGCTTCATGAGCCGGTATCGATTGCGCTCCGTGGCGGGCGCCTTCTCCAGGCGGGCGTGCTCTGCTCGGGCCCACTGCAACTCCGCGGGAGTCACTTTGCGCACTGGCAAGCGCAAGTCTTCAACGCGATGCGCGAACGGCGCCGCGGTTCGAATAGCAGCGGCTGCGGCCGGATAGACATCTTCGACAGCGTGTGCGATGCGGCGGGCGATCTGGCCCGTTTCGGAAACACCTAGCCGCTGGCGCATTTTCGCCTCGGTCGCTTTGCGGAGCTGCACGTGAGGCGACTGGTCACCGGCCGCGCCGGTCATGGGGAACACGAACAAGCCGTCGCCGTAGCGCTGTCGGAGTTCGAGCCTGATGTCGTGCCAGAAATCGGCGGAGATGAAGTACTGGTGTTCAAGTACCTGGGAGGGGCAGGCCACGTTGACGCCGATGCCGGTCAGCTTGCGCTCCGGCGTCCAGAAGAACATCAGTTCCAGAGCGTGATCCTCATAGCCCTCGAAGCCCATGAAGTCGGGCCGGTCGAGCTTGGCGTACATGGTTGACCGTCCGTCGGCAAATACAGCGCGCCGGTTATAACCAATCACCGCATGGCCCAGTGCCCAACTTACGCCGGCAGGGCGGCGCGCTTTCCACGCTTCAACTACGGCTCCACACACCTTGTCCGTCAGGAACTCCAGGAACTCGGAGGGAGTCATCACGCCTTCGGGGATCTCGTAATTGCCTTCGCGCATTTCCGGAGCCGTGTGCGTGTGGGTGGCATTGAGCAGCAGCTTGCGGCCGTCGAGCTCAGGCAGCGTGGCTTTGAGGCGCGCGCGGACGCGCGCCAGCAAATCTTTGCTCACCGCCACTACATCGAGCGATACCAGCACTGCCTGCTCGCCGCCGCTCTCTAACGCCAAGGCAGTGGCCGTCACCGGATCGTGCACGGATCTTGAGACGCGCGTGTGAAACTGGCCGGCCAGCGCTACGGGCCGGTCCGGAGTGATACTCACGGAGGCCCACCCGGCCAACAACTCCGCGGCGTGCAGCGGTGCATATGCACCCGCTGCGATCCAAACGGCGGCAAACAATCTCCTCATCTATTTCCTCCCATGTCCTGATTTGACTCAATCACTAGGCCGGTGGCCGGCGACGCACTGAATGCCAAGGCATGGTTGATTCAAGTTTTCCCCCGGCATAGCGGGCCAAGCCGCCTCCCTGCCCGAGGAGCCCACGGATAACCCGCCGCGGGCGGCTCCAGCCCCAGACGCATCGGGTTGACGTTGTCCGCGGGACCGACTGAAACATGATCAGAATGCCGGCCCTATGTCTCATTCAGACCAGGTCTTACCATCGGCAGAAGTATACTCGTAGCCAATTGCGTAATCAAGCGGAATCTTTTCTGCCCTTAGAATTCGGCACGGGTATCAGTTTGTTGATTGTCGGACCCCAGACCCGACATTTTAACCTTGTAATGCTGGAGAAATACGTATAGAATCCGTTTTGGTAAGACCTGGTATGCTCGCGTAGACTTTTCGACGGTGCAGGGAGCGAGTGAAGGACCTCGAATTGGGAGGCCACCAGTCCTGGAGGACCGAACCAGTTCTCTGGTAAAGCAGGCGACCGACACCGCAAGTTCGCAACTAAACAAGCTGGCGAAAGCAGACTCCGCCATAGGAGAGAGGCATGAGCACAACAGTTTCGCGTAGAGGGTTCGTGGGAGCGATGACGGCCGCATCCGCCGGGCGGGTCCTGGGAGCCAACGATCGTATCCGTCTTGGGGCTATTGGGACCGGGGGCCGGGGCAGATACCTGATGTCCAACGCCAACAAGGCGGGCAACATACAGTGGGTAGCGGTGGCGGACGCCTACGACGTGCAGCGCGACCGCGCCGAGAAGATGGCCGGCACCACGGTCAACAAATACGTCGATTACAGGAAGGTGCTCGATCACAAGGACATCGACGCCGTTATCATCGCTCCCTGGGACCACATGCACTGCGAGATCGCAGTGGCCGCGTGCCGGGCGGGCAAGGATCTATACGTCGAAAAACCATTGACCCTTCACCCCATGGAGGGCCACCAGATCGTGCGTGCCGTCCGTGAGAACAAGCGCATCCTCCAAACGGGGACGCAGCAGCGCAGTTATCCGCACTTCATCGAGGCCAAGGAACGATTTATTGACAGCGGCCGCATCGGGCGCGTCACCATGGTGCGGACCATCTGGAACGGCAACGCGGCCTACCGCAATCAGAAGCCGCCTGCGGGAATGGAGAAGAAGCCGGATGGCATGGACTGGGACACCTGCCAGGGCCGCCTTCCCAAAGTGCCCTGGGACCCCAAGCGCTATTTCAACCACTACGTCTACTGGGACTACTCGACCAACGCGCAGATGGGCGGATTGTTCGTTCACATGGTGGACGTCGCGCACTGGTATCTCAAAACGGAGAAACCCTTGGCCGCGGTATGCATGGGCGGCATCTACCTCGGCTATGAAGACCGAGACACGGCGGATAATATCAATTCGATTGTCGAGTATCCGGACGGGCTGCTGGTCACCTTTGAGGCCAACGTCACCGATATGATCTCGAAGGAGAACGCCGATATCGTATTCATGGGGACCGGCGGCCGGCTGCACATCTTCCGCTACGGCTACCGCTTCCTACCGGCGGAGAAAGGTGCCGAGCCGGTCACCTCGGGGCCCACGCCGGAACTGCACGTGGCCAACTGGCTAGACTGCGTTCGCACCCGCAAGCACGCGGCCTGCGACGAGGCGGCGGGGCACTATTCCGCCATGGCGTGCCATATCTGCAACATCTCTTACAAAGAAAAACGCCGCGTTACGTGGCAGAAAGAGTGGGACGTATGAGTATTGAAGCCGGACTGAACATGGAGTTTGTGCGTCGCTCGGAGAAGCCTTTTACGGTGGGTGTCGAGATGGCGGCGAAGATCGGATACAAGTACGTCGAGCCGATGCTGCACACCGGACGGGAGTTGATGAGCGAAGCCGGGTACTACCATTCGGTGTCCATGGAAGAGGATCCGCACTTTATTAGGGACATCCTGGAGAAGAACGGGTTGAAGGCATCGGCGGTGAGCGCACACTGTCCGTTGATGCGGCCGGAGGTCAGCGTGATGTACCTGCAGCGCGCTATCCGATTCGCGGCGGTTCTCGGCGCCCCGGTGGTGAACACCGACGAGAGCTACCGGCCGGAATGGGTGATCGGTGACGAAGCGTGGCCCGTGATGACCTACACCTTGAAGGCCGTGCTGCGCGTAGCCGAGCGCTACGGCATCGACATCGGGATCGAGCCGCATAACGAGATCTCCCGCACCACCGACGGTCTGCTGCGCATCGCGAGCCTTGTGGAATCGCCGCTCCTGCGCATCAACTACGACACGGGGAACGGCTACCTTGCCGGCGAGGATATCTACGAGGCGCTGGAGCGGATCGGCAGCCGTTTGGTTCACATGCACGCCAAGGACATCAGCGTCGAGCACTCCGACGCCGAGCGCGGCAAGGTGGCCGGCACGCCCGTAGGCTGCGCCTGCGGGGACGGTGTAGTGGATTGGGCGCGCGTGATCGGCATCATCCGGAAGCACGGGTTCAGCGGCGTGCTGTCAGTGGAGTGCGGAACGCCGGAAGAGGCGGCCCGCAGTCTCGCGCATCTTACGGCGTTGCTGGCTGCAAAGGAACCGGCAGCCGCGAAGGCTTAGAACAGATTGTTCCCGAGTGCCGCATAACCGATCAGCGGCATTCGGGAGGAAGACAACGATGTACACGCGACGTGGACTGGCCAGTTTTGGGTTCCACGGAGTGAAACTGGGGGCCACTAGCTACAGCTTCCGCGATCGCCCGCCAGAGGAGGCAATTTAGGCAATCGCGGAAGTCGGCCTCGGCTACTGCACCCTCTCCCGGCACGCAAGCCGCGAGGAACTGCGCAAATAGCGCACCTCTGTGCCGATAACCGAGTTCAAAAGAATCCGCGAACAATTCAGGAAGCGGACATGTTCGAGATGGCGAAAGCGGAGAGGAAAGCACAACCAGCACGGATGACTGGGATTGACGCGACTGTATATCCTGCACAAGGCCACGAAGGAACCGGTTCTTCAGCGCCGGGATGAAAGAGGAATTGGAGCGGCACCGAGTCCTGCTCAGCGCCCGGTCCGTTGCCAGTATGCTCAGGGGGATGCAGGACAAAGGGTATTTTGAGCCCGCTGCACGGCGCAGCGGCCGGCCATTGAAGGCTTACGTGGCGACCCGCCGAGGGCAACTGGCGATAGAGCGAACGAGAGACAAACTCCGAGTATTGTTCGACGTCATCGCTACGACCGGCAGAGGAGACAAGCGGTTCGATGGACTTCCCAGGGCGGCCAAGCGCTAGGTCTCTGACCGCGTGGAGCGCGACGGATGCGACCAGCTTGAAGTCCTTGAGGCCGACCCGCTCGCCGTTCCGCCAGAGTCGAGCGCCTGGATCGGACAAGCGCAACCGCGAAGGAAGATGCGAGCGGCTGATGCGATTTTCTTCGATCAGGTATTCATTCTGCAGGAACAGGCATTAATTCACCAAGCCAGTTACGTACGCCAGAAACCGCACCCACTTGTTTTGTCGGGCATAGATGACAAGCGGTAGCAAGCCGACCTGTGCGACGGATTTGTTGACTATAAGGCTAGGTCGATCGGACGTCCTCGGGTATCTATTTTCGGTCTCACGCGCACTGCGGGTGTGCTCTCTCCGTTGGCGCGCGGTGTACCTCTACCGTCAAGGGACCAGGTCAGCATGCGTGGCGAGCAGCTTTTTGTAGTGCTCGGGCGGGTGCGGTTGCGCCGCAATCACGGAGATGATGGCGGCAAGATGCTCCGGACCCACCCGCCAGACATGGAGGTCGGCGACTTGGCTACCTTTTTCGTGTTCGATGAGCTCGCGGATCTGTCGGCGTCGCTCCGCCGACACTTCGCCGTCAAGGAGGCACGGCACTGGTGTCCCGAAGCAGGCCGTACGACCAGCGCGCGATCACCCGCTCACGTCCGTGCTCGCGATCGTCACCCTGGTGGCGGGAATGGCCTTGGGATGGACCTGGATGATGCCCTGCTTCGGAATCGTGGTCGTCCTCGTGATGGTGAACGTGACCTTCGCCCAGGAGGGCCGCACAGGCCAGATTTACCACGAGACCCAGAACGGCCACCGCAATAGCTTCGCTGAAACGGATCGTCGCCGGTGATGCCAGCCGCCGCATATCGGCGCTCTCGCCATTGCTGGTTGAGAGCTTCACGCCATTCTTCTTCACCTCCGTCATGAACCCGCGTGCGGAGTCGTCCCCCCACTTTGTGAACAGGGCGGCAACGTAGGCCGTCGTTGTGCCGAATAAGGGGTTCGCCAGTACCGCTTTTCCCCGATACCGGGGAGCGGCGTAATCCCGTATCCGAACACGACTCCGAGGGTTGATTGTGCGAATACCTGGGCGTTGCAGGAGTTCCCTGCCGTTATCGCGGAAGAAAGCGCCATATGGAGCGACCTGGAGGACGGCGTTTCATTGAGCCCTAGCAGTTGCGCAGGCCGGCCTGCCGCAACCGCCGCTAGCCAGTCGTGTCTTCCACGGGCGCTTGCCATCGGAACAGGAAAAAGCGGCGACCACAGAGAGTGCATCGGTAGGGTTGGAAGAGCCAGCGGAAAGCCCCCTCAATAGCGTTTCGGAACCCTACAGTCCTGAATTCGATAGACCTGCAATGTGGACAGCGTGTGGAAAACAAATCTGCTCCAGTGCGGATCCTGGCCGCCTCAAATTCAACGTTCGATTGACGGCGTGGCGTAAGGGGCGCGGTGGGCGTCACGGCGGCTACCGGCAAGGCGGCTCGCATCCCGCGCTGCCCTCACTTGCTCCGGTGTCCTCAGGTCAGGCTCCGAGAGCCTGACCCGTCCTTTCGCGCGTGAAACCTGACGCTTGTGCCGCTTTAGGAGTCGTTTGTCCATCGGTGGCCTAATTCTCCGTTTCCTCCACGATCCCGCAGATCATGGCTTCCGTCGTGAGCATCAGAGAGGCGATGGATGCCGCATTCTGCAGAGCGGTGCGCGTCACCTTGGTGGGATCGATTACCCCGGCCTTCACGAGGTCTTCGTACTCTTCGGTGGAGGCGTTGAAGCCAAAGTTCGGATCGTCATAGCCCTTGATTTGCTCGGCCACAACGGCGCCTTCCGTGCCGCAATTGAAAACGATCTGCCGGACGGGCTCCTCGCAGGCACGACGCACGATCGTCACCCCGAACTGCTCGTCGCCTTCCAACTTCAGATTCTGCAGCGCAACTGATGCCCGCAGCAACGCGACGCCGCCGCCCGGCACAATGCCTTCCTCTACCGCTGCGCGCGTCGCATGCAGTGCGTCTTCCACGCGAGCCTTCTTTTCTTTCATCTCGGTCTCGGTTGGGGCACCGACCTTGATAATCGCCACGCCGCCGGCAAGCTTTGCCAGCCTTTCCTGCAACTTTTCGCGGTCATAGTCCGAGGTGGTCTCTTCGATCTGGGCACGCAGTTGCTTAATACGGCCCTCGATGCTCCCTTGCGATCCGGCACCATCGATGATGGTTGTGATGTCCTTGTCCACCGTGACGCGCTTCGCGCGGCCCAGATCCTCCAGGTGGATGCTTTCCAGCTTGATGCCGGTCTCTTCCATAATGGGCTTGCCGCCAGTCAGGATCGAGATATCTTCCAGCATCGCCTTGCGCCGGTCGCCGAAGCCCGGGGCTTTCACGGCGCAAGCATTGAGCGTACCGCGCAGTTTATTGACCACGAGCGTGGCGAGCGCCTCGCCTTCGACATCCTCGGCAACGACCAGCAGCGGCTTGCCCGCGCGCGCAATCTGCTCGAGGATCGGCAGCAGGTCCTTCATGTTGCTGATCTTCTTATCGTGGATGAGGATGTAAGGATCCTCGAATACGCACTCCATGCGCTCGGCATCGCTCACGAAATATGGTGAGAGGTAGCCGCGGTCGAACTGCATGCCGTCCACGGTCTGGAGCTCGGTGGTCATGGTTTTGGATTCCTCGACCGTGATCACCCCGTCTTTCCCCACCTTCTTCATCGCTTCGGCGATGATGTTGCCGATGGTGGCGTCGCTGTTGGCGGAGATGCTGCCGACTTGGGCGATCATGTCGCCGGAGACGGGCTTCGAGAGCTTCTTGACTTCCTCAACGGCCACTTCGACGGCCTTGTCGATACCACGCTTGATTGCCATCGGGTTTGCGCCGGCCGATACCGCTTTGACGCCCTCGCGGAAGATCGCCTGCGCCAGAATCGTGGCCGTGGTCGTACCGTCGCCGGCGACATCGGAGGTTTTCGACGCCACCTCGCGGACCATCTGGGCGCCCATATTCTCGAGCGGATCTTTCAACTCGATCTCCTTGGCCACCGTTACGCCGTCTTTGGTGATCGTCGGACCGCCGAATTTTTTCTCCAGCACGACGTTGCGCCCACGCGGACCGAGGGTCACTTTCACCGCCTCGGCGAGCTGGTTGACGCCGCGCAGAATCGCTTGACGGGAGTTATCGCTATAAGTAATCTGTTTTGCCATAGATGGTCTCCTGAATTAGGTAGCTTTGGTGGCCGCCTGGGCAGCCGAATCGAAAACGCCGAGAACGTCGTCCTCGCGCATAACGATGTACTCTGTTCCGACCACCTTCGTCTCGGTGCCGGAGTACTTGCCGAAGAGGACGCGGTCGCCGACCTTGACGTCGAGGGCAACCAATTCGCCGTTCTCCAGCCTCTTGCCATGGCCTACGGCAATCACTTCGCCCTCCTGGGGTTTCTCCTTGGCGGAATCGGGGATAAAGATGCCGTTGTGCGTGGTCTCCTGTTCCTCTATCCGCTTTACCACGATGCGGTCGTACAAGGGTCGAATATTCATGATGCTCTTAGCCTCCACTTGTTTCTCTTGATCGGTACCGTGCGTCCTTGGATATCATCTGCCGAACGCGATCACCGGTCTCCTGCCAGTCGTGAATGAAGTAACCGGCCTGATTCCTGCTCATTACTTCCGATCGCTTCTCTTCCAGGATCGCGATGACAGCTTCCGTGCCTGCGCGCTTGTCGGGGCTTTGTTTGCGGGCGATGGCCCGGAATGCGGCCGCGACGCGATCGAAGTCGGCGTCGACCTGGCGTCTGATGCGCTCCGCCCACTCGACCTGAGCCGCGCTGCCGCTCAGCGAGGCCCCGGAGGCGACGGGCGTGTCATGGGCCGCCCCTCCCTCGCCCTCCCGGATTTCGATGTCCCTGGTCATAAGCTAAGGCCGAAAATGCGGCTTGTTCGCGAGCCTCGCCTTTTCGAGCCTGACCTTCGCTGCGTCCTGTTCACTCGCGATCCGGGCCGCATCCCGTTGCGGCGCTTCGTGATCGTCGAGTCGCCTGGCTTCCAGAATGGCGGCTTGGGCCGGCGCTTCCAGCGTCTTTAGGACGCCAATAAGTCTGAAAGACGGGCCGTACGAAGAACGGATCAGGTCGAAGCGGTACTGCGGATCCTGCCATTGTGCGAGAACCTCTTCCTGATCGCCGTAATAGCCTTCCACAGCCTTGGTAGGAACTGGGGCTTTTGCCGCGATTCCGTACCCGGCTGAGATTGCCCCTACGATGTCGTCGGCTGTTAAGCCTTCGGTCTGGTAACGGTCATAGTTGACTACGATCCGAAACAGTCTGCCGTCATAGAAGCTGAAGGTCACCTCTTGGGCGGATTCCGTGGACGACGAGCCGAGCGGCTGGGGGCGCCACGCGAGTTCCTGGATGAGGGCCGGCCGGCGATGGATCGTCTTCGCTTGAGATGGCGCAGCGCCGGTCTGTTTCGCGACGGTGACCAGGTCGGTTCCGAGCTTGAACTCCCGGTATTTCGAGAGATCCCCGGCCAATGCGGCGGGCGACATCGCTCCGAACACCAGCAACGCTATGAGGGTCGGTTTCGACAGAGCCGATCCCGGTTTGCACCGGTTTTGCGGCGTTTTCGATTCAACTGCGCTAGACATGTCACATCCTCGATCGGCAGCGGGAAGACGAACTACTGGATGACGCGGCGGCCGTCGTCAGTCCTACACTTTGCTATCGCACGAATCGCGCCAACCGGTTTGTCTGTTGAGACGATTCGCCCTACGGCGGTTTGCGGGGCCAGGATTGGTGGCGTGAGGCGTCCGGCGGTAACGATATATGGTCAAGTGACCGTGGGCGGTCAGGCTCAGAGATCCTTGCGAGAGATGGCGAGCCTTCGCATGAAGGCGTTCAGTGTGGTCCTGGGCATTCCCAGCCGTGTCGCGGCCTTGCTGACCACCCCGCCCGTCTCCCGGAGCACACGGATGATATGCTCCCTTTCCACATGTTCCAGGGTGCTGTCGCCGCCGGGTGCAGACGCATCCGCGCGTATTTCGGCTAAGGGTGCACGGAGGTTGGGGCCACCGGAGAGGATGACGGCCCTTTCGATGAAGTTCTCGAGCTCCCGTACATTGCCCGGCCACGACCAGATCACGAGCGCACGCATCGTATCCGAGGGGATCTTCTCGATCTGCTTGTTCATCTCCCTGGCGTACTTCTGGGTGAAGTGCCGGGCGAGCACGGGTATATCCTCGGGATGATCGCGCAACGGAGGCGTCGTGATCGGGAAAACCTTGAGCCGATAGTAGAGATCGCTGCGAAAGAGCTTGTCGCCCATCATCTGCGTCAAATTGCGATTCGTCGCGGCGACGAGCCTGACGTCGATAGGAATTGTCTTGGTGCCACCCAACCGCTCGAACGATTTCTCCTGCAAAGCCCGGAGTAATTTTGGCTGGAGATCCAACGGGATATCACCCACCTCATCGAGGAACAGAGTCCCTCGGTGAGCCATCTCAAAACGGCCGATCTTCTGGGAGAGCGCGCCAGTGAAGGCCCCTCTCTCGTACCCAAACAACTCGCTTTCGAGAAGGCCCGTAGGGATGGCGGCGCAGTTCAAGGTGATGAAGGGGAGGTTCCTGCGAGGGCTCAGCCGGTGGATCGCGCGCGCGACCAGCTCTTTCCCGGTACCGGTTTCTCCGAGGATCAGCACGTTGGCGTCGGTGGGAGCGACCACTTCCACCTGTCGCAGAATCCGCCTGAGAGACGCGCTGTTGCCGACTATCTCCTCGAAGTTCTGTGTCCCCTCGACGACATCGTCCCCGACGCTTTCGAGATGGTCGCGCCTGCGCAAGTCCTGAACGAAGGTGATCCACCGGAAGGGAGAGAGCTTCAAGACTGCGGTGGCGACCAGAACCGGAACTCGAGCGCCATCCTTGCGGAGCAGCTCTTTCTCATAGGGCGTACAGGCCCCGAACCTCAAACCCTCCTCATGCGCCAGGTCATCGAGCGCAGCGTATTCCGGCGGAGTGAGATCGGGCCAGTTCAATCGGCCCGCCAGCAGATCTTCACGGCTGTACCCGACCAATGTCAGGAACGCGTCGTTGGCCTCGGGAATGCGGTCGAACTCACCGGAAACGATCCCGGCGATAGTCGATTCCAATGGGACTGGGCGGACGCGCGCGCGACTGCGGCGCAACTTCTCGTCCCTTTCGTGGCGCTCGCTGAAATCGCGCACTACCCGTGCGAAACCCTGCAGCTGACCCTTCTCATCCCGCAAGGCCGCTGTGATGGCATTGGCCCAGAAGCGCGTCCCGTCGTTCCTCACATGCCAGCCTTCGGTTCCGAGGTGGCCTTCGGCAGCGGACCGATTCAGTTCCTGTTGCGGCGCCGCACCGGGGTCCTCCTCGTCGGGATAGAGAAACGATACGTGCTTGCCGGCGGCCTCGTCTGGGCTGTACCCGTAAACGCGGGCCGCTCCCGAGTACCAGGTGACGATAACGCCCTCACGGTCCAGCAAGAATAGCGCGTAATCCCGCACCCATGACGGGATCTGATCCTCGTCGGCGCCCTCCGTTTGCGCGGCCGTGGTCTTGTCGCGCAAGACGAGGAGGTGGCGCACGGGCAACACGTTCCCTTTGGCCGTGTACTCGACGTCCCCGAGAGTTCCATCGGGGCGGGCCAGGCGAAGCGTACCTTCCTGCTGGCCCTGTCCCAGAAAGGCGCGCCAAAGCTCTGAGATGCGGGGCTTGAAGCTGGGATCCGCAAAATCATCAATTCTCTGGCCGATGATTTTTTCTCGCGAAAGCCCCAGCAGTTTGCCGGCGCCGGCGCTGGCGTCCCTGTAATTGCGGTCGTCGTCTGTGATGAGAACGGGTACGGAAGGGTGATAGATGACTACTCGAAACAACGCTTCCAGCTCTCTGGGACCGTTTTCCAAAAGCCACGCCACTGCTTGCGCCTGTGAGACTTCAGATGCCAACGCTTCTCCTTGCGCGCCGCCCAGGCGACGTGAACCAGGAAACGTGTCCAGGTTGGCCCTGAGTTACAGGATGTCGACGCCGAACAGCCGTTGGCTCCATGCTACCACCGACGGGGCTCCGGGGCCTATCGTATCGACCGTATTTGGTCAGGCACCCCCATTGGCCGGAGACGGAAATGAGCCGGGGGCGGCGCCAGACCGCCGCTCCCCGGACGCTCTCACATTGCGGTTCACCTGCCGGCGATAGGCGTGCCGATCTCCGCACCAATTACCTCGCCGGAAATCACGATCTCCACTCGCCGATTTTGCTGCCGGCCCTGGGCGGTGTCATTCGAAGCCACCGGCTGCATCTTGCCGAAGCCTTTTGCAGTGACGGAACTCTCAGGCATACCCTGCCCGGTCAGGTATCCGCGCACCGCCTCCCCGCGATCTTCGGAGAGCCGTTGATTATAGGCCTCGCCGCCGACGCTGTCGGTGTGACCTTCGACAACCAGTCTCAGACCCGGATGCCCGGAGACGATGCCGGCCACCTTGGCCAGTTTCTCGCGCGCCAGGGGCCTTAACGAATGCTTTCCGGTATCGAAGAGGACATCCGCCATGTTCACGATCAGGCCGCGCGCGGTATCGCGAGTCTGGAGAACGGCGTTGAACTGGCTCAGCAACCGCGCCCGCAGCTCGGCCTTTTCCGTCTCCGCCTGCGCCTTCTCCTTTGCCGCGCGATCAAGGTCGGCCTGGCTAGCTGCCTTCTGCGCCTCGTTTTCCGCTTTCAGCCGGTCGGCGTCTGCGGCCGCGGCCGCGGTCCGCACATCGTTCTCGCGCTTCAGACGATCTGCCTCGGCGAGGGCGGACGCGGCCTGCTCCGTTTTTTCGCGGGTCAAACGCTCCGACTCCACCTTCGCCCTGATTCGCGCCGCGTCAGCTTCGCGAGAGATACGCTCCGTCTCTGCCTGGGCCGCCACCCGATCGCTCTCCGCTCGCGATTCGCGATCCGCCGACTGCCGGCGCTCCAACGCCAGGGCATCATCTTCCTGGCGCTTGACTGCGATCGCGCGCGAGTCCTCCGCGGTTTGCACTGCTTCGCGGGCGGTCATGGTCACCGGCTTGCGTCCCGCCTTGCGTTTCTGGTACGCCTCGGCCTGGGCCAAGCTCTTCTCGGCTTTTTGAAAAGTCTCGGCGGCAAAGCGGTCCGCGCCTACTGCGCGTGCGATTTGAACGGCATTACGGGCCTCGTAGAGTTCCAGCGGAGTATCCTGATCGAGTTTCAGCTCCAGCGGGTTCGCCAGCCGCTGATATTGGCCTCGCTGCAAGAGCTCATATTTGGCGTCGACTTCCTCGATTTTTCCCTTCGTGTCGGCACGCACCACATTTTCCATGACGATCAAATCGCTGGGGCGAGTGACCGAGTAGTAAGGCTCCGCAGTAACCACCAGGCCGAACACCTGCAGTTCGGTGGTAACGTTGAGCTTGCTTTTGGTGCCATTCAGAAGGACTTCGCCCAGGTTGGCTGTGCGGCCTTCGGGTGTGATCGCCCACAACACGTAAGTCAGGTATTCGGAACCGTGTTTGTTGGCCGGTTGCAGATCGTCGAACTCGACTTCGATCTCAATATAACCCTGCTTGCTTTCCACTTTGGCTTCCCCGCGGGCCTTTGACATGAGTTCGGAGCCCCGGAAATCGATCTTTGTGGCTCCGCTACGGTGCTGATAGTTGATTGCCTTGGCCGTCCGCGCCGTCACGGTGACGCGATAGACGGGCAGGGATCCAGCGGCCATCCGGGCCGCGTTTTCGTCACTATTCTGCGGCGCTTGAGCCGCTAGGAATCCGCACATTACAAGCAATGCGCCGGTCAGCTTCATTGGTTTCACGTTAGACTTCTTTCTCGCCAGATTGTCGGCTGGCGCCGGTTAACGTACTCGTGCGCTCTCGCGCCCAGTGCGCGTTGAGCAGGGAAATCAGATTGGCCGTCGCCTTTTCGGGATGCTCTTAGGCGACCAGTCTCCCTCCTGCACGAGCCGCCCCACCCACGGCTTTTGTTGAGCCGATTAGCCAGGGGCGGCTCCCAGGCCCGATTGGGACGGGACAAGCCATTGGCGAGTGACCGTCAATGGTCACTTGACGCCGTGCGGTCAGAGCTTAGGCGCCGACTGCCGGTGTGGCTTTCGGCCACCGCAAAACAAGGTGCGGAAAGGCACTTGTAGAACTGTCGAACAACTGTGAGGGACGTCGGTTGCTGGGCCGAACATCGCGATGACCATATTCGGTCACGTGACACTGCGCGGTCAGTTCCTGACCCGGTTGCCCGTCCCGTGCGGCCGGCGAGGGTGGTCCTTATCAAGCCCGCGGGCGTTTGGCGCGGAAGGACCTCGACTTGCCTCATGTATCGGGCGAGACCCGAGGCCGGCATCTGTATCGCACCTGCAGTATAGGGTATTCGATCTGTCGCGCCGCACGAGAGGCGCGGATGAAAAAGGAGGAGGGACCAGCATGCGACAGAGAGTCATCCCGATACTGGCGCCAATGACCAAGCAACGGCGGAATGGGGACGGCTGCCACGAGACCAAGGCTCGCGGCCTGGCCGTGCTCACTTCACCGTTGCTGAACAAAGGCACGGCCTTCAGTATCGAAGAACGAAAGGCGCTCGGCCTCACGGGGCTCCTGCCGCCGGACATTAGCACGCTGGGGACTCAGGTGAAGCGCGCCTACATCCAATACGAGCGATTGCCGGATGCCCTGAGCAAGAACATCTACATGACGGCCCTGCACGACCGGAATGAGGTCCTGTTCTACCGCCTGTTTTCGGAGCACCTGCGCGAAATGATCCCAATCATCAACGACCTGACGGTGGGGATGGCGATGGAGCAGTATCACCACGAGTGCCGGCCTGCCCGGGGTGTTTATCTTTCAATCGATCATGCCGAAGCGATCGAGGAGGCATTTCTGAACCTCGGCGTTGGCGGTATCGACCTGATCCTGGCGACAGATGCTGAGCAGGTTTTGGGAATCGGCGATTGGGGCGTGGGTGGCATAGAGGTGTCCATCGGCAAGTTGGCCATCTACACCGCAGCGGGCGGTATCGACCCGACCCGCGTGATCCCGGTGATGCTCGATGTCGGCACCAACCGGCAGAGTCTGCTGGATGATTCCACGTACGTCGGAAACCGGCACGCCCGCATACGCGGGGAGCGCTACGACGCCTTCATCGACGCTTACGTCAAAGTCGTGACCAAGCTGTTCCCGAACGCACTCCTGCAGTGGGAGGACTTCGCGCCTGGCAATGGGAGACGCATTCTCGACCAGTACCGCGACCGGATCTGCACCTTCAACGACGATGTGCAGGGCACTGGCGCGATCACACTGGCGGCTGCGATCTCCGCCGTCCGTGTCTGCGGCACGCCGCTGCGCAACCAGCGGGTGATTATCTTCGGCGCCGGTACAGCGGGTATCGGAGTCGCCGACCAGATACGCGACGCCATAGTGCGGGAGGGCCTCTCCAGAGAGGATGCGGCCAGCCGCTTCTGGTGCGTGGACCGCCAGGGACTACTCACCACCGAGATGGCCGGCGAACTGCACGACTACCAGGCCATGTATGCCCGCCCGACCGCTGAAAGCAAAGGCTGGAAGCATGACGAAGACGGCATCAGCTTGGCCGAGGTGGTGCGCCGCGTGAAACCGACCATGCTGGTTGGAGCGTCGACTGCCGCCGGCGCCTTCACGGAAGCGATCGTCAAAGAAATGGCGGCGCATACGGACAGGCCGATTATCTTCGCCCTCTCGAATCCGCCCGCCCGGGCTGAAGCGAACCCGTCCGACCTGATTGCCTGGACTGAGGGGCGGGCGCTGATCGCCACTGGTAGCCCATTCGCCCCGATCACTTATAAAGGGGTGACATACGTCATAGCCCAAGTGAACAATGCCATGCTGTACCCCGGCCTGGCCCTTGGCGCCATCGTTTCGAGAGCCGGCAGGATTAGCAACGGCATGTTCGCCGCGGCGGCGGGTGCCGTGTCCAGCCTGGTGGCTGTGCGCCAACCGGGGGCGTCGCTCCTGCCGCATATCGACGACCTGCGCAGCGTATCGGCAACGGTAGCCGTGGCCGTCGCCGAGGCCGCGGAAGCGGAAGGCCTGGCCGGAGTCAAATTCGGCGACATCGTTCAGCAGGTGCAGGACGCGATGTGGCAGCCGGAATATCGCCGGATCCAGGCGTTGTGAGCAGGTCAACCATTTGATGAAAGAACCAACTAAAATCCACAAGATCGCTTTTCTCGGCGACCACTTGCCGCGCCAGTGCGGCATCGCCACGTTCACCTCCGACCTGCTTGCCGCCGTCGCAAGCGCGCACCCGCAGAGCCAGTGCCTCGCGGTCTCGGTCAACGACATTCCGGGCGGCTACGAGTATCCGGAAGTGGTTCGCTTCGAAATCGAGGAGCAGGACCTGTCGTCCTATCTGCGGGCGGCGGACTTCCTCAACATCAGCAACGTCGACATCGTCTGCCTGCAGCATGAGTTCGGCATTTTCGGCGGGCCGGCCGGCGGCCATATCCTGGCGCTCCTGCGCGAATTGAGAATGCCCGTCGTCACCACGCTTCATACCGTTCTGCGTGAGCCGAAAGCGGATCAGCGGCGAGTCATGGAGGGGTTAATCTCCCTCTCTACCCGGCTGGTGGTAATGGCCGAGCGCGGACAACAGATGCTGCAGCGGATCTACCAGGCGCCGCCCGCCAAGATCGATCTGATCCCGCACGGGATTCCCGATGGCGGTTTCGTCGATCCAACCTATTTCAAGGACCAGTTCGGGGTGGAAGGACGGGTGGTGCTGCTCACGTTCGGACTTCTTTCCCCGAATAAGGGCATCGAACAGGTGCTCAATGCGTTGCCGGAAATCCTGGCGGAATTTCCCGACGTTGTCTATGTTGTTCTCGGCGCGACACATCCTAACGAACTGCGTGAGCACGGTGAAGGTTACCGGCTCAACCTCGAAATTCTCGCCAAGAAGAACAAAATCGAAAAGAACGTCATTTTCTACAACCAGTTTGTGGATCTGGAGAACCTCAAGGAGTTCATCGGCGCAGCGGACCTTTACATCACGCCCTATCTGAACGAGGCGCAGATCACTTCGGGCACGCTCGCGTACGCCTACGGTTCCGGCAAAGCAGTGGTTTCCACGCCGTATTGGCACGCCGCAGAACTACTGGCGGACGACCGTGGCGTACTGGTGCCATTCGGCGACGCGCCGGCCATGGCGCGCGAGGTGATCGGGTTGCTACGTGACGACACCCGCCGGCATGCCCTGCGCAAGAACGCCTACAGGATCGGCCGCGAGATGGTCTGGAGCAATGTGGCCCACATGTATATGCGTTCGTTCGAGTGTTCCCGGCTGGAAGTGGCGGCGCGACCGCGTAAATCGCTTGCCACCAGGACGCTCGACCAGAAGCCGCGGGAACTGCCGCCGATGAAGCTGAGTCATCTCTCGCGGATGACCGATTCGACCGGAGTCTTCCAGCACGCTGTGTTCACTATTCCGAATTTTTCAGAAGGCTATTGTACCGATGACAACGCCCGCGCCTTCATCCTTGCGGTCTTGCTCGGCGAACTGGGCGAGGATCCGGAGCGAGTGCGGACACTGGCCACCACCTCCGCGGCTTTCCTTCATCACGCTTTCGACCACAACACGAAGCGCTTCCACAACCACCTGAGCTTTGACCGGCGTTGGCTCGACGAACAGGGATCCGAGGACTGCCAAGGGAGGGCGCTCTGGGCGCTGGGTATAGGGGTAGGGCGTTCGCCCTTTCGGAGCTTCCGGGTGATGGCTGGACAACTCTTCGCCCTGGCGTTGCCCGCACTGACGGGGTTCACCTCGCCGCGGGCGTGGGCGTTCGGGTTGATTGGCATACATGAGTACCTACGCCGTTTGAGTGGTGACAGCCTGGTCAACCAAACGCGAGAGATACTCACTTGCCGGCTCATGGAACTTTTCGAGACGAGTGCGCGGCCGGACTGGCAGTGGTTTGAAGAGGAACTGTCGTACGACAACGCGAAGCTTGCGCAGGCCTTGATTGTGAGCGGACGGGCGACGGGACAGGAAGCGGTGCTCAAGCGGGGATTGGACGCCTTGCGCTGGCTAACGAAATTGCAGATGTCCGAGAAGGGGCACTTTCGCCCCATCGGCAGTAACGGGTTTTACCGCCGCGGCGGCACGCGCGCCAACTTCGACCAGCAACCCGTTGAAGCGCAGGCCACGGTTTCGGCTTGTCTCGAAGCCTATTGGGCAACATCGGACTTCTGGTGGTACGAACATGCCCAACGTGCCTTCGACTGGTTCATCGGCTGGAACGATCTCGGGCTGGAACTCTACTCTCCCGGCACCGGCGGCTGCTGTGACGGGTTGCATGTAGACCGGGTCAACGGGAATCAGGGGGCGGAATCCACTTTGGCCTTCCTTCTTTCGTTGGCCGAGATGCGTCTGGCGCAGAACATACTGACCAGTTTCAAGGAGCCGATCGCCATCACGGACTAGCTATTCAGCAAGATATAGTTCATGTCAATCCACCTTAAACGTACAACCACGATTCTTAAACCCGACCAGTCACGCGTTCTTCTGCGTCCCTTCAGCCCGGGAGATTCCGAGCGGGTTGCCAGGATCATCGCCAGGATCATGGCGCTTCCGGAGGACAGAGTCTGCTCGCTTCTGGACGACGTCTCCGCTGAATTCTCCCAGCGGCACCAGCAAATCCGAAACCTGTTTTTGGAACGCTTCGAACAGGTCCGTGGGCTCTTGCCCTCGGATGGGGAAGTCTCCGAATCGCGGCGGCTGTTGATCGGCTCCTATTTCCTGGCCGAGTACTCGCTGGAATCGGCAGCCCTGTTCAACCCATCCATCGTCCCGCATCCCGACCAAACGGATCTTCCGGCTGGCGCTCTACGGTTCATTCTCAGCTTGCGTGCTACCGGTGAAGGACACATTTCGTCCATCACGTTTCGGACCGGCATCGTCTATGCCGATCACCGGATTGAGGTTACGCCACCCACGGGTTTTCTCACGGAGCCGCGCCAGATCCCGAACCCCGTGTACGAGAAGGCGCTGTTCGGGCGGAAACTTTCTGAATTGGGCTTGACAGGGGAGTTTACGCGCCGGGTGATGAACAGGCTCGGGGAGTCGTTCGCACTGGATGAGCTTCGCGCCAGTCTTCAAGCCGAGCAGTTCCGCCTCCCGGACGGAAACACGCAGGAAGATCAGAACCAGGCCCAGGGGATTTGGGTGCTGGCCCGGTCCAACTTCGAGGTCCAGTTCCAGCCCGAACAGCAGATGTCCGAGCGCATTATCTTCCCGGCCACGCCCTCGCAGCGCAACGGCATCGAAGACGCGCGCTTCGCCTGTTTCCAGAACGAAGACGGCACACATATCTACTACGCGACGTTCACCGCGTTCGACGGCAAGATCGTAGTGCCGGAACTGGTGGAGACTTCCGACTTCCTCCTCTTTCGATTCAGGACTCTGAATGGCCCAGCCGCCGAAAACAAGGGGATGGCGATCTTCCCCCGGAAGATCGGCGGCCTCTATGCCATGCTCTCCCGTCAGGACAATGAGAACATCTACCTCATGTTCTCCGACAACGTCCACTTCTGGAACGAGCGCAAGGTGCTCCTCAAACCTACATTCCCGTGGGAGTTGGTCCAACTCGGGAACTGCGGATCACCCATCGAGACCGATGCCGGATGGTTGGTCCTGAGCCACGGCGTGGGCCCCATGAGGAAGTACTGCATCGGCGCCTTCCTGCTCGATCTCGATGACCCTACCAAGGTGATCGGCCGCCTGCGCGAACCGCTTCTGAAGCCGAGCCAGAGCGAGCGTGAAGGCTACGTGCCCAACGTCGTTTATACCTGCGGCGCGTTGCTCCACCGGGGCGAACTGATCATACCCTACGGGCTGGCTGATTACGCCACTGGTTTCGCAACCGTCCCGCTTGCCGAGGTGCTGGCGGCCATGGAGCAGGAGGACCCTGTACCTGCATGACCGTACCCAACAGAAGGGTGGCGGTCCTGTCGCCGGTAGCCTGGCGAACACCTCCACGGCAATACGGCGCCTGGGAGACGGTCGCGGGCAACGTCGCGGAAGGCCTGGTTTCGCGGGGCTGGGACGTGACATTGTTCGCCACTGGGGATTCTATGACCCGCGCCCGCCTGCATGCCGTGGTAGACCGGGGGTATGAAGAAGATCCCGCCGTCGATCCCAAAGTAGCCGAGTACCTGCACATCTCCGAAGTGTTCGAGCACGCTGGAGAGTTTGACCTCATCCACAGTCACTATGACTTCATGGCGCTGTCCTACACGCGGTTGGTGAAGACGCCGGTCCTCACCACCGTCCACGGATTCTCGTCACCCCGAATCATGCCCGTGTATGAGAAGTATCGTAACGGATACTTCGTCTCCATCAGCGACTCCGACCGCGCGCCGGGGCTGAACTACCTGGGCACTGTCTATAACGGCATCGACCTATCGTTGTACCCGCTACAACAGTGCGGCGGCGATCAACTTGTCTTCCTCGGCCGGATTCACCCCGACAAGGGGGTTCATCTGGCGATCGAGGTTGCCCGCCTGAGCGGGTTGCCGCTGCTCATTGCGGGCATTATCCAGGATCGGACCTATTTCCGCGAGCTGGTGGAGCCGCACCTCGATCAGACGATCCGCTATATCGGGCCTGTGGACGTACCGGGCAAGAACGCGCTGTTTGCACGCGCCCGCGCGCTGCTGCACCTGAATACTATCCCGGAGCGGTTCGGACTGGTCCTGGCAGAAGCCAACGCCGCCGGCGTGCCCGTGATCGCCATGGACCTCGGCTCCTGCCGTGAGGTGATCGAAGATGGGCGAACGGGCTTCCTGGTCAGCAACGTCGGCGAAGCCGTCGAGTGCCTGCGGCGCGTCGCGGAGATCGATCGCCATGCCTGCCGCGAGCGGGTCCGGCAACGCTTCTCCATCCAAGCGATGGTGGAGTCCTACGAGCGGATCTACCGGACGATATTCGAGTTGGAAGCGAAGCGAAGATCATGAAGCCGGAAATTGTCAGGAGATACCGTGGTAACCCTATTCTCACCCGGGATGCGATTCCCTACCCGGTGGAGACGGTTCACAACGCCGCAGTAGTGAAGCACGGCGACGAATACATTATGCTCTTCCGCTCTCATCTGCGCACGGGGCGGTCGATCATTGGTCTGGCTCGCAGCCTCGACGGTTTTCGGTTCAGCGCCGATCCAGAGCCCTTTCTGACTCCTGCGCGAGAGGGCCCGTTTGCCGCCTATGAAGAGTTCGGCGTCGAAGATCCACGGGTTACGCGACTGGAGGGGGAGTACATCATCACCTACAGCGCTTACTCGCGAAACGGCGTGCGGATCGCCCTGGCAAAGACGAGAGACTTCTGCCAGGTAGAAAGGATCTCGCTCATCACCGAGGCGGACTATCGGAATGTGGTACTCTTCCCCGAAAAGTTCGACGGCCTTTATGCCCGGCTGGACCGTCCCCATTCGGAAATCTCTCCCTGGTCAATCTGGATTTCCTATTCTCCGGATCTGCGATTCTGGGGCGAATCCCAGCTCATCATGAGACCCGAACCATATCACTGGGACGAAATGAAGATCGGCCCGGGTGCGCCGCCGATCAGAACGGACCAGGGATGGCTTTCCATCTATCACGGCGTTTTCCGGACCATGGACGGATCGGTCTACCGCTTGGGCGCCGCTCTTCATGACCTGCAAAACCCGGCGAAGATCCTCGGCGTGGGGGACTCTTGGATCCTGCAACCGGAAGATCCCTGGGAAATCACTGGCTATGTCCACAACGTCGTGTTCACTTGCGGCGCAGTCGGGGAATCCGATGGAACCGTGAAGATCTATTGGGGCGGCGCAGACACAGTGATGTGTGTGGGCGAAGCGGATGTCTCCGCACTGGTTTTGTTATGCCTGGATCACAGCAGACCGGCGAAATGAAAACGCCAGGTTCCACAAATATGGGGCGTGCCGCACTTCTTACGCTCGCGTCTCCAACAACCCGGCTCTTCTCGCGGGACAGGTACAATTGTGCCCGCCGTTGTGTGAGACGACCGTCACCTGGCCCATTGTACGCCAGCGTCTCCCCGACCTCCCCGAGCCCTTCGATCACCCGGCCTGGATCTACGAGTTGAAGTACGACGGCTTCCGCGCCCTGGTCTACATCGAGGATGGCCGGGCCCGGCTCGTGTCGCGGAACGGGAACACCTTCAAGTCCTTCCCCGAGTTGACGGCGGCCATCGGCCCGGCGGGCATGTGGCTGCACATAACTGGAACGCGGAGCCAGGACCGCACAGGGACAATAGGGCTGTGGGCGTTCGTGACGGTGGTGACGATGCTCTACATCGGCAACTTGGCGGGTCCGCCGCAGCCGAGTGCGCGTGCCGTCGCGGTGGTGGGGCTAGCGGCGAGGGTGTTCCCGATGTGGGCGGCGTGGTTAGGTGGGCAGCGGATAAAGATAGTGCAACGATCACGCATCCACTACCCGATCTGTACGTCCGCCAGCGCGGGCGGCGGTTGGATAAGAACGGCCTCCACAGCGCGACCAAGTTCATTCTGGGTGAAAGGTTTGGCCTAGAACGGCAGCCGCTTATGATTCTCCGGGCTTCCAGACATGAGCAAGACGCGCACGTTCGGTTGTTCCGCGAGGACGGTCTGCGACAACTGGAAGCCGCTCATGTCAGGCATGTCAATGTCAGTAAAGAGTAGTTGAAGGTCTCGCTGGCGGGAACGGAACGGTTTGAGCGCGTCCCCGCAATCCACCGCGGGGATTGCCACATATCCGCGCTGCTTCAGCATGGCGACTAAAGGTTACGGACGGCGGCTTCATCGTCGGCGACCAGAACGAACGTCTGCGCGACATCGGTGTCCCGTTTCGATCCACTCTCTCTGGTAGGTTTTAGCACAGTCCGACGCAATCAGTTCGGCAAAGCCTGATTACGCCCGAACGGCCGTCCACGTACCCGTCGCGTTCCCCGTCCCCCCCAGTTATCATTCTCTTCATGGCTGAGGCGACGCATCGCTACGAGATCGAAGTCCGCTGGACGGGCAACCTGGGTCCCGGCACCTCGAACTACCGCGCGTACTCGCGCAACCACGAAGTCAGCGCGCCGGGGAAAGCAGCTATCGCGTGTTCGTCCGATCCGGCGTTCCGCGGCGATGCGGCGCGGTACAACCCCGAGGAGTTGCTGGTAGCGTCGCTATCCGGCTGCCACATGCTCTGGGCACTGCACTTGTGCGCCGAGGCCGGGATCCTCGTGACGGCGTACTCCGACCGGGCCACCGGGACGATGGTGCTGGAGCCGGATGGCTCGGGGCGGTTCGCGGAGGTTACGTTGAACCCGCGCATGACGATCACGGACGCGGGCCGGGTGGCGGACGCGATCGCGATCCACGACCAGGCGCACCGGATGTGCTTCATCTCGAACTCGGTCAATTTCCCGGTAAGCCATAGGCCGGAAGTGACAGTGGGGTGAGGGACTGCCAAAGCGAGAGGCGGGGGATGACCGGGCCACGGTCCCAGAGGACAGCGCCGGGCCCCTGGCCCTCCGATCCGGCGCGTCCCATGGAAGTAAGGCGGGCCGGGAGGCGCATCGAAGCCTGCCATCTCGCGGGCTCGCGGCTGAGGTCGCAGCCTGGCGGAGAAGTTATGGCGCACGGAAATCCGGGTGATGGCTTCGTGATGATCTCCCCTGCCCTGATCGTTAAGAGTTAAGCGAGTTAAGCCAAAAAGCGGCCAGTGACTACCGAAATTGTGCGACCATTCCACGGCCGCCCGAAGGCCGCGGCACAGTACCTTTTGATTCATGGCCTCACGTTCGCGCCCACGCACGCCGTGTTGCGCCCCGTGCGCGGTGCTGGACGTACGGCGCCACCCCGGCAGCCGGCGCGACGTCGCGCCACAGTGCGCGAACGTGGCCATCTACCAGGTCCACCGGCGCGGCTCCTCGCGGGCCGTCGCCGGGACGGCCCTGCGCTCCGGGTTGATCGGGCTGTCTTCCCACCGAACCCACCCGCCGTCGTCCGGTCGCCGGCGCGGTTCTTCCGGCTTGTGCTCCTGGCGCAATGCCTCGCGATACTGAGCGCGGCGGTATGCCCATCCAGGCGCCAGCCACAGGATGAAGCGTTCGAGCCAGCCGGTCGGTTTCATAGCAGTTCCACCTTCGCCGTGCGGTTCGAAGCGAGCGGTGGACGCAGCGGGCGCCCGCGCGTATCCTCCACCGCCGGCGTCTCCTGGCGCGCGGTGCGCGGCGTGCAGACCGGGCAGCAACGTCGGCACCGACGACCGAGACGACCAAGCGGCGAGTGCAGTTCGTTCGGCCAGCAGCCACAGACGGAGTCGTTTTCCCCACTTCCCCACATTCCCCATGTGGTCAGGTGTTTGTTTTTTGTTTTCGCCCATATATAGAGGGGTTTTCGAACTACCCACCGTCCCATCCGCGTGGCGCCACCCAGACATTGATGCGTGGCTTCCCGTTCTCGTCTGCCTTGCCTTCCAGGTCGCGCGGTATGAAGCCCATCTTACGCAGGCGCTTGCCGCCCTCGCGATAGCTCAAGACCACGCCGTGCTTCAAGCGTATCTGCGCCAGCAAGCCGCCCAACTGGAGCATCAGACGGCCGCCCTTGTCCCGGAGCGCCCACGTGCCCGACGTCTGCTCCGCGCGGATGATCTTGGCCAGCCCGGCGCGGTCGCCCTCGTCGATATCGATGACCACCGCCTCGTGCACGCGCGACTGGACGAACCAGCCCATCTCCTGCTGCTCTGGCGCTTCCTCGACGGGCGCCGGTCCCGCGCATTTGAAAATTGCGGTCGCGATCTTGTCCCACTGCTTCGCGGTCTGCGTGGGCACCACATCCGTAGTGGCATCCGCGATTGCGGCCCGGACGCTCCGCTGAGAGAGGACGGATGCTGCATCCCCGAGATCCACCTTGTGGCCATCGGCGAACTGAAGCTCGAATGTTCCTCCGTTGCCGCCATACTTGACGATCTTTCGGATGTCGATCTTCAGCGCGCGGTTCAAAACCTCGAGCAGTTCGGGTGGTTTGCCGGACTCGCCGGCGGTGGTTCCCACCCGATCCGCGCCGGCCGACTTTGCATGCGCGAGTAGGTCGGCGTAGTAACTGCCGCCGAACTTCAGCGGCTGATCTGCTGCACGCGATGATAGATGACCAGATTTACGACCTGCTGGTCCGTCCAGCCCGCTCGTACGGCGTGGACCGCGATTGCGCGGTCGTAAGTGTCGGTGCTTTGGTCGGGCAGGTCCGTGCGCTTGTGCTCCCAGACCCTTTTGAAATCGCGGTCACCGCGTAACTGCTCAAAAGCATCGAAGGGCGGTTCCGCGTCCGGACGGAATACGAGTTCCGTAGCGCCGCTCTGCCCCGTTGTACGCTCCTCGCGCCGATATGCGATGGCGTCATCGATGGTCGTCGTGCGGCCAACTCCAAGAAACACTCCTGTTCGGCCGCCCGGGCGCAGAACAGATCGCGCGCCAGTTCGAGCACCGCGGTTGGAATAGTGGGTTTCGCGCGGATCTCGTCGTAGGTTCTGACGTCGTCGAGTAGGTCGAGTGCGGCTACGATGCGTCCACGGGTGATCTGCGCCACCCGGTACATCGGCACTCCGCGGACCTGCATGCCGGCCAGTTCGGCGCGCAACCGCTCCACTGGGTCAGCGTCGGGAGCAGCCGGTGTCACGACGATACGGTCGTCGTGAATTGGGTGGGCCCGGGTTTGAAGTTTATGGTCAAGTTCGGTTACGCTCGTCATTGGAACCTCACATAGAACTTTGAGCACGGGTTCGCTGGCAGGCGACCCGGGTCTCTTCAGCTATTTCCCGCGTTTTTCCTTCACCTCGGCGATGCGCGCGAGCAGTTTCACGAAGACCTCGCGCAGGTTGATGAACACCCGGATTTCGGGCTGGACCAGGTCGGCGTCCGCACAGGACGTCTCCCGGATCCACTCCGATAGTTCGCCGGCGGCAACCGGGTTAACTGCGAAATCCTGCGCCCGGCGGGAGATCACCAGATAGACCTCGGGGAAGCCATCGGTATCCGCGGCACTCGGCAACGTCGCCCAGTAGTGCTTGACCGCGATCCAGGTGCAGTCGTGCGCCACGAGTTCGCACTGCGCCTGTCCCACGGCGGGCATAACGATCTTCATCACGTGGAGCGTGAGAAGATCCTGTGCGCTGTACTGCCGTCGATGCCCGCGGCCCGGGTTGCCGTGCTCGGGAAGCGGCACGAGGTCGCGCTTGTACCATGTCATCAGCGTGGCCGTCGTGATGCCGCAGGAAGCGCCCAGGATTTCCATCGCCTCTCCGTGCGAGAACTCGGGCTCCCTGAGCACAGCCACAAGAGCGTCGGTTCGATTCATTTGCCACTCCGTATTGCGCCCGTCTCCGTGGCCAGACAGTCGATGACCGCCATCCGGAAAAGGGGTTCATCTCTCGAATCGATATGCCTGAACCGATGCGCGATCCCTTCGCGGACCACATAGCTCTGGCCGGCGTAGTCGCGGGCCGTCGGTTGGTGTGCCGGTCCCGTCCGAAGGTCGGCCAGGGACTCGACCAACGCAATTGCTCTTACGCGGCCTCCCTTTTTCTGAGGGACTGCACCGCCGTCGCGGACGAGCCGCGCGGCCTCCTCTCGGTGCGCCGAATAGATGTACTCGCCGGCAGGCGAGAGTACCTGCACACGAGGCGCAAAGCGATGTTCGGAACGCAGTTCGGGCATAGGGTTGAAGGCGGGCCGGATATCCTGATCGCCGCCCGCAGGCGAGAATGCTTGATGGGCCACCAGCCTATCTCGAAGACGAGCGTACAGGAAGTGTATCCCAGAACTCAGGCCGCGGGCGGGATCGGCTCTGCAGCCTTCGGTAGATGGCTCGCATCCCGCTTTCGCACGTCTGCACCGATCGCACGGATATCGACTTCCGCATAGGCGGGATCGTGGGTCCTGGCCACGATCCGCAGATGCAATGTGCTTATCGAAATGCCCAGGGCCCGGGCGGCGTCGGCCAAGCAGAGACGCGCGCCGTCGAGAACCACGAACCTGGCATCGCGCCTGTCGCGCCGGCCTCCGCGACGCTCCGGGCCTTTGCGCGGTGTGGCCAGCCGGGCTTTCAAGCCTTCGACCTGGAATTCGAGTTCCGCGATCCGTTATGGCGTCGATGCACGCGCAACCCTGCCACCGCCGGTCCGACGGCGTAGGGGGTGCTGGCCCTCGCCGCGAATGCCACAGTGCCGGCAGACCTGGGCGTCGACGTCGCTGTAGTTCAACGACCTCGACTCGCGCAGCAGGCGGCGTCCTTCCGCGGGCGCCCTGGGCCCCGTCGCACGCGTTCGCCGGGAACGCCACCGCGACCGCACGGTTGCTGTTCCAGAAACTCCTGGAGGTCCGACACTCGGTAGCAAACGGTGGAACCGTTCAACTTCCGGAAGCGCGGCCCGACGCCTTCATGCCGTTGGCGCCGCAGGAGCTTCACGGAAACATGAAGCACGGCCGCGGCCTCGTGCTCGTCGAGCATCGCCCATGAGACGTTCCAGGGGATCTTCGTCAAATCGACTTCGCGTTCTGCGCCGGCGCGCAGGGTGCTCGCCGGCGGGGCGGTCGTCGTCGTATCGGCAGGGACAGACGTATCCGTATGCATCGCAATCCTTTTGAGTGGGATGCGGCCGACGTTTCACCCGCGTGTGAGCGCTGCCGGTATTGGACCTTGCCGCGGACTCGGGTTTGTATCGGGCCCTGTCGGGCTACGAGGTCGCCACCGAGTTCCTGTGAGCATTCTGGGGCAAGCCGTATACGAATAGCAAAAAGCATTTGCATACAAGTGGAAAGAGAGCAAATCCGGGCACCGCGCAACGCGCCCGATCGGCGCACCCCGTCCGAAGCCC
>DATMYF010000179.1:0-13961 GCA_035561075.1 Bryobacteraceae bacterium
GCCCACGGCAGCGCCGAATTTCGTCTCACTGAGCTGGTGGTCGCCGCGCAGCAGCACCAGTACCGGGTTGCCGTCTGCCACCAGCACGAGGCTCTTCATCTGGGAGCTCTCAGGCAGCTTGGTGAATGCCGCCACTTCCGCGATGGTTTTGCGTCCGGGGGTGTGGAAGGGTTCGGGGTCGAAGTCGCCCTCGGGGTCGGAAGCGGCCGGGCCGGCGGGGCGCGCCACTGCCTTCTCCATGTTCGCCGAGTAGTTGCAGGCGGGGCACATCACCACGTAATCTTCGCCGGCCTCCGATGCCACCATGAACTCATGGGACTGGCTGCCGCCCATGGCGCCCGAATGCGCTTCCACCGGCATGTAGCGCAGGCCGCAGCGCTCAAAAATCCGGCAATAGGCGCGGTAGTGCTTCTCATACGCGGCATCGAGGCCGGCGTGGTCCATGTCAAAGGAGTAGGAATCCTTCATGATGAACTGGCGCACGCGCAGGAGGCCGCTCTTGGGCCGTGCTTCGTCGCGGAACTTGGCCTGGATCTGGTACCAGATCTGGGGCAGTTGCTTGTAGCTGCGCAGTTCGCCGCGCGCCAGCACGGTCATGACTTCCTCGTGCGTCATGCCGAGGCAGAGGTCGCGCTGGAAGCGGTCCTTGAGGCGGAACATGTTATCGCCCATGACGTCCCAGCGGCCGGATTCCTTCCAGATCTCGGCCGGATGCAGCGCCGGCAAAAGCACTTCCTGCCCGCCGATGGCGTTCATCTCCTCCCGGACAATCGCCTGGATCTTCAGCAGCGACCGCTGCGACAGGAACAGATAGCTATAGATGCCCGCCGACAACTGGCGGATGTAGCCGGCGCGCAGCAGCAACTGGTGGCTCGCGACTTCGGCTTCAGCGGGGTTTTCCCGCAGGGTGGGGATGAAAAGCTTCGACCAGAGCATAAGAGCGATCGCGTTCGAGTTAACAGGGAGAACGCGGGCGCACGGCCCGCGGCGGACACTTCGGCTCAGCTTGTTAACCGATAGATGCGATTGTAACAGAACCCGCGCGAGGTGGTCTCGATCAGCCGACAAGCTGGGTTGCCCCAAGGCTCCCGCCAGTTCCGCTTGTACGCCGATCGGCCGGTGAGCGTCGGTGTCATTGGCGGGTTCCTTCGTGAACCAGCGATTCCAGTCGGGTAGACACTCCGCTTCCCGCTCGCTCAACCCGAACTGCAACGCCGCCTCACACTGGTTTACGTGCCCCTCTTCCACTTCGTGCAGGATCTTCAGCCGGTCCCGCTCGCGCTGTCCATCTCGAATCGTTCCTGTTCCTGTGCCAATCTCTATTGGCACATTCGGAATAGGAACTTTCTACTTTGCTCATTTAGGAACTTCTCACGTTGCGCCGACACAATCAGCCGCCGTCGAGCATGATGAGCCCCGCCTGCCGCGCCCACTCGACGGCCCGCCGGTACTCGGCGGAGGTGATGCGTCGCGCCATCTCCGGGTGTCGGTTCGCCTGGTACGCCGGCCGGTACTGCGCCATGATGTTGACGTAGGTCGAGGCCGTCAGTTTCTTAGCTACGAACTCGACAAAACGATCCGTGCCGGCGATGTTCTCCGGCAGTACGAGGTGCCGGATCATCAGGCCTCGCAACGCCAAACCATCTTCGTCCACCAGCAACTCGCCCACCTGCCGGTGCATCTCCTCGATGGCGGCCGCGGCTACCTCGGGATAGTCCCGCGCGCCGGCCGAATACCTGGCCGCCATGGCGCCGTCGGCGTACTTGTAGTCGGGCAGGTAGATATCCACGATCCCATCGAGCATCCGGACCATCTCCACGGGCTCGTAGCCGCCGCAGTTGTAGACGATCGGCAGTCGCAGTCCGCGTTTCGCGGCATGCCCGATGGCGCTCACGATGCTGGGCAGGTAGTGCGTGGGGGTAACCAGGTTGATGTTGTGGCAGCCGGCGTCCTGGAGGCCCATCATCACGCGCCCGAGGGCCTCCTCGCCGATCGGGCTGCCGTCGCCGCGGTGGTTGATCTCCCAGTTCTGGCAAAAGATGCAGCGCAGGTTGCAGTCGCTGAAGAAGATGGTGCCGGAACCGCCGCGACCCACCAAGGGGCGCTCCTCGCCGAAATGCGGGTTCGCGGAGTGGATGCGCGCCTGGGCCGTGCCCCGGCAGACGCCCTTCTCGCCCCGCAGCCGATTCACGCCGCACTGCCGCGGGCACAAGCGGCACGCGCCGTAGATTTTCCGCAGGGTGCGGACCCGTTCGCCGAGCGCGTTTTCCCCGAGTCTCAAGTAGGCCGGGGTCCAGTCCTTCCGCCGGAGGAAGCGCGGGGCGGCCGGGGTCCCCATCCCGGTGCCCAGAAATTCACGCCGCGTGAAGTCCATCACAACCCTCCTTGCTGCTTCTATCTCCGAGGGGCGGCGTCTCCCTCCACCAGGCCCATCGCCCACTTTACTGCTTCCAGCCACATTTTGCGGACGTCCTCCCGGTCCCACACCTCCTCGGCGTGGCCGAACGCGGAGTAGAAGACGCGCCCGCGCCCGTAATCCCGCGCCCATGCCAGCGCGAAGTCCCCGTCGGTGCGTTTGACGCCCTCGATCGTGAGATCCACCGAAGACGGCTCCAGCCTCAGCAGCACCCGCACGTTGTCACGCGAGTAGGGCGCGCCGAACTGATAGATCTCGTCGGAGATGCGGAAGTTGCACGGGAAATGCGCGGTGGCGGGGAAATCGGGCGCCTCGGTTCGTACGGTGGCTTCGAAGCCGCCCCACGGATGGCCGTCGAAATATGCGCCCAGCATGTCGCCGTACTCGGGCCAGTCGTAGAAGGTATCGGAGGCGCTGTGCGCGCCCAGGAAACCTTTGCCATCGTCGCGCACGAAGGCGAGCAGGTCGGCCTTTTGCTGGTCGTCCATGGGGAGCGAACCGCTGGTGAAGAAGAACACCGCGTCGAAGAATTCCAGGTTTCGGGCGTTGCCTTCAAGCGGCTTTTTGGTGAGTAGTTGGGAGTCCGTGCGGATGTAGGTGTCCCAGAGGCCGCTTTCGTGCCCGAGTTGCCAGAGCACGCCCGCGGCGTGTGAGACAGAATCGTGCTGAAAGCCTCTGACCTCGCCGATGAAGAGTAGTTTCTTCCGGTCCTGAGCCACGGCCCCCGCCGCGAATATGGCCGCCAGAATGGCGGCCAGACAGCATCGTTTCATAGACCAACTATAGGCGCGCGGACGTCAAGGCGGGAGACGAAAGGGGGCGGAACTTCACTCACGCGGAGGCGCGTGGGCGAAAATCAAACCCGGCGCGCGAGTGCGAGAGCGGAGGGGCGGAACCGTGGGAGTCCGCCCTCAGGACGTCTGGCGAAGCCACTCGCGAAAAGCGTCGCGATAGAGAATGATTCCCTTACGCGAATACCTCAAGTAGCCCTGGCGCCGAAACTGATTCATGTAGTGGGTGACGATTTCGCGCGAGGTGCCTACGTACTGCGAAAGCAGTTCGTGCGTGAAGGGCACCATCCGCACGGAGCCGTCCTCTTCCTCCACGCCCAGGCGCTCCGAAAAGCGGATCAACGAACGAGCCAGGCGGCGTGCAATGTTGTCCACCGAAAAACTCTCGATCCGATGGCCGAAGTCAATGGTGCGTTGCACGAGGATCTGGAGCAGCGCGATGGCGAGCTTCGGCCGCTTCATGATGATTTCCTCGATCTCGTTGGCCGTCCAAGTCATCAGCTTCGTGTTTTCCAGCGCCGTGGCCTGCTCGGCGCGGTGCGGCAGGCCCAGGAATGCCGATTCGCCGAAGAACTCGTCCGTCTGATAAATATCGACGACGACTTGATGGCCGTCGTCGGCCAACCTCGAAACCTTTACTTTGCCATCAATTACGAGGTAGATGCTGGTTGAAGGCTGATCCTGCGTATAGATCATCTGGCTCTTCTTGTACTCCACAATGCTGGAGCACGGCAGATGTGCCAGTGGATCTTCCAAGGGTTTCTGAGGTGCTAGAACAGTCGGGCTGGATGCCATTTAAACTCCTCCAAGACTTGTACTATGTTACAGCCATTCTCTCCTGTGGTGAAGCGCACGGATGGAGAACCTTGTAAACACTCGAAGGCCCTTAAAACAGGCCGATTTCGCTGATGCCGAGAGCGGAAATCCTATACAAATCCGCACCCTTCGCGACCCGGTTTCGTACTCTTCTTCACGTTCCATGCTGCAAATTCCGGAGCGTCGCTGTACGCCGGTGATTGCCGCTCCCTGGGAGACAAGCTTTGCATTTGCCGTGCCAAATCATACGCTCCTTTCACCCCTATGTCTATGATGTAATAACTCCGTGAAAGGACACCATTTATTCAAAATGGGCGAGTGCCGCCACGCGAACGGTGTGGCGCAGCGGCGTTTCGTTCCTGGAATTCTCTACGTGGTCGGGAAGGTACATCTACGCATCGCAATAGCGCTGCTCGCGCTACCGCTGGTTGCCGCGGAGTATTCAGCGCCGGCAGGGATTCGTCCGGCCATGCGGCGTCCCGGGGCTGCGGGCATCCTTCCCGGCGGCCGTATCATTGCGTCATTGGGGACGCAGTATGTCACCGGCCCCGGCCCCTTCGGCCTGGCCATAAGTCCTAACGGCAAAACGCTCGTCACCGCGAACGGAGGCCCGGACCGCTATTCCCTTACGGTGCTCGATCGCGGCCGCGACGTGCCCTGGACTGTGCGGCACTTGGTGGCCCCCAAAGGAGAGCGCGGCGAATCGCGCGACGGGGAGGAATGGCGCAGCGTTTTCATGGGACTGGCGTTTTCGGGTAACGGCAGTGTCTTTGCTTCCGAAGGCAACTCCGGGCGGGTGCGTCTTATCGATCTCTCGACTGGCAGCCAGCGCCGACTCTACGACCTCAACCAGGGCGGCTTTACGGACAGCTACACGGGCGATCTGGCTTTCGATGCCGAGCGCAGCCTGCTCTACGTTCTGGACCAGGCCAACTTCCGTATGGCGGTGATCGACACGCGCCGCCACCAGGTGGTGTCCTCTGTGCGGCTCGGGCGGCTGCCCTTCGCGCTGGCTCTTTCGGCGGACCGCACGAAGGTGTACGTCACCAACGTGGGGCTTTTCGAATACCGCGCGGTGCCGGGAGCCGATCCCAAGCGCGCCGTCGAAACCGGCCTGCCGTTCCCGGCTTTCGGCTTCCCCTCCGCGGAGGCGCGCGATGGCGCACGCCGCGACACCGCAACCGGTCCCGTGGACGTGCCAGGCCTGGGCGACCCCAATGCGCAGGAGGCCAACTCCGTCTGCGTGGTGAACGTCTCCGATCCGGCCGGGCCCAAGGTGGAGACGTTCATCCGCACGGGCTTACCGTTCGGTGAGAAGACCCACGGCGGCAGCAGTCCCTCCGGCATTCTGGCAGTGGCTGGGCGCGTCTTCGTCTCAAATGGGCACAACGATTCCATCACCGTGATCGACGCCGCCAATAACCGCGTCGCGGCCGAGATTCCCATCCGCATTCCGGGCCTCGAGGAGTTGCGCGGTGTGCTCCCCGTGGGCCTTGCCTTCCACGAACCCACTGGCTGGCTGCTGGTGGCGGAGGCGGGGATCAACGCCGTGGGAGTGATCGATACCCGCACCATGAAGGTCATCGGGCACCTGCCTGTCTCCTGGTTCCCGACACGCGTGCTGGTGGAACAGAATACCGTGTACGTAACGAATGCGCGGGGGCAGGGTACCGGGCCCAACGTCGAGCGCGACCCGTTGGGAGAGGGCGACACCTTCATCGGGACGCTGCGCCGCGGTACGGTCTCGGCATTCTCCCTGCCCACGGCCGAGGAGTTGGACGCCCACACCGCACTGGTGATGGACGCCAACGGTTTCCGCCCCAAGCCGGCAACTGCCGCCGCCCCGCCCGCCGCCCTTCGGTATGTCGTCCTGATCGTCAAGGAGAACCGCACATTTGACGAGGTGTTCGGTGATATCCGCCGTGTGTCGAACGGCAAGGTGGTTGGTTATCCGCCCCTGGCCCGTTTCGGAAAGAGAGGGTATGTGGCGGGCAATCTCAAGCGGCTGAGCATCAAGAACGTCGACGTCGCCCCAAACCACCGCTCGATGGCGGAGCGATGGTCCTTCAGCGACAACTTCTACGCCGATTCGGACGTGAGCGTGGACGGCCATCACTGGGTGGTCGGCTCTTACCCCAACGCGTGGGTGGAAAGCTCCCGCATGGCGTCCTATGGCGGACAGAAGGATTTCCGTTTTCCCACCACCGCGCCGGGAAGGCTGGCCTTCCCACAAAGCAACTCGTCGGTCCACCCGGAGGACCAGTTGGAGGCCGGCGCCATCTGGCACCATCTGGAGCGCCACGGTATCCCGTTCCGCAATTTCGGCGAGGGATTCGAACTGGCCGGCGTAGTGGAAGGCGCCGGGGAAAAACCTACCGGCGCGCGGTACCTGACCAACGTGCCTATGCCGGACCCGCTGTTTCGAAATACCTCGCGCGATTATCCCCAGTTCAATATGAACATCCCGGACCAGTACCGCGCCTCGCAGTTCATCCGGGAAATCGAGGAGCGCTATATCAAGGGCGGGCAGGAATTCCCACGGTTCATCTTCATCCATCTTCCCAACGACCACATGGCAAAGCCGCGCCCGGAGGACGGCTATCCGTTCGAAGCCTCCTATGTGGCGGACAACGATTACGCGCTGGGGCGTATCCTCGAATTCCTCTCCGGCACACCTTGGTGGCGCGAGATGGCCGTCTTCATCACCGAGGACGATGCCCAGGGCGGGCGCGACCACGTTGACGCGCACCGTACCGTACTGATGGCGGTGGGGCCGCACTTCAAGCGCAATTACGTCTCCCACGTGAACGCCAGTTTTCCGGGTCTGCTCAAGACCGTCTTCCGGATTCTTGGGATGCCGCCGCTCAACCTGTTCGACGCCGCGGCTTCAGACCTCTCCGACACGTTCACCGATAAGCCCGATTTCGCGCCCTACAAACTGCGGCCGGTGGACTCCCGAGTTTTCGATCCCGACAAGGCTCGCGAACCGCTCGATCCGAAGCCCTCGCCCCGCATGGATGACCCTCGCGTGCTGCGGGAACAACATCGCTAGCTGAAGGATGCGGCGTTAAGACGGCCTGAGACTGATGCCCGCAAGCGCCAGGGCCAGCCCTATCATCACGACCACAGTCAGCCACGAGATCAGGTTGTAGCCTCGGGAATTGGTCCATTCGCCCATCAGTTCCGACTTATTGATCAATAGGACCATGAAGATGAGAACGATGGGCAGCAGGATGCCGTTGACCACCTGGGAGAGCAGGATCATCCGCACCAGCGGGAAGCCGGGGATCAGGATCACCCCTGCCCCAACCACGATCAGCAGCGTGTAAAGCCAGTAGAAGATAGGGGCTTCCCGGAAGCGGCGGTTGACGCCCGATTCGAAGCCCAGGCCCTCGCAGACCGAATAGGCGGTCGAGAGCGGTAGGATGCAGGCGGCGAACAGCGAGGCGTTGAACAACCCGGCGCTGAAGAGCAGGTATGCGTACCTACCGAACGGACGCAAGCCCAGCGCAGCTTGCGCGGCGTCCGTGATGATACTTGGGTAAATGGCGCCCGCGCAGGCCACGATGATGAAAAACGCAATCACCACGGTCATGATGCAACCCACCACGACTTCAATGCGGGATTCCGCGTATTCCTTGGCCGTGATGCCCTTCTCAACCACCGCAGCCTGCAGGTAGAACTGCATCCAGGGCGCGATTGTGGTGCCCACCATGCCGATGAGCATCTCGATATAGCCGGCATTGAGCAGCAGTACCGGTTGCACGCTGCTGAAAGCCGCCTCTTTCCAGTCCGGCTTCACCATGATTCCGGAAATCACGTATGTCACATAGAAGACGCACGCGAACAGGAAAATCTTTTCCACGCTCTGGTAGCTTCCCTTCACTATCAGGAACCAGACCGCGAAGGCACATAACGGTACTGAGATGTAGCGGCTCACGTGGAACAGTTCCAGGGAACTGGCTATGCCGGCGAAATTCGCCATTACATTGGCGAGGTTCACCACTACCAGCAGGCTCATCACCAGGAAGGTCACACGCAGCCCGAACTCTTCCCGGATGAGGTCCGAAAGCCCCTTGCCGGTGACCGCACCCATCCGGGAGCACATCTCCTGGGTGATGATCAGGACCAGTGCGATGGGCATCAGGGTCCACAGCGGCAGGTACCCGAAGCGGGCGCCGGCTGCGGAGTAGGTGAAGATGCCGCCGGCGTCGTTATCGACCACCGCGGTGATGAAGCCGGGCCCCAGCACCGCAAAAAACACCGCGATGTGGTAGCGGAGGCGGGAGAAAATTTTCGGCATCCGCTATTTCTGCCTCAGCACGGAGATGATATCGTCGGCGGTGATCACGCCGCTCAGTTTGCCGTCTTCGTCCACGACGGGCAGGGTCAGAAGGTTGTATTTGTCGAAGATTTCGGTGACGCGGTCCTGCTTCTCATCAACGGACGCGTGGATCATCGGGGATACGGCGTAATCGCGGAGGCGCGCGGTGTGCGGTGCAATGAACAGGCGGGGCAGGGGAACGGAGCCCGCGAGGCGCCCGTCCGGGTCCACCAGGAAGACGGTGTTCACGCTGTCCAGCAGTTCTTCATTTCCTCGCAGCGCTTCCAGGCTGTCGGCCACGGTGGCGTTCTCGTGCAATGCCAGGTATTCCGTATTCATCATGCCGCCGGCGGTGTCCTCGCGGTATTCCAGCAACTCCTCCACCTCCGTCTTCGGTTCCGACTCCATCTCCTCCAGGATGCCCTCGGAAGTCTCGTCCTCGAGTTCCGAGAGCGCGTCGGCCGCCTCGTCCGGCGACATCTCCTCGACGATATCGGCGGCCTTCTCGGGTTCCAGTGATTCGAGAATGCTGGCCTGCATCCTGGGGTGGATCTCCTGTAGCGCTTCGGCGGCCGCCTCGTTATCGATGGTCTCGACGATCGACTCGCGCTCGGCGGGGCTCAGTTCCTCCATGATGTCGGCCAGGTCTGCCGGGTGGAGTTTCTCGAGTTTCTGGTTGGAAATGTTCAGCCGCAGCCGCCGCAGGGGGTCGGGCTCGACAATGTTGCAGTACTCCCAACGAATGGAGTTGGGCGGGATGGCGCTCTGGAGCCGGCGAATCATCCGCTTGGGCAGGGTACCCTGAAGGAGCCGCCGCAGGATGCTCCGGATCCCCACGTCTACGTCGAGGACCGTCAGAATATCGGTCCCACCGTTCTCCCGGTCCAGCCGGAATGTGATGTCGTTTACCCGCACCACCTTGCGCCCGTTGACGTCGATGATCTGCTGGTCCAGCAAGTCGCGGCTGAAGCGCAGCATGTACTCATCTTCGTGGTACGGCATGAGCTTCTCATCGCAGAGATAGATGCCTTTTTCGAGGGATATGGATTCGATCTGGTCGAACCGGATGGTCAGCCAGGTCCAGGCGCCGCCAACGAGGTAGCGGTCAACGCGGGAGGGATGGATGAGCGGAACCAGCGCGGCGTCCTTGACCCGGCCGATCCGGCGGCCTTTGCGGTCATGCACCGGCATACCCAGCAGTTCGGTAAAAAATAGCAGGGTTTCCGCCATCGAACACGTCCGGACGTCAGGACACCCTGAGCGCCGGAATGGCGGTGCCGCGAGAGTGGTGCCGTATTGCTGCGCTCTACATGAGGTTCCCGAACGTCTCTCCCATAATGACTCATTCGGAAGGGCGGACGCAAGAAAAACGGCCGGGCGATAAACGTCAGCGGACGTCTATCGCGTAGGGCATCAGCCGAAGCAGACCGCCTTCGAGCCGCAGCCGGGTCTCGGCCTCCTTAAGGACCCTGGCCAACGGGCCGAGGCGGGATTCCAGGCCCGCTTCAATGGCATCTTCCGCGCTCCGCCGCATCAAGACGTCCAGCAGGTTGCGGCGTGGCGGGTAAGGCACCAGGGTCACCTTCTCCCCCGCCGGGATTTTGGCCTTCTGCTTTACCAGCTCGATTGCCCGGTCGAGGCCGCCCAACTCGTCCACCAAGCCTCGGGATTTAGCTTGGGCGCCCAGCCAGACGCGGCCCTGCGCAACCGTATGGATCTCCTCGAACTTCTTTTTCCTGGCTTCGGCCACTTTGCCCACGAAATCCCGGTAGCTCGCCTCGATACCACTTTCGAGCTTCGCCAATTCGGCTGGATCGAGCGGCCGGTAGTCGGAATCGATATCGGCGAATCGCCCGCGGGTGAGGATGTCTTTGGTGATCCCCAGTTTGCCGTACAATCCGCGCAGGTTCGGCTTCCCGAAGACTACCCCGATCGACCCCGTGTACGTCCCCGGGTAGGCCAGAATCGGATCGCCCGTCATGGCCATGTAGTAGCCGCCGGATGCCGCCGTGTCCGACATCGAGATCACCACAGGCTTCTTGCTGCTCAGCAGGTTCATCTCGCGCCAGATGTCGTCGGACGCCGTGACCTCCCCGCCGGGCGAGTCGATCCGTACGACCACGCCCCGAATCGAGCCGTCCGCCGCCACACGACGCAGCAGTTTGGTAAAGCCCTCCGAGGTAATACCCTGTTCGCTGAGTCCGCTATCGTCCGGCGATCCCCGGGTGATCGTGCCTTGGCCTACCAGCAGGGCGATGCGGCTGCGGCCCTCAAGACCCAGCGAGCCTGGCGGAATCCGCATGTATCGCGCCGTCGAGAGCTTCTTGATTTCATTGACTTTCAGCCGAGTCTTCAGTTCTCCGAATACCTGGTCTTCAAAGCGCAGCGCGTCCACCAGGCCCGCATCGCGCGCTTCCGAGGCAAGAAACGGCCCCTTGTCGATGAGCGCGCGCACCTCCTCGGGGCTTTTCTTGCGAGCCTCGGCGATCCTGGTCACCAGATTCCCGTAGAGCACGTCCAGGATGCTGTTGGTCACCTCGCGCGTTTCCGGGCTCATCTCCGTGCGGGTGAACATGTCCCCGAAATCCTTGTACTTGCCGGCATGGGCGATCTGAACATCCACCCCCAGCTTGTCCAGGGCGCCCCGGAAGAACATCATCTCCGCCCGCATGCCCTTGAGCATTACGGGGTCCTGCGGCGCCAGGTAGATGCGCTCGGCCGCGGTGGCCAGGTAGTACTCGCGCGTGCCGGGGCTGCGGAGGAAGGCCCATAACGGCTTCCCGGATTTGCGGAACTGCTCCAGCGCGGAGCGCATTTCGTCCAGCTTGCCCCAGCCCGCGTCAATCGACCGGGGGGCCAGCACGACCGCGTTGATCCGTTTATCCGCGGCGGCCATCTTCAACATCATCCAAATGTTGGTGACCGTCGGCCGGCTCTGGGAGCCGAAAATGGCGAAGGGGAACTCCACGGGGGGCCGTTCCGGAATGTCGCCATCGAGCGTAAGGACGAGGGTTGAGCCGCCGGCAATGGCCGGGGGCGCCGCCCTCATCCTCAGGGCGGCGAACACCGCTACAACCACCAGCAGGATAGCCAGGAGGGCGCCCGCGACCAATCCAATCAGGAACTTACCCATTTATGTTTAAAGTAACAGGTTATGCACCATTCAGGATCAAATCGACGCGCCGGCTCACCTCTTTGAGGTATTCCAGATTACCGCCCGGAAGCTCCACGGTGGCCGTACCGTTGTAGCCGATCTCGCCCAGCGCCTTGTGGATCGCCTTCCAGTCGAGCTCGCCTTCCCGTAGCGGCGTAAACTCGGCCACGCGCTTGGCGAACTTGAAGTCCTTCAGGTGAACCTTCACGATGCGCTTGCCGAGCGTGCGAATCCAATCCTGCGAGTAGCCGAACAGAGCCACGTTGCCGACGTCGAAATAGGAGCGCACCCAAGGGCTCTTGAACTGGTCCACGTAGTTGGCCATCTCGAGCGGGCTGACCAGGAACTTGTTCCAGACATTCTCCACCGCGATGATTACCTTCAGCCGCTGGGCCAGAGGGATCATCTTCTTGATCTGGGCCGTGGAGCGGGTCCAGGCATCCTGGTAGCTGGTCTGGGGGTCTACTACCGCGGGTACCAGCAGCACGGCGTCAGCGCCCCAGAGGTGCGCGTTGCGCAAGCTGATTTCCATCCCCCTCACGCTCTCCGCCACCACGGCCGGATCGCTCGAAGAGAGCGGGTACTTCCAGTGCGCCATGTTCATCACGGACTTGATGGGGATTCCGGAGGATTCCGACGCCTTCTTGATCTCCTCGGCTTCCTTCTCATCCGTGATGGTCGTGCACTCGACGACATCGAAGCCCGCGTCACGGGCAATCTTAAACCGGTCCGCGTAGCTCAGGGACCTGGGTTCCACCATCCCGATGATCACGCCCTTTTTGATGGGCAGCCGGGTAGGAGCGGCCATAGCCGCAGTTGCCGCAGAAGCGGCGAAAAACGTTCGTCTCGTCATAACTCTCCTCGCAAAATCACGCGAACCGCAGTCCTTCTTCCCGTGCCACCTTGCGGATGTAGGCGGCGCCCTCTGTGTACTCCTCGGCGGTCTTGAGGTGTTCGAGCATGAGGGGCGCGTCGGAGGGCAATCGCGAGAGGCCCCGCAGGTACGGCCGGTAATCGATGCCGCCCCGCCCGGGAACCACCTCCACGAAATGCACGTTCATCTCGATCTTCCACTCCAGGTCCTTGGCGTGGCAGGAGGCGATCCAGTGCCCCAGTTTCCGGAAGCACTCCTCCGTGAAGGCGGCGTTTCCATTGAAGCGTGCCGGTGAATTGATGCCGTTGCAAATGTCCAGATGGACGCCGAAGGCCTTCCGGTCGATGGCCTTGAGCAGTTGCAGGTAGGAATCGGGACCGTCGGGCAGCGCCCACCCCATAATTTCCAGCGTGAATCTGGTGCGCTTGGGCCGGATTTCGTCGATTACCCGGCGCGTGTTTTCCACCGTGGCGTCGAAGAACTCCTTCGAAAGATTTCTGGGGTGCGGGCCGTACCAGACGGTGGGGTGGAACGATCCCGCGATATCCACGCAGCAGCGCGCCCCCACGGCTTCGGCCAAGGCCAGCCGCCGGCTCACGTAATGAATGTTCTCACGCCGCTTGGCGGGGTCCGGGTCGAGCATATTCCGCCACGCCCCCACCTCCGCTATGACCACGTTCTCCGCCGCGAAGGCCTTTTCGATCGCACGCGTGCGGACCGTATCCTCCGCGTCGGCATTGGGGCAGTACGCGGCGCTGTAACCCAGGCGGCGATGTTCGCGTGCGAGTTCGGCGGGGTCGTCGGTCTTGAGGAACACGGGGGCGCCCAGGCGCATGGGCAGCCCAGCGCCGGCCAGGACCGAAGTGCCGGCTGCGGCCAGAAAACCACGGCGCGTGGTGGCGGTCATGCACACGATTCTAACCCGGCTGGCGGGCGACGTGGCGATATAATCAACCTTCGAGAGAACAGCCTATGTCGCGAAAGATCGGCTTTGTAGGGCTTGGGATCATGGGCAAGCCCATGTCGAAGAACCTGATGAAGGCGGGCCACACCCTGGTGGTCTATGACGTAACCGTCGCCGCGGTGGACGAGGTGGTGGCCGCGGGCGCCGCCCGGGGAGCATCCTCGAAAGACGTGGCCGCCCGCTCCGAAATCATCATCACCATGCTGCCGGACGGTCCAGAGGTGGAGCAGGCGGTCCTCGGCCCCGACGGGGTGCTCGAAGGCGCGCGTCCCGGCTCCACCATCGTGGACATGAGTTCCATCAGTCCCCTGGTTTCCCAGAAAGTGGCGGCTGCTTGCGCCGCGCGCGGGGTGGAGTTCCTGGACGCCCCGGTCAGCGGCGGTGAGCCAAAGGCCGTCGATGGCTCGCTGGCCATCATGGTGGGGGGCAAGCAGAGTGTCTTCGACGAACTGCAGCCGGTACTCGCGGCCATGGGTTCCTCCGTGATCCTCACCGGCGACGTAGGCGCGGGCAACGTGACCAAGCTGGCGAATCAGATCATGGTGGCGTGCAATATCGCTGCGATGGGTGAAGCTCTGGTGCTGGCTAAACGCGCCGGCCTCGACCCCGAAGTGGTCTTCAA